>NZ_JAVFJJ010000014.1:0-24106 GCF_030908245.1 Sinomonas sp. ASV322
GTTGCTCACGTGTTACTCACCCGTTCGCCACTAATCCGCACCCGAAGGCACATCATCGTCCGACTTGCATGTGTTAAGCACGCCGCCAGCGTTCATCCTGAGCCAGGATCAAACTCTCCGTCAAAAAATGTGAAACAGAAGAAAACCAGGGCCACCGCGGAAAAACGGGGCCCGGCAATCCGATCCCAGCCGAAAAAAACCATCCCAACACACGGGGGTGCATCAGGACAGCAACAATCGGCCATCAAAAAAATGGCATCGATCGAACATGGCACACTATTGAGTTCTCAAACAACAAGCCCCCCAGGTACATCCACCAGGCAAAACCCGGCATATCTCCCCGAAGCAACTTCTCAACCCTACCCACCCGACCGTGTCGAGTCAAACCGGCCTGTTCGGCCGATGCCTCTGCACCGTTGAGCATAGGGATTTGGCGCGCCCCTCTCGGTGGCGCGGGATAACACTATACCACCGTCTGGGGACGAGTGCCAACGCCTCGATGGACGGGTTCGGCAGCCTTCCTGTGCGCGGGCGAGAAGGGGACTCGTCGCGAAGGGCGAAGGCCCGGAACCGCGCGGGTTCCGGGCCTTCGCGAAGGACCGCATCGGGGCGCCGCGTCGCACGCGCATCAGCGCGAGCGACGGCTGAGATCAGTCCTGAGGAACGGGCTCGAGGTAGACGACGCCGAGTGGAGGGAGCGTGAGGGTCGCCACGGCGGGCTTCCCGTCGTACTCGCGATCCTCGGCCATCACGAGACCCCCGTTCGTCACGCCCGAACCGCCATACTCCGTCTCATCGGTGTTGAGGATCTCGCGCCACGCGCCGGCCTGGGGCAGGCCCACGGCGTAATCGAGATGCGGGTGTCCGGCGAAGTTGGCGAGGCACACGAGCGGCGCGCCGTCCTGCGACCAACGGACGAACGAGAGCACGTTGTGGTCTCCGTCGTCGCCGCGGATCCACTCGAATCCGGCGGGGTCGTTGTCCTGCGTGTACAAGGCGGGGGTCCGGCGGTAGATCTCGTTGAGCGCTGCGATGAGCCTCTGGAGACCCTTGTGCGGCTCGGTGTCGGCGAGCCACCAGTCGAGGCCGTGCTCCTGGTTCCACTCCCCTTCCTGCCCGAACTCGCAGCCCATGAAGATGAGCTGCTTGCCGGGGTGGGCCCATTGGAAGGCGTAGAACGCGCGCAGGTTCGCAAGCTGCTTCCACCGATCGCCCGGCATCTTGCGCAGCATCGAACCCTTGCCGTGCACCACCTCGTCATGGCTGATCGGCAGCAGGAAGTTCTCGCTGAACGCATACATGATCGAGAAGGTGATCTTGTTGTGGTGCCAGCGGCGGTTGACCGGATCTTCTTCCATGTACTGGAGGGAGTCGTGCATCCAGCCCATGTTCCACTTGAGGCCGAAGCCGAGGCCGTTCATCGATGTCGGCTTCGTGACGCCAGGGAACGCGGTGGATTCCTCGGCGATCATGACAATTCCGGGGTTGCGCCGGTACGCGGTCGCGTTGGCCTCCTGGAGGAACGAAATCGCCTCGAGGTTCTCGCGTCCCCCGAACTGGTTCGGACGCCACTGGCCCTCCTCGCGCGAGTAGTCGAGGTAGAGCATCGAGGCCACGGCATCCACGCGCAGGCCGTCGACGTGGAACTCTTCGAGCCAATAGAGCGCGTTCGCGACGAGGAAGTTGCGCACCTCGGTCCGGCCGAAGTTGAAGATGTACGTTCCCCAGTCGGGGTGCTCGCCCTGCTGCGGATCGGCGTGCTCGTAGAGCGCCTCGCCGTCGAAGCGGGCGAGGGCCCACTCGTCCTTCGGGAAATGCGCTGGGACCCAGTCGACGATGACGCCGATGCCCGCTTGATGGAGCTTGTCGACGAGATAGCGGAAGTCGTCCGGATGCCCGAAACGCGAGCTCGGCGCGTAGTAGGACGTGACTTGGTAGCCCCATGAGCCGCCGAACGGGTGCTCCGCGACCGGCATGAACTCGACGTGGGTGAAGCCCATCTCCGTGACGTACTCGACGAGTTCCGTCGCGAGCTCGCGGTAGCTGAGCCCCGGGCGCCACGAACCGAGGTGAACCTCGTAGACGCTCATCGGCAGGTTGTGCGGATCGCGGGCGGTGCGAGCCGCCATCCACTCCTGGTCCTTGAATGCGTAGCGCGACTCGATGACGCGCGAGGCCGTGCGCGGCGGCACTTCCGTTCCGAAGGCCATGGGATCTGCCCGCTCGGCCCAATGGCCGTGCTTCGTCAGGATGCCGAATTTGTAGCACGCCCCTGCTACAACGCCGGGAATGAAGATTTCCCATACACCAGACGAGCCGAGGCTGCGCATCGCATGCTCGCGGCCGTCCCAGCCGTTGAAATCGCCCTTGACCTGGACCGCCTGCGCGCTTGGCGCCCACACCGTGAAGGCCGTGCCCTCGACGTCGCCGAGCACCGAGTGGTACCGCTGCACGCGAGACCCGAGTGCCTTCCACAGCTCCTCGTGCCGGCCTTCGCCGATGAGGTAGAGATCGAGCTCGCCGACGGTCGGCAGGTAGTGATAGGGATCGTCGGCCTCCACCACGTGCCCCTCGCCGTACTCGATCTCGAGGCGATAGTCGGGCACCCCGCCGTCGTCCGTTGCCGGCAGCGTGACCACCCATACACCGTGGGCCTCGTGCCGCATCGGCACCCGGCCATCCGGGGTGACCACGACCGCACCGGTCGCAAGATGCTTGACGGTCCGGATCGTCACCGACCCGTCCTCGGCAAGATGCGCGCCTAGGACAGCATGCGGGGCATGGAACGCTCCGGCGGCGACGCGGCCCAGAACGTCGTGGGGAACGGGGATCGGGGCGGCGGAATCCGCGAGGCCCCCGGCGTGGGCACCCTGCTGTTCAGTGTGCTCTGTCACGTCATTCTCCTCTCCTGGGCGGCGGGACGCCGCCCCTTCTGCAGGTCCCTCTGGCCCCGCGGTCTCGATGGGCTCCCCCTCAGGGACGTAGGCGCCAAGCGCCTTCCGCACGGCCCGGAGCGGAATCTCGGCCCAGGCCGGGCGATTCCGTTCCTCGTAGGCCACCTCGTACAGGGCCTTGTCGAGCCACAGGGCGGCAAAAAGGGGACCTTCGAGAGACCCGGCCTGGGGAAGCACATCGGTGTACCCCTCCCAGAAGGCCCCCGACGCGTCGTCGACCCAGCCCGACGGGACGCGCGCGGCGGGAACCGTGCGCTCCGCGGCACCCGCGGCGTAGTCGAATGAGCGAAACATGCCGACGACGTCGCGCAGCGGCAGATCCGGGCGGCTCCGCTCCGAGACGGGCCGCAGGGGCTCGCCCTCGAAGTCGAGCATCGCGTACGGACGCTCTGCGCTGCCCGGGAAATGGAGAATCTGCCCGAGGTGCAGGTCTCCGTGGACCCGCTGGACGCGCAGCCCCGAGGCCTGGCCGGCGAGGGTTTCGAGGAGTCGCTCGAGCGCCGCGTCGGGCAGCCCAACGCTCCCGCGGACCTCTTCCCACGCGGAACGCAGTCGTGACGCGAGGCCGCCCACGAACTCGACCGCGGCGGCGTCGTCGAGCGCCGAACTCCCGAGCCCTGCTTCGAGCGCGCCGTGGACCCGAGCCGTCGCGGCGCCGAGTCCACGCGCGTGCGCCGTGAAGTCCTCGCCCTCCGCGGCCGCGTCGAGCGCGAGCTGCCACAGGTCCCGCCCTCCGGGCAGGAATTCATGGACGACGGCGAGCTGGCCGCGCGCGCTTCCCTCACCGCGGTGGCTCCACTCCCCGTCAACCCAGCCGAGGGTCGCGGGGACGTCGCTTGCCTCCGCCCGCGCGAGAGCCGCCCCGAGCTCGACCTCGGGGTTGAGGCCGTCGGCCGGCTGGCGCAGGACCTTGACCATCGCGGCCCCCGCGTCCGAACGGACGATGATCGAGCTGTTCGACTGCTCGCTCGAGAGCACCGTGCAGGCGAGCCGGCCAGTCGGGAGCCTCCCCGCGCCGCTCGTGCGGCCCCATGCCGGCCCCGCCTTCGCGGGGCCTCCCGAGCCGATGAGCGCGAGGAGCGCGCCCACGAAGGCGGGATCGTGCACGCCGTCGTAAATCCAGCGCGGGCCGAACGCGGAATGCTCGCTCCGGCCGATCAGCGCGTGGCCCGCACCGGCGAGGGGCTCCGTGCGGTACGTGAGGGGAACGTTGAGCGTTGCCTCGATGCGGCCCGCGCGGATCCGAACGAGGTAGATCTCGATCTCGGCATGCCCGTCGGGATCTTCGAGGCGGGCCCCGCCCACCCTCGAGAACTCGGCCTGACGCCCCTTCGCGGGGTACCAGCGCTGCGATGGAAGCCACCGCTCGAGGAGTTCGGCGATGGGCGGCGTGAGCGTGGGTTCGGCGGTGTCGGTCATTCGATGAGCTCCCCCATGTGCGCCCTCGGGCTCTCAGCCGGCGTGATGATTGGCATAGCCTGCGTGAAGGGGCTGCTCGGAACGCTTGCGGCGCTCCGGATGCGAAGCCAGTAGTAGCCGTGCGGGCCCAGCGTCACGTGGAATCGGCCGTCCGCTCCGATCTGCGAGAACGGCTCTCCGCCGAAGAGATCGCGCAGGCCCCGGCCCTCAAAGCCGTTGAGGTCGAGGAACGCGGCCACGGGATGGCCGGACAGGTTGAAGACGCACAGGACCGTCTCCTCCTGTTCGCCCGGGACCTCGCCCGCACGGAGCTCCCGGACGAATGCGAGGACCTGATCCGCGTCCGCGTTGATGTTTCGATAGCTCCCGAGGCCAAACACGGGATGACCCCGCCGCACCCCGAGGACGTTCCGCGTCCACCGCAGGAGGGATCCCGAATGGGCCATCTCCGCTTCGACGTTCGCCATCGAATAGTGGTAGACAAGCGACTGAATGGTCGGGAGATAGAGCTTTCCGGGATCCGCCGTCGAGAAGCCGGCGTTGCGATCCGGGTTCCACTGCATCGGCGTCCGCACGGCGTCGCGGTCCTGAAGCCAGATGTTGTCCCCCATCCCGACCTCGTCGCCGTAATAGAGAAACGGGCTGCCCGGCAGAGACAGCAGCAGCGCGTTGATGAGCTCGAGCTCGTGCCGCGAATTGTCGAGGAGCGCGGCGAGGCGGCGCCGAATACCGATGTTCGCGCGCATTCGGGGATCCGAGGCGTACCAGCCGAGCATGGCCTCGCGCTCCTCGATCGTGACCATCTCGAGCGTGAGCTCGTCATGATTGCGGAGGAACGTGCCCCACTGGGCGCCCTGCGGGATGGCGGGCGTATCCACCATGGTGTCGATGATCGGGCGGGCACGCTGATCCCGGAGCGCGTAATAGAGCCTCGGCATGATCGGGAAGTGGAACGCCATATGGCACTCCGGCGCGTCCTCGCTCCCGAAATACTCCACGACCTCGTGGGGCGGCTGATTCGCCTCGGCGATGATAATGCGGCCCGGGTACTTCTGGTCCATCATGGCGCGGAGCTTGACGAGGAACTCGTGGGTCGCGGGCAGATTCTCGCAATTGGTCCCGTCCTCCTCGAAGAGGTACGGGATCGCATCCGCGCGGATTCCGTCCACGCCTTGATCGAGCCAGAACTTGAAGACGTCGAACACGGCCTCGACCACCGCGGGATTCTCGAAATTGAGATCCGGCTGGTGGCTGAAGAAGCGATGCCAGAAGAACTGCCGGCGAATCGGATCGAACGTCCAGTTCGACTCTTCCGTGTCGATGAAGATGATGCGCGCGTCCGTGTACTTCTGGTCCGTGTCGCTCCACACGTAGAAATCGCCGTACGGTCCCTCGGGATTGCGGCGCGATTCCTGGAACCAGCGGTGCTGATCCGACGTGTGGTTGAGCGGCAGGTCGATGATGATGCGGACGCCGCGCGCGTGTGCCTCAGCCACGAGCCGCTGGAAGTCGCTGATCGAGCCGAATTCAGGCAGAACCGATTCGTAGTCCGAGACGTCATAGCCGCCGTCGCGGAGTGGGGACTCGAAGAACGGCGGCAGCCACAGGCAGTCCACGCCGAGCCACTGCAGGTAGTCGAGCTTGTCGATAAGCCCCTGCAGGTCTCCCGACCCATCCCCGTTGGCGTCGGCGAAGGCTCTCACAAGAACCTCGTAGAACACGGCCTTCCGATACCAATAGGGATCGTGCTGAAGGCCTGGCGCGTTCGCGAAAGTCTGCTTCGCCTGCTGGCCGAGATTCATCCCGCGTGCTCCTTCCGACGGCTCTGGCTGACGGGACCGGGCAGTGAGGCTACCGTAGCGCCCTCAATCCGATGCGGCTAGCACATCCGGGCGCATGCCTCACGCCTCAGCGGCGCACATGCAGGATGTGGGCGGGTTCCGAGTGCGCATCGAGCCGCACGAAGTTGTCCGCGCCCCATTGCCAGCTCTGGCCCGAGATGAGATCGTCCACGCGGAACTTCCCCTCGGCGTCGAAGAGCCATGGATCGAGCTCCAACGACTCGAGGTCGAGATGTACCGAGCTCGTGCGCGCGCTGTGCGGGTCGACGTTGACGACGACGACGAGCGTGTCCTTCGTGCCGTCGTCAAGCACCTTGTGCTTCGAGAAGACGACGGTCGCGTCGTCGGTGCTCGAGTGCAGCGTGAGGTTCTGCAGGTCCCCGAGTGCGGGGTGCGCGCGGCGGATCTCGTTGAGCCGCGTGAGGTACGGCGCGAGGGATCGGCCCTCGGCCTCGGCGCGGCCCCATTTGCGATCCTTGTACTCGTACTTCTCGTTGTCGATGTACTCCTCGGCCCCCGGGCGTGCGACGTGCTCGTACAGCTCGTACCCCGCGTAGACGCCCCACGTCGGCGCGGCCGTCGCCGCGAGGAGCGCACGGATCTTGAAAGCCGGCCGGCCACCGAACTGAAGGTACTCGGTAAGGATGTCCGGTGTGTTCACGAACAGGTTGGGCCGGTAGAACGGCGCCCACTCCTTCGTGATCATCGTGAGGAACTCCTCGATCTCCGCCCGGGTATTCCGCCACGTGAAATACGAGTACGACTGCTGGAATCCCGCGCGGCCGAGGGCCTTCATCATGGCCGGACGCGTGAACGCCTCGGCGAGGAACACGACCTCCGGGTCGTTCTCGTTGACCGTGCCGATGAGCCACTCCCAGAACCACACGGGCTTCGTGTGCGGGTTGTCGACGCGGAAGATCTTCACCCCGTGGTCGATCCACAGGTTCACGATCCGGAGGATCTCCTTGCACAGGCCATCGGGATCGTTGTCGAAGTTGAGCGGGTAGATGTCCTGGTACTTCTTCGGCGGGTTCTCGGCGTACGCGATCGAACCGTCCACGCGCGTGGTGAACCACTCAGGATGCGACGCGACCCACGGATGGTCGGGCGAGGCCTGGAGCGCGAGGTCGAGCGCGACCTCGAGGCCGAGTTCATTGGCACGTGCGACGAACGCGTCGAAGTCCTCGAACGTCCCGAGGTCGGGGTGGATCGCGTCGTGGCCACCCTCGGGCGATCCGATGGCCCACGGCGAGCCGGGATCCCCCGGGCCCGCGTTGAGCGAGTTGTTCGGGCCCTTGCGGTACGCGACGCCGATCGGGTGGATCGGGGGCATGTACAGGACGTCGAAGCCCATCGCTGCGACGGCGGGCAGGCGATCCATGGCCGTGCGGAACGTGCCCGACGTCCAGTGGCCCGACTCGTGGTCGCGCCACGCGCCCTCGGAGCGAGGGAAGAATTCGTACCACGAGCCGCGGCCGGCCCGGTCCCGCTCGACGAGCAGCGGGTACCGCTGCGTCGCGGTCACGAGCTCGCGGATCGGGAGGCGCTCGACCGCGGCGAGGACCTCGGGCGATTCTCCCGCCGCGAGACGCTCTTCGACCGAGCGGGAGGTGTCCGCGAGGGCCTGGGCCGCCGCGCGGAAGGTGACGCGGTCCTCCTCGGGGCGCTCGTCGTCGTCGGCCGCCTCGCTGAGGAGCTTGGCACCCTCGGCGAGCATGAGCTCGACGTCGATGCCCGCGGCGATCTTGACGTCCGCGTTGTGATGCCACGTCCCGTAGCGGTCGTGCCACGCCTCGATCGCGAACGACCACCGCCCCGGCTTGCCGGGAGTCAGGACGCCGCTCCACCGGTCGAGGCCCTGGCCGAGCTGTGCAAGGCGGACGCGCTGCTTCTCGCGGCCCCGCGGGCTGTAGAGGACAGCGGAGACGCCGAGGGCGTCGTGGCCCTCGCGCGTCGCGGTCGCTGAGACGACGATTCCCTCACCCCGCAGCGCCTTCGCCGGGAAGGACCCGCCCTCGATCACGGGCGAGACGTCCGTCACCGGGAATCGGCCAAAGCGGAGGTTGTCGGGGAGCGCGGGGTCGAGTCCAGGCACAGCGGAGTCCTTTCGCGGCGGTCACGGAACCGCGGCTCACCCGCCGCAGGCCGATTCATGCGCCACGATAGCCCGCGCACCGCCGTAAAGCGAAGGACATGACGCGGCACCCCACACGTCATAGACGGCGGCCATGCGTCATTCACCGGCACGTTACCTGTGGGTATACGGCAAGGTCACCCGCTCGGATAGGGTGGCGCTCGTGAAGGCCATCCGTCGGTTCACTGTCCGCACCGTCCTGCCCGAGCCCATCGCCGCTCTGGGAACCCTCGCAACGAACCTGCGCTGGTCATGGCACCAGCCCACGCGGGAGCTCTTCGCGAGCCTCGATCCCGCGCTGTGGGCGGAGAGCCGCCACGATCCCGTGGGCTTCCTCGGATCCGTGACGCGCGAGAAATTCGCGGCACTCGCCGAGGACGCCGATGTCGTCGCGCGCGTCGCCGCGGCAGGCGAAGACCTGCGGCGGTATCTCGAGAATCCCCGCTGGTACCAGTCACTCGGCGAGGACGCGCCCCGGCGCATCGCCTACTTCTCCCCCGAGTTCGGCATCACGGAAGTGCTCCCCCAGTATTCGGGCGGCCTCGGCATCCTCGCGGGCGACCACCTCAAGGCGGCCTCGGACCTGGGCGTGCCGCTCGTCGGCGTCGGGCTCCTCTACCAGTCCGGCTACTTCAAGCAGGCGCTCTCGCGCGACGCATGGCAGCAGGAGACGTACCCCGTCCTCGACCCGGACGCACTCCCGCTCACGCTCCTCAGGGAAGAGGACGGCTCGCCCGCCGTCGTCACCCTCCCCCTGCCCAACGGCCGGCGGCTTCACGCGCACATCTGGCGCGCCGACGTGGGCCGCGTCCCGCTCCTCCTGCTGGATTCGAACGTCCCGACGAACGACGACGGCGCGCGCTCCATCACCGACCGGCTGTACGGCGGCGGCGGAGACCACCGCCTCCAGCAGGAGCTCCTGCTCGGGATGGGCGGCGTCAAGGCGCTCCGCATTTTCGAGCGCCTCACGGGGAGCCCGGCCCCCGAGGTCTTCCACACGAACGAGGGCCACGCGGGCTTCCTCGGCATCGAGCGCATCCAGGAGCTCATGTCCGGCAACGAGCCTCTCAGCTGGGACGAGGCCCTCGTGGCCGGCCGCGCGTCGACCGTGTTCACGACGCACACCCCGGTCGCGGCGGGCATCGACCGCTTCGACGCGGCCCAGATCAAGTACTTCTTCGACGCGGGCCTCGCACCGAATGTCCCCACGGGGAAGATCCTCGAGCTCGGCCGCGAAAGCTACGAGGGCGGGGACCTCGCAGTGTTCAACATGGCCGTCATGGGCCTTCGCCTCGCGCAGCGCGCGAACGGCGTCGCGAAGCTGCATGGCGAGGTCTCGCGCGAGATGTTCGCGGGACTGTGGCCGGGATTCGACCACTCCGAGGTGCCCATCACGTCGGTCACGAACGGCGTGCATGTGCCCACGTGGGTCGACCCGACGGTCACGGGCATGGCCGAGATCATGGCACCCGGCTCGGGGGTCGGCGGGCGCTGGGATCTCGTCTTCAACGTGAGCGACGAGGAGATCTGGGCGGTTCGCCGCAGGCTGCGCGAGCGGCTCGTCGAGGACGTACGACGGCGGCTGCGCGCCTCGTGGAAGAAGCGCGGCGCCGCGGACGCCGAGCTCGGCTGGACCGAGTCCGTCCTCGACCCGGACGTGCTCACGATCGGCTTCGCCCGGCGCGTGCCCACGTATAAGCGCCTCACGCTCATGCTGCGCGACCCCGCGCGGCTCAAGCAGCTCCTGCTCGACCCCGAGCACCCGATCCAGATCGTCATCGCCGGCAAGTCCCACCCCGCGGACGACGCGGGCAAGAAGATGATCCAGGACCTCGTGCGCTTCACGGACGATCCCGACGTGCGGCACCGGATCGCGTTCCTGCCCAACTATGACATCGCGATGGCTCGCACGCTCTTCCCGGGCTGCGACGTGTGGCTCAACAACCCGCTGCGCCCGCTCGAGGCCTGCGGGACGTCCGGCATGAAGGCCGCTATCAACGGCTCGCTCAACCTCTCGGTGCTCGACGGCTGGTGGGACGAGATGTACGACGGCTCGAACGGCTGGGCCATCCCGACCGCGAGCGACAAGGCGAGCCCGCACGAGCGCGACGATGTCGAAGCAGCCGCGCTGTACGACCTCATCGAGAATCAGGTCGCCCCACGCTTCTACGGCTCCTCAGGCAAGGGCTCGGGCGCCGATTCGGCCGGCGCGGCGGGCCCCTCGGTCGAGGGACCCGGGGGCGTGCCGACGCACTGGATCTCGATGATCAAGCACACGCTCTCGCACCTCGGCCCGGCCGTTTCTGCCGACCGCATGCTCGGCGACTACGTCCGCGAGCTCTACACCCCTGCCGCGAAGTCCGCGCGCGCGGCCCGCGCCGACGACTTCCGGCAGGCGCGCGAGCTCGCCGCCTGGACAAAGCACGTGCGCACGAACTGGTCGCAGGTCCACGTTGAGCACATCGAGTCGAGCGGGCTCTCCGAGGTCCCGCAGATCGGCGACGAGCTGCGCGTCAACGCGTACCTCAACCTCGGCGTGCTCAACCCGACCGACGTCCTCGTCGAGCTCGCGTACGGGCGGGTCGACGAGAGCGACGACCTCACCGACACGCGGATCGCCGAACTCGACGCCGTTCAGGTCCTCGGGAACGGGCGCTACCTCTACAGCGGGACGGTCACGATCGAGCACTCGGGACCATTCGGCTACACGGTGCGGGTCATGCCGCAGCACGAGGCCCTCGCGTCGAAGTCCGAGCTCGGGCTCGTGGTCAACGCGGGCTGACGCCGCGGCGCCCGGCCTTTCGGACAACGCCCCGCCCAGCGCGGGGCGTTGTCCGTTTCTCGGGGCACTCTGCTCCGAAGACGCGTTGTGGCCGAGAAGGCGCACTCAAGCCGTCTCCTTGGCCGCAAGCCCTCTCCCGCCGGAATCCGCGGGCGGCCAGCGCCGTCGTCGTCCCCCCAAGCCGGCGTCAGGCGGGGGCGAGGGCGACGACGTCGAACCCGCCCCGCGAGTCGCCCTCGGCCTCCTCGAATATGCCGCGCACGATCGGATACGCCTCGGCCGAGCGGAACGCGGCATCGACCTCCCACACGAGGGTGAGGGGCTGCGCCGCGCCGCCCGCGATGTGCTCGACGAGGTCGCCGAGGCAGTCGCGGAGCGCGTCGAGGTTCACCCCGTAGTAGTCGGGGAAGCCGAGGGCGGTGCCGAAGGCCGCGAGCAGGGGGCGGAGCCCCTCGACGCGGCGGACGACGGCGAAGCGTCGCCCGAGAGCGTGGGCCTCGCGTCCGAGCTCCTCCACGAGCTCGTCCGCGGTGGGGGCCCCGGCCACGAGATCGCGCACTAGGATCCCTCGACGATGAACTTGAACGAGTTGTAGTGGTCGTCGGTGTAGTACTTCTCTGTCGCCTTGCCGACGATGATGCGGCGGGCGCCGCGGTCGGCCTCGCCGGGGGTCGCGACCGTGTACTCGCTGTAGTAGCCGCTCGACTCCTTCGGAAGTCGCCCCTCGAAGTTGCCGAAGTTGATGCCGTCGCGCGAGTACGGGTACGGGCCGCCCTTCGCGATGAGCGCGAGCGTCTCCTGGGCCTCCCGAGGGAGCTGGGACGCCTTGATCTCGGGGAGAGCGCTCGGGTTCGCGTGGGCCGCCCCGCTCGGCTGGCCCTTGGATTGCGACGCGGCCGACGGCGCGATGGCGGCCCCCGTGGGGGCCGCGCCGGGCCGGAAGAAGAGGAGGCCAACGACCGCGACCGCGACAACTGCGATGAGGCCCACGACTCCTTTGAGACGCGTGCCCTGTTTCACGGCGTCTTGCCGTACGGCGTCTTGAACAGGAGCGGCCGTCCGGGCACCGCAGAGCCCTGGGCCGGGCCGTACGAGGCCGTACCCCCGTAGCGCGCCCGATAGATCGAGACCGACCACGGCTCGGCGACATCAGCCTGGCCGCTCGCGAACACCGTCCCGATGCGCTGCTCCGCGCGGGCCGCCGTCGAATAGCGGAGCTCGAACGCGAATTCGTGGTCGAACGCCTCGGGGAACACGAGGTCCTCGGCCTCGGGCCCGCCGTTGATGACGACGAGGCCGTCAAGGTAGCCTTCGCGCGAACCGAGGAGGAACTGGAGCACGCGGTGGTGTGGGCTCTGCCACCGATCGGGATCCATGGGCTGGCCGTCCGCGCCGAACCAGTGGAAGTAGTTGCTCTCCTCGCGCGCGGGGTAGCTCGCGGGCTGCCGCTCGAGGAAGTCGCGCCGGATGCGGATGAGCCAGCGCGTGTGGTCGAGCATCTCGCGGCCTGCCGTGTCGAGGTTCCAGTTGAGCCACGTGAGCTCGTTGTCCTGGCAATACGCGTTGTTGTTGCCCTGCTGCGAGCGGCCGAACTCGTCGCCCGCCGTGATCATCGGAACGCCGAGGGAGACCATGAGCGTCGCCATGACGTTCTTCGCCGTCTGGGTGCGGGCCGCGATGATCGACTCGACCTCGGTGCGCCCCTCGAAGCCGTGGTTGTAGCTGCGGTTGTGCGTCGCTCCGTCGCGGTTCTGCTCGCCGTTCGCCTCGTTGTGCTTGCGGTGGTAGGACGTGAGGTCGGCGAGCGTGAAGCCATCGTGGGCGGTCACGAAATTGATCGACGCGATCCCCGTGCGGCCCGAGGCCGCGAAGAGCCCGTGGGATCCGGAAAGGACATCCGCGATCCGCGCCGTCGGGCCGCCGAGCTCACCCGCGTCAATCGCGCCGCGGTCCGAGAGCCAGAAGTCGCGCACGGTGTCGCGGTAGTGGTCGTTCCAATCGGCCCAGCCCTGCGGGAAGCGGCCGGTCTGCCAGCCGCCCATGCCGACGTCCCACGGCTCCGAGATGAGCTTCGCGCGGGAGATCACGGGGTCCGCGGCCGCCGCGACGAGGAACGGATGGAGGGGCGTGAACTGGTGCTGCGCGTCGCGGCACAGCGTCACGGCGAGGTCGAAGCGAAAACCGTCGACCTGGAACTCCTCGACCCAGTACCGCAGCGAATCGAGGGCGAGCTGCACGACGCGCGGGTTCCCGAAGTCGAGCGTGTTCCCGCAGCCGGTCGTGTCGATGTACCGCCCTTCGGGGTCGGTCCGGTAGTAGAAGCGCTCGCCCAGTCCGCGGAAGCTGAACGCCGGCCTCTCGGGGCCCTCTTCGGCGGTGTGGTTGTAGACGACGTCGAGGATGACCTCGATCCCGGCCGCGTGCAGGAGCTTCACCATGCCCTTGAACTCGTCCTGGACGGCCTGGGGCCCGACAGCCTGCGCCGCGGCCGTCGCGTAAGCGGGGTGCGGGGCGAAGAACGCGGCCGTGTTGTAGCCCCAGTAGTTCGTGAGGCCGAGGATCTGGAGATGCGTCTCGTCGAGGTGGAAATGGACCGGAAGCAGCTCGATCGACGTCACCCCGAGCCGATTGAAATGCTCGATCATGGCGGGATGGGCCATGCCCGCATAGGTCCCGCGGAGGTCTTCGGGGATGTCGGGGTGCCGCATCGTCTGGCCCCGGACGTGGGCCTCGTAGACGATGGTGTCGCGCCAGGGCACGTTGGGCTTCGCCACGCCGCCCCAGTCGAAGTGGTCGTGCACGCGGACGCCCATGACGAGTTCGCTGTCGTCCTCGGCGGGGTCGGGCCGCTCGACGACGTCGACTCCGCGTGCGTACGGGTCGAGCAAGAGCTCGGCCTCGCCGGGCCCGGGAACGGCGCCGTCGCCCGTGGACCGGGCCGCGAAGGCGTACCGGGTCCCCTCAGGCATGCCTGCCACGAGGCCGTGGTGCACCCCGTCGGTGTATTCGGGCAGGGGCTCCTTGCGCCACGCCCCGGACTCGTCGATGAAGTGCACGTCGACGGCGTCGAGCCCGGGCGCGTACACGGCAAGATTGACCGTGTGGGTCGCCTGCTGCTCGGCGCTGCGGGCAGCGGTGAGCCCGAGCGGGAACGGCTGCGATGGGGTGACCACAAAGGCCAGCGGCATCGTCATGTTGCTGCTCATCAGCGCTTATCCTACTGGCGAGTCATCCTGAGCCGCGGCCCGCGTCAAATGCGACGGCGGTTGACGAGCACCGGGAGCGCTCGACGCGCCTCCTCCACGACGGCAAGGTCGAGGTCAGCGAAGAGGGTCTCGGGGGCGTCGCCCGCGCGCTCGATGACATTTCCGTAAGGTCCGACGACGGCGCTTCGGCCGATGCCCGTCGGCGCACCCGGGCGTGCGGTCACCCCCGCAGCGACGGGGTCCGCCTGCCCGCACGCGAGGACGTAGCTCGTCGTATCGACCGCCCGCGCCCGCACGAGGAGGTCCCATTGCTCCGCCTTGCCCGGGCCGGCGCCCCACGACGCGCACACGAGCTGGACCTGCGCACCGGCGGCCGCGTTCGCGGTGAACAGTGCGGGGAAGCGCACGTCGTAGCACGTCGCAAGGCCGAACGTCACGCCGTCGACCGTGAAGCGAACTGCCTCGGCACCCGGTGTGACGGTGTCCGACTCCTTGAAGCCGAACGCGTCATAGAGGTGGATCTTGTCGTAATGTGTGTCGATCCCGCGGCCGTGGACGAGGAGCGTGTTGCGCACCGTTGCCGTCGCGGCACCCGCGTTCCCCGGCGTGAACATACCCGCGACGACGACAACGCCGGCCTCGTCCGCCGCGGTGCGCACCGCCGTCGCCCACGGTCCGTCGAGCGGCTCCGCAATGTCGGCGAGCGAATGTCCGAAGGCGCGCATGCTCGCCTCGGGAAAGACGACGACGTCCGCGCCGGCCGCGCGCGCGTCGCGAATGCCGCCGCGGATGAGCTCGAGGTTCCGCTCGAGCTCACGACCGGTCGTGAGCTGGACGAGGGCGACGCGCATCGAAAGTCACCTCGACCCAGCGCGCCGCGTCGAGACTTCGTAGAGCGAGATCGCGACCGCCATGCCCGCGTTGAGCGATTCCATGTGCGAATCGATCGGGATCGAGACGATCTGGTCGCACAGCTCGCGCGTGAGCCGCGAGAGCCCCTTGCCCTCCGAGCCGACGACGACGACGACCGGCTCCGTGGCGAGCGCGAGCCCCGGGAGCTGCACGTCGCCGTCCCCATCGAGGCCGAGCACGAAGTAGCCCGCGTCCTTCGCCTGGCGGAGCACCGTGTTGAGGTTCGCGGCCTTCGCGACGGGAACGCGCACGGCGGCGCCCGCGCTCGTCTTCCACGCGGCGGCGGTCATGCCGACGCTCCGACGCTCGGGGACGATGACGCCCTGGCCCGAGAAGGCCGAGACGGAGCGGATGATTGCGCCGAGGTTGCGGGGGTCCGTGATGCCGTCGAGCGCGACGAAGAGCGGGGTGGCCGCGACGTGGCCTTGGCGCCACTTGCCCATCGTGTCCTCGACGAGCTCGAACGCGTCCGGATACTCGTACTGCGGGATCTGCAGCGCGAGGCCTTGGTGGATCGCGTCGCCCGTCATGCGGTCGAGCTCAGGCTTCTGGGCCTCCATGAGCGGGATGCCCGCCTCGGCCGCGAGCTTCATGGACTCGCGGACGCGATCGTCCATCTCGATCCGCACCGCGACGTAGAGGGCCTTCGCGGGAACGCCCGCGCGAAGCGCCTCGAGCACCGAGTTGCGGCCCGTGACCATCTCCTCCATGCCCTTGGGGCGCCCGCCGCGGCCTTCCGCGAGGCGCCCCGCCTGGCCCTGGCGCTTCGCGGCCGAACGCGCCGAGAGCTCCTTGGCCCGGAATGCCTTGTGGTAGACGCGGTCTTCGGCCTTGGGGGTCGGCCCCTTGCCCTCGAGGGCCTGGCGGCCGTGGCCGCCGGTGCCGACAGTCGCGCCCTTCTTCTTGGTCTTGCGCGCGCCGGGGCGCCCATTGACGGCCATCTATGCTCCCGTTCCGGTCGTGGTGGTCTGTGGCTGGGCGAGGCTCCACGTGGCCCCGTCCGCCGAATCCTCGACGGCGATGCCCGCGGCCGCGAGCCCGTTGCGGATTGCGTCTGCGGAGGCCCAGTCCTTGGCTGCGCGCGCCTCGGCGCGGGCCTCGAGCTGCGCCTCGACGAGCGCGCCGAGCGCTTGGAGGGCGGCGTCGTCGTGCTCGGGGACGGCTCGTCCCGCGGCGTCGAGCCCGAGGACCCCCGTCATCGCGAGGACTTCGCGGAGGGCGTCGCCGGCCTCGGCAAGGTCGCCGTCGGCCAGCGCCGTATTGCCGCGGCGCACGGTCTCGTGCAGCGCCGCGAGGGCCTGCGGGATGTTGAGGTCGTCGTCCATGGCCGCGGCAAATGCCGCCGGCACGCGGCCCACGAACGGCGCGGCCGCGCCGTCGTCGGCTGCCTTCGCCGAAGCCTTCCCCATGAAGCCGTCGATGCGTTCGACGGCGGCCGCGGCCTCTTGGAGGGACGTGGGCCGGTAGTCGAGCACCGAGCGGTAGTGGGCCTGGCCGAGGTAATAGCGGACGACGCGCGGGCTCGCGAGCGCGAGCATCTCCGCGGGCGAGACGACGTTGCCGGTGGACTTCGACATCTTCTCGCCCTCGTACGTGACCATGCCGTTGTGCATCCAGAAGTTCGCGAAGCCGTCGCCCGCGGCGGTCGACTGGGCGAGCTCGTTCTCGTGGTGCGGGAAACGCAGGTCGAGGCCGCCGCCGTGAATATCGAAGCGCGCGCCGAGGTACTTCGTGGCCATCGCGGAGCATTCGAGGTGCCAGCCGGGCCGCCCGCGCCCCCACGGGCTCGGCCAGCTCGCCGTCTCGGGCTCGCCCTCCTTGTAGCCCTTCCACAGCGCGAAGTCGCGCGGGTCTTTCTTCCCCCGCGGATCCGCGTCGGTGGCGGCCTGCATATCGTCGATGCTCTGGCGGGTGAGGGCCCCGTACTCCGGCCATGACCGGACGTCGAAGTACACGTCACCGGAGCTGTCCTGTGCGGGGTACGCGTGGCCGCGCTCGATGAGCCGCGCGATGAGCTCGTGCATCTCGGTGATGTGGCCCGTCGCGCGCGGTTCGTACGTTGGCCGCTGGACGCCGAGCGTCGCGTACGCGTCCTCGAACTCCTGCTCGTACCGATACGCGAGGGCGAACCACGTCTCCCGCGGAATATATGAGTTCTCGGGGACGAAGTCCGGCTCGAACGAATCGGCGCTCTTGGCGAGGATCTTGTCGTCGATATCGGTCACGTTGCGGACGACCGTGGTTTCGTAGCCGCAGTACTGAAGCCAGCGCGTGAGCTGGTCGAAGACGATCGCGGAGCGCACGTGCCCCACGTGCGGCGAGCCCTGCACGGTCGCGCCGCAGTAGTACACGGTCGCCTGACCGGGCACGAGCGGAACGAAGTCTCGGACTTCCTGGGTAGCGGAGTCGTAGAAGCGCAGGGTCACGGGATAAGCGTATCTAGCCGCAGACCTTGCCGATGCTGTTGAGGGCGTCGCCAATCTGCTTCTGCTGGTCCGGGCCGGCGATTCCCGTCGCGGAGTCCGCGACCTTCTTCTCGAGATCTGCCATGGACTGGATGAAGCCGGCGATCGAGGGGTCGACCTTCTTCGCGATGTCCGCGTAATGGTCGGCGATCTGCTTGGCCTGCTGGAGCTGGGTTCCGGTCGGCTTGAACGTGTCGCCCGTGAGGTACTTGCAGCTGTCCTGGAGGTTCATGCGGCCGTCTCCGCCGCACGCCGTGAGCAGCATCGTGGCCGCAAGGGCGGCGGCGAGCAGGCTTCTCTTCATGCGGAATCTCCTAGCGGTGTGGCGGAACGGCCTACCAGTCTACTAGACCGGGTAGACCAGCGCCGTCGCAAGGGCCGCAACACCCTCGCGACGGCCCGTGAACCCGAGATGGTCGCTCGTCGTCGCGGACACGCTCACCGGCGCGCCCACCGCCTCCGAGAGGACGCGCTGCGCCTCCTCGCGGCGCGGCCCGAAGATGGGCCGCTGCGCGACGAACTGCACCGCGACGTTCCCGATCTCGAACCCGGCTCCGCGCACGATCCGCGCCGCCTCCGCGAGCAGGCTCACCCCGGAGGCGCCCGCGTATTCGGGCCGATCCGTCCCAAAATGCGTCCCGAGATCACCGAGCCCGGCCGCGGAGAAGAGCGCATCCGCCGCAGCGTGGGCTACGGCGTCGCCGTCGGAGTGCCCCGAGAGGCCGCGCTCGCCGTCCCACAGGAGTCCCGCGAGCCACAGAGGCTGGGGCGCATCCACGGGGGCGTACGCGTGGACGTCCACGCCGATGCCGGTACGGGGGACGATCATCGAATCTCCTCTGCTTGCGCCGAGCGCGCATCGGCCCTGGCATCGTGGACGAGGGTCTCTGCGAGGCGCAGATCGAGGGGGGTCGTGATCTTGAACGACAGCGGATCGCCGGGGACCACGTAGACGGGCAGGCCGAGGGACTCGATGAGCATCGCGTCGTCCGTGATGGCCTCGGCGCGCTCCCTCGGCCAGCCCTCAGCCGTCTCGTGCGCGCGGCGAAGCGTCTCCGCGTCGAAGCCCTGCGGCGTCTGCACGGCCCTGAGGGCCTCTCGCGCCGGCGTTCCGGTGACGACCTCACCCGCCAGCGCGGCGTCGTCGCCCGTCGTTGCTGCGACGCTCTTGACGGTGTCGACGACGGGCACCGCGGGGATCACGGCCGCCGCTCCGTTCGCGAGCGCCGTGGCAACCCGCCGGAAGACGTCCGACGGCGTGAGGGGCCGGGCGGCGTCGTGCACGAGAACGCCTTGGGTTCCGGGGAGCAGCGCGGCGAGGGCGGCGCGAACGGACTCAGAGCGCGTCGCGCCGCCGTGGACGACGGTGATCGGGGGACCGTCCCGCCGCGCCATGAGGTTCTGCCCGAGGGCGCGGCACAGGCTGGTCAGCGCGGTGTCTCCCGCCGGAACCGCAACGACGATCTGCCGCGCGACGCCGGCAGCGACCGCGCCGCGCAGCGCGCGGCCGAGGAGGGGCTCGCCCGCAACCGGCACGAGGGCTTTGGGGATCCCGTGGCCGAGCCTCGTGCCCGCTCCTGCTGCAACGATGACGACGGCGACGGCGAACGTGGGCGGGGGAACGTCGGCGGCGGGAGTCACGGAGTCAGCCTAGCGCCGCCTGGGCTCCCCCGGTCCCGCGGCCCCCGTTCCGGCGCCGGGCTCCCCAACTTCCGCGCCGGGCTCCCCGTTCCGGCGCCGGCCTCCCCATCTTCCGCGCCGGCCTCCCATCTTCCGCGGCACCTTCCCCAACTTCCGCGCCGGGCTCCCCAAGTTCTGCGCCGGCTTCCCCAATTTCCGCGGCACCAGCCGGGACCAGTGTTCTCCCCTGCCGCAGGTTTCCGCGGCGAAGCCGACGGAGGTCGGCGGTGTCGCCGCCAGAAGCTGGGGAGAGCGGCGGAAGAGTTGGGGAGGTCGGCTCAGCGCCGAGCGGGCTTACGCAGGAACGACAAAGCCCCCACACTCGGCGTGGAGTGGCGGGGGCTTCGCAGCAAAGCTTTCGTTAGGAGGCGAGAACCTCGTCAAGGACGGTCGCGGCCTGTTCCTCGTCGGTCTTCTCCGCGAGCGCAAGCTCGGAGATGAGGATCTGGCGGGCCTTGGCGAGCATGCGCTTCTC
This sequence comes from Sinomonas sp. ASV322, assembly GCF_030908245.1. Taxonomy (GTDB): domain Bacteria; phylum Actinomycetota; class Actinomycetes; order Actinomycetales; family Micrococcaceae; genus Sinomonas. The sequence continues at coordinate 19,869 of NZ_JAVFJJ010000014.1, forward strand.
GCCTGCCGAGAGGCCGCGGTCCTGATCGCGACGCCACAGGTCACGAACGACCTCGGCGACCTTGATCACATCTCCCGAAGCGAGCTTCTCGAGGTTGGCCTTGTAGCGGCGCGACCAGTTGGTCGGCTCTTCCGTGAACTCTGCGCGGAGAACGTCGAACACGTGCTCGAGGCCTTCCTTGCCCACGACATCACGGACTCCCACGAGGTCCACGTTCTCAGCTGGTACTTCAATCGTCAGGTCACCCTGGGCCACTTTGAGCTTGAGATACATCTTCTCTTCGCCCTTGATGGTGCGCATCTTGATCTCTTCGATCTTGGCTGCACCGTGGTGGGGGTAAACAACCGTCTCGCCAACCTCAAAAACCATGTGGACATTCCCCTTTCCCGCAAGCCAGTCTATCACGGCTTATGATCCGACCCGGCCGGGGGATGCCCCGCGATCGGCGGAATGACGCGGGAGAGCGGTTGCCGGGGACCCCGCTTGGGGCTTGACGAATCATCAAGAAAGTGCTTCACAAGGAGATAACGGCCGGCGCGGAATCTACGCTTTGTCGAAAATCCCGCTACGCTTAGGGGCGACCAGACCTCTGACACCCTTCGACACAGGAGCGAGCTGTGCGTTTCACTGCTTCGACCCCGGCCACGCGCGTTGCCCTCGCAGCCGCTCTCGGCGTGGGCCTGCTGGCAGCCACCGGCTGCGGTTACATCAACCCCCAGCAGACGTCCATCCCGTACTCGCCGAAGGACGGCATCCACGCGAACGTCGGATCGATCGAGCTTCGCAGCGTGCTCATCGCCACCACCGGGAAGGTGGGATCGGGGTCGGCGCAGACCACGAGCCCGGACGCCCCTGGCCGCCTCATCGGCAGCATCTTCAACACGTCGTCCCAGAACGTCTCGGTCGTGCTCTCGACGCCGTCGTCGGGCAGCGTCCGCCTCGACGTCCCGAAGAACGGCACCCTGCACCTCGAGCAGAGCCCGAACCCGGTCGATTTCTCCCACGTGGGCGGCATCCCCGGCTCGCTCGTCGACGTCAAGGTCACCGTCGACGGCAAAACCCAGGACGTCAACATCCCCGTCTTCGACGGCACGCTCGAGCAGTACCGCCCGTACCTCCCGACGCCGACGGCCACGCCGAGCTCCAGCTCCGCTTCAGCGTCGCCGTCCGCATCGGCGACGCCGAGCCACTGACGCAGAGGGCGCCACGTACGACGGCGGCCGCTCACCTTCGAAAGGTGGGCGGCCGCCGTCGTTCGTTTTGCCGAGTCGACGCAGGTTAGGGCTCGAACTTGTAGCCGAGGCCGCGAACCGTCACAAGGTAGCGCGGGCTCGAGGGGTCGGGTTCGATCTTGCTGCGGAGCCGCTTGACGTGGACATCGAGGGTCTTGGTGTCGCCGACGTAGTCCGAGCCCCAGACCCGATCGATGAGCTGCCCGCGCGTGAGGACGCGACCTGAGTTCCGCAGGAGCATCTCGAGCAGCTCGAACTCCTTGAGCGGAAGCGCGACCTGCTCGCCGTCGACGCTCACAACGTGCCGCTCGACGTCCATGCGCACGGGACCGGCCTGAACGGTCGAGGAGATGAGCTCCTCGGGCTCGCCATGGCGGCGGAGGACGGCGCGCACGCGCGCGACGAGCTCGCGGGACGAGTACGGCTTCGTGACGTAGTCGTCGGCGCCGAGCTCAAGGCCCACGACCTTGTCGATCTCCGAGTCCTTCGCCGTGAGCATGATGACCGGAACATTCGAGCGCTGCCGCAGCTGCCGGCACACCTCGGTTCCGGGCGTCCCGGGAAGCTGAAGGTCGAGGAGCACGAGGTCCGCGCCATTCCGGTCGAACTCGACGAGGGCGTCGGTGCCGTTGTCGACGACTTCGACCTCATAGCCCTCCTTGCCGAGGAGGAAAGACAGCGGGTCGCTGAACGACTCCTCGTCCTCCACGATCAGGATCCTGCTCAAGCAATCGCTCCTTGCTCTGGGGGCCGCACAGCCCCGTCCTCGCGCTGGTCCGCCGGCGGCGAACCCTCGGCCCCCTGGTCATCTTCCATCTCGGGCAGCCGCACCGTGAAGGTCGAGCCCTTGCCGAGCTGCGACCAGACGGTCACTTCGCCGCCGTGGTTTTCCACGACGTGCTTGACAATACTCAAGCCGAGGCCCGTGCCGCCTGTCTGCCGCGACCTCGCGGCATCCACCCGGTAGAAGCGTTCGAAGACGCGTTCCTGATCTTCAGACTTGAGGCCCTCGCCCTGATCCGCGACGGACACCGAGACGAGGCCGTCCTTGTCCCGGATCCCAATGCCGATCTTGGTGTTCTCGGGAGAGTAGCGGATCGCGTTGTCGATGAGGTTGCGGAACGCATTCACGAGCAGATCGGGGTCGCCGTAGACCTTGTGCGCGCTTGAACCGCCGACGACGACGGAGATCGCCTTCGCCTCGGCGGCGAGGCGCGAGCGGTCAACCGCCTCCGCGACGACCTCGTTGACGTCCACGACCTTGCCCTGATGGACGACATCCGCCCCTTGGAGCCGCGAGAGCTCGATGATGTCCTGCACGAGGGCGGCGAGGCGCGACGACTCCTTGCGCATGCGCTGCGCGAAGCGGCGGACGGCGTCCTCGTCGTCCGGACTCGCCTCGAGCGCCTCCGCGAGGAGCGAGATGGCGCCGACGGGAGTCTTGAGCTCATGCGAGACGTTCGCGACGAAGTCGTTGCGGATCCGCTCCGTGCGGGTGATCTCGGTGCGGTCGTCGGCCAGGAGGAGGATGTACTCCTCGCCGAGGATGGCCGCGCGCACCTGAACGATGATGGTTCCCTGGCCCAGCGGCCCGCGCGGAAGCTCGAGCTGCTTCTCGATCACAACGCCGTTACCGCGCACCTTGGCAGTCATCTCGAGAAGCTCGCGGTGCACGACGGTGTGCCCGCGGACAAGGCCGTACGCATATGCGGCCGGGCTGGCCCGGACGACGCTGTCGATCGCGTCGACGACGACGAACGCCTTGCCGAGCACGGAGAGGACGTCCGCGGCGCCGGCCGGAAACGTTGCCTCGCCGGGGACGTTCTCGAGAAGGGCGCGTTGCCGTTCGCTCGCCCGGAACGCGAGGACGCCGAAGGCACCGAACGACAGGCCGAGAAGACCCGCGACAATGCCGACGACGAGAGGATCCACACCCCTAGCTTAGGGCCGCGCCGCACAGGGCTCCGGCCGGGTGCGACGCGCTGGCAGTCCGGTTCACGTATCGTTCATTCCGTGGCAGACAAGTATTCATTTGTCGCTGCAAGTGTGACGAGTCGGAGCGCCCTGAGCGGCGCCGGACGGGACGGCTTCCCGCGCCCGTGCGAATCGACACGGAGCACCGAGGAAAGGACACCGCCGTGCGCAAGGTATTCCAAGAAGAACTCAAGTCGGTCCACGACGACCTCGTCGAGATCGCCCGCCTCGTGGCCGCCGCGCTCGACAAAGCTGTCGAGTCCTTCCAGAACGCGGACGTCGACCTCGCCCAGGAGGTCATCGCGGAGGACGCACGGATCGACTTCCGCCAGACTGCGCTCGACGAGCGCGCGATCGACATCCTCGCTCTCCAGGGGCCGGTCGCAAGCGACCTCCGCACGCTCGTCGGCTCGCTCCGCATGAGCGCATCGCTTGAGCGCATGGGCGACCTCGCGCGGCACATCGCGCAGCTCACGCGGCTCCGGTACCCCGAGAACGCCATTCCCGAGCAGCTCACTCGGACCTTCGAGCGGATGGCCGAGCTCGACCGCGAGATCATCACGGATCTCACGGAACTCCTCGAGTCCCACGACCTCGCGCTCGTCGCGAAGATCCAGGGGGCCAACGCGGAGATCGACGACCTGCACGCGGGCGTCTTCCGGGCCATCGCCGACTCGGCGTGGACGGGCTCCCCTGCCCTCTCCGTCGACGCGGCCCTCGCGAGCCGCTACTTCGAGCGCTTCGCGGACCACGGCGTCTCGGTGAGCCGCAAGGTCTCGTACCTTGTCACGGGCGAGTGGGATGGGGACATGACGTCGAACTGACGCCCGCCACGTAGCGCCGTCGCCCTCGATACGTGAGATCTCGCTGAAAGGCGGCCTCGATTCCGTCGAGAACTCACCTTTCGGTCGGTGACGGCCCAAAGACGGCACAGACGACGGCGGCTGCCCACCTTGCGAGGTGGGCAGCCGCCGTGGTTCGCGCGAAGGCTACTTCTTGCCCTGGTTCATGACGGCCACGAAAGACGCCCCG
>NZ_JAVFJJ010000014.1:24116-91227 GCF_030908245.1 Sinomonas sp. ASV322
ACCCCCCCCCGCCCCCCCCACCCCCCCCCCCCCCCGCGGGGGCGGCCCCCGGGGGGGGGGGCCCCCCCCGCCGTGGTTCGCGCGAAGGCTACTTCTTGCCCTGGTTCTTGACGGCCTCGATCGACGCCACGGCAGCCTCAGGGTCGAGGTACGTGCCGCCCGGGTTGGTCGGCTGGAAGTCCTCGTCGAGCTCGTAGACGAGCGGGATGCCCGTGGGGATGTTGAGGGCCGCGATGTCCTCGTCGCTGATCCCGTCGAGGTGCTTCACGAGGGCGCGCAGCGAGTTGCCGTGCGCCGTGACGAGGACGGTCTTGCCGGCCTTGAGGTCTTCCTTGATGTCCGACTCCCAGTACGGGAGGAGACGGATGAGGACGTCCTTGAGGCACTCCGTGCGGGGGACGTCGTCGCCGAGGTCCGCGTAGCGCGGGTCGCCGACCTGGGAGAACTCGGAATCGTCCGCGAGCGCCGGCGGCGGGGTGTCGTAGGAGCGACGCCATTCCATGAACTGCTCCTCGCCGAACTCCGCGAGCGTCTGGGCCTTGTCCTTGCCCTGAAGGGCGCCGTAGTGGCGCTCGTTGAGGCGCCAGGAGCGCTTGACGTCGACCCAGCCGCGGTCGGCCTCCGCGAGCGCGATGTTCGCCGTGTTGATCGCACGCTTGAGGCGGGACGTGTAGAGGATGTCCGGGAGCAGGCCCTTCGCGGCGAGCAGCTCGCCACCGCGCCGAGCCTCTTCGCGGCCCTGGTCATTGAGGTCCACGTCAACCCAGCCCGTGAAGAGGTTCTTGGCGTTCCAGTCGCTGTGCCCGTGGCGCAGCAGGATCAGCGTGTAAGTCATGGAGACATGCTATCGGGCGGGCTGATCCAAGCTCATGCGCTCGTCACATGCTGCCATGAGGCTCTCGTCATGCGTCGCAATGACGACGGCGGCTCCCCGGGCCGCTTCTCCCACGAGGAAGCTCGTGACGAGGTTCCGGTTGTCGAGGTCGAGGGAGGCGGTCGGCTCGTCGGCGAAGATGACGTCCGCCGAGCGAAACATTGCACGGGCCAGGCCGACGCGCTGTTTCTCCCCGCCGCTCAGCGTCGAAACCTTGTCCGAGGACCGGCCGCCCAGCCCCACCCGTTCGAGGACCTCCTCGACGGCCGTCTTGTGGCCCGCCCGGAGGCCGAAGAGGGGCAGCCTCGACAGCGCCACGTTGTAGGCGATCGATTCCTCGTCGATGAGCCCATAGTCCTGGAAGACGAACGCCGCGTGCCGCTGCCAGAACCCACGACGACGGCGGTCCTCCCAGCGGGTGGCGTCTTGGCCTTCGACGAGGACTCTGCCGCCGTCGACACGACGGAGGAGGCCGAGCACGTTGAGCAAGGTGGTCTTGCCGGATCCGCTCGGACCGACGAGCGCGAGAGTGCTGCCGGGCTTCGCGGCGACGCTCCGCCGCGTCACGACGTCGTGCCCGTCGATCGTGACGGTCACATTCTCTGCGGTGATTTCCATGGTGTTCCCCTTCAGGCTTTGCGGGCGAGCGTCTTCGCGAAGACGCTCTTGACGGACGTCAGGTGCAGGGCCACCGAGATGGCGAGGTACAGAGGTATCTCGGCCAGGGTCCAGAGGACTTCCGGCCTCCTTCCCCCGCCGAGCACGGCGAACAGGGCGATGCCGAGAGCCGTAGCGAGCGCTGCCTCCCACACGATCCGGCTCGCGAGTGACTTCAGCCAAGGCCAGCCGGCCGCCCTCTGGGCGAAGAGGCGTTTGGCGCGCGAGATGGCATAGATCATGGCCGAGACCGCAATACTCATAGTGAGTGCGAGCAGTACGAGGGCGAACGAGAGGGTCTTGAGACCGGCGGACTGGTTCTGGAGCTGGCTGTTGTAGAGCGCGGCATCGGAGATCCGGTCGACCGACAGGACGGCAGGTTCGAGGGGCGACGACTCGAGGTAGTCCCTGACCCAAGCAGCATCGGTGAAGGAAAGGTTCCCTGACGAGAGCAACGCGCCGATAGTGCTGTCCTTGAGCGCCTCGGCCGGGCGGGTGACAACGACGATGAGCGGATTACTGAAATACGCCATTTCACCGGGGCCCGGGGGCATTGCAGGGAAAGGCTCCGCGCCGGCATAGCGGTAGTACGTGAGGTTCTCACCTATACCGCCCAGTTTTCTCCCCGAACGATTCCACAAACTGAACTGGTCGCCCCAGGTCGCGCGAACTTCTTCAGGAAGGCTCTCGTAATCGACCTTCTCTCCCGCCGAGCCAAGGGCATCGGTATCTGTGGCATTCGACCCAATGAGCGGCGAGATCTTTTGGAGATAGTCCGGGTTGACGAGAACGATGCAGTCAAACTCCCCGACCTCAGCGCGATTCCTCCGTGAGGGATCGCTGCCACTCCGTGGAGCGAGGGCGTACGAGAATGTGAGCTTTCCGGCATGTGAGGCGGCGGCGACCATGTCACGAAGGGGTCCGTCGTATGTGCGGGAGAACTCCTCCGGCGTTCCGCCACTACCCGACAGCCGCAGCGCCACGTTGTCCTTGAGCACGTGCCATTTCGCGTTCTGGTTCGAGAGATTCGTGGCCTCGGCGATGGACGCCCCCACCACGGGGAGCATGACGGCGACCAGCACGAGCGTGGCCGCCTTCAACACCTCGCTCGAGGCGCGGAAATGCCGCTCGGGCGGCTCACGCGAGGCGATTCCGTCGACACTCGGCCACGTCATGGCCCCGATCACGAGCGCGCATGCGAGCATCCCGGCGACGGTGGCTGCTAGTAGGAGCCCCAGCACGGAGAGGAACTCCGCGAGATGGGACGCCTTGCCCTGGAGGGCGACGGCGACGACAGCGACCACGACTCCGACGAGCGCAGGTCCCGCGAACGAGGAAACCACCGAGAGCAGGTCCTCAAGGACAATCCTCGGCGTCGGCGCGCCGTTGAGGACCTTAAGCGCCCGAGCCTTCGCCCGCAATACGTACCACGTGACAACCATCGTCCCGGCGAGGATCACGCATGTGAGAAAGGCCAGCCACGCGCCGGTCCCCACGAGGGACTGGACAAGGATGTCGCTTGCCTTCTTGGGCATGACATTTCGGTCGATCCCATGGGCATCGACCCACAACACAAGTTCCGCGACCGCCTCTCGGGCGCCCGAGTAAACGTAGGGACCGTTGAGGGAGGCCGCACCGAGATCACGCGCCGAACGAAGTTCGCCGTGCATACCCGGCTTGAACCAATCAATGTCCTGCGGTTCTGACGGGCCGCTGCTCCCGAAGACGTAAAGCGAGCGCGAGTTGAAGAAGTCGCTGGGATCCGCCACGACCTTGGCGATCCGCAGACCTGTCCGGTCCGCGAGCGAGCCGAGTTCCGCGACGACCTGATCCTTCGAAATCTTGCTGTGTGTGAAGTCGAGGCTGGCCGTGTAGTCGGAGCGCCACGGAAACGCGCTCTCTTCGGTCGTGATCACGATCCCGGCGAGCAGGGACAGGAAGATGACGATACCGAAGGAGGTGATCCTGACGAGAGCTTTGAGCATGGTGAAGTGGGCCCCTTGGAGGAGTGCTGGAAATGCGGGCTCGCTTTTGGCGCGCGGGACCGCGCGCCAAAAGCGAGATTTGTCAGCGCAGACTACCCGCAGACCCAGTAGTACCAGCGGTTATTGGTCCAAATGGTGGCAGTATGCCACGCATTCGACCATCTCCCAGGCCAAGTTTCGGCGGTGCGCTGGGTGCCCCAGTCATTCACGACGGTCGACCCATGGCACCGATCGACGAGGTAATCCGAGTAGATCCCCCCGTTGTACCCGTAGTTCCACGTGCCGCCCTCGTTGGGGTACTGCGTCCACGCATTTGCGGCCGCCGCGCCTGTCGTCGTCAGGAGGCCGGTCAAGGCGAGGCCGGCCATCACCTTCTTTGCCTTCATGTTGTCCCCACTCCCGTAGATGCAAAGGGGACAAGTCCAACCGTGCAAAGGATCCAGTCCCCCTGATGGATGCCGCGACCGCATGTGTCGCGGTGATCCGACTTTTCCCGGCATTCGGATTCCGGTCAACACTGAATCGCGTAAGGCGGACCACGCCTCAGTGGTGGGCTCGACTTGGAAACCGCCAAGTCGGACGAGGACGCAGTGGTGGACGGGCTGCGCCCCAACGGGCTCCGTGGTGGCCGCAAATAGCCCTCAGTGGTGGGGTGCCACGGCGCCCCACGCGACCGTGAGCTCGCCGAGCCGCCAGCGCGCGGGCCCGTCGGCGAGGGGCCACCCCGACTCCCGCATGGCGCGGGCCATCGCGATCCAGCGCTGACGGTTGCCGAACGGGGCGAGAGACGCGGCGGCGAGCCACGCGCCGTCGAGCGCCTGAAGAAAGTCGTACACGGGCTCGCCGGGGACGTTCCGGTGGATGAGCGCCTTCGGGAGCCGCTCGGCGACGTCGGACGGCCGCTCGAAGGAACCGAAGCGCACGGCAACTGACAGCGTGCGGGGGCCATCGGCGTCGAGCGCCACCCACGCGGCGCGGCGCCCGATCTCGTCGCATGTGCCCTCGACGAAGAGCCCACCCGGCGCGAGCCGCGAGCAGACGAGCTCCCAGATGGCGCCGACGTCGCCCTCTTCGTACTGCCGGAGGACATTGAAGGCGCGGACGAGCGCGGGCGGCTCGGCGACGGAGAGCTCGAAACCGCCGAGCCGGAAGTCGAGGCCGTCCCGCTCGAGCGGCTTCGCGGCGGCGACACGGGTCGGCTCGATCTCGACTCCCGTGAGCCGAAAGTCCTCGCGAACGGCGCGGAGGCGATCGAAGAGTTCGAGGGCGGTCGTGGGCGACGCGCCGTAGCCGAGGTCGACGGCGAGCGGTGCGCCGGGGAACGACCTCAGGCGGCGCGCGTGGGCCCCCGTGATCCAGCGGTCGACGCGCCGCATGCGATTGGGGTTCGTGGTGCCTCGGGTGACGTTGCCCACGGGTCGGCCGCGGGTGGCCCGGATGGGGGCCGCCTTCTGCACCATGGGCGGCGCGTCAGCGTGACGAGACGGCCGGACGCACGTCGGCGAGATACACGCCCGCAGCGGTGGCGGCGGCGATGTTGAAGAGGCTCATGCCGAAGAACGGATTCGGCACGGGCAGCGCGGAGATCACGCCCACGAACGCGGCCGCGCCGGTGATGCCGAGCCAGAAGCCCTTCGTGCGCTTGGAGCCTGCCTCGAACGCGCGCGGCTTCCGCACGGTGCAGTCGATGAAGGCCCAGAGCGTGAGCGCAGCGCAGAAGATCGAGACGAGGAAGGAGATCCCGAAGTCGGTGTAGAAGATCAGAAGGCGGCCGCTCACCATCCCAGCCTACTCAGCGCCGGGCGCTTGGCGGAAAAAGGGGTCTCAGTCGAGCGCGTCGAGCCCCTGGGCAAGATCGGCCCACAAGTCGTCGACGTTCTCGATGCCCACACTGAGCCGCACGAGCCCCTCGGGCACCGTGAGCGGTTCCGCGGTGTGGCGACGACGCCGCTCGATCGTCGACTCGACGCCGCCGAGCGAGGTCGCAGGGAGCCACAGCGCAAGGGAGGCGACGAGCGCGTCAGCCGCGGCGGCGTCGTCCAGCTCGATGCTGATGATCGAGCCGAAGCCATCGAACTGGGCCGCCGCGCGCTCGTGCCCCGGGTCCGAGACAAGTCCGGGGTAGCGCGTGCGGCGCACCGCGGGGTGGCCCTCGAGGCGACGCGCTAGCTCGCCCGCCGTCTCCTGCGAGCGCTCGACCCGCAGCGCGAGGGTGCGGAGCCCGCGGAGGCCGAGCCAAGCCTCCATCGGCCCGGCGATCGCGCCGTGCAGCGTGCGGTGCGCGAGGAGGCGAGCGCGGAGCGCGTCGTCGGCGGTGACGGCGAGGCCGAGGAGGACGTCGGAATGCCCCGCGAGATACTTCGTGGCCGAATGCACGACGACGTCGGCGCCCACGCTGAGCGGTCGCTGGCCGAGCGGCGTGCTGAACGTGTTGTCGACGACGACGAGCGCCCCGACGGCGTGGGCCGCGGCGACGAGCGCGGGGACGTCGGCGACCTCCATCATGGGGTTCGTGGGGCTCTCGATCCACAGGAGATCAGCGCCGTCGAGCGCGGCGACGACCGCCTCGGTGTCCGCGATGTCCACGGAGCGCAGCTCGAGCTCGCCCCGCTCCCCCTTGCTCTGCGCGAGGCCGAGCGTGCCCGAGTACGAGTGCGCGGGCGCGACGAGCACGCCGCCGACGGGCACGAGGCTCAAGGCCCCGGCGATGGCACCCATGCCCGACGAGAAGAGGAGGGCGGGCACGTCGGTGCCTTCAAGTCGAGCGACGGCCTCCTCGAACGGCTCCCACGTGGGGTTCGAGAACCGCGCATAGCCCCGCGCGCCCTCGCCGACCGAGCCGAGCCCCACAAACGTCGACGAGAACACGACGCTCGGGTTGACCGGAGTGTCGTGGCCGCGTTCCGGGCGGCCCGCGGCCACCGCGAGCGTCTCGGGGGAAAGAGCCGCGAGGGCATCGGAGTCCAGGTGGGGGTACGCGTCCGCCATGCCTCCTAGGGTATGACGAGTTCTCGCGCGGACCGCCGCTGGTTCTCCCTCGCGACTTCTCCTCCACATCTAGGCCCTGGGCACGCACCTGGAGCGAGCAGTCGGTAGGCTTGGTGGGTGCCCTCGGACTCCGCGGCTTCTCCCACCACGCCCGCACTCGCTTCTCCCACCACGCCCGCACTCGCTTCTCCTGCCCTGCGCTCCCCTGCCCTGCCTCTTCCAGGCCTCTTTGTCGCGTTCGAGGGCGGCGACGGCGCCGGAAAGTCGACGCAGGCGAGGCTCCTCGCGGAGGCCCTCCGCGACGCGGGCCACGACGTGCTGCTCACGCGCGAGCCCGGCGGGACACCGATCGGCGAGAAGCTCCGCTCCCTCGTGCTCGACCACGGCCACGGCGAAGTCGACCCGCGCACGGAAGCCCTCATCTTCGCGGCAGCCCGGGCGGCGCACGTGGCCCAGGCGATCCGGCCGGCCCTCGGGCGTGGCGAGGTCGTTCTGACCGACCGGTACATCGGCTCGTCAATCGTGTATCAGGGCGTCGGACGCGGGCTTGGCGCCGAGGCCGTCCGCGATCTCAACGCGTGGGCAACGGACGGGCTGTGGCCCGATGTGACCGTGCTGCTCGATGTCGACGAGGCCGAGGGACGCGCGCGGCGCACGGCCGGCGACGCCGCCGAGGACCGCCTCGAGTCCGAGCCGGACGCATTCCACCGGGACGTCCGGACCGCGTTCCTCGAACTGGCCGCGGCACAGCCGGACGCCTATCTCGTGCTCGATGCGCGGCGCGACTCAGCAGACCTCGCAGGCGAGATCCTCGCCGCGGTTGGCCGGGCGCTCGAGGCGAGGGCCGCCGTCGTGCGTTCTGCGCCGGGCCCCCGGGGAGGGCGCCCATGACGGTCTGGGACCAGCTCGTGGGGCAGGCGTCCGTCGTCGAGCAGCTCCGCCGGGCTGCGGCGGGCGAAGGCCTCACCCACGCGTGGCTCTTCACGGGTCCGCCCGGGTCGGGGCGTTCGACGGCGGCCAAGGCGTTCGCGGCGGCGCTCAACTGCGAGGTCGACGACGTCACGGCGCGGGGCTGTGGCGTGTGCGCCGGGTGCCGCGCGGTGCTCGCGGAGTCGCACGGCGACGTGACGTTCGTGCGAACGGAAAGGGTCACGATCACGATCGACGAGGCCCGCGAGCTCGTCGCGAAGTCGGGCGACCGGCCGTCCACGGGGCGGTGGCGGATCATCGTCGTCGAGGACGCGGACCGCATGGCCGAGCGCACCACGAATGTGCTCCTCAAGGCCATCGAGGAACCGACGCCGCGCACGATCTGGATGCTGTGCGCGCCGTCCCCCGCAGACGTCCTGGTCACGATCCGCTCGCGCTGCCGGCCCGTGGGGCTGCGCCTCCCGCCCGCCGCGGACGTCGCGGCTCTGCTCGTCGAGCGCGACGGCGCCGACCCGGCCCTCGCACTGCAGGCCGCCCGCTCGGCCCAGAGCCACATCGGCATCGCACGGCGGCTCGTGCACGACGCCGCGGCCCGCGAGCGGCGGACCGCGACCGTGCGGCTTCCCCTCACGCTCTCGACCGTCTCGCAGGCCGTGAACCTCGCGGAACAGCTCGTGAAGATCGCGACGGACGAGGCCGCGAGCTCGAACGAGGAGCGCGACGCGCGCGAGCGCGCACGGCTCCTCGAGAGCCTCGGCGTCGGCGCCGACGAAAAGCTGCCCCCGACGCTGCGCGCCCAGCTGCGGCAGCTCGAGGAGGACCAGAAGCGGCGCGCCAAGCGGTCCGTGACCGATTCGCTCGACCGAACGCTCACGGATCTGCTCTCGTTCTACCGCGACGTGCTCGTGCTCCAGCTCGGCGGCGCGGTCGAGCCGGTCAATGCCGAACTCGCGGCCGAGATCGCGGAATTCGCGGCCTCGTCGACGGCAGACGTAACCCTCGCGCGCATGGACGCGATCAATACAACGAGACAACGCATCACGACATCCAACGTGGCTCCGCTCCTCGCGGTCGAAGCCATGGCCGTCAGCCTGATCTGAGGAGAAGAACCCCGTGACGACGCCCGCCCCGAGCCAGGGCCCCGCCCTGCCCGCCGCCGGCACGGCCCGCCCGCGCACCCTCGTCGTCGTCCTCGTGTGCCTCGCCGCGCTCACTCTCACCCTCACGGGCTGTCTGCCGCTGCTCGCCCCGCCGTCCACCTCGGGCCCGAGCACAGAGGCGTCCGCGACGGCCGGTGCGCCGCCCGAGCTCGCGAGGTTCTACCAACAGCAGATCCAGTGGTCGCCGTGCGAAACCGAGAGCGGCCGGTCCCAGTTCGAGTGCACGCAGGTCATGGTCCCGATCGACTATGCGAAGCCCGACGGCGACACGATCAAGCTTGCTGTGATCCGGCTCAAGAATTCGAAGGCGAAGTCCAACTTGTTCGTCAACCCCGGCGGGCCGGGGGTCTCGGGGTACGACCTCGTCCGCGACGCGGGAACGACGATGTTCACGGAGAAGCTCCGCGGCACGTACAACCTCATCGGCTGGGACCCGCGCGGCGTCAAGCGTTCCGCCCCGGTCACCTGCCTCGACGCGGCGAAGCAGGACGCCCTCCGTCAGGAGAGCCCGGACGAATCGACCGACGCCGGCCTCGCGGAGGCGTTCGCGCTGCAGGACAAGGTCATCGACGCGTGCAAGGCCAACACGGGGCCGATCCTCGCGCACACGGACACGCTCAGCTCCGTCAAGGACATGGACATCCTGCGAGCCGTCGCGTCGGGGCGCTCGAAGCTCGACTACGCAGGCTTCTCCTACGGGACGCAGCTCGGCTCGGTCTATGCCGGGCTCTTCCCGGACCGTGTGGGGCGCTTCGCGCTCGACGGCGCGCTCGACCCGAGCCTCGACAACCGCGAGATCACGCTCGGGCAGGCGAAAGCCTTCGAGGACGAACTGCACGCCTACCTGCGCTCGTGCCTCGCGAAGTCCGGCTGCCCGTTCAAGGGGAGTGAGGACGATGCGATCGGCCAGGTCCAGTCGCTCGCCCAGTCAGTCCAGAATCAGCCCCTGCGCAACAACGACGGCCGGCTCCTGCCGATCGCCGACTTCATCAACGGCCTCGTGTACGCGCTGTACTCCGACCAGAGCTGGCCGGCGCTCACGCAGGCGTTCGCAGCCGCGCTCCGCGGGGACGGCTCGGGCATGATGCGCATTTCCGACTTCGCGGCGGACCGGGTGCAGGACGGCACGTACTCGTCGAATGGCTCGTTCGCCTTCCTCGCGTACAACTGCCTCGACTACTCCATGGCGTCCGACACCGCGAGCATGCGGGCCGAGGCGGACGAGCTCAAGAGGGCGGCCCCGACCTTGGGAGAGTTCTTCGCGTACGGCGGCGTCACGTGCCGCGACTGGCCCTACAAGCCGGTCGACGCCGACCCCAAGCCAGCCCGCTACACGGGCAGCAGCCCGATCCTCGTCGTGGGCACGACGGGCGACCCCGCAACCCCGTACCCGTGGGCGCAGGCCCTGCGCTCACAGCTCGGCAACGCGTCCCTGCTCACGTGGAACGCCCAAGGGCACACGGCGTACGGACGGGGATCGGCGTGCATCGACGACGCCTTCGACGGCTACCTCGTCGACGGGAAGCTCCCACAGGACGGCAAACGCTGCTGATCCCCGCCGGGCGCTAGCCCACGGCGGCGCCAGCCTCGCGCTTACCCGGCGGGCTGCCTAGCCTGCAGCGACGGCGCCTCGGCCCCACAGGAGCGCGGGGAGGTCCGCGACCGAGCGGACGACGGCGGTCGCCCCCGCCGCGCGCAGCTCGCCTGCGCCTTGGGCCCCCGTGAGCACGCCGACGGCGGCGCCCGCTCCCGCGCGGAGTCCGGACGTGATGTCCGCGGCGGTGTCCCCCGCGACGAGGACCGTCCGGACGTCCTCGACGTCGAGCGCGAGGACTGCCGTGAGGATCATGTCCGGAAACGGCCGGCCCCGGCCGGCGTCCTCGGGGCATAGCGAGAGGTCGGCGAGGCCCATCCACCCGAGGGCCTCGAGGACGCTGTTCTGGGTATGCCGGCCGAACCCGGTCGCGAGGGCCACGAGGACCCCATGCTCGCGCAGCGCGTGAACCGTCTCTTCCGCGCCTTGCACTGCGCGGAGACAGCCCTCGCCGATCATCCGGTCGTACTCGACGGCGAAGGCGCGCGACGCTGCTCGGGCCGCGTCGGCGTCGTCCGCAAAGAGCCGTTCGAAAACCTGGGCGCGGTCGAGTCCCGCGCTGCGCCGCGACATCGCGAGCGCGGCCTCGAGCCGCTCCCCTGCGACCCCCACCTCGCGGAGTGCTATCGCAACCGCCCGCTCCGCCGCCCCTCCGTCAACGACGGTCGTGCCGTTCATATCCAGCACGGCGAGGCGGATGCCGCTCGCGAAGGCGGGCGGCAGGTTCTGCGCAGTCACGCCAGGTTCCCCCGATTCTCTTGGGCGCCGAGTCATCCCGACGGCTGAGTTCCGAGAATGCCATCCGCTCACGACTCATCCCTGAATTCGCCACGTACGGCGGGTGAACTCCGTATTCGGCGTCCGAGAAAAAATCTCGTCCGAAATCGCGTCATACGGCGAGCCGTGCTTGTTCTCCTAAGCAGGTGGCCGCCACGCTGGGGGTGGCGGCCACCGCCAAGCGGCAACACAATCGGGAGCAAGTCGTGACGGGGACATCGGCGCTGGAGAGACTGCAGGTCAGCAGGCAGCTGCGGGCGGCACTGAAGGGGGACGGCGCTCGCCGCATGGTGGGCACGGTCGGATCGGTGGACATCGTGGTGTATCCGAAGCGACCAGGTGGCCGCGAGAGCACCCTCGCATGTCTCCGGGGGCGCGGCGGGAGCGCCTATGTGGACTCGGCGCACTACCGATCGTGGCGCCTTTTCTCGGCGGCGGTCGCGTGCACTGTCGACTATCTGGCGAAGCCGGCCTGAGTCCCGTTTTGACCCGGGGCGGCGTGCTCCACTAGAGTATTCACTCGGTGGTTCGCCTTGGCGAGCGGCCTGATTGCCTCCCTAGCTCAGACGGTAGAGCGTCTCACTCGTAATGAGAAGGTCAGCGGTTCGATCCCGCTGGGAGGCTCTGTAGAAACCCCCTCGCCGCCCGGTGAGGGGGTTTTTCCGTTAACGGTCCCGTAGACGAGCCACTCGACCGGGACGCCCGTCTTGAGAGCCCACAGACGCAGCGTCTGAGCGCGCGGGTGGATCTTGCCGTTGATCCAAGTGCAACATCCTCAACCCCGGAGCCATCGTCGTCGGCGGAGCCCTCAGCCGCGCTGCCCTGGACGCCCAGCGGGCCATAGCCAAGGGGATCCAGCGCAGTGCGCTGCTGGTCAATCACGACGTCGGGGGCTGCCCACACTGATCCCCCGATCAGTGGTGCGAAAGATGAGGGCCCGTCGAGACCAACCCCCAGGTCTTGATGGGCCTTCCGCCTTTTACGCTCAAGCAGCGTGCGCCAGATCTCATGCGGCCTCTGACTCCAAGGCGATCCAGAGCAGGCGGGCTCGCTCGGCGTTGTGCACCGCACGGTGCGCGCGCTCGCAGGGCGCGGGAATCCCGGCCTCGCGCAACGCGGACGAAAGGCTGATCCGCCCGCCCATGCGGAATAGGGCCCCAGCCAGGGCCATCGTGCATACAAGACCGGTGAACCGCGGCCCACAGACCGCGGCCCGGTCATATTCGCGCAGGACCAGCTCGACATCGACGCGACGCCGTGGCCGCCGAGCAGGTGCCCGTCGAGGATCCCGAGCAGGTCCCGGTCGATGTCCCGGAATGACGGGGCGGTGTCGAGCTCGCGCCCCGTGATCTCGTGGATCTCCTCGGCGACCAGGAACGGTGCGTATCCTCTGTCGCCGAGACAGCTCCGGGGTCCAGGTCAACGTTCTGGAGGAGCCGCCGGAGCCTGCTTCTTGAATCGCAGGGCGACCGAGATTCTCGAAGGCCGGATGCCCAGTGCAGCCCCGGCGATCCTTCGCGCGTACGAGTCGATCATGTGGGCGTCCCGGGTTGCAGTACCCGTCCCGAGTTCGGGCAGGAAAACCTCCCACCAATCGCCGTGGCGGACCACGACCGCTTCCACAGCGGCCTGCGGCGTCCTGGCACCCATCGGACCTGTCCCTTCTTCCCACGCCACGTGGATTGGAGCCGGCGCGAGTCCTGAGAGCCCTTGAACTGATGGCGTGGCCTCGGGCTAGGGAGGGCCAGCAGGGGTCGTCGCAACGGTAGCGTTCTGGGGAGCCACGAGCTGCGCGACCGCCGGAAAGACCCACGCAAACAGCAGGACGACGACGGCGAGCAGCAGCAGCACGCATTGAATCGCCTTCGCGAGCGGCGCCCCGGGCAGAATCCGCCACAGCGTCGCGTACATCACCGGCCTCCCTTGATCTCGGCCGGTTCGCCGCTCGCCCGAGGGACAAAGCGGTCGAACAGCGCGTGCACGATGTACCGGTCGGTCGATCCCCAGCGCGGATTGCATGACGTGAGAGTGAGCCAGCGCTGCGTTGGAGTTTGCCCCGGATGGTCCGGAACCGGCGCGACCACGTCGACCTGGGTCGGCCGGACGATCTCGTGCCCTTGGGCCTTGTACATGTACCAGCCGTCCTTCGTCTCGATGACCATCGCGTCCCCGGGCTGGATCGCGTCGATGTCGATGAGCGGGTTCCCCGCCCCGGAGCGGTGCCCCGCGAAGGACGCGTTCCCCACCTGCCCGGGAAGCGCGGTGCCTTCGTAGTGGCCGACGTTGTGGAGGAGGACGTCGAGCCCCACCCCTTCGCCAATGGGCTTCGCCCATGTTCCCCCGAGGCGCGGGATCCTGATGACACCGAACAGCTCTCCATGCTTGAGCTTCTCCTCGAGCACCGGGATGGTGCCCGGTGCCGATGTTTCCGGGCGCCGAGCCTCGAACTCCTGCGACAGCCGACCGGCCTGCGCGTCCTGCGCCGCTCCCGCGGTCCAGCCCACCCAGCCGAACTCCCACACGAAGAACAGGACCAAAAGCAGCCCTGCTGTCACGAGCAGCTCGCCCGCAGCAACAAGCAGCTTTCTGATCACGCTCTCTCACACTCCTTATAGGGTCGGGCCGACGGCGACCCACGAGCCGACGTCGCTGGGGCCCCTCGCCGTCCGCGACGAGCTGGGGCACGCCCGTGGCGGGGCAGCCAGCGCAGAGCTTCTGGGGCCGAGGAGACCTCGCAGTCTGCACTGCACTCCCTGATCCTTTGCGGGCCGCCGAGCGCCCAGTGAATACGCCACACGGCGCACGGTCCGACGGGATCATCGGCGTCGACGGTTCCAGGCAAGGGAAGCCAGGTAGAAGGCCAGCAGGCCGCCGATGAGGTACGCCGCCCAGAATGGGAATCCAATGTTGGTTTGGCGTCCCGCCAGAGTCTTCTGTTCCGGCGAGTCCTTGGGAATGTCCGCGATCCGTGAGGCGTGGACCAGGAGCCTGTGCGAGTTCACTCCAATGGGGGTGCACGTCACCAAGGTGATGGAATCCTCGCCGGGGGTGACTTTCAGGGACGAGATGTCGTCCGGCTTGACCACCTCGATCTTGTCCACCCGGTACAAGAATGTGCGGTCCATGACTTCGGTGGAGAAGATGTCGCCGGTTTTGGCGCCGCGGAGGGGGTTGAAGAGTTCGGCGTTGGGGATTCCCGAGTGTGAGGTCAGGACACTGTGCGTTCCGGGGCCTCCGACAGGCAGGGAGGAGCCGTAGAGGTGGCCGACTCCCTTGGCCAGGACGTCGTCGCTGGTTCCGTGGTAGATCGGCAGGTCGATGTTCAGGGAGGGGTAGCGGAGTCTGCCGATCACCTCGTCGTCGGCCACGTTCAACTGGCTTTGGTAGTCCCGCAGCTGCCCTTCCAAGGCCGGGGTGGGGGCTTGCGCGGAGTAGGGGTCCCGCAGCTGTCCGGAGGGGATCCGGGAGTTGTATTCGCGCGCCCGGTCCAACACTTTCGTCCTGGCCGAAGGTTCAAGCTGTTCGACTTCCTGGGCGTAGCCGGAAAGCTGGCTGTTGTGGGAGATCGAGCTGAACCAGTCTGCTGCCTGGGGGTAGAGGACCAGGCCTAGCCCGATGGCCGCGATGACCATCATCGCTGCAAGTCTCCGAGCCGCAAGGCCGGAGTGGCCCTTCCATCCAGCCGCTCCTCTGCGGGTTAGGCGGCGCCGGGTGAGGTCATTCGGGCCAGGTTCGGAACCCTCCATGAATTCTTCGAGGGTTTGGGTCATTGGGGCCTCTTGCTTTGATGGACGCGAGCGGTGTGGGGGCATCCACCAAGCGGTGGATGCCCCCACACCCTGCGTCAAGGGACGCAGGTCACCGAGGGATGCTTACTCTGCCTCGTTGCGCTTCCGGCGGCCTGTGACCATGAAGAGGCCTGCACCTGCCAGGACGAGGATGCCGCCGGCGGTCAGGGCCCAGGTTCCTGCGCCACCGGTGAGCGGCAACTGGAATCCGGCGTTGTGCGGGACGTTGTTGACCGTCACGGTGACGACTGTCGGATCGGAGCTGGTGACCGTGGTCTGGACCGGCTGGGCGAGGAGCTCGTAGCCGGCCGGGGCCTGGGTCTCCACGAGCCAGTACGCCTGGTAGCCGGGCTGGCCCGGGCTCACGGCAGCCCCGTTGGCCCAGTTGGAGTAACGCAAGCCGGAGATGACCAGGTTGCCGCTGGCATCGGTGGTCCAGGAGCTGATACCGGCGATGGTGATCGCGTTGGTGCCGGCCAGGGCATCGGCCTGGGTCGGGTACACCGAGAACACGGCGCCGGCCAGGGCCGCGGAGGTCTTGGAATCCTGCTTGTGAAGGACAATGTCGCCCCACTTGGTGATCACCGGCGGAGTGACCACGGGACCGTTGGGCTGTCCGGGGGTGATGGCGAAGCTGGCCGCGTTGGGGTAGACGAAGGCCGTGTTGGAGATCTGGCCGACCGTGTTGACCGTGGTGTTCACTGTCACCACGACCTTGGCCGTGGGGTTGGCGGCCAGGATCGCCCGGCCGCTGGCGGTGAAGTCGACCGTGAGGGTGTTCGTGGCCGTGTTGAACGCGATGGTGTAGTCCGTGCCCAGGGTCAGCGTGGCATTGTTGGACAGCTTTACCGTCGCGCTGGAGTAGGTCAGTTTCGGGTCGAGCTGATCCACGATCCGGTAGCCATCGATCGGGTTCACATTAGGGATGTCTGCCGTGATGGTCCACTGAACCGGGTCGCCGAGCTTGATAGCGGGAGCGTCCGTGACGGTCTTCGTCGCCCCGGTCACCGCGTTCTTGGGGTAGACGTTGACGTTGTACATCCAATTGTTCTCGTTCACCGGGTCCGTCATCGGGAGCGTGACCAAGAACGGGGCAGCCGGGGTCACACCGGCCGGGTAGCCGGTTTCAGTGACCAGGTACAGGCCCAGGGGAAGGTTCGACAGCGTGGCCGCACCCGTCGCGTCGGTCGTGGCCGTGACCCCGGGGGTTGCCGCCTGCGCGGCGGCCTGGGCTGGTGTCAGGGCCGCGGCCGCGGTCCAGCCCGCGTTGGTCGTCAGGTCGATGTTGTTGACCTTCTGGACCGTGAACGTGACACCGGCCATGGGCGTCAGGCCCGCGAGCTGGGTCGGGGTCAGTGCTGTTCCGTTGTTGGGCAGGTTGGTCGGCGTTGCCGGCGTCTGGTACTTGTGGATGGACAGCGTAGCTGTCTTGGTCGGGTCGATGTTGGAAATATTCGCGGCGTTGGCGCCCCCGATTCCGAAGGCAAGCATGCCTGCGGAGGCTATCGCGGCCAGCGAGGCCAGAATGCCTCGTCTCACCTTCGATGATTTCATCGTGTTCCTTTCATTAGTGGTCCCCAGGTCTGTGCATGAAGCTGCGCCCGGCAATCCGGGCTTCATGGGGTTTTCTCCGCTCGCCGGCGGTTGATGACGGCGAGGGAAGCGAGGAGGAGCAGCAGTCCCAGGACGCCGGCCCCATAAAGGGCGAGAGTGCCTGGTCCGCCGGCGGAGGGAAGTTTCACGGCCGGCACATCCTTGACGGTGATAGTCAGGGCGTTGACGGTCACGCCGGTGCCCGCGGTCGCCGGATCCAGGGTGATGGTGCCGTTGGCCGCGACGGTGAACTTCACCGGGGTGGCCAGCAAGGAGTACCCGCTGGGCGCTTGCGTCTCCAGCAGCCAGTACGTTCCAGGGAGCAGGTTGCGCACCTCGCTCAACCCGGTGGAGCCGGAGACGGCGCCGGTCACTCCGACCACCGTGGTGCTCATTTGACCGGCGTTGTCGGTGTGGATCTCAAACGTCGCGCCGGCCAACGGAGCTGTGGATCCCTGGGTTTGCCCGGGTCCGGACTTCTGAACGAACAGGTGGCCGGTGGTGGGGTTCGTGGTGGAACACGCCGGGTCAAGGGGTGCGGCGCTGCCCGTGACGCATCGTGCCGGGGGGATGACCGCATTGCCGGTCGCCGCATTCCTCAGGGTGGCCAGCCATGCACTGGAGTTGACGGTCACCGAATACGTCAAAACCGCGGTCCCGTTGCCAGGGAGAGTGAATGAAGGTGAGACCAGCCTGTTGTCGGCACCAGGATCCGGAACCGCGACGGATGTACCGCCGTTGATGGTGAGCTTCGCCGAACCGGCGGTGAAGGTGGCGTTGTTGAGGACCTGGCTCAGGTCATCGGTGAGGATGACCCCGGTGACGGGATTCACGGTGGAATTGGTGGCGGTCACGGTGTAGGTGATCACCCTGCTTGCGCTGGGGTCACCCGGGTTGATCGCAGTCCCGGAGGGCGGGGAAGCCGTCTTTCCGAGCGTCCATGAGCCCACGGGGTTGACCGTGCAGGTGGTGCTGCCCGCAGGACAGCTTGTCGGCGGGGTTGTGGTGGTTGAGGGTGTCAGGTAATTCTCGATCGAGGCGTTGCCAAGCTTGACGGCGTCGTTGACTTTCACCTGATAGGTCACGACACTCTTCGCGCCCGCAGCCACGGTGCCGGTGATCCCCAGAGTGGGCGGACTCGCGGTGGCGTTGTTGGCCACCACCAGGGCGGTCCCGCTGGTGCTGGTCGTGGTGATGGAGTTGGCCACGAGGGACGTGTCGTCCAGGACGTTCCCCAGCCAGTCGGTGTAACTTACCGTGGCCGGGGCGGTACCGGTGGTGTTGTCGAAGGTCAGCGAGTACGTGAGGACCTGTCCCGGCTGGACCATGGTCCCGGCCGCCGGATCCACGCTCTTGGAGGCCACCAGGTTGGGGGCGGCAATCGGGGTCACCGTCGGGTCTGTGCTGCCAGGCTTGGTTGGATCGTCGGTAGGGATCGGGGGCGAGCCGACGAAGACGACTGTGCCTTGGTTGCGCACCTCGCCGGCGGCCAGTGCTGAGGAGTTGACCACAACCTGGAAGGTGATTGTTGCGGTGTCGCCGGCAGGGATGACGCCCCTGAAGCTCGTGGTGCTGCCGTTGACCGGTTGGGCGGTGGTGTACGGCATCGCACCGCTCGAATCGGCCACGGCAGTGCCGTTGAGCTTCGTCGAGCCAGGAACGTAAGTCGACCCAACGGGGATCGAGTCTTGGAAGGTGGCACCTGTAGCGGAGAGGCTGCCGATGTTCTTGACGGTGATCGTGTAGGTCAAGGTGGTGCCCACGGTCACGGGACCGGGCGGCGAGACGGTCTTGCTCGCGACAAGCTGCGGCTTGGGCAGGGCGCAGGAAGCCAGGTCGGCGGCGTTGCCGTAGGTCGCGCTGCTGAACGTGGTGGCCAGGGTCGTCGTGCCTGTGTCCTTGTTGACGGTGTACAGGTTCGAGTTGGTTCCGTCGTTCGTCGTCGCGTAGAGGGTGCCGTTCGTGTCGAAGGCCAGGCCGTTGTAGAACTTGTTCCCGCCCGGGGAAGTCATGACGCCGACGAGGGTCGCCTGCGGGGTGGCCGTGGCCAGCTGTGCGGCCGAGATCGTGTAGAGGTAGGTCGTGGGGGTGGTGATGCTGCCGCCTGAACCGGTGGAGACGAGCGCCCACATGTTGCCGAGGCCATCGAAGGCGATGTCGCCCGATGTCAGCGTTGTGGGATTGATCGTGCCACCGTTCCCGTCAGGGAACGAAGCAGTCTTAGCGGTCGAGATCCCGCCCGTGGGGGTCCACGAGTAGAAGTTGCCATCGTTGGAGAAAGTCCACAGGGTGCCGGACGCATCGAAGCCCAGCCGGTTGGTCTGGAACGCGGAGATGCCCGAGGCCACCTGCTCTTGGACGCCCGTGGTCAGGTTCACCCGGTAGAGATTCGACAAGAACGTGTTGCCGGATCGGGCGGTGTAGTAGACGTACCCGGGGTCTTTCGGGTTCATGGCGATGGCAGAGGTGCTCGCGTACGAGCCGGTCTGGCCCGGCGGGGATAGGGTCGCTACATTCTGCAGGGTAGGGAGCACTGTTCCGATGCTGCCCGGGGTGGCGCCTGCAGCGACCGATCCGTACCAGATCGCATCGCACGTGTAGTTAGAAGGGGTCGCGACATCGACCGTGGCCTTGGCAGCGACTTGAGACTGGGCACCCGCGCAGCCAGCCCACCAGCTGCAGTCGGTGTTGAAGGCGAAGGTCGCCGTGTTGGTCGTGGTGACCGTGACCGTCTGCGCGCACGTGAAGGTGACGGTGGCGCCGCCGGGGATGTAGTACCTGGCCCGAATAAAGTCATAGCTCAGCTGGCTGCTCGACGGCGTGCCGCACTTGTCGTCAGTCGCGCTCACAAAGTATTCAGGCGCCGTCGTATTATTCGTGACCGTGTAGGTGTAGGTGATTTGCCCGCCGCCGAGCGGAAGGCTGTAGGTGCTGGCAGCCTTCGTCGCCGTGATCCGCCCATCGGCCGAGGTGACACTCCCGCCCGACCCGCCCGCATTCGCCGCAGGGGCGCTTGCTGCGGCCTGGAACGCGACAAGCAACGCGACGATCAGGGAAGCCGCCATGATCGCGGCGACTGGGCGCTGGAATCCCCCAGCTCTCCTGAACCTGCCGAGCACCGTCCGCGCTGCTGACAGGATCGCAAACGGCAAGGTCTCGCGCCTGGTCGGCATTGATCCCCCCAACTCTTCGGAATCGACACGATGCCGTTCCGGGGCCTCTGACTTCGGATGCGGACGCCGACAAGCACGCACACGCTGATTGCCGCGGCCCGAGATCCCAGGACATGGGTGGCGTCCTGGGCCGGGCCTGCAGGCCTCCCGCGTTACGGGAGCTCGACCTGTCTGCGGGAGCTGGGGATTCCCACAGTCAGGCGCTCTGGGCCGTCCGAGACCCGAGCGTAGGGCGCAAATGTGCCCTCTCAGGGCGGTGGTGAGAAAGTTCCGTACAGGCGGGCCAACATTCGAGGGCGAGATGAGGCCCTCATCCGTGCTGAGCGGGCCCCGAGGACCACCGGATCAGTGTTCCGGACCGAACGCGACGCCGGACTCCCACGTCCGCTGCCTTGTGGGACTCGATCCGCGGCAGCCGTCGCGCATCCCCCTGCCCGGGGACAGGAGCCGCCAAACCCGTATTCCGTCGACAGGAATGCCGTCACGAACGCGAATACCGGTCCTCTCAGGAGAGGGGGCGAGCCTGATCAGCGGCTCAGATCACGTGGTCCACTTCTGCGGCGGCTCCCTGGTGGACCATTCGCACCTTGGAGGTTAACGGCGTTGTTCGACCATGAAGTCAGCCGTGTCTTGGATTATGTGGCCCAAGGCCTGAACGTGAGGATCACTGGCCCTGCGGGCAGCGGCAGAACCACCCTCGCCCGCCAGATCGCCGTTGAGCTCGACAAGGCAGGGTTCGAGGTCCAGAGCATCTTCGCGACTCCGTCCCTTCGGACGGTCCCCTTTGCCGGGATCCTCCAGATGGGGCCGGACCTCCAGCCACGCCCCTCCGGGGTCGTTGGGTTCGCCAGCCTCCTTGCCGAGCGGACCTCGAGGCCGGGGGACCATGCCTTGGTCGTGGACAATCTGGAATGCCTCGATCCTGAGTCTCTCTCCGTGCTCGACAGCGTCCTGCTCCGAACGCACGTTCCACTCATCACGACAACAGCCAATTCACCCCTTCGGCCCGGGACGCCAGATCCCTTGGCACTCAGGGCCTCCGCAACCGTTCCCATCGCTGCGCTGCGTTATGAGCAAGTGACCTTGCTCGCAGCGCAGATCCTGGGCGGCCCAGCGGATGCCGATCTCATTGCCCGAATCCACACCAAGTCTGGCGGCAATCTCCGCCTTGCCGTCAGGATCATCGAGACCGGGATGCTCAGCAGGAGGATCGTCTTACGTGAGGATCGCTGGCACATGAGCGGGGAAACCCTCATGAACGAACACCTCAAGAGCACGGTCGAGACCTACCTCGACGGGCTCGGGAACGATGAACTCCGGGCGCTCACCTCGATGGCTCTGAAGGGGGATAGCCCGGTTGATACTCTCGTCGAGTCCCTCGGGGTCGAGTTCCTCGACGGCCTTGAGCAGCGTGGGCTGGTCGTAGCGTTGCCCGGCCCTGACGGAGGCCCGCTCGTCTCGGTATTCCCTCCCGTCCTGGAGGACTACCTCCGGGACCACGCGCGCGCTACGCGTCGGATTCTCAGCAGCGGCTCCGGCGGCGACCCTCCGGTAGTGGGCGTCGGGATCCTCACGCAGAACCGCGTCCGGAAGTCGGCTCTCGAGGAACTCAGGGCCGAACTCGCAGGCAACCACACGGCCTCGGCCCGGCGCTTCCATCGCACCCTCGAGGCCCTCGAACAGCTGCATTACCAACGCTGGGCCGCACATCCGAGCCTGCCCAACGCTGTCGCATTCCTGAAGGTCTGCTGGGGCGCACCAACCGACCGCGACCGCGTCGCAGACATCTTCTCCCTGACCAGCCTCCAGGGAGGCGACCCGGACGATGCACTGTTCTTCGCCATCACCCAAGCTCTGTGGACCGCCCTCGAAGCCGAAGATCTCGACCATGCCACGAAGATCATGTCGGACCTGGCGCGGACCGTCCCCGAACGCGCCGTCGAGGCCCGGGCCTGGACCCTGTTCCTTCAGGCAAGCTACAGCGGCATGCCAGCAGACCTCGATTCGCTGCTGGACGGCCTCACCGGAGCAGATCCCGCCGCCGGCGTCGTGCCCCTCGTCAAGGGCATTCTCGAGCTGTACCGGTTCAACCCCGACAGAGCACTCGCCGCCATCGAGTCCGTTCCGGAGTCCGGAATCCTTCCCCGCTTCGAACCGCTCATCCGCGGGCTCGCGCTCTTCGCCTCGGGCCGGGTCGACGACGCACTGAGCTACGCGCTCGAGCGTCGGAAAGACGCCCTACAGCGAGTCGACCAGCTCAGTCTCGTCACGAGCACCTATGTCGCAACCCTCGCCCTGCTCTACCGGGGACTGTTCGACGAAGCCGAATACCTCATGGGCTGGGCCTTCGCCCTGCGCCGACCAGGGTTCCTCGTCGGATCCCTGTACAACGCCATGCTTCGCCTCTCCTCACTCCGAGACAACGCGGGGTTACGTCCCCTCGCCGAACGCGCAGCCGAAGGAATCCCCGAAGTCGGCCCGCTGCCAGCAACAGGCCGGGGCGCCTACGATCTCGCAGCCAGGCCCCCGCACACCGCCGACGACTTCGACACCGCCGCAGTCCAAATCCTCGACACCGCCCTCGATCACGGGTACATTCTCGAAGCCGTCCAGAGCGGCCTCTTCCTGCTCTGCCTGCTCCCTGGCCCCAAGATCTTGGCACGGCTCCGCGAGAAGCTGGGAGCGTGCGCAAACGCCGCTCACTCCCAGCTTCTCGCCGTCGCACAAGCCGCTCTCGACGCCGACATCAGACGGCTGGAACAACTGCTCGCCGGCTATGCCCCAGACGGAGACGCCTACCAGATTTCGATGCTCCTGCGCGGCGCCAGCAGTCGCTTCCGCTCCGCGGGAGACTATTCCACAGCCGCAGCTATCGGGCGCGCGGCGAATACCTTGACCCCCCGAATCCCCTCCGAGGGCACATACATCGTCTTCGAGCCAGGAGCCCGGAAAGCAGGCCCCCTCACCGAGCGCGAGAAGGAGGTCGCTCTTCTGGCTTCAGCGTTCGGCAACCAGGACATCGCGGCACAGCTGAAACTGAGCGTACGCACGGTAGAGAGCCACATCTCCAACGCGCTCCGCAAGACCGGTGCCATTTCCCGCGAGGAGCTCACAGAGATCACGCGCAACCTCCACACCTAGCCTTCCGCTGAGGCTCGGCTAGGGCAGCTTGACAAGGCTACCGAGACTCTCCCAGATTTTGGGGACAGGCTCGGAGGCCCCCGGGACCCGCTTCACGACGGGTCAGGGAGGGGCTTTTTGCGCGGCTTCGCGATCCCATGGTGCTACACGGGTGCTACGCTGGGCAGATGCGAACTATCACGCAGCGAGAGCTTCGCAACGACAACGCCGAGGTGATCCGCGCCGTCGAACAAGGCGAGTCCTTCCTCGTGACCAAGAACGGCGTGAGCGTCGCCGTCCTGCGCCCAGCGCTGCCTTCGGAAAAGAACCCCGGCCTTCCCTTGAGCCGCCCCGCGAAACGACGGCTCCGCTTCACGGACCTGCCGCGGGTCACGAGCCCCGTGCCGACTCAGACCACTCTCGACGAACTGCGCGAGGAGCGCTGAGTCCATGCCGGCTTGGTACATGGACACATCCGCTGCTCTCAAGCTCATCGTGGAGGAACGAGAGTCGGCTGCCCTCGCGGAGTCCATCGATTCAGCCGAGGCCGTGCTCGTCGCATGCCGGCTGCTCGAGACCGAGATGCGGCGCGCCGCCCAGCGCGATCCGTCCATCCACCAGGACCTCGTCTCGACATTCCTCGAGGGAGTCGACCTCTACGAGATGCCGGCGTCCCTATTCCGGCAGGCAGGACTCCTCCCGGGAGCCTCCCTCCGGTCGTTGGATGCGCTCCACCTCGCCGCGGCGGTAGCGCTCGATGTCGACGCCATCGCAACGTACGACATCCGGCTCGG
Source organism: Sinomonas sp. ASV322 (assembly GCF_030908245.1). Lineage (GTDB taxonomy): Bacteria > Actinomycetota > Actinomycetes > Actinomycetales > Micrococcaceae > Sinomonas. The sequence continues at coordinate 47,550 of NZ_JAVFJJ010000014.1, forward strand.
CGACGCGGCCCTCGAACTCGGCATCGACGTCGTCCGGCCGGCCGTGTAGCGAGCGCGCCCAGATCTACCTGGGCCCGTCACCCCGCGCGGACGGCAGGCTCGTGCCGGAGGTACTCGCGGCGGAAGCGACCCGTGCCTGCCGTCAGCGCGCGGAGCTCGACGGCGTAGCGGAGGAGTTCGGCGTCGGGCACTTCCGCGCTGATCTCGGTGGTCTCGCCGCCCGACGACGTCGTGCCCGTGAGCCGCCCGCGCCGCGCCGAAAGATCGCTCATGACGGAGCCGACGTAGTCGTCCGGGACGCTGATCGTCACGGAGGACACGGGCTCGAGCAGTTGGATCTTCGCCGCCGCGGCGGCCTCGCGGAGCGCGAGCGCGCCGGCCGCCTGGAACGCCGCGTCCGAGGAGTCGACGCTGTGCGTCTTCCCGCCGATGAGCGTCACCCGGATGTCGACGACGGGGAAGCCCGCGGAGACGCCCTTCAGCATCTGCGAGCGCACGCCCTTTTCGACTGACACGACGAACGGACCGGGGATGACGCCCCCGACGATCCGGTCGACGAACTCGAACCCCGCTCCCCTCTCGAGGGGCTCGACCTCGATATCGCAGATCGCGTACTGGCCATGGCCGCCGGATTGCTTGACGTAGCGCCCGTGGCCCGCCGCGGGGGCGGCGAACGTCTCGCGGAGGGGCGTGACGACGTCGACCGTCTGAAGTTTGACGCCTTGGTCCCGCAGCCTGTCGAGCACGACGTCCGCGTGGGCCTCCCCCATGCACCACAGGATGAGCTGATGTGTCTCGGGATTGCGCTCGACGCGGAGCGTCGGGTCCCCCGCGGCAACCTTCGCGAGGCTCTTCGCGAGGGCGTCCTCGTCTCCGTGGGACGCGGCCTCGATCGCGACCGGCATAAGGGGCTCGGGCATGTCCCACGGATTGATGAGGAGCGGCGTGTCCCGGGCCGACACGGTATCGCCCGTCTCGGCGGAGGCGAGCTTCGCGAGGGCGCAGATGTCCCCGGCGACGACCCGCGGCACGGCCCGCAGGCTCGCCCCGAACGGCGCGTACAGGTGGCCGACCCGCTCGTCGCTGTCGTGGTCCGGGTGGCCGCGGTCGGCGAGGCCGTGGCCACCCACGTGCACGGGCGTGTCCTCGCTCAGCGTCCCCGAGAAGAGCCGGACGAGGCACACGCGCCCGAGGAACGGGTCCACCGTGGTGCGCACGACCTCGCCCACGAGGGGGCCGGCCGGATCGCACGTGAGTTGACGGGCCGGCTTCCCGTCGAGATCGGTCACGGATGGCACGGCGTGCTCGGCCGGGGACGGGAAGCCGCGCACGAGCAAGTCGAGGAGCTCGGCCGTGCCGATCGCCGTGGTCGCCGCGGTCGCAAGCACGGGGAAGAACGTGCCACGGGCGACGGCCGTCTCGAGGTCATCCACGATCGCGTCGAGAGCGATGTCGTCCCCTCCGAGGTAGCGGTCCATGAGCGTCTCGTCCTCGCTCTCGGCGATGATGCCTTCCATGAGCTCGCCGCGCGCGAGGGCGAAGCGCTCGAGCTGGTCCTCGCCGCCGGGGCGGAGCACGGGCTGGAAGGCCCCGTCGGAGTAGTCGGAGACCTCCCCGGACAGGAGGTTCAGCACCCCGATGACCGCGCCGTCGCTCTCGACGGGCACGGACAGCGGGAGCACCGACTCGCCGAACGCTGCGCGGCATTCCGCCAGGACTGCGTCGTAGTGAGCGCGAGGGTGGTCGAGGCGGCTGATGACGACGGCGCGGGGCATCCCCACGCGCTCGCACTCGCCCCACAGCGCGATCGTCGCCGCGTCGACGCCGTCGACCGCCGAGACGACGAAGAGCGCGCCGTCCGCCGCCCGGAGGCCCGCGCGCAGCTCGCCCACGAAGTCCACGTAGCCCGGGGTGTCGAAGAGGTTCACCTTGACCTCGCCGACGACGATGGGCGCAACCGAGAGAGCGACCGACCGCTGCTGGTGGACCGCGACGGGATCCGCGTCGCCGACCGTCGTGCCGTCCGCGATCGAGCCCATGCGCGTGATCGCCCCGGTCGAGGCGAGAAGGGCCTCGAGCAGCATCGTCTTGCCCGCTCCTGAGCGCCCGACGAGCACGATGTTCCGCACGAGCTCGGGGCGGTCGACGCCGGTCGGCGCACCGGAGGGCTCGGCGCGTTTGGGCTCGACCCCGGCTCGGCCCGAGCCTTTCGACGTGCTGTTTGTGCCTTTCATCGACATGAGCACCTCCCGATCGAACGCCCGTGGGCGGTGGCCGCGAGCCATCACCTCATGGTGTGCCCTCGGACCCATCTGCGGATAGGGCTGAGCGCCAATAGGAGCTGCCGTCGCGCTCGCGGGCCAGGACGCCGTCGTCGACCATCGCCCGGCGGACGCGCGGCACGTCGGTCACGAACTCGCCCAGACGCGCGTTGAGCTCGGGCTCCGACACCCTCTCGTCGGTCGCGATGATGCGTTCTGCGAGGCCGGACAGGGCCACGAGCCGCTGCCCCAGATGCCGCGGGAGCTGTTCGAGCTTGGGCTCGGGCTTCGGCGGCAAGGCTGCTCGGGCATGGTCGAGCAGCGCCCTCAACGCGGCTTCGTCGACGCGGACCCGGCCGCCGGGAAGCTCTTCGATCACTCCGGCGGAATCGAGGAGGCGATCCGCGGCCGGGTCGGCGGGGACGCCGTCGTGATGGCCGAGCGCGATCTGGGCGAAGCGCTCCCTCGCCCGGCCGTTGGACATCGCGGCGAGAAACCGCATGTGCTGCTCCTGCATGGTTCCACTGTGCACAGTTCCGCGGCGGAGCGCATCCCCCGGGGGGCTGGAGGCGTCACGCCGTGGCGATCGCCGCGCCGAGCCGGGCCACGCCTTCCGCGAGGGTCGCCTCGTTCTCGAGCGAGAACGCGACGCGCAGGTTGCCCTGCCCCTGGCCGTCCGCGAAGAACGCCGTCCCGGGCACGAACACGACGCGATTCTCGATCGCGGCATCGAGGACGTGGCTGGCGGACGCGCCCTCGGGCAGGGTGAGCCACGTGAAGAAGCCGCCGCGCGGCACGGACCACTGTGTGCCCGCGGGGGCGTGGGCCACGAGAGCGTCCTGGACGGCCTGCGAGCGCGCGAGGTACAGGGCACGGGCGCGGTCCAGGACTCCGAGCCAGTCGTGCCGCGTCACGTACTCCTCGATGATCATCTGGCTCAGGACCGACGCGCAGATCGTCGTCGCCTCGGCGGCGAGCTGGAGCCGGCGACGCGCGGAGCGCGGCACGGCGGCCCAGCCGACGCGGAGTCCCGGCGCGACGATCTTCGAGAACGAGCCGAGGTAGAAGACGTTCTCGGGGTCGAGGTCGTGGAGGCTCGGGAGGGTCACGCCGTCGAACGCGAGGAGGCCGTAGGGGTTGTCCTCGATGATCGCGATCCCGGCGTCGGCGCAGATCCGCACGATCTCGGGGCGGCGATCGGCCGCGAGCGTGATGCCAGTGGGATTGTGGAAGTTCGGGATGGTGTACAGCGCCTTGATCCGCCGGCCCTCGGACCGGACCTGCGCGATGGTGGCCTCGAGCGCGTCGGGCCGCAGCCCGCCGTCGTCCATCGGCACGTGTACGACGCTCGCCTCGAGCCCCGCGAACACCCCGATCGCGCCAACGTAGCTCGGGCCCTCGGCGAGGACCACGTCCCCCGGATCGCACAAGAGCTTGACGACGAGTTCGAGGGCCATCTGCGAGCCTGCGGTGATCTGGATCGAATCGGGGTCGACGGCGATGCCTTCCGCGTCCATGACGCGGACGACGGCGGCCCTCGCCCCGTCCGTGCCCTTGCCGGCTCCATACTGGAGCGCGTCGAGGCCGCGCGTCGCGACGAGGCGCGCGGCAACGTCGCCGAGCTCGCCGAGAGGGAGGACCGAGAGATCGGGGTTGCCGCCCGCGAGGGAGATGACCCCGGGCTGCATCGAAACGGCCCAGAAGTCCCGGACGGGTGAAGGCCGGTAGCCCTCCGCGCGGGCGGCGAACAGGGGGAAGTCGAGAGTTGTCGTCATGGGGGTCCTTGCGGGTGGGTGGGCAGGTGGAGGCGCGGCTAGGCGCCGAGGTCGATGCCTAGCTCATCGGCCGCGAAGCGGTGGAGGAGTTCGTGCATACGCCGCTCGGTCATGCCGTACGTCGCGTTGACGGCCTGCATCGCGAGGCCGTCGGAGAGGGCGAGGAGGGCGTGGGCGAGTTCGTCGACAGGGCGCCGGGGCTTCGCGGCGCCCGAGTCGATGGCCTCGGAGATCGTGTCGTGGAACATCCGGTGCCAGAAGATCAGGCGTTCGTTGACCTTCTCTCGCAGGCTCTCGTCGAGCCGTGCCGCGGCGTAGAGCTCGAGCCAGAAGCCCCACGCGTCGGCGAAGTCCTTCTCCCCCACGACCGCGTAGTCGAGGAGGGCGCTGAGCCGCTCGGCGGGGCTTCCGCCCTGTTCGGAGATCGCGCGCCACTCCCCCTCGGACTCAGCGACGCGCTGATCGATGCAGGCGTCGACAAGACGGTCCCGCGTGCGGAAGTAGTGCTGGATCATCCCGATGCTGAACCCGCTCGCCTCCGACACGGCGGCGAACGAGCAGCCCGCCACGCCGGAGGCCACGATCACGGTGGCCGTGTGCCGCAGGATCTCGGCGCGACGCTCGGCGATGGCCTCTTCCGTGACGGCGTTGGTACGCCTCCGGACAGTCGTTCCCATCCGAGCCCTCCTCTCGTCAGTTCTGCACGCGAAGCTTCGCTTTCTAGCAACCTAGCGGACGCCTCTTGACAGTGGCCTCCGCCACACAAAGAATAAGTTGCACTTATTGAAGTTATCAACATCATTCTGGAAGGCCCCCATGAAAGCGCTGGCCCGCAAGACCCTCTTCGCCCTCACCGCCGTCGCGCTCGTCGCAGGCACCGCCGCCTGCACGAACACCGAGTCTCCCGCGGCAGTCAGCGGCAACGCGCCGAGCGGCTCGGCAAGCGCCCCCACGGGCGTTGGCGCAGGCGGGCGGGCCGCGGCCGGCGCCGTCAAGGCCGACCCGGCCGTGCAGGCCCTCGTCCCGGACGCGTTCAAGTCGAAGGGCACGCTCCAGCTCGTCACCGACCCGACGTACGCGCCGATCGACTTCACCGACGACCAGGGCAACATCGTGGGCCTCGAGCCCGATCTCGCGGTGGCCGCCGCGAACAAGATGGGCCTCAAGGTCAACTTCAACAAGGGCGACTTCAACGGCATCATCGCCGGCATCCAGGCGCGCCGCTACGACGCCTCGTGGGCTGCCTTCTCGGTCACAGCCGACCGCGAGCAGCAGGTGAACATGGTGAGCTACCAGAACGCCGGCACCGCGATCATGGTCAAGCACGGCAACCCGGACAAGGTCGCGCAGGTCACTGACCTGTGCGGCAAGACCGTCGCGGCGCAGACCGGGACGACGCAGGCCCTCACCGACCTCCCGACGTTCCAGAAGCAGTGCTCGGACGCGGGCAAGCCGCAGATCACGGAACTGATCCTCCCGCAGCAGGACAACGTCAACCAGGCCGTGCAGACGGGCCGGGCGGCCGCGATGGCCGCCGACAATGCGCTCGTCGCGTACTACAGCCAGCTCCAGCCCGACCTCTTCTCCCAGGTCGACAGCATCCTTGTCGACACGGCCCCCGAGGCCGTCATCGTCCACAAGGAAGACACGGCGCTCGCGAAGGCGTTCAAGGCCGCCATCGATTCGCTCATCGCGGACGGGACCTACGGGAAGATCATGGGCGCGTGGAACCTCGGCTCCTCCAAGGTCACCTCGGCCGCCGTGAACCCCGCGGCATCATGAGCCGCGTTCCCACGATGGAATCGACCGAAGCCGCGACCCACGAACGGGTCGACTTCCTCGCGATGTCAGGCCGGCCCGTGCTCAAGCGGCGCCGGCCCGGGCAGGCGGTCGCCATCGTCGTCCTCGTCGTCGTGCTCGCGATCGCGGCCGTGACGCTCGTGACGAACCCGGGGTTCGGCTGGCCAACGGTCGGCAAGTATCTCTTCGACACGCGCATCCTCGCGGGCCTCGCGATGACGCTCGAGCTCACGGTCGTCGCCGAGGCGATCGGCTTCGCCGTCGGCATGGTCCTCGCCGTCATGCGGATGAATGACAACCGCATCATCTCTGGGGTCGCGAGCGCCTACATCTGGTTCTTCCGCGGCACCCCGCTGCTCGTGCAGCTCCTCTTCTGGGGCTTCTCGGCCGCGCTGTTCCCGAAAATCGGCATCGGCGTCCCGTTCACGGGCCTCAACCTCGTCGAATGGAACACGAACGACCTCATCTCGCTCATGACCGCCGCGATCCTCGGCCTCGGGCTCAACGAAGCCGCCTACACGGCCGAGATCGTCCGCGCGGGCCTCCTGAGCGTTCCCGCAGGGCAGACCGAGGCGAGCCGCGCGATGGGCTTCAGCCGGCTGCGCACGCTGTGGTACGTCGTGATCCCGCAGGCGATGAAGGTCATCATCCCGCCCATCGGGAACAACGTGATCTCGATGCTCAAGACGACGTCGCTCGTGATCGTCATCGGCGTTGGCGACCTGCTCTACAACGCGCAGCAGATCTACGCCCAGAACCTGCGCCAGATCCCACTCCTCATCGTCGCGAGCATCTGGTACGTGGTCCTCACGACCGTCCTGAGCCTCTTCCAGGCCCGCCTCGAGCGGCGCTACTCGAAGGGCGCCGCCCGCGTGACCGGAAAGGAGGCCCGCTGATGGCCGCGGTCGAATTCCTCAACGTGCACAAGAGCTTCGGAACCGTCGAGGTGCTCAAGGGGATCGACTTCGCGGTCGAGCCGCGTCAGGTCGTGTGCCTCATCGGCCCGTCCGGCTCCGGCAAGTCGACGCTCCTACGCTGCGTGAACCACCTCGAAGTCACGACCTCGGGCGCAATCCTCGTCAACAACCGCATGATCGGCTACGACGTGCACGGCGACCGGCTCGTCGAGGCGTCCGAGGCTGAGATCGACCGGCGCCGTTCGACGATCGGCATGGTGTTCCAGAGCTTCAACCTGTTCGGGCACATGACGGCGCTCGAGAACGTCATGTTCGGCCCCATCAAGCTCCTCAAGACCCCCAAGGCCCGGGCCGAGGCGGAGGCCCTCGAGCTCCTGCGCAAGGTGGGGCTCGCGGGCAAGGAGGGCAACTACCCCTCGCAGCTCTCCGGCGGGCAGCAGCAGCGCGTCGCGATCGCTCGCGGCCTCTCGATGAAGCCGGACCTCATGCTGTTCGACGAGCCAACCTCGGCGCTCGACCCCGAACTCGTAGGCGAGGTGCTCGACGTCATGAAGCAGCTCGCCGCGTCGGGCATGACGATGATCGTCGTGACGCACGAGATGGGCTTCGCGCGCGAGGTCGCGGACGTCGTCGTCTTCATGGACGACGGCGTCATCGTCGAGCAGGGGCTGCCCTCCGACGTCCTGATCAACCCGCAGCACGAGCGGACGAAGTCCTTCCTCTCGAAGGTGCTGTGATGCGGCCGTCGCCCTCAGGGCTTGGGCCCGCGTGGCATCGCCTCAAGCGGCCGCTCGTAGCGCTCCTGCACGATGGCGAGGTGCACCCACGACTCGACGGACGCGACCGAGGCGAGGGCCCGCGCGTCGTCCATGAGCCGGAGCGCTTCGGCGGGCGTCGTGACGCCGACGGTCGCGACGAGGTCGAAGCGGCCGAAGCAGGTCGTGACGAACTCGACGCCTTGCGTCGTGGCGAAGAACGCGACGGCCTCGTCCGCGGGGCCGCGGGTGCGCACGCCGAAGCCGACGGCGAACGACGGCGTGTCCCCCTTTCGCGTGCGGATCGCGCCGATCTGCATGACCCTCGCGCCAAGCAGCCGCAGGACCCTCGTGCGAGCGGCACTCGTCGAGAGGCCGATCTCCCGCCCGAGCGCCTCGAAGCCGATGCGGCCGTCGCGCTGGAGGACGGTCATGAGATCGAGGTCGGTCTCGTCGAGCTCGATCCCGGGTGTGGGCGGCTCGGCGCTCAGGAAGAGGCTTTTCGCGATGTCGCGGTAGAGGAGGACGTCGACGCGCTCGACCCCGGGCACGGCGCGCACCGCGTCGATCTGCGCGTAGAGATCGGGCATTCCCGGGTGGCGAAACTCCGCCACGATTCCCGCGGCGCCCGACGTGAGGGACACGAAGACGCAGCCGTCCAGGTCCTTGAGCTGCTCGGCGACCTCGCCGGCGGGGCGCGACACCGTGATCGAGAGGTGCGCGAGGGCATTGAGGCCGAGGACGCGCGGGTGGACGGCGGCGACGATGCGGAGGTGGCCGCTTTCCGTGAGCTCGCTGACGCGGGCACCGACCACGGCCCGGCTCACCCCGAGCTGACGCGCGAGGTCGCTGAACGAGACACGGCCGTCCTGCTGGAGGGCTCGGACGAGGCCCTCGTCCAGTTCCGCGGTGGTCATCTTCCCATTCTCCGTTCCCCCCTCGGCCGACGGCGGCCAGCCGCGAAACGGCGTGCCGAGGAATGATCTGAACGATCTTCGCCACAGAATACGACAGATTTGCTGTTTTGGATGATTTTCGCAGCAAATTAGCTTGCGCCGACGGCAAATTGGCCTTACCGTGTGACTGTCGCCACACGGCGCCTCGTCCCCCGTCCGCGCAGTCACGTCCCCCTTTGGAGTTCCCCCATGCGCACTTCCGTCCTCGCCGCCGCTGCGGCCGCCGCCCTCCTCCTCGCCGGCTGCTCCGGCGCCGCGACTTCCGCGCCCGCATCGTCCGGCGGGGCCGCCTCGTCCGGAGGGGCCGCGGCCGCCCCCGCCGGTCTCGTGACCTCAGGCAAGTTCACGCTGTGCATCGACCCCGAGTACGCGCCGCTCGAATACTTCGAAAACGGCTCGAGCGGGAACATCGTGGGCTTCGACGCCGACGCGGCCCGTGCGCTCGCGAAGCACTGGGGCGTCGAGACGAAGTTCGAAGTCTCCGCGTTCGACGGACTCATGCCCGCGCTCCAGGCGAAGCGCTGCGATGCGATCTTCGGCGGCCTCTACATGACCGAGACGCGCCTCGGCGTCGCGGACGCGGCAGCCCTCATGAAGACCGGGCCCTCGATTCTCACGAGCCCTGCGCGCCAGAAAGACTTCACGAAGCCCACGGACCTGTGCGGCGTCTCCGTGGCGGCACAGTCGGCGTCGGCGAACGCGGCGAAGATCAAGTCGCTCGCCTCCGATTGCCAGGCCGCGGGCAAGCCCGCTCCGAAGCTCGCCGAGTACCCCAAGACGGCCGAGACCGTCCTCGCGGTCATCAACGGCAAGGCCGACGCGCTCATCGAAACCGACGTCGCCGCCGCCTACATGGCCTCGCAGAACGAGGGCAAGCTCGTCATCGCGAAGGGCGTCTTCGCCCCCGACACGAAGTTCGGCGTGTTCTCGCGCAAGGGAGACAAGCTCTCCCCCGCGATCGCGGACGGCATCAAGGCCCTGCGCGCTGATGGGACGCTCGCGAAGATCGCCGAGCAGTACAAGCTCGACCAGTCCACGGTCACCGTCGACTGAACTGCCGCTAGGACATCTCTATGGAATTCGATATCGGAGTCTTCCTCCAGCAGCTCGCGAGCCCGGACTACGCCAAGGGCGCCCTGCTCTCGGTCGGGGTCGCGGTGCTCGCCCTCGTCCTCGCCACCGCGATCGGCTTCGCCCTGGCCCTGGGCAAGACCTCGGGCACCCGGTGGGCCCAGGCCACCGCCTCGGCCTACATCTGGTTCTTCCGAGCCATCCCGGCCCTGCTCGTGCTGCTGATCATCTGGAACGCGTTCCCGCAGCTGTTCCCGATCCTGCGCCAAGACTGGTTCTCCCCATTCCTGGCCGCGTTCGTCGGCCTAGGCATCGTCGAGGCCGCCTTCATGGCAGAGATCATCCGCTCGGCCCTGCTCAGCGTGGACGAGGGCCAATACCTTGCCGCCCGCGCCCTCGGCATGGCCCCCGCCAAGGTCATGGCCAAGGTGATCCTCCCCCAGGTCGTGCGCATCGCCCTGCCCCCCACCGGCAACGAGTTCATCGGCCTCGTGAAGTTCTCCTCCCTCGCCTCGGTCATCTCCCTCCAAGAGCTGCTCACTACCGCCCAGGTCGGGGTCAACATCACCTTCCGCTACGCCGAGTACTACGCCGTCGCCATCATCTACTACCTCGCCATCGTCACCCTCCTGACCCTCGCCCAGAACGCCGTGGAAAAGAAGTTCCTCTGGACCTCCCGCAAGGCCCCCACCCGGCCCGCCCCCGCCCAAGCCGAGGGCACCGCAACGGAAGGAGCACCGGCATGAACAGCCAGCTCATCCCCGGCCTAGGCCCCGCCCCCGCCCGCCCAGACGCCCCCGTCCTCGAGGTCCGCGGGCTCGCCAAGGCCTACCACGGCCAGAGCGTGCTCAAGAGCGTGGACTTCAGCATCCGGCGCGGCCAGGTCAAGGCCGTCCTGGGCCCGTCCGGCTCGGGCAAGTCCACCATGCTCCGGCTCATGGCCCTCCTCGAGCCCGCCGACGCAGGCCGCATCCTCCTCGACGGGCACGAGCTCGGCGGCCTCGGCGCCCGCGGGAAGCCCAAGCCCGAGCGTGCCCTGGCCCGCGAGCGCCAGTCCATCGGCATGGTGTTCCAGAGGTTCAACCTCTTCCCCCACCTCACCGCCGCCCGCAACGTCGCCCTCGGCCTCACCGCCGTGAAGGGCACCCACCACCGCGACGCCCACGACCAGGCCATGGCCATGCTCGAGCGCGTCGGCCTCGCCCACCGCGCTGGTCACTACCCATCGGAGCTCTCCGGCGGGCAGCAGCAGCGCGTCGCGATCGCCCGCGCCCTGGTCATGAACCCCACCGTCCTGCTCTTCGACGAGCCCACCTCCGCCCTGGACCCAGAGCTCGTCGGCGAGGTCCTCAAAGTCATGGAAGACCTCGCCGAGGACGGCATGACCATGATCGTCGTCACCCACGAGGTCCGCTTCGCCCGCCGCGTCGCGGACGAGGTCACGCTCTTCGACGAAGGCGTCATCGTCGAAGCCGCAGCGCCAGACGAGTTCTTCGACAACCCCCACCACGAACGGACGCGGCGGTTCCTGAGCCACGTCCATTGATGCCCGCGGAGCAGAACCGCGCAGCAAAACCGCAGCAAGATCCAGCAGCAAGACACAGCAGCACGTAGGAGCATTCCGTTGCGTAAACTCGCCACCTTCCACCGATCCGCGTCCGACGCGGCCCCCGTCATCCTCACGGGGGCCACGTTCCACACGCTCGAGCCAGCAGCATCGGGGGACCCGGCCGCGCCCGAGGCCGTGCTCGTCTTCGGCGCCGACATCGCGGCCGTCGGTTCCCTCGAGGAGTGCCGCGCCGCCGCGGCCCAGGTGAGCCCTACGGAACCAGACGTGACGGACCTGGGCGGCGCCGTCGTCGTCCCCGGCTTCATCGACGCCCACGCGCACCCCCTCATGCTGGGCCAGATGATGACGTGGGTGGACTGCGGGCCGGAGAAGGCGGGATCGATCCCCGAGATTGTCGCGCTCCTGCGCGGCGCGGCCGAGCGGACTCCCGCGGGGCGGCCCGTGCGAGGCTTCGGCTACGAGCACCGCAACCTCGCAGAGGGCCGGCACCCGACGCGCTTCGAGCTCGACGGCGTCGCGACGGACCGCGAGGTGTACCTCATGAACGCGTCGGGGCACGGCGGGGTCGTGAATTCGTACACGCTCGGGCTCCACGGCGTCACGCGGGAGACGCCGAACCCGAAGGGCGGCGAGTTCTTCCGGGACGCGGACGGCGAGCTCACGGGCGAGCTCTCCGACGCGGCCTGCAACGTGCTCACGGGCCTGCACGGGGTCAAGATCGGCCACCACGGGCCCAACTTCCACCTCGCCGACGAGCCCGAGGAACATCTCCGGCAGCTCGCCGCGGCACAGGAGAACTTCCTCGCGGGCGGCGTCACGACGATCGGCGACGCGCAGGTCTCGCGGCGCGAGTTCGACATGTATCTGCGGCTCGCGGGCGCCGGCGGGCTCAAGACCCGCGTGAGCATGTACCTGCTCTCGCATCTCCTCGACGAGGCGCTCGAGATGGGCCTGCACGGCGCGTTCGGGAACGACATGCTGAGCTTCGCGGGCATCAAGCTCTACGCCGACGGCACGCTCGGCGGCTGGACGGCGTACTTCCCCGACGGCTACGTGGGCGACCCGTGCCGCACAGGCCAGCTCTACCACGAGCCGGACGAGTACCGCGAGCTCGTGCGCCGTGCCCATGCGGCCGGGCTCCAGACGGCGACGCACGCACAGTCGCCGACAGCGCTCGAGATGGTCATCGGCGCGATCGAGGCGGCGCAGGCTGAGAGGCCCGACGACGACGCGCGGCACCGGATCGAGCATTGCGGCCTGCCGACGTCCGAGCAGATTGAGCGCATGGCTGCCGCGCGCATCTACCCCGTGAACCAGCCGCAGCACCACTACAACTGGGGCGAGGGCGTCACCGCGGCAATCGGAACGCCCGGCGAGCGCTTCAACCCGCTCGGCGAGTTCGTCGCGGCGGGTGTGCCCGTGACGATCAGCTCCGACGCACCCGTCGCGGACCCGCGCCCGCTCGAGGCGATCCAGGCCGCCGTCACACGCGTCACGCGGCGCGGCCACAAGCTCGGTCCCGACGAGTTGCGGATTTCGCGCGAGGAGGCACTGCGCGCGCACACGATCAACGCGGCCCGCGTGATTGGGCGCGAGGACGAGCTCGGCTCGATCGCGGTCGGGAAGCGCGCCGACTTCGCGATCCTCTCGGCGGATCCTTTCGAGGTGCCCGAACACGAGATCGCCCAGATCGAGGTGCTCGCGACGTGGGTTGACGGCCTCGTGCGGCACACCGCCCAGATCAAGCAGCCCGCCGGCGCGTAGAAGGAAGCCATGGAAACGCTCACCGAACAGGCCCTTGAGGCGAGGGTTGCCACGAGCAACGCGGGCCTCGCCGTCATGACGACCCTGCGGAACTACGGGATCGACACGATTTTCGGCATCCCCGGGACGCACAATCTCGAGTTCTACCGCCACCTCGCTCCCCTCGGTATCCACCCGGTGACGTCCCGCCACGAGCAGGGCGCGGGCTACGCCGCCGACGGGTGGGCGCAGCAGACGGGCCTGCCCGGCGTCGTCATCACGACGTCGGGCCCGGGGCTGCTCAACGCGCTCTCGGCGGCGGGGACCGCGTTCTGCGAGTCGCGGCCGCTGCTCATCCTCTCCCCCGGACCGGCCCTCGGCGAGGAGTTCGCGGACCGCGGCGCGCTGCACGAGACGAAGGACTCGACGGGTGCGGCCGCCGCCGTCGTCGAATGGAGCCGTCGGGTCTCGACGGCCGCGGAGGCCGTCGAAGCCGTGCACGACGCGTTCGCCCTCTTCCGCGGCACCCGGCCGCGGCCCGTGCACGTCGAGGTGCCGCTCGACGTCCTCGAAGGCGAGGCGGCGCTTCCCGACGGCTTGCTCGCGGCGCGCCCGGCGCCGTCGCCGGCCCCCGCGGACGACGACGACGTCCGGGCGGCCGTGCGCGTCCTCGCCTCCGCAACGTCCCCCGTGATCCTCGCGGGCGGCGGCTCGCTGCCAGCGGGCGACGGCGTGCGGCGGCTCGCGGAACTCCTCGGCGCGCCCGTCGTGACGACCCTCAACGGCAAAGCGGCCGTGCCCGAATCGCATCCGCTATCGCTGGGCTCGGACATCCGCCTCCCGGGCGCCCAGCGGCTGTGCTCGTCCGCCGACGTTCTCCTGATCATCGGATCCAAGGTGGGCGAGGCCGAGATGTGGGGCGGCGCCGTCGTTCCCTCGGGGACGGTCGTTCGCGTGGACATCCTCGAACGGCAGATGGACACGAATGTCCCGGCGGACGTGCGGCTCGTGGGCCATTCGGCCGCCGTCGTGCCGCAGCTCGTCGGGGCGCTCGAGGCGACAGGCGCGCACGCCGAAGGCGGCGCTGAGCGAGCCGCGGCCACGCGCGTTCGGCTCACGGCCGAGGCGCGAGCGATGGCGCCCGGCCTCGCGACCCTCGCGGGCGAGCTCGCGGCGGTGCTGCCGGCGGACGCGATTGTCGCCGGGGACTCGTCCCAGATCACCTACTTCGGGACGTCAACCTTCATCCCGCAGGACCGGCCGCATTCCTTCCTCTACACGCCCGCGTACGCGACGCTCGGCTATGGGCTGCCCGCGGCGATCGGGGCGAAGGTCGCCGCGCCCGGGCGGCCGGTCGTGTGTGTGGCCGGCGACGGCGCGCTCATGTTCGCGATCCAAGAGCTCGCCACTGCCGTCGAACAGCGCCTTGACCTCGTCGTCGTGTGCGCGGACAACGGCGGCTACGCCGAGATCCGGCAGAACGAGGCCGATCGGGGGATTCCCGCCGTCGGCGTCGACCTCCACCAGCCCGATTGGGCCGCCCTCGCGACGGCCTTCGGCGGGCACGGCGTGCGGGTGGGCTCGGCCGCTGAGGTGGGTCCCGCCGTCGTCCGCGCCCTCGACGCGGGTGGCCTCCAGCTCGTACACGTCCCCCTCGCCCTCTTCTAACCCGCGCCCCAACCCGCCCCACCCGCCCTTTCCAGTACGCGTACTGGAAGGGACACGCCCGAACCGGGGCGCCGGACCCCGTGATTCCGCGGTTCGACCCAGGCCGAGTCCGCCCGACATCGACTGCAGAACCCCCAACGCGTACAGAACGGAACACGATATGACCGCCAAGGCGACCGCTCAGCATTGGATCGGCGAGAACATGCCGCGGCTTTCCGAGTGGCATCGCCACATCTGGGAACTCGCCGAGCCTGCGTGGCGCGAGCACCGCTCGGCGGCGTGGTACGTCGAGAGGCTGCGCTCCGAGGGCTTCTCGGTCGAGGCCGGGAGCGCCGGGATGCCGACGGCGTTCGCTGCCGAGTGGGAGAGCCCGGCAGGTCCCGGCCCCACGCTCCTCACGTACGCCGAGTACGACGCCGTGCCGGGCAACTGCCAGGCCGCGACGACGTACCCCGAACCACGCGACGGGCTCAGCTCGCATGCGCCGGGGCACACCGACCCGCATTCAGCGCTCGGCATCTCGACGCTCGCGGGCCTGCTCGGCACGAAGCACGCGATGGAGGTCCACGGCATCTCGGGCACGCTCCGCTACACGGGCGAGCCGGCGGAGAAGGTCCAGGGCTCGAAGGTCGTCCACGGGCTGCGTGGCTATTATGACGGCGTGGATGCGATCGTGAGCTTCCACCCCTTCTACATGCTCCCGCTGTGCAACACCGCCCGCTGGGACACGCAGTGCGGCGCGTACTATTCGCGCGTCTACACCTTCGTGTGCGACGAGCCCGAGACATGGCAGCTCAGCGCCTCCGACGCCGTCAACCCGAACTCCCCCATCCCGGCGTCGCATTCGGCGGCCCGTGCACCGGGGGCGAACGTCGCGCTCATGGCGATGTACACGTCGTCGCGCGTCATGCAGGACGCGATGCTGCCGAGCTTCGGCGGGTGGAGCCTCTCCGACGCGATCCTCGCCCATGGGCAGGCGACGGCGGACAACCTTCCCGCGCGCGTCGCCTCGATCCAGTACTCGTGGCGGTGCCCGAATCTCGAGATGGCCGAGCACGTGCTTGCCGTCCTCGACCGCAACGCCGAACACGCGGCTGCCATGGCGCACTGCCGGCTCGAGACAACGTGGGTCGCGCGGAACCGCCCGGGGCGGACCAACCATGTGCTCGCCGCGGCGCTCTACGCGAACCTCGAGTGCGTCGGGGCACCCGGGTACGGGCCCGAGGCCGTTGACGCCGCGCGCAAGATCCAAGCCTCGCTCGGAATCGAGCCGATGGACCGCCCCTTCCTCGAGGAATGCGAGCGGCTCATCGCTCCGCAGGACGCGGAGGCAGCTCTTCGCGAGCATCTCGCGCCGTGGCAGAAGAACTGGACGAGCGACGACTATGTCGAGATGACGCATTACGCCCCGACCGTGCGCTTCTACGTCTCGCGCCCCGCGCTCAAGCCCGCGGCCGGACGCGGTCCTTACCCCGCGTGGGTCATGAACGCCCTCGGCGGGATCCCCGCGGCGATCGATCCGACAATTTCCGTCGCCGGGCGCACGATTGCGGGGACATTCATCGACCTCCTCACGCGGCCCGAGCTGCTCGACGACGCGCGGGCCGAGTTCGACCGGAGGACGGCGGAGGATCCGCAGCCACCGCTCCTCCCCGCGGACTTCATGCCGCCGACCGAGCTTCCGTGGCCCGACTACCGCCGTGAGGCCGACGGCTCTCGCAGCTGGCAGCCGTAGGGCAGCCGGCGCGCTCCCGATCCAACCGCCGGACGCGGCGACTGCCCGGCACGCGCTAACCCGGGAGATCGTCGAGGCGCTCGCGGGCGCGCTGAGCCACGCGGCGACGCTGATCGGCGAGGCGCGCAGCCAGTTTGCGCGAACGTTCGGCGTCGGCAGTCTGCCGTTCGGCGCCGAGCAGCTCCTCCTCGAGGTCAGCAGCCTGGGCGCGGAGTTCGCGGAGTCGTGCGGCGAGTTCGCCGCGGCGTGCCCGAGTCTCGGAAGTGCGGCGCTCGGCCTCGGCAAGGTCGGCGCTGGCCCGCTCGGCAGCGCGTTCGGCGTCGTCGGCGTCGGCCTGTGCTCTCGCCTGGGCGGCGCGCTCGCGCTCCGCTCGGCGCCGCGCCTCGTCGTCGGGCTCACGATACGCCGTCGGCTGCTCCGAGCCCCGAGCCCCCCTCGATTCCGGGGCGCCAGGCGTGGCGTTCTGACCGACAGTCTCCTGAACCGCCACGTCAGGGGCCGCTGCGCCGGCGCTCGAAACCGCCGCCGCGCCCGGAACCGCTGTTGCGCCCCGGACCGCGGTTGCGCGCCGGACCGCGGTTGCTCCCGGAACCGCAAGCGCCCCCGGAACGGCAACCGCCCCCGAGAGGTCGACTGGATCGATGCCGTTGCTCGACAACGCGCGCACGAGCTGCCCACTCGCGGCAGCGAGCCCAGCCTCGGGGTCGGCCATCGCGGCCCGCAGGGTCTGCTCGACGTCAACCGCCGCGGCGTTGCTGATGGCCGCACCGCATTCCCCAGCGGCCGCGCGGACGTCGGCGACGGCGCCGGCCAGCACCTTCTGGCGATCTTGGCCGAGCCGACGCAGAGCGTCAGGGTCGCGCTCGTCTTGGGCGTGGCGCAGCGACGCTCCCAAGCCGAGGACGCCCTCAAGTGTCCCCGGGCGATGCCGCGCAAGCATGTTCACGGCCCACGCAGCCATGGAGGGCTTGGAAAGCTTCGCGATCTGTTTCGCGAGGAGTGGGTTCCCCTCCGACCGGGCGGCCTTGGCCTGATCGTTCCGCGCCGACGTGAACTCCCCGATCGGCAAGCCGTACAGTTCCGCCGCGACCGCAGCCAGATCCATGCGTCACATCATAAGGCTGGGCATGCAAGGCACGCGGGCCGTGATCCGCACGACGGCGGCCGAGAAGGGCGGCGTGGAAGCGTCTGCGGTGGTCCCGTCGCTGCCTTAGCCGGACTGGCTCGCGTAGGCTCGGAGCCGATGGCTGAGACGGAGGTTCGGGACGCGTATTCCCGACGGGCGGCGGAATATGCGGAACTGTTCGGGGCGGTGGACAAGGCCCACGAACAGGATCAGGGGCTCATCGCGCAGTGGGCGATGACCGTGCGCGGGCCAGTCCTCGATGCAGGTTGTGGGCCGGGCCATTGGACCGCTTTCCTTCACGACCGAGGCCTTGAGGTCGAAGGCGTCGACCTCACGCCCTCGTTCATTGAGCACGCCCGGACGCATTTCCCTGGTGTGCGGTTCCGAGTTGTGTCGTTCGCTGACCTTGGAGTTCAGCGCGGCCTTTTTGGAGGGATCCTCTCCTGGTACTCCCTCATCCACATTCCTCCGGATGATCTCGAGTCCGTGCTGCGCGTATTCGGGCGCTGCATCTCCCTTGGGGGGACGCTCCTGGTGGGCTTCTTCGAGGGTCCCGACGGCGAGGCATTCCCCCATGCTGTCACTACTGCCTACTACTGGTCCGCCGATGGAATGTCCTCCCACCTTGCCCGCGCAGGCTTCGAAGTCGTCGGCATCCAGGGGAGAACTGATCCTGGACACCGCCCCCACGCTGCGATGGTCGCCCGCCGACTCCCCGACGAGGGCGAATGATGCTTCCAATACCTTCGGGCAGACGCTGAACGCTTACGGCGACGGATCGGCCACAGCACCTCTTCGATGGCGATGCCCAACGCACCTTCACTCCGCTGCGCGCGGTCGGGCACGTCATCGATGTGCTGCATTCGAGCGGATCGTGACGCCAGCGCTGAGCTCGAGGGCTCCGGTCGCTCTGCTGTCGACGTGCACCGTGAGGCCTCGGGCCCCGCTCGGCGTGGTTGTCGGGAACCAGTGTCGGCCGGAGGTCACGAAGATGAGAAGCCCTTCGACGTTTCCAACAGGCTGGAATGTCGGCGCACCGTTACCGTAGGCGTCGATGCCGAACACCGATCCCACCCGCGCCGCGGCTCGGGGGACGTCTTCGACTGCGATGCCGACCTCGCTGATGCATTGGACGTGCTCCGGGCGGAACGGCCCGATCCGCTCGTCGGGGATGTCCCTGCGGATGATGAACTCAAGGATGTTGCCATCGGGGTCCAGGAAGTAGAGGGAGCGAGCGTTCCAGTGCGGCGACGTTTCGAATTCGTCCCTGCCCTCGGCATCGCGCAGCAGCGGCACGCGGTCGGCGATCCACTCCTTGGCGCTGTCGAACATGAGCCGCGGGACCGTAAACGCGAGATGCTGTCTGCCCGGGCCAATCGACCCCTCGTGAAGTGCGAGCCGCGACGAGCCCGCCCGTACGGTCAGGGACCTTCCCCTACGGGTCGTGTGAAGCCGGAGGACGGAGCCGTAGAACGACTCCGCGCGGAGAACGTCCTCTGTTTCGAAATCCACCGAGATGATGCGCATGGTCCCCACCCAACATGCTCAAGCCCGCTTGAGGTCAAGTTCGCCGGAGTGGCATCCTTGAACGATGCCCCGGATCGCCCCCGACGAACTCCTCGCCATCGGCTTTGTGGCGCGTCGTTCCGGGACGAGAGTCTCCGCACTGCGCTACTACGAAGAGCGCGGCCTCATCCGCGCGGTCCGGTCGGAGATCGGCAGACGACTGTTCCCGCGCCACACGCTGCGCCGGCTGGCCGTGATCGCCGCCGGGCAGCGCATCGGGCTCTCATTGGAGCAGATCAGCAGCACGCTCAGCGGCGTCCCAGCTGATCGCGCTCCGACCCAGCGCGAGTGGACGCGGATCAGCGCCGATTGGGCCCGGCTGGTCGCAGCCCGCATCGCCGAGCTCCAAGCCCTCCAGAATGACCTCGAAGGGTGCATTGGCTGCGGCTGCCTCTCCTTGGGGCGCTGTACCCTGTTCAATCCCAGCGACGCCGCAGCTTCGGAAGGCCCAGGCTCCCGGTGGGTCAGATCGGCATCGGCCCCAACCTCGACCGGCCAAACGAAGCCATAGCCGGCAAAGAGGGCATGCTCGCTCACTTGAGCACCTGCGGGGGCACTTCACGCAATCAGATGCCGATTGGTCGTGTCCTAAAAGGGCGGAGGATCGGAGCTCCGTCCGTGCATCGCAGCGCCGCCGTCGCCAACCGCGTCCGCCGAGGACTCTCCCGTTCCCGCCGCGCGTTGCCCTGAAGCCGAGGGTTCCCCTACACCCACCACGCGTTGTCCTGAAGCCGAGCGTTCCCCTACTCCCGCCGCGCGCTGTCCTGAAGCCGAGCGTTCCCCTACTCCCGCCGCGCGCTGTCCTGAAGCCGAGCGTTCCCCTACTCCCGCCGCGCGTTGCCCTACTCCCACCACGCGTTCCCCCACGGCCTGGTCTTTCTCGTCGTCACAGTCAGAAAGCTCCGCCAGATCGACGCCGGCGGGTCCTGCGACGGCACGACCTCCCAACGGCGAGACCCAGATGATGTCGGAGACTCCGCCGTCATTCGTTCGGTCCCTCGTTCGCGGAGGGAGCCGTTGCGCGTTCCAGTGCCCGAGACTCTTGAGCGCGTGATGCTTGGTGCAAAGCGCCTGCAGATTGTCCGAATCAGTGTGGCCGCCGTCCTGCCATTCGACCATGTGATCGATCTCGGCAGTTCGGGCGGGCCGCGCGCAGCCAGGGAATTGGCAGGTGCCGTCCCGATACTCGATGAAGCGACGGAGTCCCTTCGGCGGGCGATACGCAGTTCTCCCGAGAACGAGGGGAACGCCGTCGACGCTCGTCGCGAGCCGCTGCCACGTGGGCGCGGCGAGGGCAAGGTTGCGCGCGGTCCCCGCGTCCACGACGCCATATCCTTCGAGTTGAGCGTGTTCATCATTCGCACCGAGCAGCGTTGCCGCGGAAATGTGGACCACGATCTCTGCTGTGGGCCGCGGGACGCCCACAATCGGTGCGCCTGCGATGCCCGAGTCCGCGTTCGTGGCGCCCACCCCGGGGACGAGAGCTCGACCTCCGGAGTAACCAGCGTCTGCAACGCCGCCAGACCCGCCGTCGCCCGCACCGCTCCCGACCGAACCGGCACAGAGTGCACCTGCGGCCTCCCCGCCGTCGCCCGCACCACCCGCGCCAGCGGCGCAGCCAGACATTCCGTCCCATGCGACGCTCCCGACACGACCGGCGCCGTCGGGGGCATGAATGCCAGAGGGCTCAGAGGTCTGATCGCCGAGAACGAGGCAGGCCAGCGCGTCTGCCCGCAGCTGAGGAAGGGTACGCCCGTCTTCCGGGTCAGCGCCGCGCTGGGCCCGAGCGAGGGCATCGAGCCGGTTGAACGCGGCGAGCCCTGCCTCTGCGGGGATGAAAGCGCTCAGAGTGCACATGCCGTCAGGCTCGGGCCGGAATGCGACATGCCGATCGGCCTTCGCTCGTGCCTTGCGCGAGCGAAGCGACTCGGGATGAAGTTTCTCCCGGAGAGCCCGAACGGCGCGCCGGAACTCAGCAGCAGTGCGCTTGCGTCCCGTGCGCGTCTCGAGGCGCCCCAGGGCCTTGATCCCGAACTCCTCGGCGACGCCCTCAGGCAGCGTCGCAGTTTCTTCTGTCACGGCGCGGGCATGAGCCTCGGACAAGATGCCGCCCTCAAGCCGTTGGAGCACGGCGAGCTGGGGCCCGCAAAGTGCCTCGGAGGACCTCACGAGCCGTGCCGCCGCCATCTCCGAAATGCACTCGGCCACCGCGACCTCCGACACGGCGAGCGCGTGCGCGACGTCGCCGTTGAACCGCACCGGCTGGCCTTCCGCCTGGCCTGCCCATTTCTCCGCCGTCTGGCGCGCATCCTCTTCGAACCCGACGCGAATGCGTTCGACCGCAAGAGCCTCGAGAGCACCAAGGAAAGAGCGGACTCGCCCGATATCGACAAGCACGCGCCGCGCCTGCTCAGCCGAGAGGACGGTCGGATCCGGATGCCATAGGGACCCCTCGAGATGCGAATCCGGCCACGGCTCGTAGACGACGGCGTCCCAACGCTTCGCCGCGGCCATCTGGCCTGAATCTAGATCCCTGAGCATCGATGTCCCCCATCATCGAACCTTTGCACGCAATACTATCAGAGATCGAGCCTTGTATCGAATATAGATTCGACTGATGGTGAAGTTCGTTCCTGTGAAAACTGCGGCGACGCGCTTCAGCTACGAATCGATCACCGTCATCACGCCCGACGGCTCGTCAAGTGCGTCCGCAGTGATGCGCGCGGCTTCATCGATCTGCACTCGAGGATGCCCTGGCGGCGCGTCCGGGTAGAACGTCCCGGGCCCATAGAACTGGCCGTAGCGCAGCACGAGCCCGCTCACTCCCAAGACGGCGCGCTCGAGCTCGTCGACGGCCTCCGCTCCGGGCCCGGCTGGCAGCTCCCACGCGACGCTCTGCGCGATGACCTTCGGATGGCCAGCCGCCTCGGCAGCATCGAGAAGATGACGTGTTCCTTCCCGGCGGATCCGCGCGTTGTCGTCGCGCTTCGCGGGAAGAGATGCGGCGTCGTCCGGGAGATCGGTCAGCTGGTGCATGAGCACGCTGGGCGCGAAATCGACGACGGCCGCGATCACTGCGTCGCGATCGTAGACATCGCACACAACGGGAAGGGCCCCGACCTCGCGCAGCCATGCGGCCCCACCCGCGGAACGGGTCATGCCCGCCACGACGTGGCCCGCGGCAACCAGCCTCGGCACGAGGCGCTGACCAATGACGCCGGTGGCCCCGGCCACGAAGATGCGCATGGCACCCCACTGTACGGCCCAGACGCGGAACACAGCCGATGCAGGTCAGGGAGCGGTCGCGCGGAAGGAGGGCCGACGCAAAGAACGGCCGCGGTGCCCGAGGCGCCGCGGCCGCTCCGTGAAACGGGATTCCCAATCAGTGCGAGGGCATCATCTTGTGATGCGTGTCGATAGCCGGCTTG
The DNA here is from genome assembly GCF_030908245.1 of Sinomonas sp. ASV322. GTDB lineage: Bacteria > Actinomycetota > Actinomycetes > Actinomycetales > Micrococcaceae > Sinomonas. The sequence goes on from NZ_JAVFJJ010000014.1 coordinate 69,921, forward strand.
ATGGCAGCCGCGGTCACGCCCGCAGCAACGATGCCAGCGATCCAGGATGTCCAGGCCGCACCAGAGGAGCCGGTGTACGACCCAATCCACGGAGACACGAACAGCAGAACGCCGAAAGCAGCCTGCACGTACTCGAGCCACGGTGTGCCCGGCATGGACAGGTTCAGCACAGCTGAAGCGATCAGCAGGATGCCGAAGACGATCATGAGAGACGTCGCCGCAGCAGACGGCATGGTCACGATCACCGAAAGAGCGGCAACCAGACCGCAGACCCCTGCGACATAGTCTTCCCAGCGCATCCACTTCTTCATATGGGTTACTCCCTCCCAACTATCCGCACCCCCGGACTCCCGGGGGAGCCGGTCAGTGGCGGTAGTCGGTGCTTCCGCGCCGGCACCCGTAGCCGCTGGCCTCTTCCAGTACACGACGTTGAACGCATGCTGTAAAGGGCACATAAGATCACGAGCCGAGCAAGGTTTTGGGGCTCACACGCCCCGAGAACGCCACCATTCGATGGTCGCAGCGGCCGCCACGGGCAGCGGAGTGGGCTCCATCCCGAGCAGCCTCTGCGTCTCAGCGGAATCCATGACGAACGGCCGATCGAATTGGTAGAGCATCTCCGACACCGAGCGCATGAGCGGGGCTCCAACGCCAACGAGTCGCACGACCCACCCGGGAATGGCCGAGACGCGAGGCTCGGGCAGGCCGGCGGCTGTCGCGAACGCCCGGGCCATCTCGCGCTGGGTGAACGCGGGGAGGGTGGGCGCATGCAGCACTCGGTTCCAGAGCTCGCGATGGCGGGCCGCAGCGACCATCGCGGCGGCCATGTCGGGGACATACGTGAAGGAATGCGGCTGGTCGGCGCTGCCGATGACCTGAACGCCCTTCCGAGCGAGGATGCGCGGCACCATGCGGTCGCCGACGTGCGAATTGAGGACGAGCGGCCCGAAGAAGTCGCCCGCAGCCATGGTCACAGTGTTGGCCGCGTGCGCCTCTCGCTCGCGGATGAGCTGGGTCCGGACGCCGCGCTTGCCGCCGACGGCGTCCCGCGGCGAATCCTCGGTCATGGGCTCGTCGGGGCGTGAGTACGCGTAGAGGTTCTCGGCGAAGACGACGACGGCGGAGGCCCCTGCGGCGGACCACGCGGCGTCGAGCACCGAGCGCTGGGCGGGCGGGAGCTCCGCGGCCCAGACCTTCGCGAAGTAGGGCGCATTGAGGGCGTAGAACACGGCCGTGGCGCCGTCGAACGCCTCGGCGAGCCGGGCGCCGTCGTTCGCATCCACGGCGCGGCGCTCGATGAGGGGGTGCTCGGGGCCGCCCCCCGAGCGCGTGAGCACTGTGACGCGCTCGCCTTGGGCAGCGAGCTGGGCGGCGACAGTCGAGCCGACGGGGCCCGAACCGATCACAACGTAAGTCGAGGACATCGGATTTCCTTCGTTTGAGAGAGCGCTGCTCTCTCAGTCTGGAGAGCGGATCCACGGAAGTCAAGAGCAGTGCTCACAAAAGTGAGCGTCGCTCTAGACCGGCAGGGCCGCGGGTGGCAGAGTGAAGCGCATGCCAGCTTCTCCCCGGGCGAAGGCCAGAGCCCAGACGATGACGGACATCCTCCGGCTCGGGCGTGAGCACCTCGCGACCCATGGCGCAGCGGCGCTGAGCCTGCGCGCGATCGCGCGCGAACTCGGCCTCGTCTCGTCGGCCGTCTACCGCTACGTCGCGAGCCGCGACGAGCTGCTCACGCTCCTCGTCATCGACGCGTACTCGGACCTGGGCAACGCCGTCGACGCCGCCGTCGACCGCGTTGCGAGCTCGCACCCCACCGACTATCGCGCGCAGTTCACGGCCCTCGGAATCGCCGTGCGCGAGTGGGCCCTGCGCGAGCCCGCACGCTACGGCCTCATCTTCGGGACCCCCGTGCCGGGGTACGCGGCACCGACCGAGCGGACGACCGCGCCGGGCACGCGCGTCGTCGTGCGGCTCATCGGGATCTTCGACGCCGCGTGGCGGGCGGGGAACCGGCCGAACGACGGCGGCCGCCCCGTGAGCGGTCGACTCGCCGAAGACATTGCTCGGATCCGCGGAGAGGGTGAACTCAGCGTCGGCGACGAGGCCATCGCGACCGGCGTCCTCGTGTGGACGTCGCTCTTCGGAGCCGTGACGTTCGAGGTGTTCGGCCAGTACGGCCCGGGCACCTTCACGGACCTCGAGCAGCTCTTCCGCCGCAGCCTCGATCTCCTCGCGGACCTCGGCGGCCTCGGCTGACCGGATGCGGCTGAGCAAGCCCGACCGAGGCCGCAGGCCGAGCCCACGGCCCTAAGGACTCGGCACTATCCTTGCGCATCCATTACGGTTGGCCCCTGACAACGCGAGTCAGACAGAGAGGACAGCCCGATGACGGCCACCCAGCGGCCGCGCGGAGCGCACTCGGCCCACGAGTCCGCAGATCCGTCCGGCTCCGGCGGGCTTCAAGAACGACTGCTCGCTGGACTCGGGCTCAGTGGCTCCGAATATGTCGACGTTCTCATGAGATCTCGACGCGCCGCCGCGACGGGCGCAGCCAAGGACGACAGCGGCGTGCCCGCCTGGGTGAAGGACGCAATCCTCGACCCCACCGAGCCGACGTTCGAGACCGCCCCCGTCGCGATCGCCGTCGCCGACTCGGCCGTCGCGGCGTTCCTGAACCTCGCCCCGGACGCCATCGCCGACGGCTACCACGCAGCGCACCGCAAATACCCCGACCTCGGCGTTGACGACACGTGCGCCGTGTCGCTGCGCGCACTCAACATCAAATGCCGCGCGGTCAAGGACGTCGCCCACGGGAAGCCTGTGGCCCCCGTGGGCTATGCCGTGTTCGTGATCGATCTGCTCGACCCGTCCCGCATCACCAAGGTCGCGTGATCGGCGCGTCGGCCCGATGCCGGACTCCCCGCCGTCGGCCGACCTTTGTTACATGATTTTCTGTATCATTGAACCGTGAAGACCTTGACCTCAAGCGGCGTCCTGGCGCGCTTCGGCAAGGCGCTCGCGGATCCGACCCGGGCGTCCGTGCTCATGCGTTTGAAAGACGGTCCCGCCTACTCCGGCGAGCTGGCCGAGCTCATCGGGGTGAGCCGGCAGGTCCTCTCGAATCATCTCGCGTGCCTGCGGGATTGCGGGCTCGCGGTCGCCGAGCCCGAGGGGCGGCGCGTCCGCTACGAGCTCTCCGACCCGAAGCTCGCCCATGCCCTCGAGGACCTGCTCGGCGCCATCCTGACGGTGGACTCGGTCTGCTCGTGCGACGTGCCGGAGTGCCCCCAATGACCGGCCACGACCACTCGCACGCCGACGCGACCCAAGACCGCAAGCGTCTCGTCGCGGCGCTGTGTGTGACGGTGCTGATCCTCGCCGCCGAGATCGTCGGCGCGGCCCTGTCCGGCTCGCTGGCCCTCCTGGCCGACGCGGGGCACATGTTCACGGACGCCTCGGGGCTCGTCATCGCCCTCATCGCCGCCTCGTTGGCCATGCGCCCGGCGACGCCCGAGCGCACGTGGGGATACAAGCGGGCAGAAGTCCTCGCGGCGGCGCTGCAGGCGGGGCTGCTGCTCGTCGTCGGCGGGTTCGTGCTCGTCGAAGCTGTCCGTCGCCTCATCGAACCGCCGGAAGTCGGCTCGTCGGCGATGCTCTGGTTCGGGATCATCGGGCTGACCGGGAACGCGATCGCCCTGCTGGTCCTGGCCGCGGGCCGGCACACCAGCTTCAACCTGCGGGCCGCCTTCCTCGAGGTGCTCAACGACGCCCTCGGCTCGGCCGCCGTCATCATCGCCGCCGTCGTGATTGCCGTGACGGGCTGGACCCGGGCCGATGCGCTCGTCTCGCTTCTCATCGGGGCCCTCATCGTGCCCCGGACGCTCCGGCTGCTCAAGGAGACCACCGACGTCCTCCTGGCCGCAACGCCCAAGGGACTCGACCTGCGCAGTGTGCGCGACCACATCCTCGCCCTCCCCCATGTCGTGGACGTGCATGACCTGCACGCAACGCTCATCGGCACGGGCACCCCCGTCATCACCGGGCACGTGACGCTCAAGGACGAATGCCTCTCGGACGGGCACTCGCAGGAGATCCTCGCCCAGCTGCAGGAATGCGTGGCCGAACACTTCGACGTCCCCGTCGAGCACTCCACGTTCCAGCTCGAGTCGGCGGCTCACCGGGACCAGGAACACCTCCACCACTGAACTGCGCCGCGACCTGTTCGCAACCGGCAGCGCGCATGTGATGATGAGGCTGCCATGAGTCCCCCCACGGCCCTCGCCTACTGGACCACCGGCCCGCACGCCGGGGAGCTGCGTCGCGAGCCGCTGCACGAGCCGGGCCCTGGTGAAGCGCTCGTGCGGGCGCTCTATTCCGGCTACAGCCGCGGGACCGAACGGCTCGTCCACGCCAATCGCGTCCCCGAGCGCGTCGCGGAGCTCATGGCCGCGCCGCATCAGGAGGGCGCATTCCCGTGCCCCGTCAAATACGGGTACCTCTCGGTCGGCGTCGTCGAGGATGGGCCGGCGGACATCCTCGGGCACACGGTCTTCTGCCTCTACCCCCATCAGGACCGCTACGTCGTGCGCGCGGACGAGCTCGCCGTCGTCCCCCATGGCGTGCCGGCCCGCCGCGCGGTCCTTGCAGGCGCCGTCGAGACCGCCGTCAACGCACTGTGGGACGCCGCGCCCCGCCTCGGCGACCGCGTCGCGGTCGTCGGATGTGGCCTCGTGGGCTCGGCGCTGCTCACGCTCTTGCGGCGGTTCCCCCTCGCGCGTCTCGAGGCCATCGACAGCGATCCGGCGCGCGCGGGGCTCACCGAGCGGCTCGGGGCCGATTTCGCGCTCCCGGCGGACGCGCACGACGACTGCGACGTCGTGCTCCACTGCTCCGCGAGCGCCGAGGGCCTCGCGCGGTGCCTCGAACTCGTCGGCGACGACGGCGAGGTGACCGAGCTCTCGTGGTACGGCGATCCGCGCGTCGTCGTGCCCCTCGGGGCCGACTTCCACGCGCGCCGCCTCTCACTCCGCGCGAGCCAAGTGGGCCAGGTCGCGCTCGCGCGGCGACACCGCCGGACGCGCGCGCAGAGGCTCGCCTTGGCCCTGGGCCTCCTCGCCGACCCCGTGTACGACGAGTTCCTCGGCGGCCCCTCGGACTTCGCCGAGCTCCCTGCCATCGTCGAGGCGCTTGCGTCGGGCAGACTCGACGGGCTCTGCCACGTGATCCGCTACCCCGGCGCGGAGGAGGATTCATGTACACCCTGACCGTGCGCGACCACATCATGATCGCCCACAGCCTGCACCGGCCCGAGTTCGGCCCAGCCCGGGCCCTGCACGGCGCGACTTACGTCGTCGAACTCACCGTGCGGGCGCGCGAGCTCGACGAGAACGCGACCGTCGTGGACCTGGGCGCCCTCGCCCAGATGCTCTCCGACGTGCTCGCGCCGCTCCGCTACCGCAATCTCGACGAGCACCCCGCGTTCGAGGACCAGCTCACGACCACCGAGGCCCTCGCCCGGCACGTCGCGGAGGAGGTCGCCGCGCGCCTCGGCTCGCGCGCCGGGAACCGCCTCACGGGACTGAGCGTCGTGCTGCGCGAGCATCCCGATGCGTGGGCCGGATACAGCCTCGAGCTGCCGTAGCCTGGCCTCGGTGCGCCTCGATTTCGTCGTCCCCGCGCCGCTCGCGTGGCGTTCCGGCGGGACCGTGTATGACGAGCGGCTCGCCGCCGCCCTGGCGGCAGCCGGCGCGGACGTCCGCATCACGTCCGCGGAGGGCGCGTGGCCAGTGGGCAGTTCCGCCGATCGTGCGCGCCTCGGCGCGCTTATCCGAGAGATTGCCGACGACGGCGGAGGGCGCCTCATCGTCGACGGCCTCGTCGGCCTGGGGTGCCCGGGCGAGATCGCGGGCGCCCGACGCGCGGGGCTCGACGTGTGGCTCCTTGTGCAGATGCTGATCAGTGAGTGGCCAGGCGGCGAGCGGCCAGGCGCAAAGTGGCCAGGCGCAGAGTGGCCAGGCGGCGAGCGGCCCAGCGGCGAGATCTTGGCGGCTCCGGGGCGTCACGCGGCCCTCGAATCCGCGGCCCTCGCCGCCGCGTCGGGCGCCATCACGCCGAGCAGCACTACGGCCTCCGAGGTCCTGAGGCGCTACGGGGTCGTCGCCGCCGTAGCGCGCCCCGGCGTCGACCGCGCTCCGATCGCGCACGGATCGGAACCGCCGCGAATCGTGTGCTTCGCCGCGCTCATGCCGAGCAAGCGACAGCTCGCGCTGCTCGACGCCCTCCGCGGCCTCGCCGACCTCCCCTGGACTGCCGAGCTCGTCGGCTCCGACCGGGCCGACCCCGAGTACGCGCGGGCCGTGCGCGAGGCCGCCTCTGCGCCGCCGCTGCGCGGGCGCGTCCGGATCGCGGGCGAGCTCCGCGGTGAGGCGTTCGAGGCCGCATGGGACGCCGCGGACCTCAGCGTGCTCGCGAGCGCGTCCGAGACGTTCGGCCTCGTCGTCGTCGAGTCGCTCGCGCGCGGCGTGCCAGCGATCGTGCCGGCCGGAACGGGAGCCGAGGAGGCGCTCGGCCTCTCGCGGCGCGGCGGGGCGGGATTGGCCGGGGCCGGACTGGCCGAGGCCGGACTGGCCGAGGCCGGACTGGCCGGGGCCGGACTGGCCGGGGCCGGACTGGCCGGGGCCGCATGCCGATTTGCCGGCGATGTGGGTGCCGCCAGCGACGCAGTCACCGTGCTGCGCTCGTGGCTGACCAACCCCGTCCTCAGGAGTCAGTGGCTGGCCATCGCGCGGGCGGCGCGACCCGTCCTTCCCGGATGGAACGCGACGGCGCGGGCCGTCCTCGCGGCCGTCGGGCCATCGTGACGCGCCGCCAACGTCCCAGCCTCAGCGCCAACCTCCCCAACTTCAGAACCGGGTTCCCCAGCTCTAGGACCCCCTCGCAGCGGCGGGCCGCGCTATCCCGGGCGAGCGCCGCCGTCGTACGCCCAGAAGCTGGGGAGCGCGGAACAGAAGCTGGGGACTCCGGCGCCACCCGACCCCCGGCCCCCGGCCCCCAGCCCCCAGCCCCCAGACTCCCAGCCCCCGGCCCCCGCTCCAAGCCCTCACGCCGCGAGACGCCGCCGCAGGCGGGCGAGCACGCGACGCAAGAGCCGGGACACCTGCATCTGGCTCACGCCAAGCTCGCGCGCGATCTCCTGCTGGGTCAGCTCCTCGTCGAAACGCAGGTGCAGGAGCACGCGGTCCTGGTCTGTCGCGTCGATGAGCGCATCCACGAGCGATCGGTGCAGATCAACCCGCTCGAATCCCGGCTCCTCATATGACACGACGACCATGAGGCGCCGTTCGCGCGAATCGTCGGGCGAATCGCCGTGCTCGATCGGGTCAGCGGCCATGGCCGCGTTCGCGAGCCTGGCCTCCTCGACGTCCTCGATGGGGACACCGAGCTCGGCACTGAGCTCGCACGTCGTCGGTTCGCGGCCGAGGCGCTGCGTCAGGTCCGGGCGCAGGCGGTTGACCGTGAGCCGGAGCTCCTGAACCGACCGCGGCGGCCGGACGACCCACGACTGATCGCGAAGGTAGCGCTTGATCTCCCCCGTGATCGTCGGGACCGCGTAGGGCAGGAATCCGTGACCCTGCCCGCTGCGATATCGATGCGCGGCCTTCACGAGCCCGAGGCGCGCGACCTGGCGCAGGTCCTCCGGGTCGTGGCCGGGGCACCGAAAGCGGCGCGCGAGCGCGTCCGCCACGCCAAGGTACTCGACGGCTAGGTCGTTGGCCTCTTGCGCTGTGGCCAGCGCATCCGTCGCCCCCGGCGTGGGCAACGGCAGGGTGGGAACGGATGTCATCGTGGCCCCTGGGCGGCTTCCGTCGTCATTCCTCGTCTGCGCGGCCTCAGACGGCCAGTACGCGATCGCGACGCCGTCTCTTTTCAACCGTAGGCCTGAAAATGGCGGGGAACAACGGACGCCGTTGCGACATGCCTGTGGCGGCGATCGCACGGGGCACGAGCCGGGCACGCCGCGACCCGGGACGCGTTCCGGGCCTGCCGGGGAGGGGCGCGAACGCGTTCCGGGTCGCGGGTTGAGTTGCCGGGGCGTGGTGATCAGTGCTTGCGGAGGGCCGTGATGAGATCGGCCTTTCGCAGCGACGAGTAGCCGTGGAGTCCCATCTCCTTCGCCCTCGCGCGGAGTTGCATGACGGTGCGGTCTTCGTACCGAACGACCGCCCCGCGGCGGCCCGTCCTTGCGGCGCCCGCGACTGCCTTGTCCTGTGCCATGGTGCTCCCCTTGCTGGTGTTGACCCGATGGTGATGGCGGGCCACGGCCCCCTCCCGAAACCCGCGCATAACATATGCACACCAACAAGTCAAATACAACAGCTCGGCCCGCCGGATTCGCCAGCGTGCGGCACCGTGCGGCACGCTGCCGCAGGGTGCGTCAGGGGCCGCCTGCCGCACGCCTCCGTGCTACCCCGCTCGCGGCTCGCCCGACGACGGCGGCCCGAATCGTCCGCGCAACGGTCGCGGGGTCCTCGTGGCTCCAGAACCGCAGGACGAGCCAACCGTGCGAGGCGAGCGCCGCCGTCGTCTGCTCATCACGCTCGCGGTTCCGGGCGATCTTGGGGCGCCAATAGTCCACGTTGCGCTTCGGCTCGATGTAGTGCTCGGGGCACCCGTGCCAATAGCAGCCATCGATGAAGACGGCGATGCGCGCCCGTGTGAAGACGAGGTCCGCCGTCCTGCGCAGCTCGGGCTCCGGCCGAAACGCGACCCGGTAGCGGAGGCCCATCGCGTGCACCGCGCGTCGCACGAGGAGTTCGGGGGCCGTGTCCCGCGAACGGTTGCCCTGCATGGTCTTCCGGATGGCGGGAGTGGAGGCCCAGGAGGGTACGACGGCGCGCTCCTGGCTCATGCTGCCAGCGTACGCCGGCGGGGCTCGCGCGAGCCCGCCCGCCCAAGGGTCACCTACTGCGGGTGCCAGCCCGCCCAAGGGTCACCTACCGCGGGTGCCAGCCCGCCCAAGGGTCACCTACCGCGGGTGCCAGCCATCTAAGCGAACGACGGCGGCGCCGCCCTCTCCCGTCCAACCTCCCCATTGTTTGGGCCAACCTCCCCATCGTTTGGGCCAACCTCCCCGGTTTTCGAGCGGGCGACGGCGGGACGCGCCGGGAGTTCTAGGCGACACGCCGGGATCCGCACCTTGGCCGCCGCAGAAGCTGGGGAAGCCCGCGCAGAAGTTGGGGAGTTCGGGCGCGTGAGGGCTAGAGGACCGTTGGGCCGTCACGTTTGCTGGGTTCGGACCCTGCAAACATGACGGCGCAAGCGGAAGGGAGCGTCCTCGTCAGGCGAAGTCGCTCACCGCGGGGTCGGGGCCGATGCGGCCCTCGGCGCCCTTGTCGAGCAAGGCGATCGCGGCAAAATCCTCGGCGTCGAGGGAGACGCCGAGCGAGGCCCAGTTCTCGGCGATGCGCGCCGGAGTGACCGACTTCGGGATCACCACGTTGCCGAGCGCGAGATGCCACGCGATGACGACCTGCGGAACGGTCGCGCCATGCTTCTCGGCGATCGCGGCGAGGGTCTGGTCCTCAAGGAGTTCCTTGCCCTGGCCGAGCGGCGACCACGACTCGTGCAGGATGCCGCTCGAGGACTCGAATGCGCGGAGCTCGGCCTGCGGGAAGTACGGGTGGGTCTCGACCTGGTTGATGACGGGGAGGACTCCCGTCTCGCGCTCGATCTCCTGGATCGCCTCGACCGTGAAGTTCGAGACGCCGATCGAGCGGACGCGACCCGAAGCCTGAAGCTTGACGAGCTCCTGCCACGTCTCGACGTACAGGCCGCGCTTCGGCTGGAGCCAGTGGATGAGATAGAGGTCCACGTACTCGAGGCCGAGCTTCTCGAGCGACTTCTCGAATGCGGGGGCCACGTTGCCGGCGCCCTGGTCCGCGTTCCAGAGCTTGGTCGTGATGAAAAGGTCTTCGCGCGCGAGGGCCGAGGACGCGATCGCGCGGCCCACGCCCGCCTCGTTGCCGTAGATCGCAGCAGTGTCGATGTGGCGGTAGCCAGCCTCGAACGCCTCGCCGACCGCGCGCTCCGCGACGGAGTCCTCGACCTGCCACACGCCGTAGCCGAGCTGCGGGATCTTGAGGCCGTCGTGGAACGTGAGCACAGGGGAAGTCAGGGAATCGGTAGATGCCATGCGCACATCCTGTCACTGCCGTACAAGCGGCAGCGCGCATTTGTCAGATATTTCCGCGAACTTCGCGATCCGCGAAACACGGGAATAATTCCGTCAGCCGGCAGCGCGAAGCCCGGCCAGCTGCTCGGCGAGCTCCACGTGTTCGAGCACCGTCGCGGCCCGGCGCTGCACGGAGAGGGCACCGACCGGGACCGGGCCCACGGCGAGGCTCAGCATCGCGGCCGCCTCTGCCGTCGTCGCAAGGGCATTGCCTGCCTTGGAGAGCGCGCGGTGCACGTCTGCGAGGTCGCCCGGGACGTCGAAATCGTCGCTCGGGGCGAGGCGCTGGCACTTCGCGCACACCGCGCGGACCCTCGGAAGGAGAGCCGAGAGCGCGTCCGCCATGACGACGAGTTCGGCGTAGAGCTCATCGTCCTCGACGCCCTCGAGGACCTGGTGATAGCGATCGAGGCCGCGCTGGAAGCGATCGTGGGCGCGCCGCCAGAGCCCCTTCCCCAGGTCGGCGTCGTCGCGGCGCCCGCGCAGGACGTTATCGAGAATCCCCACCCGCGCGCTCAGAGGTACTGGCCGGGGCCGTGGTCGCCGTCGTGATGCTCTCCGCCCTCGCGGGTGCGCAGCTCTCGCACCGGCGCCCGCTGCGGCTCGCCATTCTCGCCGATGACGACCCCAGGCGCGATGACAGTGCCCGGGGGAAGCTGGCGCAGCTGAACCTGTGAGGCTGCGAGCTGATGCGCGGCCTGCTGCGCGGCGATGGCCGTCTGGATGCCGTGGAACAGGCCTTCGAGCCAGCCCACGAGCTGAGCCTGCGCGACGCGGAGCTCGGATTCGGACGGCACCGCAGCGTCGCTGAACGGAAGCGAGATCCGATGCAGTTCGTCGACGAGCTCGGGCGCAAGACCGTCCTCGAGCTCGGCGATCGAACGTTCGTGGATCGCTGCGAGCCGATTGCGTGCCGCTTCGTCGAGCGGCGCGCCTTTGACCTCTTCGAGGAGCTGCCGGACCATCGTGCCGATCCGCATGACCTTCGCTGGCTCGTCCACGAGCTCTTGGAGGCTCGAGCGTCGCCGGCGCCCGGCGTCCACGCCGCGGGCACGGCCCTCGTCGGCATCCCCGCCGGGCTGCTCGATCGCCATCCCCTCGAACGGCTCGTCGACCTGCCCGCCGTCGTGCGCTTCGCTCGCGTGCGCTTCGCTCATGTGGCCATCCTCTCACGGGCCCGCCGGGCCGCTTCCCGCATCCCAGCGCGCACTAGGGCGGCGCGTCAGATGGTGAGGAGAACCTTGCCGACGTGCTCGCCCGAGTCGAAGTACTCGTGCGCCTGCTGGACCTCGGAGAGGGGGAAGGTCCGGTCCACGAGGGGCTTGATGCGCCCTTCCGTAATGAGGGGCCACACGTGCTCGCGCAGTGCAGACATGATGATGCCCTTCTCCTCGACCGGGCGGGGACGCAGCGCCGTGCCGATGATCGCCGCGCGCTTGTTGAGGAGGAGGCCGATGTTGAGTTCGGCCTTCGCGCCGCCTTGGAGGCCGATGACGACGAGGCGTCCGTAGGGAGCGAGCGCCTCGACGTTCCGCTCGAGGTACTTCGCGCCGACGACGTCGAGGATCACGTCCGCGCCCCGGCCCCCCGTCGCGTTGCGGACGGCTTCGACGAAGTCCTGCTCGTTGTAGTTGATCGCGACGTCGACGCCGAGGAACGCACGGGCCGTGCTCACCTTCTCCTCGGTGCCGGCCGTCGCCGCGACGCGCGCGCCGAACGCCTTGGCCATCTGGACGGCCATCGTCCCGATCCCGCCCGTCGCGCCGTGGATGAGGACGAGCTCGCCCGGCTGGAGCTGCGCCGTCATGATGAGGTTCGAGTACACGGTCGCGGCGGTCTCCGGGAGGCTCGCCGCCGTCACGAGGTCCACGCCGTCGGGGACGCGGAGCACCTGCTCCGCCGGCACGACGACCTTCTCCGCATAGCCTCCGCCTGCGAGCAGCGCGACGACTCGGTCCCCCGCCGAGAACGGGCGCGTCACCTCCGGCCCGAAGCCCGCGATGCGCCCCGAGACCTCGAGCCCGGGAATCTCGGACGCGCCCGGCGGCGGCGGGTAGAAGCCCCGTCGCTGCTGGACGTCGGCGCGGTTGATCCCCGCAGCGACGACGTCGATGAGGACCTCGCCCGGGCCCGGCACCGGATCGCCGACCTCACGGACGTCGAGGGCTTCGGGTCCGCCCGGTTCGGCGATGTACACGGCCTTCATGTTCCGCTCCTCCCGCGGCACTCGCCCCCAGCTGCGCGTGCATCGGTTTCGTCAGGGTCAGCTGCCTATGAAACACTACTAGTCACAAGGAAGGTTGTCCGAGCGGCCTATGGAGCTGGTCTTGAAAACCAGTGTGCGGCAACCCCGCACCAAGGGTTCAAATCCCTTACCTTCCGCAACGGCCCCATGGCCGCCCTCGCGAGGGCAGCCTTGGGGCCTCTCCTTTCGGGCTGCGACGGATTTCGACCGCGATTGAACAAGCGAGATCGGCGCGCCGCGGCGACACGCCCGGGCGGGGCCAATTTCGCGGGTCAAAAGTGGTCGGAATCCGCAGTGCCCTGACGAGGCGTCGGCTCGAGCAGCGGACCGGATCTGTCCTCTGAACCGGCAGCACGCTCTTGAAAAATGTCGGTGGCCCCGCATAGCGTCGGGAGCGTTACACACCACCACCGTCCGAGCTAAGGAGCAGTCATGCCCAAGCCCGAAATCACCCCCGGCGCACCCTGCTGGGCCGACCTCATGACGAGCGATATCGAGAAGGCCAAGGCCTTCTATGCAGAACTCTTCGGCTGGACCTACGAGGTCGGAGACGAAGAGAAGTACGGCGGATACACGACGGCGTGGAAGGACGGCGAGCAGGTGGCCGGCCTCATGACGAAGATGCCCGAACAGGCCACGATGCCCGATGTGTGGACCCTGTACTTCAACTCGGCTGATATCAACGAGACGGCGCGCAAGGTCGAAGAGGCTGGCGGCCAGACCTTCGTGGCCCCCATGGAGGTCCCGGATCAGGGGCACATGGCCGTGTTCGCGGATACCGACGGCGCCGTCTTCGGCGTGTGGCAGGGCACGGGACACGCAGGGTTCGAGAAGGTCGCCGAGCCTGGCTCGCCCGTGTGGTTCGAGAACTTCACGCGCGCGTACGACCCGACCGTGAAGTTCTACCAGGACGCGCTCGGCTGGGAGACCTCGGTCATGGGCGACTCCCCCGAGTTCCGCTACACGACCCTCGGCTCGGGTGACGAGTCGAAGGCCGGAATCATGGACGCGGTCGACTTCCTCCCCGAGGGCGTGCCCGCGAACTGGCACATCTACTGGGGTGTCACGGACGCCGACGCCGCGATCGAGACGGCGACACGCCTCGGCGCACAGGTCATCCGGCCGATCGAGGACACTCCGTTCGGCCGGATGGCAACGGTTGCGGACCCGTTCGGGGCGGTCTTCCTCATCAACGAGGGCTTCCGCCAGGACTAGAAAGCCCGCCGATGCGACGGTGCCCGGGCCTGTTCACAGGGCCCGGGCACCGTGCGCGAAGGTCAGCGGGTGAGGGTCAGCGTGCGGACGTCAGTTCGCGTCCTCGACCTTCGCGAAAACGTCCGTCCCGAACGGGCGCAGCCCGGTCTGGCCAGCAAACCCGAGGTGGCCGTGGCCGTCGGACCCGCCGCTCTCGATCCCGAGCAGGTCCTCATAGCTCCGGAGTGCGGAGTAGTGGTTGTACGGGGTCGTGTTGACGCTGCCCGAAGCGATCCACTTCGAGTTAAGCAGCACAGCACCGACGCGCCCGCCGCCCGGGTACTGTCCCGGCGCGGTCGGAGCGGAGCCCCCGAAGAGAGTCATGAGCGTCGGGTAGCCCGGGTTGGCGTTGTCCGGGCCCGCCTGCTCGCCGCAGCACGCGCTCGAATCCTTCATCGAGGCCTCGTCGAACGTCACGACGACAAGCATTTCACCGCTCTTATAGGCCGGGGAGTCGAGGATGAGCGGCATCCAGTGCTTGAGCCACAGGTCGGCGGCGACGAGGCCGCCCGTGTGGCCGCCTTCGGTGTTCGGGCCGACACACGTGTCGTCGTGGCCGTCGTTGCACACGTTGGGCGTCACCATCGCGAACTCGGGAGTGGTCCGCTTCTGCGCGAGGTCCTCGGCGAGGTGGCCCGTGAACGTGTCGCCGTCGGGGCCCGTCTTCACCGAGCCGAGCGGAACCACGTGCTGGGCGCACGATGCGGCGTTGTCGGTCACCGAGTGGAAGAAGAGGAACGGGACGTGGCGGATCGCGTACTGATCGGTCGTCGTCGCATGGTTCGGGAACGTCCCGTTGGCCGCGGGGTGCGCGCAGTCGGTTCCGCCGACCGGGTCCGGGGTGCCGTGGTCGCGCACGGGGTCATTGCCCATGTCCTCGGCGTACTGGCGCCACGTGAGCTTCCCCCCGTCCTCGCCCTCGTTCTCGCCCGCGCGAGCATCGAGCTGGTCGCCGATCGTCTTCACCGCGGCAGGGTAGACGCAGCCGCTTCCTTCGACCTGGCCCGGGTACTTGGCCTGATTGGGGTCGAGCGTTCCGGGCGTGACATCGGTGTACGTCGACGCGAATGTCTTCGTGTCGGTGATGCAGTCGTTGCCCGAGACCTTGTTGGGCGCCTGGCCCGAGATCTGGGCGAGGTAGTTGTCCGTGCTGAAGTGCCCGGTCGCGTAGTAGTTGGTTAGCAGCTGGCCCTTCGGCACGATCACGTCGTTGAGGTACTTCGCAGGCGAGGTCGGTCCGAACGACGTATTGAAGTCCTCGTTCTCGAGGTCGATGACGAGGACGTGCTTGATCGCGCCGTCCGGAGCGGAAGCCGAGCCGTGATCGCTTGCCGCGGCGCCTGAGGCGATGCAGACGGCCGCGACCATTGCGGCCGTCGCCCCGACGGCGATGGCGGGTAGTGTGCGCATGAAGTCTCCTTGGTGTGAACGCAAAGCACCGGGAGCCTACGGGCGCGACGTGAATGACGCGTGAATACGCATGCACGCCTTGTGAAACACGTTCAGTGGGCTAAACCCTGTGAGAGGCCCAAGATGGCCCGCGCGATAGCGTCCGCGTCGCGCAAGGTGCGCTGGCCGCTCGGGTAGGCGGCGCCGTCGTTCGTTTCGCCTGTCGCACCGAACGGGTGCGCCTCCGCGGCAATCGCGGTGCCCCATTGGACCGCGGAGAGCTGGAGGCCGAGCACATAGACGCCCGGGACCGCGTGGCCATTGACGTCGAGGGGGCGGTACGGCGGTGCCGTGACGTCGAGCCCGCTGGCGGGACGCGGAACGCCGTCGGCCCCCGCGAGGTATTTGGGGCGTGCGAGGCCATCGGCGAGGAGCCCGGTGAGGAGGGGCGAATCCGCGGCGGCGACGACGTTCGCGGGTGCGAGCGCCTCGACCATCGCCGCCGCGTACACGGGCCGGCCGCCCACCCACGGGGACTCGGCGACGAAGCATCCGGCGCCCCGGTCCACGGCAAACCGGGGCTCGGGCCCCACCGTGCTCACGACGCCGGCCCGGATGAGCGCCGCGAGCTGCTGGATGCGAATCGCGGGCGGCCCGCTCGCGAGGCCCTCGACGAGCCCCTCGAACCAGCCACGGAGCCCGGCGACCCATGATTCCTCGGTGATCCCGCCGTCGGCCACGACCTCCTTGAGGACCGCCCTGCCGCGGTGGAGGGCGGCAATCGCCATCTTGACCGGATCGTCCTCGCCGCGTGCGGAGCCCGCCGCGTCGTCCTCGAGATAGGCGAGGACGTGGGCGTCGAGCTCGGAGCGGTTCACGAAATGCCGCCCCGCGAGCGGGGCACCGAGCCCGCGGAGGTCGAGGCGCCTGTCGCGGGCAACCCCAGCGACAACCACGCGTTCCGCGCGCGCTTCCCAGCCGGCGCCGGGGGTCTCGAGCGCGGCCTGGAGCTCGTCGAGGAACCCGTGCCCGACGGCGCCCGACTCCGAGCGGGCGAGCGTCGAATAGTAGGCCCAGAGGGTGTCGCGGTGCAGGAGAGGCCAGAAATCGGCATCGAACGACGGCGTGACCCCCGCCGCGCGTGGCGCAAGCGCAGCCTCGCGCGTGAACCAGCGGAGCCGGACGCCCGGTGCGTAGTACGCGCCGAGCTCGGCCTTGCCGCGGTACGGGACGCCCCGCCGCGAGGCCGCCGCGAGCCGAGGCTCGCGGCCCGACGGAACGTATTCGAGCCCCTCGGGTCCCTCCTTGAAGCGCCCGCCGCGCCCCTTGGTGAGGCGCACCATGACGTCGAAGAAGTTGAGCCCCATGCCACGGACCAGAACCGTCCGCCCGGCAGGCAGGACGTCCCAGTCGACGTCCGCCGGCGCTGCGGGCGGGAGGTAGGTGAGGCCGAGCCGCGCGGCGGCGTCGACGAAGTCGCGCTGGGCGCGGTTGGGCCTCGCCGGGACATGGCCGAGGGCGAGGACGACGGCGTCCGCCTGCCGCGCGTGCCCGTCCGCCGTCGTGACGGCCCAGCCGTGTGGCGTCCGACCGAGCCTGACGACCTCGAGCGCGATGTGCTCGACCGTTGCTCCCTCGGGGGCCGCCGCGACAACCGCGGCGAATGTGTGGGCGAGGTAGCGGCCGTAGAGGGCGCGCGGCGGGTAGTCCGCGGAAGTGAGGGCCGCGGCCTCCGCCCGCTCGTCGGGAGTGAGGTCTGCCTCGGCGCCTCGGCGCTCGAGCCATTCGTGGAAGCTCCCGCCGACCCGCGGGGGCGCGACATCGGGCTCGGACGGGATGAGGGTCGGGTAGAGGCACGGCGTGTTCATGAGGAACTCGCGCGGCTGCTCGGGCCGCCACACGCGGCCGGACCCCGGCGTGAAGGGATCGAAGACCGTGATCTCGAGCTCGCCGAGGCCCGCCTTGCTCGCGGCCGGCCAGTTCGCGAGGAGCCGTTCGACGGCGGACGCGCCACGCGGCCCTCCCCCGATGACGGCGACGCGCACGGCCGTCCGTCCTCCTCCCGAACTCATTCCTTGAGCTTAACGTGCGCCTCTTGCGCTGTCGGAGGGCCGTGCGAGGATGAGCAGCATGACGGACCCCACGGAGACTCCCGCACGAACGCTCGCCCATGCCCCCGGCGAACCGGTGGACGAGAACCTCTGGCTCGAGGACATCCGCGGCGAGGAACAGCTCGCGTGGGTGCGAGAGCAGAATGCGCGCACGGAGGAACTGCTCGAGACCGGGGACTACCCCGAGCTCGAGGCCCAGATCCTCGAGGTCATGGACTCGCAGGACCGCATTCCCATGGTCACGAAGCGTGGCGACTGGTACTACAACTTCTGGCGGGATGCCTCGAACCCGAAGGGCCTGTGGCGGCGCACGCGCTGGGAAAGCTACATGACCGACTCGCCCGAGTGGGAGATCCTGCTCGACGTCGACGCCCTTGCGGCCACCGAAGGCGTCGAGTGGGTGTGGGGCGGCGCCGGCTTCCTGCGCCCCGACGACGGAAAGTCGTGGCGGCGCTGCATGGTCCGGCTGTCCCCCGACGGTGGCGATGCTGTCACGGTCCGGGAGTACGACGTCGAAGACCGCGCCTTCATCGCGCCCGAAGCGGGCGGGTTCGAGCTCCCCGCGGCGAAGGGCGGCGTGGACTGGCTCGACGTGGACACGCTCATCGTGTCGTCGACGCTTGGCGAGGACGCCGTGACGACGTCGTCCTACCCGAGGATCGTGCGCAGGCTTCCGCGCGGCGCGGCCCTTGAGGACGCCGAGGTCATCTTCGAGGTGCCAGCCGATCACCTGATGGGGGGCGCGGGCTTTGACGACACCCCGGGCTTCGAGCGGCTCCTCGCGAGCGACCGGATCAGCTTCTTCGACGTGCGGCATTCGATCTGGCGCGACGACGCGTGGCGGGAGATCCCCGTGCCGACCGACGTGGACATTGACCTCCACCGCGAGTGGATCCTGTTCCGGCCACAGCGTGACTGGGATGTCGACGGCGTTGTGCACGATGCCGGCTCGCTGCTCGCGGCCGACTTCGAGGCGTTCCTGGGCGGATCGACGCAGCTTACCGTGCTGTTCTCGCCGGATGCCCATACCTCGCTCCAGTCATGGAGCTGGACGAAGACCCGCCTTCTCGTCAATCTCCTGCGCGACGTCTCATCGCAGATCCGGGTGCTGATGCCGCCGTCTGCCGGCGCAGGCGCGGGCTCAACGGACGACGGCGCGTGGTCGAGCGAGGAGCTCGACGCATGCCCGCCGCTTCACCTCGTCGAGAGCTACGCGGTCGACGACGAGGACCCCGACGCGGGCGACGACTACTGGCTCATCGCGACCGGGTTCCTCACGCCCACGACGCTCCTGCGCGGCACCATCGGTGGGGGCCATGCGGAGGTCAAGCGCGCGCCGTCGTTCTTCGACGAGAGCCGGCTCACGGTCGAACAGCACTTCGCGACCTCAGCGGACGGCACTCGGGTTCCCTACTTCCAGGTGGGTCCCAAGGACCTCGAACTGAACGGCGCCGCGCCGACCCAGCTGAGTGGCTATGGAGGATTCGAGATCTCCAGGACGCCCGCCTACAGCGGGGTCGTGGGGCGCGCGTGGCTCGAACGCGGCGGCGTGTATGTGGTCGCCAACATCCGAGGCGGAGGCGAGTACGGGCCAGCGTGGCACCAAGCCGCGCTCAAAGAAAACCGGCATCGTTCGTACGAGGACTTCGCCGCCGTCGCGTTGGACCTCATCCGGCGCGAGGTGACGTCCCCCGAGCACCTCGGCTGCACGGGAGGCTCGAACGGTGGGCTGCTCGTGGGCAACATGCTCGTGAACTTCCCCTCGCTGTTCGGGGCGATCTCGTGCGGCGTGCCGCTCCTGGACATGCGGCGGTACACGAAGCTCTCCGCGGGCACGTCCTGGATCGCCGAGTATGGCGACCCCGACGTGCCCGAGCAGTGGGAGTACCTCAAGACGTTCTCGCCGTACCATCTTCTGCGCGACGGGGTGGACTACCCGGACACGTTCATCTGGACCGCAACCTCGGACGACCGCGTCGGCCCCGTTCAGGCGCGCAAGATGGCCGCGCGCATGGAGGCGATGGGCATTCCGAACGTCTGGTACCACGAGGCGCTCGAGGGTGGCCACGCGGGCGCCTCGGACAACCGCCAGGCTGCGGCCCTCCAGGCCCGGAGCGCAGCGTTCCTGTGGCGGTCGCTCGAAAGCTGACCAACGCTTTCGAGTATGCGTGCCAAACGGGTGGATGAGGCCCCGAGAGCACATTTGCGCCCCTTTTACAGCACATCCACGCCAAAACAGCTCTGTGGATTGACGGACTTCGCAACGAGCTGCGAGCCTTTGAGATACGGGGGCCATCGCAATCGATGTCGAGAGGTCATCATTTAACGCGCGTGCACGCCAAGATCTTCGCGTCACATGAGCTCCCAGCACCGCCAGCTCATTAATTAGTTCGCCAAAAACAAGGAGGATACCATGGCGAAATCACGCCCAGACTCTTGACCGGGACAATTCTCGGAAATCCCTACAACTGTTTCGGGTAAAGCGAGAATGTTCACAAGAGCTGGAATATGTCGTCTGTCCATACGAGAATTCGAGACTGCAGAAGCCTCCCACAGCAGATGACCAATGGTGCGGAGATAATGAAGAAAGGCTGGTTCGGCCTTTGGCACAGATCCGCCTTTAATGCGCGAACAGTGAACAACCAATGGGGTATCGACACCAACGCGAAGGCAGTCTGTGGAAAACAGTCCCTGCAGACCTATCGCGGAAACGGCTGTGGATTGCTGTGGCCACTACCTTGACCGCTTGCGCACCCTCAACCATAACTTCCGGCCCCGAGGAAACAGGAGACCCGCAAAAAGTGGAGCTACGTGAATATCAAGGGGCTGACCCCCAACCTCCCGAGCTGAGGGTCGGAGCCACTTCCGTCAGTCCCGCCCTCGTCGACTGGAAGAGTGCCCGCGGTTCAAGCGTTATGAAGAACAACTCGCAGTCGTCAACGGCGATCTTGGATTTGGGTGTCCAGGACGAGTTGTCGCTTGAACTGATGTCGCCATTGGATCCGGCAGGGCTTGAGATCTCTGTCTTCTTCGGGGACTCGAACCAAGTTGACCCCACAGGGACCCCTGACCGCGTCATAGACCTCGTGAGCAGCGAACTTGTGGCTAGGGGATCGTCGCAGGCTTCGCGAAACTACAAGCTGAATTTCTCTGCCGCCGGAATCAAAGGAAACGTCGTGGTCGGGATCTTCAGCCTCTACTACGCGGACCCATCGCTCTCACAGGAACGGTTCACCAACGTGGTGGGTTGGGTTCTTTCTCTGAACGCGACGGGCGCATAGTCTCAACCGACAGTCGGTGATCGCCCCAACTGCGGCCTGGCGCGGCGAGGACTCGCCGTGCCGGGCCGCACCGGTCGGGTGGCCCTCGCAATCGCTGTGCTCCGCGCAGTCTTCCTTCCTCCTCCTCTCCCGCCTCGACCTGCCCGAAACGCCGCAACGCCGCAACGCCGCAACGCCGCAACGCGCCAGACTCGACGTGCTCGCGGACGCCCAGAGCCCCGGGGCCACCCCTTCACGCGTGTCGACAACGTCTCCTCACCCCGATCGCGTGGTACAGCGAAGAATCGTTCTCGGAACCTGAGCCGCTCACGACGAGAGCGTGGCCGACGGGCTCGACAGGCGAAGCCTCTGAACATCTTGAACCCGAGCCCGCTCGGCTAGGTTGAGGCGCGTGTGCGAACGAAGACGGCTTGCGGTCGAAGAGAACGTCCGAGGCCGTCTTTTCGGGGTTATAGGACAAAACGTGGGGATGGGATTGGCCTGGATCCCAGTGCTGGCGCGGGAAAATCGGGGTCGTCTTACTCTGTGACCCTTAGGCGTGAGGGTTGCTTCCAATTCGACGTCCTGCCGGGTATGCGGGTCCGTCCTGGTAAAGAACGGGCGGACCGCCGCGGGGACGCAGCGGTGGAGGTGCGTCTCGTGCCGGGCCGGGACCACTCGTCGGCGCCCCGACCTGTCCCGCAGGCACGAGCTCGAGGCCTTCCTCGGCTGGCTGCTGGGAAAGGACACGCAGGCCGAGGCCGGCCTGGGCCCCGACCGCTCGTTCCGGCGCGTCACGGCGTGGTGCTGGAAC
>NZ_JAVFJJ010000015.1 GCF_030908245.1 Sinomonas sp. ASV322
CTGATCGCCACGGCCGGGGAGCACGTGATCGGCTGGCAGTGGTGCGACACCGAGAAGTCCGCCGCGTGGGCGGCCCTGCTCGAGCGCTTCCCCGCCCCGCGCGTGGTGGTCTGCGACGGCGGTGCCGGCCTGGCCTCGGCCCTGCGCAAGGTCTGGCCGGAGACCCGGGTCCAGCGCTGCCTGGTGCACGTTCACCGCAACGTCCGCACCCACCTGACCCATCGGCCCCGGCTCGAAGCCGGCAGAGCCCTCCTTCGCCTCTCCAAGGCGCTCATGCGCCTGAAGACCGCCGAAGAGGCCGCCGCCTGGGCGACCGCGCTGAACGACTGGCACACCCGCTGGGGCCCGATGCTCAAACAGCGCACCCACCGCGGCGAGGCCGGGGCCGCGCCGTCATGGGTCAAGCCCTCCCAGCAGTGGTGGTACACCCACAAGCGGCTGCGCGCCGCGTACTACCTGCTCGAGCGGCTCGTGAAGGCCGGGACGCTGTTCACCCACCTCGCCCCCGAGCACGAGGACCTCCGGATCGCCTCGACCACAAACCGGATCGAAGGAGGGGTCAACGCCCAGCTGCGCCTGCTCCTGAAGCACCACCGCGGCATGAGCCAGAACCACATGAAACGCGCCGTCGAATGGTGGCTCTACACCCACTCCGAAAACCCCGCCCCGGCCCACAAGCTCATCCGCCCAGAGCACCGCGAACCGCCGAAACGAACACCGACAACGACCGAGGAAGAACGGATCGGACCGGCCCTCTACGACACCGCCACGACCGCCGAGGAAGGCCTCTGGGCACGCACCGGACGGGCCGGCAGAAGCCGATGACACGCCCGGGCCATCCCCACGTTTTGACCGATAACCCCCCGACCGATTGGGAAAGATCAACCGGACTGGAGCGCGGGCTTGCCAGACGAAAAGGGTCCCAGCACTAGTGCTGGGACCCATCGGTGGAGGCAAGGGGACTCGAACCCCTAACCCCCTGCTTGCAAAGCAGGTGCGCTACCAATTGCGCCATGCCCCCGAGAATCCAGGCGAAGCTAGTCGACGCGATCCGTCGTCGAGCTCCAGACCTTCTTCTGGGCTTCGGATTCCTGGATCTTCCGGACAAGAAAGGCACCCGCGAGAGCAGCGATCGCCACCGCAATCAGCTTCTTCACGGGCACCTCCAACCGGAAACAGGTTTCCGTGGGCGTACCAGGACTTGAACCTGGGACCTCTTCGTTATCAGCGAAGCGCTCTAACCGCCTGAGCTATACGCCCCCATTTTGGCCCCACAGTGCGCTCGGGCCGAGATATGACTTTACAGCACCCCGGGGCCACCGGACAAATCGAGATCAGTCGTCCGTGAGGGTCACCCCGATGCCGCCAACGAGCGCAGCCGAGATGTTGTACAGGACGGCCGTGAGCATCGAGAGCGCCGTGAGCAGCACGACGTTGACGACGGCGATGATCGTCGCGAACGACGCGACCTGGCCCAGCGAGGCGATCTTCTTGAGGTCGAAGCCGCCGCTCTCGGATCCCGCGACCTCACCGAGGAGGCCGTTGATCTTGTCGAAGATGCCCGTGACGTCGAGGACCATCCACAGGACGATCGACGCCACGACGGTCACGATGCCGAGCGCGACCGAGAGGAGGAACGACATCTTGAGCACGGACCACGGGTCGACCTTGCTCACGAGGAGCCGCGCGCGCCGCTGCTTGGCCTTCGGAGCGGGGCGCACGAGACCCTGCGTCGGGGCGCCACCAAGGGGAGCCCGCGGCTGCGTCGGCCGAGGGGCGGGACGCTGCTGCGTCGTCGTCGGGCCTTGGGAGCCGCGCGGCTGGGAGTTGGCCGACGGCGCTGCGGCACCCGGCCGCTGAGGTGGCCGAGCCGGTGGGGTCACCGGGTAGCCGCCACGGGCCTCGTTCTCTGGCGTGCTCACGCGTTACCTCCGGGGTTCTCGACAGAGTCTCCGGTCAACGTTACGGCATCCGACGCTTCGGTGCTGGGGCCCTCGACCGCAGCGGCGCCCTCAGTACCCTCCTCCTCGGGCTCCTCCACGAGCCCACGCTCGGTGTTCTTCGCCACCGCAATGATGCGGTCGCCCCTGTCCGGCTTGGCGAAAATGACGCCCATCGTGTCACGTCCCGTGACCGGCACGCCGGATACGGCGGAGCGCACGACCTTGCCGCCCTCCATGACCACCAGCACCTCGTCCTCGTCGTGCACGATGAGTCCGCCCATGAGGTGGCCGCGGCCCTCTTGGTACTTGCCGACCTTGATGCCGAGACCGCCACGCCCCTGCCGCCGGTACTCCTCGACGGCCGTCTTCTTGGCATAGCCGGCCTCGGTGACGATGAAGACGTACGAGTCGTCGGTCACGACGTCCGCGGTGAGGAGCTCGTCGTCGTCCCTGAACTTCATGCCGGTGACGCCGCTCGTGGCGCGGCCCATCGGGCGCAGCGCGTCGTCGTCGGCCGTGAAGCGCACGGACTGGCCGTGGCGCGAGACGAGCATGAGATCGTCGGTCTCTGACACGAGCTGCGCCGAGACGAGTTCGTCGCCGTCGCGCAGGTTGATCGCGATGACGCCGGCGGTGCGGTTCGTGTCGTAGTCCTCGAGGCGGGTCTTCTTGACGAGGCCGCTCTTCGTCGCGAGCACGAGGTACGGCGCCTGCTGATAGTCGCGCAGGTCGAGCACCTGGGCGATGCGCTCGTCGGGCTGGAACGCGAGGACGTTCGCGACGTGCTGGCCCTTCGCGTCGCGGCCGCCCTCGGCGAGCTCGTACGCCTTCGCCCGGTAGACGCGGCCGAGGTTCGTGAAGAACAGGAGCCAGTGGTGCGTCGTCGTGACGAAGAAGTGCTCGACGACGTCGTCGCCGCGCAGCTGAGCGCCCCTCACACCCTTGCCGCCGCGGTTCTGCTGCCGGTACTGATCGCTCCGGGTCCGCTTGACGTAGCCGCCGCGCGTGATCGTGACGACCATTTCCTCTTCGGGAATGAGGTCCTCGACGCTCATCTCGCCGTCGAAGCCCGCGAGGATGCGGGTGCGGCGGTCGTCTCCGTACTTATCGACGATCGCCCCGAGCTCCTCGGAGATGATCGTGCGCTGGAGGGCCGGATCGGCAAGGATCGCATTGAACTCGACGATCTGGGCCTCGAGCTCCTCGTGCTTGTCGATGATCCTCTGCCGCTCGAGGGCCGCGAGCCGTCGAAGCTGCATGTCGAGGATCGCCTGGGCCTGTTGCTGGTCGATCTCGAGCAGCGCCATGAGGCCCTCACGCGCTTCCTCGACTGTGGGGGAGCGGCGGATGAGCGCGATGACCTCGTCGAGCATGTCGAGCGCCTTGAGCACGCCGCGGAGGATGTGGATCTCCTCCTCGGCCTTGCGCAGCCGGAAGCGGGTGCGGCGCACGATCACGTCGATCTGGTGCGTGACCCAGTGGCGCACGAACGCGTCGAGGGAGAGGGTGCGCGGCACGCCGTCGACGATCGCGAGCATGTTCGCCGCGAAATTGTCCTGCAGCTGCGTGTGCTTGTAGAGGTTGTTGAGCACGACCTTCGCGACCGCGTCCCGCTTGAGGACGATCACGAGGCGCTGGCCGGTGCGGCCCGAGGTCTCGTCTCGGAGGTCGGCGATGCCGGCCAGCTTGCCGTCCTTGACGAGCTCGGCGATCTTCATCGCGAGGTTGTCCGGGTTCGCCATGTAGGGGAGCTCGGTGACCACGAGGCACGTGCGGCCCTGGATCTCCTCGACGTTGACGACCGCGCGCATCGTGATCGAGCCACGGCCGGTGCGGTAAGCGTCCTCGATGCCCCGGTGGCCGAGGATCGTCGCGCCCGTCGGGAAGTCAGGGCCCTTGATGCGCGCGAGGAGCGCGTCGAGGAGTTCCTCGCGGGTCGCCTCGGGGTTCTGGAGGTACCACTGGACGCCGTCGGCCACCTCGCGCAGGTTGTGCGGCGGGATGTTCGTGGCCATGCCGACGGCGATGCCCGACGAGCCGTTGACGAGCAGGTTCGGGAACCGGGCCGGCAGGATCGTCGGCTCCTGGTTCTTGCCGTCGTAGTTGTCCTGGAAGTCGACGGTCTCCTCGTCGATGTCCCGGACCATCTCCATGGCGAGCGGCGCCATCTTGGTCTCGGTGTACCGCGGTGCAGCCGCGCCGTCGTTTCCGGGGGAGCCGAAGTTCCCCTGGCCGAGCGCGAGCGGGTACCGCATGACCCAGTCCTGGATGAGGCGCACGAGGGCGTCGTAGATCGCCATGTCGCCGTGCGGGTGGTACGTGCCCATGACGTCGCCCACGACGCGCGCGCACTTGTTGAACCCGCGGTCGGGGCGGTAGCCGCCGTCGAACATCGCGTACAGGACGCGCCGGTGCACGGGCTTGAGGCCGTCGCGCACGTCCGGCAGCGCGCGGCCGACGATGACCGCCATGGCATAGTCGAGGTAGGAACGCTGCATCTCCGTCTGGAGGTCGACCTGCTCGACGCGGTCGATCACCGCGCCCTCGACGACGCCGCCGGCAAGGCCGGCGTCGTCCGGGCCCAGGCCGGGGTTCTCGGGGGTCTCGTCACTCACGAGTGTCTCCTAAAGATTGCTCTGGCTTATCCGCGGGTCGGGACCCGGCTCAGATGTCCAGGAAGCGGACGTCCTTGGCGTTCTGCTGGATGAAGTGGCGTCGCGACTCGACGTCGTCGCCCATGAGCACGGAGAAGGTCTGGTCCGCGGCCGCGGCATCCTCCATCGTGACCTGCAGGAGCGTCCGGTGGTCTGGGTCCATGGTCGTGTCCCACAGCTCGGTGTAGTCCATCTCGCCGAGGCCCTTGTACCGCTGGATCCCGTTCTCCTTCGGGAGCCGCTGGCCCTTGGCTGTGCCCACGCGGATGGTCTCGTCCCGCTCGCGGTCGCTGTACACGTAGTCGTGCGCGTGGTTCGACCACTTGATGCGGTAGAGCGGCGGCTGCGCGAGGTACACGTAGCCGTTCTCGATGAGCGGGCGCATGTACCGGAACAGGAGCGTCATGAGCAGTGTCGTGATGTGCTGGCCGTCGACGTCGGCGTCGGCCATGAGCACGATCTTGTGGTAGCGCAGCTTGGCGATGTCGAAGTCCTCGCCGATGCCCGTGCCGAACGCCGTGATCATCGACTGGATCTCGGCGTTGCCGAGCGCCTTGTCGAGGCGAGCCCGCTCGACGTTGAGGATCTTGCCGCGCAGCGGGAGGATCGCCTGCGTCTTGGGGTTGCGGCCGCGCTTCGCCGAACCGCCTGCCGAGTCACCCTCGACGAGGTAGACCTCGCACTCCGACGGATCCTTGGACGAGCAATCCGAGAGCTTGCCCGGCATGCCGAACGATTCGAGCGGGCTCTTCCGGCGCGCGTTGTCGCGGGCCTTGCGGGCCGCCATGCGCGCCTGGGACGCCTGGATCGCCTTGCGGATGACCTCGCGAGCCGGCCCCGGATTGCGCTCGAGCCAGTCGCCGAGCTGGTCCGTCACGACGCGCTGGACGAACCCCTTCGCGTCGGAGTTGCCGAGCTTCGTCTTCGTCTGGCCTTCGAACTGTGGTTCAGCGAGCTTGATGCTGACGACGGCGGTGAGGCCTTCGCGGACGTCGTCGCCCGTGAGGTTCTCCTCCTTCTCCTTGAGGATGCCCTTCTCGCGCGCGTACCGGTTGACGAGGGACGTCATCGCGGCACGGAAGCCCTCCTCGTGGGTGCCGCCCTCGTGCGTGTTGATCGTGTTCGCGTACGTGTGAACCGACTCGGCGTAGGCCGTGGTCCACTGCATTGCGATCTCAAGCGCCATCTTCTTCTCGTCGTCGACGTTCTCGAACGCGATGACTTCCTCGTGCACAACCTCGATCTTCTTCGAGGAGTTGAGGTGCTTGACGTAGTCGAGGAGACCGTCCTCGTACCTGTAGTCGACGGTGCGCGGCGCGGGCGCGTGCTCGCCGTCGTCGCCCGCGATCTCCTCCTCGTCGATCTGTTCGAAGCGCTCGTCCGTGAGCGTGATGCGGAGCCCCTTGTTGAGGAACGCCATCTGCTGGAAGCGAGCACGGAGCGTCTCGAAATCGAACTCGGTGCTCTCGAAGATCGCCGGGTCTGGGTAGAAGGTCTGGATCGTCCCCGTCGCGTCGGTCGCCTCACCCTGCTCGAGGCTTCCAACCGGCTGCCCGCCGTCGCGGAAGGACATGCACCACACATGGCCCTGGCGCCGCACTTCGGTGATGACGCGCGTCGAGAGGGCGTTGACGACCGAGATGCCGACGCCGTGGAGGCCGCCCGAGACGGTGTATCCGCCGCCGCCGAACTTGCCGCCCGCGTGCAGGATCGTCATGACGACCTCGACCGTCGGCTTGCCCTCGGTCGGGTGGATGTCCACGGGAATGCCGCGGCCGTTGTCCTCGACGCGCACGCCGCCGTCGCGCTGGAGCGTCACGTTGATGTGGTCGCAGTAACCCGCGAGGGCCTCGTCGACCGAGTTGTCGACCACTTCGTAGACCAGGTGGTGCAGGCCGCGCGGACCTGTGGACCCGATGTACATGCCGGGGCGTTTGCGGACGGCTTCGAGGCCCTCGAGCACCGTGATGCTGCTTGCCCCGTATTCCTTGGGTGCCTTCGCTTCGGGCACGTTCGCTCCGCTCTCGTCAGACACAGGCGGTCTCTACCCCTCTTCAGTAGACAGGCTTATCGCATTAATTCTACCGGTTGGTTCGCGAAATTCCGGCCAGCGGCGCCCGCGGGTGCCCATGGGAAGCCCGCAACGGGCCGAATGGCGGCTCATCGGGACCCCGACCAAGGGGGAGTGTGGCTCCCGCCCCGTGAACGGCCCAGACAGCGGATTCCCGGCTTCCGCCGCATACCAGTCGACGCGCCGTTGCGCCAGTCACCTTCCCGGGCCCGGCCGACGGGAGCGGAGGGGCGAGACGTCAGCCGTACGTGTCGCGCGGCCCGCGGCCCCGCACGTGCCGCACGCCCTTGCGCCAGCTCGGCGCCGCGGGCCCGAGAACATGGAGCGAGCGGACGACGTCGGGGCCCAGCTCGCGCGCGAAGCGGTCGAGGAGCGCCGTGCTCAGCAGGCGGAGCTGAGTGGCCCACGCCGTCGAATCGCACCTCACCCGCAGCGTCGTGTCCTCGAAGCTCTCCGGCGTGCAGTGCGCCGCGACCTCGGGACCCACGAGTTCGGGCCACCTCGCGATCACCGAGCCGACCGCGACCGGGGAGGACCATCCCCGTTCCGAGACCATGCGGCTCATGACGCTCCCCAGGCCCTGTGGGTCCCGGCCGCCGTAGCCCTCGGCAAAGCCGGATCCCCGCCGTCGTCCTTCACGCCTGGCCCGGGTATCGGCCGCCCCCGACGAGCCGAGCGAGCCGGACGCGCGCGTGCGGATCTCGCCGCGCGCCTCGGCCGCCCGGCGAACCCGATTGAGGGCGGACTGGGCGGCGTCGATCTCGTCCTTCGGCTCGTCCGCCATCATCCACCCGCCGGGGCGGGCCCGGTTTCGTCCTCGATCCCGCCGGGCACAACCCTGATCCGGCGGCCCGCGAGCTCGGCCGGGATGTCGCCGTCGACCGCGGCCGTGACAATGACCTGCTCCGCGTGCGCGACGATCGAGGCGAGCCGCGCGCGGCGGGCCGTATCGAGCTCGGCGAAAACGTCGTCGAGGATGAGGATGGGCTCGTCGCCGTCGACCGTCGAATCGTCGAGCATGACGTAGTACGACCCGAGCCGGAGCGCGAGCGCGAACGACCACGTCTCGCCATGGGACGCGAAGCCCTTCGCGGGCGCCTCGCCCAGGAGAAGTTCAAGCTCGTCCCGATGCGGCCCCACGAGCGAGAGCCCGCGCTCGAGCTCGGCCGGCCGCGCGGCCGCGAGTGCCGAGAGATAGAGCTCCGCGAGCTCGTCGGCGGGGAGGGCCTCGAGGCCGCCGCCGTCGGATGAGCCCTCGGCTTGCGCGGACAGCGGCGCCGCGCCCGCATCCACGGTGAGCAGGCCGCCGGAGGCGGGCTGGGCATCGGGGCCGGATTGGGCATTCGGGTCAGACTGGCCGTCGTCGTCCGGGACGAAGCCCGTGATCGAGGAGCGATAGACGAGCCGCGCGGCCTTCGACCCGTCCGTGAGCTGCTCGTACGCCTTTGCAACGTGGGGCCGCAGCCGCTCGACGATTTCGAGTCGCGCGGCGAGGAGCTGTGCGCCGATCCGCGCGAGATGCTGGTCCCACACATCGAGGGTCGACTCGACCGTCGCACCGTGGGCGTCGGGCGCCCGTCCTCCGCGCGAGCGGGAGGTGCGTGCCGACTTGAGGAGCGCATTGCGCTGCTTGAGGACACGGTCGTAGTCCGCCCGGGTGCCGGCATGCCGGGGAGCGAGGACCGTCAGGAGCTCGTCGAGGAAGCGACGGCGCGCCGACGGGTCGCCCTTGACGAGGGCAAGGTCCTCGGGCGCGAAAAGGACGGTTCGGGCGATTCCGAGGATTTCCCGCGCACGCCGTGGGGCGCCGCGGTTGATCCTGGCCCGGTTCGCCTTCCCCGGATTGATCTCGAGTTCGAGCTGCGAACGCTGCACGCCGCGGACGAACCCGGCGCGAACGAAGGCTTGCGTCGAGCCGAACCGCACGAGCGGCGCGTCCGAGGAGACGCGATGCGAGGACAGCGTCGACATGAGGCCCAGGGCCTCGACGACGTTCGTCTTCCCGACGCCGTTCGGCCCGACGAGAACAGTCGGGCCGGGTTCGAACTCGAGATCGAGCTGGGGGTAGCTCCGGAAGTCCGTGAGCGAGAGCCGTTCGACGTACACGGACCAGGCAGTCCTTCCCGCCGCTACTTGGCGGGGCGCGTGGCGTGCCCGCCAAACTGGTGGCGCAGGGCCGAGACCATCTTCATGGCGGGGGAGCTGTCCTCGCGGGACTCGAAGCGCGCGAAAAGAGCGGCGGTGATGGCCGGTGCGGGGACCGCGTTGGCGATCGCCTCCTCAACCGTCCAACGGCCCTCGCCCGAATCCTCGACGTAGTCGTCGATGTTCGCAAGGCCGGGGTCTTCCTCGAGGGCCTTGACGAGGAGGTCGAGGAGCCACGACCGGACGACGGTGCCCTTCTGCCACGCACGGAACGTGCCGGGGAGATCGGTGATGATGTCCTTCGCGGCGAGGAGCTGGTACCCCTCGGCGTAGGACTGCATGAGGCCGTACTCGATCCCGTTGTGGACCATCTTGGCGTAGTGGCCCGCGCCGATCCCGCCGACGTGGACGAAGCTGTCCGCGCGCTCGCCTTGGGGGCGCAGTGCATCGAAGATCGGCATGGCGATCTCGACGTCCTCCGCCGCGCCGCCGGCCATGAGCCCGTAGCCGTTTTGGAGCCCCCACACTCCGCCGGAAACGCCGCAGTCCACGAAGCGGATGCCCTTCTCGGCGAGTTCGGCGGCGTGGCGCTGGTCCTCGGTGAAGCGCGAGTTGCCGCCGTCGATCACGAGATCGCCGGGGGAGAGCTTCTCGCCGAGCTCCTTCACGACTTTGTCGGTGATCTCGCCCGCGGGGACCATGACCCAGACGACGCGCGGAACCGGCAGCGTGCCGACGAGCTCATCGATCGTCGCGACATCCGAGACCTCGGGATTGCGGTCGAAGCCCGTCACCTCGAGACCCGCGCGGCGTGCTCGCTCGCGCATGTTGAAGCCCATCTTGCCGAGGCCGATCAATCCGAAGTGCATGGTTGTCCTTTCGACGACGACTGAGGGCCTGGGTGGGGTCAGTTGGGGAGACGCACGGGCATGACGAGGTAGCGGTAGTCCGTCTCGTCGTCGCCGTCGAGCTCCTTCTGCGCCGTGATCATGGCAGGCTTCGGGGCGCTCGTGAACGAGAACCTCACGAACGGGGTCTCGATGACGCTCAGCCCCTCGATGAGGTAGTGGGGGTTGAAGGCGACCGTGATGTCCTCGCCCGTGAGCTGCGATTCGAGCTCTTCGGAGGCCTGGGCGTCCTCGCCCGTCCCGGCGTCGAGCACGACAAGCCCCTCGCTGAAGGCCAGGCGAACGGGGGTGTTGCGTTCGGCGACGAGCGAGACTCGTCGAACGGCCTCGACGAGCTCCTGTGTCGAGACGACGGCATGGATCGGGGTGCTGTCGGGGAAGAGCGAGCGGATCTTGGGGTAGTCGCCGTCGACGAGGAGCGACGTCGTGGTGCGGCCGCCGCTTTCGAAGCCGACGAGCCGTGAATCGTCTTCGGCGAGGGCGATGTTGAGTTCGCCTGAGCCGCCGAGGGTCTTGGCCACCTCGTTGAGGGTCTTTGCCTTGACGAGCGCGCTGGTCGAAACGCTCGGAGTGGCAGGCTTCCAGGCGATTTCGCGGAGGGCGAGCCGGTAGCGGTCGGTGGCCAGGAGTGTGATGAGCCCGTCCTCGAACTCCATCCGGACGCCGGTGAGGATCGGCAGCGTGTCATCCTTGCTTGCCGCGATGATCACCTGCGACACGCCCTTCGCGAACGAATCCCCGGGAACTGCGCCGGTGATGGTCGGCAGCTCAGGTAGGGGCGGGTATTCCGATTCAGGCATCGTGGCGAGGTGGAACGAGCTTCGACGGCACGTGAGAGTCACCTTCGATCCGTCGGTTTCGACGTCGACAGGCGCGGCGGGGAGGCTGCGGCAGATGTCCGCGAGCAGGCGGCCTGAGACCAGGATCGTGCCTTCAGCGCTGATCTCGGCCGGGATCTCGAGACGAGCGGAGGTTTCGTAGTCGAAGCTGCTGAGGCTCACCACGCCGTCGTGTGCTCGAAGCAGGAGACCGGACAGGACAGGTACCGGGGGCCTTGGGGAGAGCGACCGTGCCGCCCAGCTCACAGCCTCGGTGAGGACATCCCGCTCGACTCGGAACTTCACGGAAGGGTTCCCGCCTTTCAACGATTCGTGCGTCCCAGCGCGCACTGCCCACAGCTTAGCCGCAAGTTCCTCGGGTCGTTCAACGGGCTGGTGATTTGCCAGGACCGTGCGGGGTGGGGCGCAGGGCGAGCGGGTTCCTGTTGTCTAGCTGTTCATGGAGTTTTTGGGATTCGTGGTGTTAATAACTGCTGTGGAAACTGTGGAAAAGCGCTTTCCGACCTGACGGACAGCGGGTTCGGGCTGTTCATGAGTTGTTGATCGGATGCGGACGATCGGGGGTGGTTCTGTGGATCGCAGGATTCTTGTCATTCAGCTCCTCCACAGAGCCGTGGTGAGTTTTAAGCCCATCCGGGGCACCTGTGCACTTAACTTCCCACAGGGTTGTCCACAGGGTGCTGTTAATAAGGAATGACAAGAAGGGCGAGCGCCGGGTGCCAGGGGTTCCCGTGCCGGGGCTCACGCCCCTCGCTGGGCCTGCTTGATCTTGTTCGTGAGCTCCGTGACCTGATTGAAGATCGCTCGCCGCTCGGCCATGAGTTCGCGGATCTTCCGGTCCGCGTGGATGACCGTCGTGTGGTCGCGTCCGCCGAGCACCTGGCCGATCTTGGGCAGGGACATGTCGGTGAGCTCGCGGCACAGGTACATCGCGATCTGGCGGGCTGTCACGAGAGTGCGCGTGCGCGACTTGCTGTTGAGCTCCTCGATCGAGAGCTTGAAGTAGGCGGCCGTCTCGTGGAGGATCTGGTCCGCCGTGATCTCGAGCGACGAATCGTCCGTGATGAGGTCCTTGAGGACCATCTCGGCGAGAGCCACGTCGACCGGCTGCTTGTTGAGGCTCGCGAACGCCGTGACGCGGATGAGGGCGCCTTCGAGTTCGCGGATGTTCGAGGCGATCCGCGAGGCGATGTACTCGAGCACATCGTCCGGGGCGTAGAGGCCCTCGCTGTTGGCCTTCTTCCGAAGGATCGCGATACGGGTCTCGAGGTCCGGCGGCTGGATGTCCGTGAGGAGGCCCCACTCGAAGCGCGACTTCATGCGGTCCTCGAAGCCGTGCAGTGCCTTCGGCGGCTGGTCGGACGTGATGACGACCTGCTTGTTGCTGTTGTGCAGCGCGTTGAACGTGTGGAAGAACTCCTCCATCGTCCCCGTGCGGCCTGCGAGGAACTGGATGTCGTCGATGAGCAGGAGGTCCACGTTGCGGTACGTGGTTTTGAAGCTCGTGCCCTCGTCGTCGCGGATCGAGTTGATGAAGTCGTTCGTGAATTCCTCGGAGTTCACATAGCGGACGCGGATCCCCGTGTAGAGCCGGCGCGCGTAGTGGCCGATCGCGTGCAGGAGGTGGGTCTTGCCGAGGCCCGAGTCCCCGTAGATGAAGAGAGGGTTGTACGCCTTCGCGGGAGCCTCTGCGACGGCGACGGCGGCCGCATGGGCAAATCGATTCGAGGCGCCGATGACGAAGGTGTCGAACGTGTACTTCGGGTTGAGGCGGCCGAACTCCTGGGACGTGCTCGGTGGCGTGGGCGCCGGCCGCAGGTCCGGCACGGGCTCGGGACGCTTGATCGGCTCAAAGATCTCTTCGCGGACGGGTACGAGCTCGGTGTCGACGTCGATCGCGCACCTGACGTCCTCAGAGAAGACCGAGCGGAGCGCGGCGTCGAGGGGTTCCTTGAGCTGGGTCTGGAGGACTTCGCGCGTGAGCTCGTTGGGGACCGCGACGAGGAGCGTCGAGCCGATGAGGCCCTGCGCCTGGGCGAGGGCTACGAATCCGCGCTGCCGCGGGCTGACCCGATCGTCCTCCTCGAGCAAGCGCACGACGCGCCGCCACGAACTGCCAACGGTGTTGGCCTCGTTCGCCTCGTCAGTTCCCATGTGCCCTTCTCGCCGTCCATGCAGTGCTCTGTCTTGTTGCTGCGCAGCCACCGTTTTCCACACGGCTATCCACACGTGCGCATGGGGTGCATTGAGCAAGCCTAGAGGACGGAGAAACCAGATGAGAACTGGGAACGGCCGCGCTGTGAATTACACTGATGGAGTTCGCCGCGTGAACCGCGGCGCCACGCTGTCCACAGGCTCGACGTGCAATTCACCACAGCTGGGGACAACGTCCTGAGAGTTGGCTCAGGCCGTCCTTCGGCGACCCTTCGGTTTGCTGCTGAGTTTGACGGCTGTGCCGTCCTTGCCCTAACGTCGTTAAGTCCTTTGTGTCTGCCTACTGTCCTGTCGCATGCCCCCGAACGCCTGGTCCAGCCCTGAAAGCTGGCGTGGCGGTCGGCATGAGGCGCGGCGGGGCGGCAGGCACCGCATATACGCGTCCGCCTGGCTCAACCGTGCCATCCGGGTGAGGCGCCGGAACCCACTGGAGTGACACCGTGAGCAAGCGGACTTTTCAGCCGAACAACCGCCGTCGTGCCAAGAAGCACGGCTTCCGCCTTCGCATGCGTACCCGCGCCGGCCGTGCCATCCTGGCTGCCCGCCGCTCCAAGGGCCGCGCAGAGCTCTCGGCCTAAGCCGGGCTCAGCCCTCGGCCTGCGGGTGATGCAGCGTTAGGAGCCCTGACGTGCTTCCCGCCCGCAACCGACTGCGAACGAGCGTCGATTTCTCGCATACCGTACGTTCCGGCGTCCGCCAAGGGCGCCGGAACGTCGTGCTGTATGCGGCTCTTTCGGACGACGGCGCGCCGTCGCGGTTTGGCTTCATCGTCTCCAAGGCGGTGGGGAACGCCGTCACCCGCAACCTCGTTAAGAGGAGGCTGAGGGAAGCCGGCGCGGAGACGCTCCGGGAGAGGCCGAGGGGCGTTGACGTCGTCGTGCGGGCTCTTCCCGCCGCGGCGTCCGCCGACTGGCCTTCCCTCCGAAGCGATTACGTCTCAGCTTTGCGCGGAGCGGTGCGGAAACTCGCGATGGGGTTGCGACAGGAGGACGTCGATGGCAGCGGTGAGTGACGCTCCACGGGGCCATGCCCCGCGGGAGTGGTTCGCCGTCGTCGGACGCTTCGTCTGGAACGTGCCGCGGAACGTGCTCATCGTCTTGCTCGTCGTCTACCGCGCCGTCATCTCACCGCTCTATGGGCAGGTGTGCCGGTTCTACCCCTCTTGCTCCGCATACGCGCTCGAGGCCGTCACAGTTCACGGGGCTGTGCGAGGATCGTATCTGGCGGTTCGTCGGCTTGCGCGCTGCCACCCCTGGAACTCCGGCGGACTGGATCCTGTGCCCGATGGGCACCGGCACTGGCCCGCCGGCCGCACGCCGCGGATCGTGGTGCTCAACCACCCGGACCGCTACTGGAAAGACGAGCCGGGCTCTGGTGGCCTGACGGCTTTCGACACGAGGAAATAGGGAAAACACATGGACCCTCTGGGGACAATACTCCTGCCCTTCGAGTGGCTGGTCTCCTTCGTCATGGTGGCCTTCCACGAGGCGCTCTCGTTCATCGGCCTGCCCGCTGCAAGCGGCTGGACGTGGACGTTCTCGATCATCGGGCTCGTGCTCGTGATCCGTGCCGCCCTCATCCCTGTCTTCGTCAAGCAGATCAAGGCCCAGCGCGGCATGCAGCTGCTGCAGCCGGATCTCCAGAAGCTCCAGGCCAAGTACAAGGGCAAGACTGATCAGCTCTCGCGCCAGGCCATGGCCCAGGAGCAGATGGCCCTGTACAAGCACCACGGCACGAATCCGTTCTCCGCGTGCCTCCCCATGCTCATCCAGATGCCGTTCTTCTTCGGCCTCTTCCGAGTGCTGTCCAACGTCAGCGGCGCTCAGACCAACAATCCGGGCATCGGGGCGATGTCCACCGATCAGGTCAATCAGTTCCACGGTTCAAGCATCTTCGGCGCGCCGCTTTCTGCGTCGCTCCTGCACGGCGGTGGTGGGGACGCCGTCGTCGTCGCCGTTCTCTCGATCCTCATGATCGTCGCGATGACCGCCTCGCAGTTCATCACGCAGAAGCAGATCATGGCGAAGAACATGTCCGAGGCCGCGATGCAGAGCCCGTTCATGCGCCAGCAGAAGATCCTCCTCTACATCCTCCCGCTCGTCTTCGGCGTGGGCGGCATCAACTTCCCCATCGGCGTCCTCATCTACTGGACCATCAGCAACCTCTGGACGATGGGCCAGCAGTTCTACGTCATCCGACGCATGCCCGCCCCCGGTTCGCCGGCCGCGAAGGCCCTCAATGAGCGGCGTGCCGCGAAGGGCCTCGCTCCCATTGACGTGACGACCGGGAAGGCCATGAAGCCCGAGGACATCCCGCCGCCCCCTGAGCCCAAGGGCCAGCGTCAGCAGCCGCAGCGCAAGAACCGGAGGAAGAAGTGACCCCTGCCGAGACCACCGCAGTGAACGGAACCGACGACAGCCTGGAGTGGGCGAACGCCCACGAGGACGCCGAAGCCGCTGAAGCTTCTGATGACGTCGCCGAGTCCGCGGAGAACGGCACCGATGAGGGTGCCGACGAGGTTCCCCTGAGCCGCCTCGAAGAAGAGGGCGACGTCGCGGCAGACTACCTCGAGGAGCTCCTCGACATTGCCGACATCGACGGCGACATTGACATCGAGGTGCGTGGCGGCCGGACCTATCTCTCGGTCATCGGCGACGAGAACGCCCAGGGTCTCGACACCCTTGTCGGCGACGGCGGCGAGGTGCTCGAAGCCCTTCAGGAGCTCACGCGGCTCGCCGTGCTCTCCCAGACGGGCTCGCGTTCGCGCCTTGTCCTCGACATCAATGGCTATCGGGGCGAGCGGACCAAGTACCTCCACTCTGTCGCCGAGGATGCCGTCGCGAAGGTCAAGGCGGATGGCACCCCCGTTCACCTCGATCCGATGAGCTCGTACGAGCGCAAGATCGTCCACGACGTCGTTGCCGATCTGGGCTTCGCGAGCGAGTCCGAAGGCGAAGGGGCCAAGCGCCACATCGTCGTCTCGGCCGCCTGACGTGGCGGAGGAGCACGCGCCGTCTGCCGCGCGCGACGCGTCGATGGGAGCGGCCGACGGCGGTCTTCCGGACTTGGCGGGGGCGGAGCTCGCGGCCGCGGAGAAGCTTTTTGGCGATCGACTCGAGCTGGCACGACGATACGTCGACCACCTCGCGACGTCGGGCCTCGAGCGCGGCCTGATTGGACCGCGCGAAGTGCCGCGTCTCTGGAGCCGGCACGTGCTCAATTGCGCCGTCATCGAGTCGGAGTTCTCCCACGGCGCCCTCGTGGCCGATGTCGGAAGCGGGGCCGGGCTGCCCGGCCTATGTCTCGCACTCGCCCGCCCGGACCTCACGCTGATCCTCATCGAGCCTCTCGAGCGCCGGGTGGTCTGGCTCGAGGAGGTCGTCGCGGATCTCGGGCTGACCAATGTTCGCGTCTTTCGCATGCGGGCCGAGCAGGCTGTCGACCTCGTGAACGCCGACTACGTGACCGCGCGGGCTGTCTCGGCCCTCGCCACACTCATCCCGCTCACCCTTCCGCTTCTCGGCGGTTCGGGAACGCTCGTCGCGATCAAGGGGCGCAGCGCTGCCGAGGAGATCGAAAAGGCGGCGAAGGCAATCAAGAAGTACCACGGCCGGAATCCGCAGATTCGCGTCCTCGGGGAGGGCCTCCTCGAGGAGCCGACGACAGTCGTGAGGATTGACGCCGGCCGTGCCTGATCCGGGGAAGGGCCGAGCCCACCCGCTAGGCTAGAGTGAGGAGACGTACGCGAACCGGGAGTGAGTGAACAGTGAGCAGTGACGAGTCATCGGCACAGCGGATTCCGCCCTTCGTATCGCTGGGGCCAGCTCGCTCGTCAACCGTCGCACAGTCTCTTGCTTCTCAACCCGCTCAGGTTGATTCCACCGCTTCTCGCGGACCCGCCAACGGGTCATCGCCCGGGATCAGCATCGATGAGTCGAGCCCGATTGGGAGCCAGCTCGCGAACGAAACGAAGCGCCGAGAGCGGCTCAGCCAGCGCCAGCTCCGCAGGCCGGACGCCACGCGGATCTTCACCGTATCGAACCAGAAGGGCGGCGTCGGCAAAACCACGACGACGGTGAATATCGCCGCGGCCCTCGCGGCCTCGGGCCTCAACGTCCTCGTGATCGACATCGACCCGCAGGGCAATGCGTCGACCGCCCTGGGCATCGAACACCACGCCGACGTGGAGAGCATCTACGACGTGCTCATCAACGATCTTGCACTCGCCGACGTCGTCCGTCCGTGCCCAGACGTCGAGCGGCTCGAGTGTGCGCCGGCCACGATTCATCTCGCGGGGGCCGAGATCGAGCTCGTCTCACTCGTTGCCCGCGAACAGCGCCTGCGGCGCGCGATCGACAACTACGCGAAAGAACGCGTGGCCCAGGGCCTTGAGCGGTTGGACTACATTTTCATCGACTGCCCGCCGAGCCTCGGCCTCCTGACGGTCAACGCGTTCTGTGCGGCCGGCGAGGTGCTCATCCCCATCCAGTGCGAGTACTACGCGCTTGAGGGACTCAGCCAGCTCCTCAATAACATCGGGATGATTCAGAAGCACCTCAACGGCGATCTTCGAGTTTCCACGATCCTGCTGACGATGTACGACGGTCGCACGAACCTTGCGGCGCAGGTTGCGGCCGAGGTTCGTGAGCATTTCCCGAACCAGGTCCTTGAGGCTGTTGTGCCGCGCTCCGTTCGCATCTCGGAGGCTCCGAGTTACCAGCAGACGGTCATGACGTATGACCCGTCGTCGACCGGGGCACTCTCCTACATGGAGGCTGCGGCGGAAATCGCCGAGCGTTAGTTTTTCACACAGGTCACACCCTCCGTGGTCGAGGGTTCGAGGGAGGAAGTCCGCGCATGAGCGAGAAGCGCCGAGGCCTGGGCCGTGGCCTGGGAGCTCTGATTCCGAGTTCCGGCACGGTCTCGGGTGGGACTGCCGCGCCGTCGCGTCCGGTTGACCTCTTCTTCCCCGAGTCGCGCAGTTCGAGTGAAGAGCGTGCGACGGCTGAGGAGACCGCCGCCCCGCAGAAAGAGGCTGAGGCTGCGAACTCGGCTGCGCCGGCAGCGGCTGAGGGGGAGCGTTCGACGGCGGCAGGGCTTGCCTCGGAGTCCGCCGCCCAAGTCGAGGAACGCCCGACGACGAAGCGCTCGCCTTCTCCGTCAAAAGGGTCGGGATCGCGAAGCGGTTCCGAGCGGCGCAAGAGCACGTCCGAGGAAGGCCCTTCCTCGTCTGCGGGCGGATCGGGCGAAGATGAGCTCGATCTTGTCGAGGTTCCCGGCGCGCAGTTCGCCGAGCTTCGAGTCGGTGACATCCATCCGAACCGCAAGCAGCCTCGCAGTGTCTTCGATGAAGACGAGATGGCTGAACTTGTGCACTCAGTTCGCGAAATTGGCGTTCTTCAACCGATTGTCGTCCGTCGATCAACCGAACCTGGTAGCGAAAGCTA
Source organism: Sinomonas sp. ASV322 (assembly GCF_030908245.1). Lineage (GTDB taxonomy): Bacteria > Actinomycetota > Actinomycetes > Actinomycetales > Micrococcaceae > Sinomonas. The sequence goes on from NZ_JAVFJJ010000015.1 coordinate 18,222, forward strand.
CGAGCTCGTCATGGGCGAGCGTCGCTGGCGCGCCGTTCAACAAGCCGGCCTCGAGACGATACCCGCCATCATCCGTGACACGAGTGATGACGACCTCTTGCGCGACGCACTCCTCGAGAACCTGCATCGCAGCCAGCTCAATCCGTTGGAAGAGGCGGCCGCGTACCAGCAGCTTCTCGAGGACTTCGGGACGACCCATGAAGAGCTTGCCGACCGTATTGGTCGCTCGCGTCCGCAGGTCTCCAACACGATTCGCCTTCTGCGCCTTCCGCCGCTTGTGCAGCGGCGCGTTGCCGCGGGTGTCCTTTCCGCCGGCCACGCCCGCGCGTTGCTTTCTCTCCCAGATGCCGGGGCCATGGAACGCGTCGCGCAGCGCATCGTTGCTGAAGGCCTCTCGGTGCGGGCCACGGAAGAGGCCGTTGCCCTGTATCAGGACCCGGGGGAGCCTCGCCGCAACAACATCCCCAAGCCGAACGCTCGGCACGAACGGCTCGACTTCCTGGCCTCGACGCTTGCCGACCGCCTCGACACGAGCGTGAAGATCACACTCGGTGCTCGCAAGGGCCGCGTGAGCATCGAGTTTGCGAGTGTTGAGGATCTGAATCGCATCATGGGTGTTTTGAACCCGGGCGCGGAGTAGGCGGAGTATTCCCTCCGGGGTCGCGATGACAGGGCCTCGTCCGTTATGGGCGGGGCCCTTGTCATGTGCAGAGGGCTGTCGCGGTGGTGCGGTCTCCTGGTCGTGTGGCTGGCCTGTTCGTGCGCCGGTGCCCGCGGATTGCTTGGGACTGGCAGCTCCTCCTTGCCGCTGAACGACACACGGTGCCTCTGCCGCCCGCATCGTTGCCTGACCTGCGCCTCGTCGGGCTGGTTTCAATGCACCTAGGGAGCCGTCGTGCGCCGCTCAAGAGCTACCGCGGATAGAAGCGCGCCGAGTGGTTTGCCGTGGGGTGCACTGCAGCCGGAAATGATCGACCACACCGGGGTCTCGCTGTCGGCGAGGGGATCGTTGAGCAGCAGTCGCACTGGACGTGGTGTTTCACGTGAAACATGACGTATGACTGCGGTCAGCTCTCGATGAGTTTCGTGGGGTTCGCCGCCAGCACGATGAGTGTCTTGTGTGAGCGGGGCCTCTCCACCTGGACCGGGTGTCGCGTGGTGAAGTCTCACCCATTGTGTGAAAGGTCGCCGATCCCTCCGTCCAGGGCGTCGTGGGTGCAGCCGCCAGAACGCGCCTGGGGCTGGTTCCACATGGAAGCTTGACGTGCGACCCAGCGATTTTGGGCCCAAGTTGAAGGAGTCAGGGCCTGCGCGTACGTCGTGGTCGCGACCTGCTCTACTCGGGCGCAGTGAGGGCCACCAGAGAGATAGCCAATGATCCGCCGGCCCGTATGTACCGACCCAATCCGGCCCAATGGTGCGCGGGTGGGTGCGGATTCCACACCGTAGCCGCGAAATTGGGGAGGGCGTCGGACTGCGGAGCCCGGGCCGTTCACTGAGGCCTGATGCTGACCGAGCAGGATCGGTTCGGCGGACGCGCGCAACGGAGCGGCGTGGGTGGTTGGGCGGGCATTGCGCTGACTCTAAGAGCGATTGATGTGGCCAGATCGGACTTGGTCTGTTGATCACGAGTGCCAGCCGGAGATCTGTGCATCAGGGCTAGGTGGATTCTGGAGCTGATGGGCTCATCGTGCCATCGGACGCGGGCACTTGAGTCAGGAGGCTGAATCGGCAGCGACTTGCGGTGTCAAGGGCGGTTCCAGGGGAGGCTTCAGGGCGATGGCGGGATGCTTGTCGTCTCGCTTGGGTTGCGAGCTGGCGGCGAATTGGGCGGTTCGAGCTCGGGTGTCGGCTGCGTTTGCGGCGGGATCGAGGGTAAGGCAACGCTGGCCGGGATCACCGTTCCGCAATGCTGGCCCGGACCGTAGAGTGGCAAGGTTCAGCCGGGATGGGGGTAGGCGACGGCCGGTCGGGGATGGTGTGCGGGAGCGTCGGGCGGGGAAGAAGTAGGGGAACGTTGGCTGGGACGGAGCACAGGGCGTTGGGTGGTGATGGGTTACGGCGACATCGGGCGGGGCCGCAGTACGGGAGCGTTGGGCTGGGACGGAGCACTGGGCGTTGGGCGGTGATGCGTTACGGCGACATCGGGCGGAGCCGGAGTACGGGAATGTTGGGTGTTGATAGGGTACGGCGACGTTGGGTGATGACGCAGTACGGGAACGATGACCGGGACGCGATATGGCAAAGCCTTCCGCGGCTGCTTTCCGGAACGCTGGCTGGAGCTGCGGTAGGGCAATGACCGGAGGGGCGTCCGGCGGGTGGATGGGTGGTCGGGGACTGGCCCGGTGCGGACGGAGGTGTTGGGAGATCTGGTCCGCGCTGAAGATTCTCCCTTGGCGAATCGACGGGTACCGATTCCTTGGCGGTTTCGATCGATGGATTGTGGTCGATTCCCCGCGGATTACGAAGAGACGCGTTCCGGAAAGGGTAGTAGCGAACGGTAGGCGCCGGTGGGTTTGTGCATGGCGGTAAGTGCCGACGTGTCAGCACTCGAGGATGAGGCCGGGCTCGCGGCGTCGAGTTCGGTGCCGGACCCACGGTGTGATACCGGGCTGCTGATCGATCATGGGGTAGCTGGCCATATCCAACGCTCGCACGCCGTTTTGTGCATCTGTCGCCTGACTACATCCTGTCACTGGTGTCTGGTCACGCCTTGGCTTGCTTTGGAGAGCGCCTCGCGTGGCTGCCCTAGCGGCAGTGGATGCTCGGCGGACCCGACATGCGTCGTCGGTTCCGGTCATCCATGGTCGCGGAACCTGACTCGGCGAGCGGCTTCTGCTGCCGGCTGTTCGTGTGGTTCCGAGTGGGATGGTGCCTGGCGTGGGCGGACCCGTAGCGAGTCCTCGCCGCCAGCAGGCGGTCCCATCGCGAGCTGGTTCGCGCGTGGGCGCGGGCATGGAGTTTGAAGAGCCTCCGTATCGGCTGGTGCGGAGGTGTACACCGACGTTTCCCATCGCAGAGCGGAGCTGTCCATGTTTCACGTGAAACATGGATGGTCGCCGGATTCAGGGAATTCAATCACGACGACCAATCCTTCTGCGCGCGCATCTGGGTGGTCGTGCATCGCTCGGGTGCCACTAGACACCCGAACCGTCGTGTGGATTTCACTGTGGATAACCTCATGCACCCGATTTTCGGATAGTGACAGGGACTGTGGATAACCGATGCGAAGGTGCTCAAGGCTGGATGGTTTGACGCGTCCGATGAATAGTGAGTTCCGTGTGATCAGAGCCCCGCGTGCAATTCGACAGGAGGCACGACGGTCCAGGGGCGACGCCGAGGTTGGGTTGCGGCGCTATCTAGACCTTGGAAATGCGCGTTTCCCGAAGGTTGAGGGGTGCTGTGCGTCGCCGCGCGCGGATTCTCCCATCCGTGACGTGGACTCGGCGGCCTGCGGCCGGGGACGTTAGCGCAGACGTCCTGATTGGGCAGCGCATTCCGGGCCCCCACTATCCACATGACGCGTTGCCCATCTGTGGATAACTGCTGTGGATACGCTTGTGGACAACTGTCAAAACTCCGAGTGACGACAAGGCACTTCGAGTACGGTTCTCACGGTACCTAAGAGCGACTGGTCCACCCGGGGGGCTTGGTCATCGTTCGGGTGCTGCGCCGAGGCGCGTGGGTTGGGCCGGGCAGATGTGCGCCTTCGCTGGTCCAAGGTACTGCACGGTTCGTTTGGCCGTCGACCAGTCCGTGCTCCGGACGACAGGTCACGCGACTCGCGTTGGCTCATTGCGCGGCCCCGGACGAGCCCGGAGTCCGGCGTGAAGGGAGGTGAACCGGCGTAGCGCTTCGGCCATTGCCTGTGGGCGTAGCTCCCAGCTGCTGTGGCGTCCACTTGGGGCAAAGCGCCGACATCTCGATGGGCACGTGCCTCCTGGCTACCCGGCGCGGCGGATCGCCCGACTCGGCCCGGGCAGGTGGGTCTTCAGAGGTAAGTAGGCGTGACACTGGCCTCCGTCCGCGGGTGCCCGGAGAGCGAGTGGATTTTGGCCACGGCGCCCACCATCGCACCGTGGACCGCGTCCTGTGTTCAGCGTGCCATCGCTGGACTCGCCGTTGTGTCCGTTGAGGGTCGACCGGGGCCATGTGGTCGGTGCTGCGAGGGATACCGCGTTCACCTGCCATGCCTACGGGCCGTCTGGGGCTCAACTCATTCCACGGCGCAGCGTCCTGGTGCGGGACGATGCTCAGTTCGTAGGGTGCCCGCGGTGCGAGGTGACGCCCCGCCGCTCGTCTGACCGCAGATGAGCCGCGCTGCCGGAGAGCCGCCGATAGTGGCTCTGCTTCCTCACGCGATTCTCTGCGTTACGAGTAGTTCGGCGGTTCGGTGTGCCGAGTTGGTGGGGGATTCCCCGGGATGACTCTGCTGCCAATCAGTCAGGATGAGTCGGACGTCTAAGCGTCGTCCGGCACAGCTGTTCAATCAGATCCCCATGCCTCTTGGGTTCTCTTGCCGTGCCTACCGGTGTGGGGCGTCACGCGTCCGTTCCATCGGAGCGAACTCGCGCCGCCGCTTCTGACCGAACCTGGATCAATACGCTGTCCATTCGGAATTAAGTGGCGGGAGGTCCGACAGTTCCTATGGTCTTCGGGCCCTATCGATCAGCTGGTTCGGGTCAGGCTAGGTTTCACGTGAAACATCGTTGGGCCGGTCCCACGGGATGGCTTCGTCCGCTAGGGCGCTGTCGGTTGGTGGGTGGGTCACGTTCGACGATCGTTGGGCCGCCGGCGGGACGAAGTGTCGGTGCTCGACCGAATCATTAGCGTAGACGCGGTGGGTCATTGGGCGCGTCTGGCATTCTGCTGGCAACCACAGTTTGACCGCGAGGCAGTGAGAATCACCCAGCCCAGGAACGGAACCAGGGTCAGATAAGGGCCTGAGCGGCTCCGCGGCTCCCAGCGACTCGCCCATGTCCATAGGTGTCCTCACATGAGGCATTCTGTGCGCTGCGGTACCGGGTAGTTGGAGTGCCAGCCATTTTGATCGTCCCAGACTCATGGATCCAACGTGTATCAGCTCGGGCCGGGCGCTGGCCCTGCATTCTGCAGATGACCGTTGGTTGTGTCGACGAGCTCGCTGCGCTGCCCCCGTGTGATCGAAGGGCTGCCGGGGCCTGCGGACTGGGGTTCGGGCGGCGACGCGGACGGGAATGAACCACGGCCTTCGCGACCCTGGCTCGAAAGGCCCGCCCCCGCCATGTGAGTCGTTAGCTGCGGGGAGCATTTGCACAGATGTCGACGGAAGGGGCAGCTTCGACGGTGGCGGTTTCGACAATGAGCGTCAAAGTTGCCCGATGGCCCCCGGCGGGCAACGGAGGTGGTCCGAGCTATTCCGCGTGATGGAGGGTAGCGAGGAGCCGGACCTTGCGACCGGCGGAAGTTCCGCTGGGGGAAGAGCTGAGTCGTGCCCACCAGCGGTTAGCGAGCCGTCGGGACCAGGGCGGCACGGCGCGCGGCTGGCACCTGGATGCGCACGCCGCGGGCTAATGACGTCTAGCTTCGCCAAAAAGGTAGACCTCTGCAGATCACTTCTCGAAAGCTGAGCGATGGGGTAAATGCTGGTCGACGTGCCGCACACCGGGCGGCGTGGCGGAAGCTGGTCGATGTGCCGGGTCCTGAGTGGCGTGGCGGATGCCGATCGGAGTGGCGGACGCTGAGCGATAGGGCGGACGCCGGCCAATGCGTCCGACCCCTGAGTAGCGAGGCGGAAGCCGGCTGATGTACCGCGCGCCGAGTGGTGTGGCGGAGGCTGGCTGATGTGCCGGGTCCTGAGTGGCGTGGCGGATGCCGATCGGAGTGGCGGACGCCGAGCGATGTGCTGCGCGATCAGCGTGACGGACGCTGAGCAATTGGGCAGACGTCGGCCAATGTGTCCGACCCCGAATAGCGAGACGGACGCCGATCGGCGTGGCGGACGTCGGTCCACACAGCGCCGGGTTCCCCGCCTCCCATATCGGCGACGGTGGCGAAGGATGTGGATTCAGAAGTAGCGACGCCTCGTCGTCCATTGGACGCGTCTCTCAGTGCCTCTGGGGGTGCTGGCGTGATCATCGTTGGCCCGACCATCGGTGACTCCTCGCTGAGGGGCGCGTGACGGCTTTTCAGGCGCATTGTGAGGATCATGATCTCGGCGGAGCAGTCCTCATCTTGGCAAAGCGTTCTGGACACACCAGCTGCGATGACGTTCTCCCGCGTCGTTGTGCACTCAGTCACCTCATGGCAAGCCATGGAAACAGAGGGATCCAATTGATCCCGAGCTTCGGGTCGCGCTTCGCACGAGCACGAGCCGCCTCATCGTTTCACGTGAAACAAAGGGGGCGCAGCCACCAGGCTGCGCCCCCTCAGATTCCGTCGAAACGGATGAGCTACTTGGAAAGGATCTCCGACCATTCCTTCTCGAAGTACTGCTTGGGACGGGCCCCGATCACGGTTCCGGTCACCTTGCCCCCCTCGAAGAGGTAGACGGCGGGAATCGATGTGATTCCGTACTCAGCGGCAATGTTCGGGTTGTCGTCGACATTCACCTTCACAACGTCGACCTGATCCGAGTATTCGACCGAGATGTCGTCGAGGATTGGACCCACCTTGCGGCACGGCCCGCACCATTCAGCCCAGAAGTCGACGATAACGGGCTTCTCCGAAAGAAGAACCTCATCGGTGAACTGGGCGTCGGTGACGTCTCTGGCGTTGCTCATGTCTGCCTTCCGATCTGTGGGGGTGAATTAGGCTTGCTGAGTGGCGAGGGTTCGCGCCTCGAGGTCTGCAAGGTAGTGCTCAACGTCGAGGGCGGCAACGCAACCGGATCCGGCTGCGGTAATCGCTTGGCGGTACGTGGGGTCGACGACGTCGCCCGCGGCAAACACGCCGGCGACACTCGTGCGGGACGAGCGGCCATCCACGGCGATCGTGCCGACGGCGGTCAACTCGAGCACGTCCTTGACAAGGTCAGTGCGCGGATCGTTCCCGATGGCGACGAAGATGCCGGTCACCGCGAGCACGGACTCCGATCCGTCCTCGATGTTGCGAAGCGCCAGGCCGGTGACCTTGTCGCCGCCGATGACATCGACGACTTCGCTGTTCCACGCGAACGAGATCTTCTCGTGCGCGAGCGCGCGGTCAGCCATGATCTTCGACGCGCGAAGAGAGTCGCGGCGGTGGACCACCGTAACGGTGCGCGCGAACTTGGTCAGGAATAGTGCTTCCTCCATGGCGGAGTCGCCGCCGCCGACGACAGCGATGTTCTGGTCCTTGAAGAAGAAACCGTCACAGGTCGCGCACCAGCTCACGCCGTGGCCCGAGAGACGCTTCTCGTTGGGCAGCCCCAGCTCGCGGTAGGCCGAGCCGGTCGCGATGATGACCGAGCGAGCAAGGTGCTCCTCGCCGTTCGCAAGGACCACCCGCTTGACCTCGCCCTCGAGGTCGACTGTCTCGACGTCCTCGAACTCGATCTGGGCGCCAAACTTGGCCGCCTGCTGCTCGAGCTTGTCCATGAGCTCGGGACCCTGCACGCCGTCCGGGAAGCCGGGGAAGTTTTCGACCTCGGTCGTGTTCATCAGTTCGCCGCCGGCGGTCACGGAACCAGCGAAAATCAACGGCTTGAGGTTGGCTCGCGCGGTATAGATCGCTGCGGTGTACCCGGCGGGACCGGAGCCCACGACGATAACGTCGCGGATGTCGGTGGCGTTGCTGTCGGCAGTGCTCACTGGCGGATGACCTCTTCTTCTGACGTGCGGGACTCGGCGTCCACAGCTCACAACGTGTCGACGAGCGCTGGTATTCCGCCGCTCTGTCGCCCTTCAAGGGTACCGAAGGCGTTCGTGGCCCGAGAGGATGTGAAGAAAAGCCGCCCCCGGAACCACATCCGGGGGCGGCTTTCGACGAAAAGGGGGCTGCGCCGTCGTCGTCCGGTCTATTGGATCTTGATCTCGGCAAGCCGCAGACCATACGGATACTGCGTCTTCGGAGCGGACAGCCTCGGCAGCGCCTTGATCTGAATGATCACGTATTGCGCCTTGACGGCGTTGGGCAGCGGAAGGACGAGCTTTTCGCTGTTGAAGGAGCTTGTCCCGGCAAGCGTCGCGCCGGTGAGATCGGGCTGTGCGTTGGTGTAGACACTGACGCTGCCGCCCGTTCCGCCGAGCTGGTCGAGCTCGACCTGCTTGATGTCGGAGACTTCCTTGAGCTTCACGGAGAGGGAGACGCTCTTGACGAGTCCGCCCCAATCCTCGGAGCCGAACTCCATGTCCGACCAGTATGTTGCCGGATTGCCGTCGAACGTCAGCGGGAGCTTCGAGTCGAACTGCGCTGCGAAGCTCAGCTCGCCCGGATTGAGCCGGGTCACCGAGTCGATGACGGGAACAACCGGCGCGGCGGGCTGGCTCTGCCCAGGGCTCGAGGACTGGCCGGCCCCGCCGGTCGTGGCCCCCTTGGTCCCGCCCGCCTGTGGTTGGAAGAGTCCGCCGAGGGTCGTGAACGCGAAGATGAGCGCCGCGATGAGGATGACCGCGAGGATACCGCCGACGAGCCACGGAACCGACTTCGGTCGGGTCGACTCGTCGTCCTCTTCGAGCTCGTCGTCCCGGTCGAAGACTCGTTCCGATGTGTTGCTCCAGGCCGCCTGCCGTGCGGCATTCGGGAACGTCGTTCCGCGGCCCTGACCCGACGGGGACGCCGCAGAGGCAGGCTTCTGGGCCGGCGGCTGAGGTGTGTAGCGCGGGGCTTCCGTCGGAGGCGGCGCGGCCGGTGCGGCCGGCGTGGCCTGCGTGGGCGCCGGAGAGGTGTTCTGAGACGAAGGCTCACCGGTCGCGGGCTCGTACCACGGGGTCACCTTGGGCTGAGAGGCCGCCGGGCCCTCGCTTCCGGCGTCGAGGCCATTCGCCGAACGGGGAGGCGCCGCCGGAGGGGGCGGAGCGGCAGCAGGCGGAACCGGGGGCGCGGCCCACTGCTGGCGCGGTGCCTGCGACCCGTTCGCCTGCGGAATCTGGCCTGTCGGCCCGCCCTCTTCCCCCTCCGGGTACTGGATGTAGTCATGCTGGCCGTGGTCGTACAGCCCGTTGTAGGTCTCGGGTTCGCGCGAGCGGGATTCGCCGAAGATCTCGCTGCCGAGGGTGTCCGTGAAGAACGGCTCCACATATGGAGCCTCCTGGGCGACGATGAGGTCGAGGAGATCGGCGGCCTCGGCGTGGTTCGTGATGAGATACGTTGCGCCGTGGCTGACCCCGAGATCGAGCACCTGGATGCCGACGTTGCGTTCGCCAACTGCGACTTCGCGCGCGCTCTGGGCGAGTTGTTCGGCGTTGTCCGGCGCTGAAACCAGGATGCTCACGGGACGGTTGAGGATCTGGTCCACTCCGTCGAGCACCAGGTCCCCGTCGTGCGACGTGACGATCGAGGACGTGACTTTATACCGTCCGCCCAACACTGTGCCGACGTCGATGGACTGGGACACGGGTACCTCCCTGGATAAAAGTCTGCCCCGGCCAGCCCGGACGTGCCGGGCCTATGTGCTAAGTCTTGATCCTAGCGGACAGGGGCCGGACGACTCTTTTTGACGGAGCGGATCAGATTTCCGGGAAATGCGGATTCCGCCCCGGTCGGCCTTGGTAAGTCCTCCTGCCGGGCAGGGTGCCGGGACCCGATGAGGGCGGCCGCGCGCGGTAGAAGCCCGGGTCGAACTGGCCCGAAATGCGCGGGATGATGCCCGTGTCGTCCGAGAGGGTCGGAAGGCTGTCGCGGAGCGCGTAGGCCGGCTCCGGCTCGCGCGGGTGGCCGGCGGCAGCACCCCCGTCGTCCGTCGCCGCACGCGCTGGAGCGGACGACGGCGTGGCAGCCGCCCGCGCGCCGAGTCGCCCCAGCAGGGGGCGCAGGAGATCCCGCAGCTCATGGACGCGGAAGATCCGCAGCAGAACGAGGTAGACGAAGAGCATTGCGACGCCGATGACGGCGATCGACACGAGGGCTGCGAAGCTCGAGCTCCAGATGAAGCCGTCCTTCGAAAGCCCGCCGAGGAGCCCCACAGCAAGGCCGCCCGCGAGGGCTGCGCCGGACGCGGCGTAGCCCATGCGGATGTACGAGCGGGCCACGGTGGCGCCGTCGAGATGGCCGAGTCGGCGCCTGAGGTACGCGCCGCTCAGGACGACGGAGAGGATGTTGCCCACCGTGTACAGGGCGGCGATGGCGTAGATGATGAAGCGCGCGGGAAGGAACTGGATCGCCGTGGCGCCGACGACGTTGAGGACGGCGAGCCATAGCTGGATCTTGAACGGCGTCTTCGCGTCCTCGTAGGAGTAGAAGACGCGGGACATCATGAAGTTCGCGCTCAGGAACGGGGTGCTGAGGGCGAGGATGCTGAGGGTCTGGGCGAGCATGACGCCGTCGGTCTTGTTGCCGCCCGAGAAGAACATGCCGAGCGGCGCCGCGAGGGCGAAGAGCGCGAGGGCGCTGAAGACGGTGGCGACGGCCATCGTGCGCAGACCGGAGGAAAGCGCTATCCGCACGCCGCGCCGGTCGCCGGACTGGGAGGCCTCCGTCATCCGGTTGAAGAGGACCGTCGCGAGGGAGAGCGCAATGATCGAGTGCGGCAGGAGATAGAGCTGGCTCGCCATCTCGAGCACCGTGTTGCCCGGGATGAACTGCCATAAGGGGTCGTTGGCCTCGCGCAGCTGTTCACGCGCGGCGCCCGGCATCGAGGCGACCCTCATGAGGTAGAGGAACGTGAGCTGGCCGACGGCCGTCGTCGCGAGCGTCCACGCCCCGATGCGCGCTGCCGCACCGAGGCCGACGCCGCGCCACCCGAATCGCGGCCGCAGCCCGAGGCCGAGCCGGGCCACCGGGATGAACAACATGGCTGTCTGGATCACGACGCCGACCGTCGAGGCGCCCGCGACGAGCAGCGTCTGCGGCGTGCCCCAGTTGTCGAGCGTGTGCTGATGCGCGTTGTTTGTGCCGAAGATCCAGATGAACATGCCGAGGCCCGCGATCGCGACGACGTTGTTCACGAGCGGCGCCCACATCGCGGGCCCGAAGGCCCCATGCGCGTTGAGGACCTGGGTGAGCAGGGCATACAGCCCGTAGAAGAAGATCTGCGGGAGGCACCAGTACGCGAAGACTGTCGCGAGTGCGAGCTGGGGCGGGCTGTACCCGGAGGTCGTGAGGCGCATGACAATCGGGGCGCCGATCGTCACGAGGGCGGTAAGGACAAACGTGACGATGACGCCCAGCGTGAGCAGCCGGCTGATGTAGTCGGCACCCTGGTCGGCAGCCCGGCTCGCCTTGATGATCTGCGGAACGAGGACGGTGTTGAAAACTCCGCCCGCGACGAGCAGGAAGATGAGATTCGGCAGGTTGTTCGCGTTGACGAACGTATCCGTGACCGTCGAGCCGAGGCCCAGGGCGTAGACGAGGAGGAGCTGGCGCAGAAAGCCGAGCACGCGCGATAGCAGCGTGCCGGCGGCCATGATCGCGCTTGATCGGGCCTCAGACGCCGGGGCCTTGGTTGCCATCAGGGGCCCGTCACTTCAGGAGGTGCTCCGGGAGCACTTCCCGGGCCAGATCCGCGATGCGCCGCTCGTTGGGGAACGAGAGCCGCCGCGAGAGTTCCGAGATCGGGACCCACGCGACATCGACCGCCTCTTGGTCGGGATCGTTCTCGATCGTCAGATCGCCGCCTACCGCCTGGAGAAGATAGTGGTGCACGGTCTTGTGCACGCGATGGCCCGTGACGGTGAACCAATAGTCGATGCTTCCGAGCGGCGCGAGGATCAGCCCGTCGATTCCGGTCTCTTCGCTGATCTCCCGGACTGCGGCGGTTTCGTTGGATTCCTTGCCCTCGGGATGGCCCTTGGGGAGGCACCACTCGAGCCGGCCTCCGCGATTGAGCCGCGCGATGATCGCGACGGGAAGGTTCGGATCGGTTGTATCGACGATGACGCCGCCCGCGGAAATCTCCTCAACAGTGGGAAGAGAGTGGATATAGGTTTGCCCGGCCGGCGCGACGTGCGGTCCGATCGCGGACGGCAGCGGCGCGCTCCTCCTCTTCTGAGGATCGCTCGGCAGCGGGATAACCATGCAGTCCACTCTAACCAAGAGAGCTCCCCGCGGGACCGTGCACGGCCTGCGCCGCAAGATCTGCCAAGCTTTAAGGACTATGGCAGGAGAAGAAGCGCAGGGAGCACGTATGACGGCGCCCGAGTCACCGTCCGTTCAATTCACGATTGAGCCCGTGGCGCTCGAACTCGGTCGGCGATTCGTCGATGCGGGCTTCGAGCTTTCTCTCGTTGGCGGCCCTGTGCGTGACCTCTTCCTTGACCGGCGCTCGCCCGACCTCGACTTCACGACGAACGCCACGCCCGACGAAACGCTCAACGTCATCAAGGGCTGGGCAGATGCCCACTGGGAGATCGGGCGAGACTTCGGGACCATCGGGCTGCGCAAGGCTGGCTTCCAGCTCGAAGTGACGACCTACCGCGCGGAAGCGTACGATCCCGAGTCCCGCAAGCCCGTCGTCGCGTTCGGAAGCTCGCTCGTCGGAGACCTCGAGCGCCGCGACTTCAGCATGAACGCCATGGCGCTCCGCCTGCCCTCGCTCGAACTCGTCGATCCGTTCGGCGGCGTCCGCGACCTTCTCGCCGGCGTCCTCCGCACTCCCGGAACGCCTGAAGACTCCTTCTCCGACGATCCGCTGCGCATGATGCGGGCCGCACGTTTCGCGTCCCAACTCGAGGTCGACGTCGCCCCCGACGTGCGTGCGGCGATGACCGCCATGGCGGGCCGGATCTCGATCGTCTCGGCCGAGCGCATCCGCGACGAACTCGTCAAGCTCATCAACGGCCCGGACCCGCGTGTCGGCATCGACCTCCTCGTCGAGACCGGGATTGCGGACATTGTCCTGCCGGAGGTGAGCGCCCTGCGGCTTGAAGTCGACGAGCACCACCGCCACAAGGACGTCTACCACCACTCCTTGACCGTGCTCGATCAGGCGGTCGCTCTTGAGACCGGCCCCGACGGCTCTGTGCCCTCGCCGGACTTCGTGCTCCGCTTCGCTGCCCTCCTGCACGACATCGGCAAGCCGGCGACGAGGCGCTTCGAGCCGGGCGGCGGGGTTTCCTTCCGCCACCACGACGTGGTCGGCGCGAAGCTGGCCAAGAAGCGTATGCGCGAGCTCCGCTTCGACAACGACACCATCAAGGCCGTCGCGAGGCTCGTCGAGCTGCACATGCGCTTCTACGGCTACGGCGACGCGGGCTGGACGGATTCCGCCGTCCGCCGCTACGTGACCGACGCGGGACCCCTGCTCGAGCGGCTCCACCGGCTCACCCGCTCGGATGTGACGACGCGGAACCAGCGCAAGGCTGATCGCCTCTCGTTCGCCTACGACGACCTTGAGCAGCGCATCGCCGAGCTCGCCGAGCAGGAGGAGCTCGCCGCGATTCGCCCCGATCTCGATGGCCAGGACATCATGGCGATCCTCGGGATCAAGCCGGGACCCGTCGTCGGCCGTGCATACCGCTTCCTGCTCGACGAGCGCATGGAGAACGGGCCGGCCACGGAGGACGAGGCGCGCGCGAAGCTGCTTGAATGGTGGGCGGCTCAGCCGGAGTCCGCCGGTGACGGAAATGCCGATGGGGCAAGCTCCGGTGCCGCAGAGAAGGCCGGCACGGCTGAGAAGAAGGAGAACGAGTGAGCGTCGAGGATTTCGGACTGCCCAAGCTGTGGCTCCTGCGGCACGGCGAGACGGAATGGTCGAAGAGCGGCCAGTACACGGGGCTCACGGACCTTCCGCTCACCGCTGAGGGCGAGGACCAGGCGCGCGAGGCGAAGTCGACGCTGGGCGGCGTCGACTTCGGGCTCGTGCTCACGTCGCCGCTCCAGCGGGCGCGGACGACGGCGGCGCTTGCCGGCTTCCCGGACGCGACCGTCGAACCGAATGCGGTCGAGTGGGACTACGGCGACTACGAAGGCATCCGTTCCGCCGACATCCGCAAGGAGAATCCGGACTATCTCATCTGGACGCACGGAGTTCCCCACGGCGAGACGCTCGACGACGTCTCGGCGCGCGCGGATCGGGTCGTCGAACGCGCGCTGAACTCCGAGGTGGAGAACGTCCTCGTCGTCGCGCACGGCCATTTCTGCCGCATCCTCACGGCGCGATGGCTCGGGCTGGCCCCGATCGAGGGACGTCACTTCCTCCTCGGCACCGCAAAGGCCTGCCGCCTCGGCTGGGACAAGAGGACACCGGCCGTCGAGGCCTGGGGACTTTAGGACATTCGCCTCCGGGGCGCGGCTCGGCCGGCCCCGAAAGCTGGCGGCAATTCGCGTGTATCGACGTGCTGATGGCTTCTGGCGCAAACACGAGTGAAATTTTCTCGTCGCGGGGTTGCGAATTCTTGTGATGCTGGGATAGCTTTACTGATGTGCCGTGGGGCTTTGGCCTCGTTATCGACTCGACGTCCGGCACGAACGCATATCGGCAGCAGAGGAGGGTGGACTCATGAAGGCAACCAAGGTTCTTGACCGTGGCTGGACCGCGTTTACGGTGGGAGGAGTCCGCGGACTGCTGCCGGTACGCGGCGCACGGCGAGGCTGAAGCCTGCCCTTTGCGCCGCCGCGCCTTCTGACACCGTAGGCCGGGCTATGCCCACACCCCGAAGTCATCGTTCCGGGGACCCTTCTCGCCTGCGGCATTCCGGGATTCTGTCTTTCTGATCCCGGCTTCCCGCACGCAGCTTTTCGACGTGTGAATTCACATCGATGATTGCTGCCTGCAGTCGCCGAATTGGCGCACGACCAATTCCGCATGCCCTTATTCAGCCGTGCCCACCTATTGTGCGCGGCCGCACCACTCACGCACCGAGGAGTTACCCATGCCCACGCCCATTTCGCCGTCCCCATCGACCGCGATCGACGACGAGCCAAGCGGCGTCGACGACCCGCACGGCGACCACCCGCCGTCGTCCATTGACAGCGAATCACCCGAGGAGGTGACGACCATGATCCAGCGTCTCCGTCAGATTCTCTCGACCGGCATCGACGCCGAACGCATCGAAGCGCACCGCGAGGCGGTCCACCGTGAGATAGCCCTCACCACTCCGCTTCGGTGACACTGGCCAGAACCCGAGTACGTCGTGAAGAATCCCTCTCGGGCGCACAGGGCGTGCGCGGGGAAGAAGGGGAGCATGCGCAAGAGAATCCTTGCCGTCTTTGCGGTATTGGCCACGGTATTCGGGCTCGCGGTCGCGGCCGTTCCCGCTCAGGCGAGCACTGGCGGGACGGCCGACGGCGGCGCGCACCCGGGCGTTGCGATGATCGTCTTCTACTCGGCTGAGGGGCGGTTCCGCTGCTCGGCGGCCCTTGTTGCGCCGAACGTGCTGCTCACGGCGGCCCACTGCACGGATGGCGCGCTCGGGAAGACACTCGTGACGTTCGATTCCGTCATCGCCGAGCAGCCGCCGTCGGGCCTTCCCGTCGCATCGGACCCCAAGGCCGGGTACTCGGCCGCCGATCTCGCAGGGCGGATCTCGGGCACGGGGTACACCGACCCGCAGTATTCGCACTTCACGGACGAGGCGAACTGGAACGACGTCGGCGTCGTCGTGCTCGACCAGCCCGTCTCTCAGCAGCCGTACGCGATCGCGGCGTCCGGAACGCTGGACGCGCTCGCACCCGGCGATGTCCCGAAGTCGACGGTCACCGCGGTCGGCTATGGAGTCGAGCTCGGCAAGCCTGAGTCTGGCCCGCAGCGACGCGTGCCCATCGCGTACCCGATGATCCGCCGCTCCGTGGACCTGCGCGTCCAGAGCGTTGCGGCACAGATCCTCACGACCCATGCGAACGTGAACCCCGGCCGGGGCACGGGCGGGATCTGCTCGGGCGATTCGGGCGGGCCGGTCTTCGCGGACGGGGTGATCGTCGCGGTGACGAGCTTCGGCCAGGCGAACTGCCTTGCGCACGACGGCCTGCAGCGCGTCGACATCGCCCCCGTTCAGGCGTGGCTCGCGGGCTTCGGCGTGACGCCATAGGCCTGCGAGCCTGGGGCGCGGCCTGCGGCCGGCGTCGGCCGGTATGCTCGGTGGCATGGACCCGACCGCGGACGACGACGGCCGCGCGCCGCGCGCGGTCATGTCGCCGAGCCGCAACGATCCGCTCGTGCACACCCTCTCGGAGGTCGTCGGTGGGCCGGTAGGTTCCCACGCCGCACCGGGAATCGTGCGTCGGGGAATCTGGACCCCTGAACTCATGCTCCTGATTCTGACGGCGGCCGCGGCCGTCGCGGGCGTGCTCATCAAGGGGTACTGCCGGGCCAACGGGTGGAACTCGCCCGCCGAGTTCTATGCGACGTGCTATTCGGACTTCCCGACCCTCTTCAAGGAACGCGGATTCGCCGACGGCATCCTGCCGCTCTTCACCCCGGGGACCCGCTTCGAGTACCCCGTCGTCACGTCGTTCATCGCGGCGGTCACGGCGCTCGTCGTTCCGGGCCATGGGGCGAGCGACGCGCGGGCCACGGCCTACTTCGACGTCAACGCGACCCTCGCCGCGCTTATGTGGATGATCGCGGTCGTCGCGACGGCCCGCTTGAACCTGCGGCGGCCCTGGGACGCGGCCCTCCTCGCGATCGCTCCGGGCGCGATCCTCGCGGGCTTCATCAACTGGGACCTGTGGGCCGTCGCGTTCCTCTCCCTCGGCATCCTCGCGTTCTCCCGCAACCGACCTGTCCTCGCGGGCCTTGCGATCGGCCTCGGAACCGCGACGAAGTTCTACCCAGTGCTCGTCCTCGGGGTGCTTGTGCTTCTCGCGATCCGCACGGGACGGTGGCGGCAGACCCTCCTCGTGGTGGGTTCGGCCGCGCTTGCCTGGCTCCTCGTCGACCTCCCGGCCATGATCGGCGACCCTCGCGGCTGGGCGTTCTTCTACGAGTTTTCAGCCTCGCGCGAGCCCGGCTTCTCCTCGGCCTACTACGCGTGGAACCTCGTCGCCGACCGGCTCCACTGGACCCAGATCTCGGCCCCGGCCGCCAACGCCCTGTTCATCGCGGGGTTCGGCGTCTGCTGCCTCGGCATCGCGTTCATCGCCCTGCACGCGCCGCGTCGCCCGCGACTCGCGCAGCTCGCGTTCCTCGTCGTCGCGGCCTTCACGCTCACGGGCAAGGTCTACTCGCCGCAATATGTCGTGTGGCTCATTCCGCTCCTGGCACTTGCCCGGCCCAGATGGCGCGACTTCCTCGTCTGGATGGCCGCCGAGGCGCTGCATTGGACCGCGGTGTGGATGTATCTGGGCTTCACGACGAGCAACGGGCCGGTTCAGAACAACATCGACTCGCCGTATTATGCGATGGCCGTCCTCGTGCATATGGCGATCCTCGTATACCTCTGCATACATGTCGTTGCAGACATATACGACCCTTCGACGGATCCGATCCGCAGGAGCCGCCAAGACGATCCCCAGGGTGGCGAGTTCGACGGCGCGCCGGATGCAGTGACGATCGCGCGGTCTGGGCTGGCCTTCACGACATCGACTGCTGCGTAACTGTCGTTATGGGGTCTCAAAACGACAGTTACTCAGCAGTCGATGCCGCAGCGCGCGGCTTCGACCTCGCGCACCTCGGCGCGGGGCTCGTGTTCGCACACGCGCTCGACGAGCTCGGGGACGTGCTCGCCGTGCGGGGAGTCGCCGTCGTCCAGGCGCCGCCCGGCACCGGCAAGACGACGCTCGTCCCACCGCTCGTCGCCAACCTCACCTCCCGTTTGGCCGCGGACGACGGCGGGAGGCGCCCGCGCGTCGTCGTCACCCAGCCCCGGCGGGTCGCCGTACGGGCAGCGGCCCACCGCCTCGCCGCGCTCGACGGCAGCGCACTCGGCGACCGCGTCGGCTACACGGTCCGCGGCGAACGCCGCGGCGGCCAGGACCTGCTCGTCGAATTCGTGACCCCGGGGGTCCTCGTGCGGCGCCTCCTCGCGGACCCGGCCCTCGACGGCGTCTCGGCGGTGATCCTCGACGAGGTCCACGAGCGCGGCCTCGAAACCGACCTCGCATTCGGCATGCTCGCCGAGGTGCGCCAGCTCCGCGAAGACCTCGTGCTCGTCGCGATGTCGGCGACCCTCGACGCGCCCCGATTCGCGGCCCTTCTCGCGAACGACGACGTCGTGCCGGCTGCCGTCGTCGACAGTCCTTCCGCTCTGCACCAGCTCGAGGTGGGCTGGGCGCCGTCGTCCGCTGCGAGGCTCGATGATCGCGGGGTGACGCGCGGATTCCTCGACTACGTGGCGGACACGGCGGCCGCCGAGCATTCGGCAGCGCTCGCCGCCGGTCACGACATCGACGCGCTCGTCTTCGCGCCCGGCGCGCGCGAGGTGCGCCACATCGCGGAACGACTGCGCGCCAGGCTCACTGGGGTCGACGTGTTCGAGCTCCACAGTCAGGCCCCGCCCTCGGAGCAGGACCGCGCGGTCTCCGGGCGAGCACCGGGCGACCCGCCGCGCATCGTCGTCTCGACCTCGCTCGCGGAGTCGTCGCTCACGGTTCCCGGCGTGCGGCTCGTGATCGATTCGGGGCTCGCGCGCGAGCCGCGGCGGGACGCGACGCGCGGCATGTCGGGACTCGTCACGGTCTCGTGTTCGCGGGCGTCAGCCGAACAGCGGGCCGGGCGTGCGGCCCGGCAGGGACCGGGACGCGTCGTGCGCTGCTACGACGAGCGCGCGTACGCGGCGGCTCCGGCTCAGCCGACCCCCGAGATTGCCGTCGCCGACCTCACGGAGGCCGCACTCCTCCTCGCATGCTGGGGCGCCCCCGGCGGGCGCGGACTCGCGCTCCCGGACCAGCCGCCGCCGTCCGCGCTGGCCGACGCCGTGCGCACCCTCGAAGGCATCGGCGCCATCGCGCAGGACGGGCTCGCTACGGAGCTCGGGCGCGTCCTCGCCCGGATTCCCGCGGATCCGCGGCTGGGCAGAGCCCTGCTGGATGGGTCTGCCGTTGTGGGTCCGCGCGCCGCAGCGGAGGCCGTCGCGCTCGTCGCACGCGATCCGCGGGCTCCCGGGGCCGATCTCGGGAGGCTCCTCGCCGTGGCGCGAGCCGGCCGCGAGCCCTCGCTGCGGGCCTGGGACGAGGAGGCCCGGCGGTTCGAGCGCCTCGCCCGCGAGCACGCCGGCCCCCCGGGGCCTGACCGCGACGGTACGCCGCCCCCCACGCTGCGGACCGACGCCGAGAGGGCCGGTCTCGTCGTCGCCCTCGCCTTCCCGCGCTCCGTGGCACGCCGCGTTCCGGGCGCGGACGAGCGGTACCTGCTCGCGTCCGGAACCCGAGCGGGCCTTCCGGCGGCAAGCCCGCTCTCGGGGCACGAATGGCTCGCGATCGCCGACGTCGCGCGCTCGCAGGGGCGGGACGCGGCCGGCACGGGCGCTGTCGTTCGGGCAGCCGTAGCGATCAGCCAGAACATTGCGGAGTACGCGGCGAGCCACATTGTGACAGATGCCGTCCGGGCGGAATTCGTCGAGGGTCGCGTGGCGGCGCGGCGCGAGCGACGGCTCGGGGCCATCGTGCTCTCGTCCACCCCGGTGCGTCCCTCGCGCGCCGAAGGACGCGAGGCGGTTGGCCGGGCACTCGCCGAGGACGGCCTCGGCGTCGTCGGCTGGTCGCCGGCCGCAGACGCGCTCCGCCGCCGGCTCGCGCTCGTCCGCCGGGAAATCGGGGATCCCTGGCCGGACGTCGCCGAGGCCGCGCTCCTCGAGCGCCTCGACGAGTGGCTCGGCCCCGAGCTCGAGGCGCTGGCCGATGGCGCCTCGACGCGGTCGGTCGACCTCGCCGATCCGCTGCGCCGCCTCCTCCCATGGCCCGAGGCCAGCCGGCTCGACGAGCTCGTCCCAGAGCGGCTCAAGGTGCCGAGCGGTTCGCGCGTTCGGATCGACTACCCGGCTCTCGCGCCGCACGGCGCGGACGACGGCGGGCGGCCGGTTGTCGCGGTCAAGCTTCAGGAGTGCTTCGGTCTGGCCGAGACCCCGCGCATTGTCGGCGGGCGCGTGCCGATCCTGTTCCACCTCCTCTCGCCCGCGGGCCGGCCCCTCGCCGTCACCGACGATCTCGCCTCGTTCTGGTCGGGGCCGTATGCGCATGTCCGGGCGGAAATGCGCGGAAAGTATCCCAAGCATCCGTGGCCCGAGGATCCGTGGACGGCCGTCGCCACCGCAAAGACCAAGCGGCGCATGGAGGGCGGCGGGTAGGGGCGAGGTGGCCGTCGTCGTCCGATGTCGCCGGCTGTGGGTAGGATTCCCCTCCAATAGGGGGAATATCCCGGCGCTGCTTTGGCTCGGCCGGGTGCAATGGGGGTTGCAGTGCGCAAGAAGCTCGTCGCGTGGCCGTTTGCCACGTCCGCTGTTTTCGGCAGGATCTTGTCTTTCGTCGGCGTCAGCGCCCTGTGCGGCGTGTTGGTCGCGGGGCTCATCATGCCCGCGGCCGCGGTGGTGGGAAGCGCCGCGGGCGGCACGGCCCAGATTTTCGACCGGCTCCCGAGCGAGCTCATCGTTGCGCCGCCCGGGCAGGTGACCAGGATCCTCGCGGCCGACGGCTCGCAGCTCGCGACGCTCTTCAGCGAGAATCGGACACCGGTCAAGCTCGACGACATGTCGCCCAACATCAAGAACGCCATTGTCGCCGTCGAGGACTACCGGTTCTACGAGCACGGCGGCGTCGACATGTCGGGCATCCTGCGGGCCGCCGTCGCAAACCTGCGCGGCGGGCGGCAGGGCGCATCCACGATCACACAGCAATACGTGACCAACGTCCTCAACGACGCCCGGGTTGCGCAAGGCAGGCAGAACGAAGTCGTCGTCAACGGGCAGCAGAAGGGCTACGGGGACAAGCTTCGGGAGATCAAGCTCGCCATCGCCCTCGAGAGGCAGTACTCGAAGGAGCAGATCCTCGAGGGGTACCTCAACATCGTCTTCTTCAACCGCAACGCGTACGGGATCCAGGCTGCGAGCCAGTACTACTTCTCCGTCGACGCGAAGGACCTCAGCCTCACTCAGGCGGCCACGCTTGCGGGTCTCGTCAACGGTCCCGCGTTCTTCGACCCGATCCAGGCCCCCGAGGCCTCGGCCAAGCGCCGGAACCTTGTTCTCGGGGCGATGCTCGAACACGGCTACATCAACCAGCGCCAGTACGACGAGGCCGTTGCATCGCCTTTGCAGACGAAAGCGAGCCCGCCCAGGCAGGGCTGCGCGTACGCGGCCCAAGCCCCGTATTTCTGCGACTTCGTCGTGAACCAGATCCTCGGCGATTCGGCCTACGGTTCGACGCCCGAGGAACGCGCGCGTACGCTCTCGCGCGGCGGCCTCACGATCAAGACGACGCTTGACCCCCGGCTTCAGGGACCGGCCCAGGACCAGGTCGACTCGACGGCAGGAGCCAATCCCGACACATGGGGCGCCTCGCTCGTGACCGTCCAGCCCGGGACGGGCAAGATCCTCGCCATGGCCCAGAACACGCGCATGCTCAAGGACCAGGGCCTCGACTTCGTCACGGCCTACAACTTCAACGTGGACGCCCACGACGCCGGCGGCAACGACCTGGGCGGAGCCGGCGGATTCCAGCCGGGCTCGACGATGAAGCCCGTGACGCTCTCGGCATGGCTCGGCGAGGGCAGAGCCACAAACCAGTATGTCGACGCGTCGCGTCGCCGCTACGGCCTTGACCACCCGTGGAAGACGACGTGCAGCCCCGTGACCGGCTCCTACGACAGCTCGCAGCAGGGCTCCCTCGACCTCCAGAACGATGAGCCCACGTGGTACCGCCGCATGACGGTCCGTGAGGGCGTGTACCAGTCGATCAACACCGCGACGTTCGCCTCCGCGGCCGCGCTGAGCGACTTCTGCAACATCCAGCGCGCCGCAGATTCGCTCGGCATCCACAAGGGCGAGGGCCAGGGCAAGAAGCTCGACCTGTCGACTCTCGGCAACCTGCTCGGCGGTGAGAATGTCGCCCCTATGACGATGGCGAGCGCCTTCGCGACCTTCGCGGCGAACGGAACGTACTGCGAGCCGATCTCGATCAGCGAGGTCACGGACTCCCGCGGGAAGCGGCTCGGTGGCCAGGCACAGCGCTGCATCGAGAGCGCCGTCAAGCCCGACGTCGCGAAGGCCGTGACCAACGTGCTCGAGGATGTTCTGACGAAGGGCTCGGGCCTCAACATCAAGGACGCCGGTGGCCGGCCGATCAAGGTCGGCGTCCCGGTCGCCGCGAAGACGGGGACGAACCAATACAACAGCCAGACGTGGGTCGTGGGCTACACGCGTGGACTCGCGACGGCGTCCTTCTTCGGCGAGGCGCTCAACGACCCGAGCCTGCGGAACGGGCGCGACGTGTGGGTCAACGGACGGCACTATCGAAGCGTCGACGGTGCTTTCATTGCGGGGCCGCAGTGGGCGCAGTACATGCAGAAGGCCGCGCCGCTCTTCGACCGCGGAGACTTCGACCCGCCCCCAAGGAACCTCATCACCGGGTAGCGGCCCGGGACCGTTTGACCATCGAACGCAGTAAAGTCCTAGGACGCGCTGCCCGAACTGCGTAGGCTGGGGCGGTGGGGAACCTCCGTACCGTCACCTTTGTCCTCTCTGCCGCCCTGCTGGCCGCCGCTCTCGCGTCCTGCGACGACGGTTCTCAGGCCGCGCAGCAACAGGCCGCCGACCAGGTCTCCAAGGCGCTTTCGGCGCTCGACGTGAGCCAAGCGCCCATCACCGGGACGGATCCGGCGACCGCCCAGAGCCAGCTCAAGGCCATCGTCGAGGGCCTCGGAGACGCCAAGCCCGCCGTGACGGCCGGGCACCCCACGAAGTCCAACGAGGCGACGACCGTGCCGCTCGACTTCCGCTGGGAGCTCGCCGGTCGCGAGTGGAAGTACACGACGACGGCGCAGGTCGCCCAGGACGGCGGGCACTGGGCAGTACGCTGGGCGACCGGACTGCTTGCCCCCGGACTCCAGGCCGGGGAAGTGCTCGTTGCGCAGACGCGCACGCCCGCACGGGCCGACATCATCGGGGCGGGGGACGCGAAACTCGTGACGGAGCGCGCAGTCGTGCGGGTAGGCATCGACAAGACCAAGGTCCCGAAGGAAGCGCAGGACGCTTCCGCACGCGCTCTCGCAACCCTCACGGGCCTCGACCCGGCCGACTACGCGAAGCAGGTCGCGGCCGCGGGCGAGAAGGCGTTCGTCGAGGCCATCGTGCTGCGCGATGCGCCCGGCCGCACCCCCAACGACGCACAGATCACGGCCATCCAGGGTGCGGTGGCCCTGGGAGACACCCTTCCCCTCGCCCCCACGAAGGCCTTCGGCCGGGCGCTTCTCGGAACCGTCGGCCAGGCCACGGCCGAACAGATCCAGAAGTCGGGCGGCGAGCTGAGCGCGGGCGATCTCACGGGCACGGGCGGGCTCGAGGAGAAGTACAACGACCAGCTGCGCGGGAAGGAGGGCGTGACCGTTTTCGCGGTCCATTCCGGCGGCTCGGGCGAGCCCAGCGCAACCGCGGCCCCCAGCGCGGGGAAGGCGGCGCCGTCGCCCTCGCCCTCGGGCTCCGCGAAGCGCACGATCTTCGAGGCAGCCCCCGAGCCGGGCACGCCCGTCAGGACCACGATCGATCCCCGGCTCCAGCAGCTCGCCGACGACACCCTCGCAGGGGTCGGCCCGGCGTC
This sequence comes from Sinomonas sp. ASV322, assembly GCF_030908245.1. GTDB lineage: Bacteria > Actinomycetota > Actinomycetes > Actinomycetales > Micrococcaceae > Sinomonas. The sequence goes on from NZ_JAVFJJ010000015.1 coordinate 41,961, forward strand.
GGCGATCGTCGCGATCAGGCCGTCGGACGGCTCGGTGCTCGCGGCCGCGAGCGGACCTGGCAGCAAGGGATACAACACCGCGATGCTCGGGCAGTACGCCCCCGGCTCGATCTTCAAGACAGTCGACTCCCTCGCGCTCCTGCGCCAGGGCGCGACGCCCGAGCTTCCCGTCGAATGCACCCCGACGCTCACGGTGGACGGCAAGACCTTCCAGAACGCAACGGGCTACCCCGCCGCCCACCTCGGTACGATCCCGCTTCGCGATGCGTACGCGCACTCGTGCAACACCGCGTTCATCTCGCAGCGGGACAAGGTCTCGCAGGATCAGCTCTCGGCGACTGCGACATCCCTCGGCGTCGGCGTCGAGGCGCCGCTCCTCGGCGCGGACGCCTTCCTCGGGTTGGTTCCCGATCAGGCCGGGTCGACCGAGCATGCCGCGTCGATGATCGGGCAGGGCAAGGTCCTCTTCTCACCCCTCGCGGCCGCGGTCATGGCCGCGTCCGTCGAGAAGGGCGATCGCGTCTCGCCGCGGCTCGTGCTCAGCCAGGGAGAGCACGACGAGCCGACCGAGGGAAGCACGGCCTCGGCAACCGCGGCGGCCTCGCCGACCGCGAAGACGCCCATAGGCAAGCCGATCTCCCAGGCTGAGGCGAGCACGCTTCAGGGCATGATGCGCGCCGTCGTCACGAGCGGGCACGCGGGTTTCCTCCTCTCGGTGCCCGGCGCACCCGTCGGCGCGAAGACCGGAACGGCCGAGTTCGGGAGCGACAACCCACCCAAGACGCACGCGTGGATCATCGGAATCCAGGGAGACCTCGCGGTCGCCGTCTTCGTCGACGAGGGCGGCCTCGCTGCGACGATCTCCGGCCCTCTCCTCACAACGTTCCTCACGAAGGCAGCGCAGTGACCCTCCCTCGTGACGCGTCCGACACCGAAAGGATCGAGGCGGCGACGCCGCGCGCCGTCGTGCGCCGCGCAGCGATCGCGACGTTCGTCATCTTCGCGACGAACGGATTCATCTTCGCGAGCTGGGCCGCGCGCATTCCGGCGGTGACCGAGACGCTCGGCCTGTCGACGGGACAGATGGGCCTCTTGCTGCTCGTCGGGGCGATCGGCTCGCTGTGCTCGATGCCGCTCGTCGGGCACATCGCGGGGCGCATCGGGATCGTCCGCACGGTGCGTCTCGGCGGTCTCCTCGCGGTCGTGGCGGGTGGGACGCTCGCCGGCGGACTGCTTGTGCACTCAGTCCTGGTGGTTGCGGCGGGGCTCGCCGTGTTCGGCGTGGGAATCGCGCTCTGGGACGTCGGGCAGAACATCGAAGGGGCCGACGTCGAGCACCGCCTCGGCCGCACGATCATGCCCCAGCTGCACGCGGGCTTCAGCGGCGGCGCCGTGCTGGGGGCGCTCGTCGGCGCGGCCTTGAGCGCGCTCGGGGTGCCGCTCCCACTGCATCTCGCGGCGATCATGGTGGCGGTCCTTGTCATCGTTGCCCTGGTTCCGCGGCACTTCCTTCCGCTCGCCGCCCACGAGACGCCCGCCCTGAGCGCGGCGGACAACAGCGCGGACGACGGCGGGTCCCCGGCCCGCGCGGACAAGGAACCGGGCGGCGCGCTCGCCGCGTGGACGCACCCGCGCACGCTGCTCATCGGCGTCGTCGTCCTCGGGGCGACGCTCACGGAGGGCGCGGGCAACGACTGGATCTCGAAGGGCGTCGTCGACGGCCTCGGCACGAGCGAAGCGGCGGGCGCGGCCCTCTTCGCGGTGTTCGTGGGTGCGATGACGATCGCGCGCTGGTTCGGCGGTGCGATCATCGACCGCCTCGGCCGCGTGACGGCGCTCCGGCTCAGCATGGTCTCGGCACTCGTGGGCCTCGCCGTCTACGCGCTGGCGGGAACCTATTGGATCTCCTTCGTCGGCGCGCTGCTCTGGGGCCTCGGTGCGGCCCTCACATTCCCCATGGGCATGTCCGCCGCGTCCGACGATCCCCGGCACGCCGCCGCGCGCGTCTCCGTCGTCTCGACCATCGGGTACATCGCGTTCCTCGCGGGCCCGCCTTTCCTGGGCTTTCTCGGAGACCACGTAGGGCTCCGCCCGGCTCTCCTTGCGATCCTCGCGCCGATCGCCGTCGCGCTCGTCCTCGCGGGGGCCACGCGCAAGCCCGCGTCTTAACCGTTCAAGGGTCAGGTCCCGTGGGTGAGAACCCACGGGACCTGACCCCTGAATGATTGGCGGGAGGCTTAGAAGGCCCCCGTGCCGTTCGGCGTTCCGAGCCCCGTCGGCCCGTCCCAGCCCGTGCCGGCCGTGCACCACAGCGACGGCGAGCACGAGCCATTGGTCCCGTTCGTGACGTCGAAGAGGCTGCCCGGGTGGCCGTACGGGATCGAGTTCGCGTACGTGCCCGTCGCCGCCGAGCCCGTGTTGCCGCTCAGTGCGTAGACGGACGCGATGATCGGCGAGGCCTCGCTCGTGCCGCCGAACTGGCCCCACGTCGAGCTCTTGCTCGAGGTCGGGTAGTAGACGGCGAGGCCGCCGGTGTTTGGATCGGCGGCCGCGGCGACGTCATTCATGGCCCGCTTGGCGCAGCCCGTGTTGTAGGGAGCCGCCGCCGGCAGCGCGGCGTTGTAGGACGAGCAGCCCGATCCCGTGCCGCTCCACACCGACTCGGTCCAGCCGCGTGCGGTGCCGGGGGCCGCGGAGAGCGAGGTGCCGCCGACGGCGGTCACGTAGCTCGAGTCGGCCGGGTACGAACCGCCCTTGTAGCCGCTGTCGCCGGCGCTTGCGGTTACTGCGATGCCGGGGAAGTTGTAGTACTTCCCGTACGTCGCGTCGGAGGCGTCGGAGCCGCCGTAGCTGTTCGAGATCGCGACGACGCCGGGGATTTTCGCCGCGGTCTGGACGCCCGTGCCGAGGTCGCTGAACGATGCGCTGTTGGCCTGGATCACGACGATCTTGCAGTCGGGGCACGCCGCCGAGACCGCGTCGACGTCGAGGGACTGCTCCTGCGCCCAGCCGAGGTTGAACGCGGGGAGCCTCGTGCCGCCGTTCTCATTCAGGATCCGCAGGCACCCGCTCGCGACGGTGCACGCGGGCAGGCCGAACTGCGCGCGGTACGTCGCGAGATCGTTTGCGAGGTTCGGGTAGCCGTAGGCATCGACAATCGCGACTGTGCGGCCGCCGGACGACGTTCCCGTGAGCTTGTAGGCGTCGCGGAGCTGCGCCGGAGTGAGCGCCGTGCTGGGGGGAGACGCGTTCGAGACAGGGTGGCCATTGCGATCGGCCGCTTGGCGTGCGGTGCACGCTGCCTGACCCGGCAGGAGGTTCGTGCACACCTTGATCGAGTGATCGATCGTCACGTCGACCACGTGATCGACATCCACTTCGACTGAGGGGCCGACCTTGACATCGACCGAGGGGCCGGCGTTCACCGAGACGTCGAGGGACGAGGCCCACGACGGAGTCGACATGGCCGCAAGGCCCGTCGCGAGCAGCAGGGCTGAGCCCGCCAGCGCAAAGTATTTGCGTTTCAAGTGGTGTCTCCTCGACTCACAGCTGTGTAACAAGTTGACAGTTTGTGTTATTAAACAGCCTTCAGAGCGTTGCAGACCACGGCGCCATTCACAAGATGGCGTTCAGGATTATCAGCTCATTCCCAGCTTCGGTTCAGTCTTCCGGCTGGGCGCGACTCAGCGCACGCCGCACGATCAGGGCGAGCGCCGCGATCGCCAGCACGACGGCGGCGCCTCCCGCGATGACCCACCACGGCACGCCCGCCCCGACCGCTTCATGGTCGCTGTCCGATGAGCCCGCGGCCGGCGCGGACGACGGCGGGGCGACCCCCGCGGTTGCGCCCCCGTCCGCGGCCCCTCCGCGGGGCGCCTTCGCCGTGAACGTGAAGGTGCCCTCGATGGGGTGCGAGTCCGAGGACACGACGCGCCACGTCACGGTGTAGGCACCGGCCGGGGCGCCGGGCTTGATCGCCTGGGTCACCGTGTTGTCGACGACGCGCGCCTCACCCGACGCCACGTCCGTTCCGGATGGATCCTTCACGACGACCTTCGTGCCGATCGCAATCGGCGTGTGGTCGAAGGTGAGCTCCACGGCGGCGGGCACGGCCGCGACGGTCGATCCGTTCGCCGGATTCGTCGACTCGAGGACATCGTGAGCGTTCGCGGCCGCGGCAGGCAGCGCGAGGGCCGCGGCCGCAGCGATGACCGCAGCGGCCCGGGCAAGGGTCGTAAGAGTTCGCATCGTCACCATTCTCCGCGGGAGGTGGCCGGGCGCGGGCCCGGCCACCTCCATGATGCTTACTTGGCGGTCTTGCCGCGACGGGTCAGGACCAGGCCGAGCGCGGTTGCACCGAGCACAGCCCCGATCGCGCCGAGGACGACGCCCCACCCTCCTGCCACATCGGTGGTCTGTGCCGCGGGGGCGGCCGAGTTCGCCTTTGCCGCACCAGCGCTCGGGCTCGCGCTGGCCGTCGCCGTTGCCATCGCCGGCGCCGCCTCGTCGGCCGCCGTCGTCGTGAATGCCGGCGCCGGGTGCTTAGGCTCGGGCTGGCCCTCCTCGGCGGTCTCGTTCCACTCGACGACCATGCCGTCGGTGTACGTCTGTGTAGCCGCGAGCACCACCTTCGTGCCCGCGGCGGGGAGCCTCCCGACCGAGAGCGAGAACGACTGGTACTGGTTCTGGCCGATCTGATGGGCCGCGTCGTTCGCGGTCCAGACCACCTCGATCGGCGCCTTCGTGACGGTCGATCCGCCGACCGTGACCGGCTTGGGCAGCTCGCCCGTGATGACCTGGGCGGTCCAGCCTTCAACGGGCCTGACCGAGACGGATGTGAACGGGGTGTCGGTGGGGAGCTTGACCTCGAGCTTGGTGGTCTCGGCCGTCTCGGATTCGTTCGGCATGTTGAACGTGAGGTGGCTGTAGCCGTCGGCGCCGGTGTCGTCGGGGCTCACGGTGACGTGGGCATTCGCTGCGGCGGCTCCCGCGGCGATGAGGGCGGCCGTCGCGGCGGCGGTGCCGAGGGACGTGAGGGTACGACGAAAGTTCGTGTTCATGTGAAAGGCCTTCAGGGTTGCCGGGCGTGTCCCGGTCAGGATTGATGAGGAACCCGCTGCCGCGGGGAGCACGTGCCGTCTCAGGCGACGGCGAAGGCCGCCGGCGGGCCGCGGCGCGACGGCAGCCGAGTGCCGGGCCAAGGGCCCGGGGCAGCTTCCTCGGTGAAGGCCGGAACGACCGGCGTGGGGTGAGGGGCGACGGCGGTCAGGACCCTCACAAGGGGGCGCAGCCACGCGTGGAGGGCCCACAGGGCGGCCTCGCCCTTCGCGAGGACCATCCCGGTCAGGACCGTCGCGGCGGTGTGCGCGAGGATCATGAGCAGGCCGTCCGCGTGGACGTGACCGGCGACCGCTTGAGCCGCGCCGCCGAGAACATGGACGTGCGCCGCCGAAAGCTCCGGGAGGCTCGTGGCCGAAATCGAGAGTGCGTCGAACGCTTCGTGCAGGACGAACTGGCCCGAGATGAGGATCGCGAGCATGGCCGCCGCCGAGATCTTCCGCCGCGAGAGTGCGATCACGGGGACGAGCACGAGGGAGAAGAGGCCGGCCACGATGAGCGGGTCTGGCAGCACTCCGCCCGCGGCGACGTGGGCGCTCGCAGCGAGGAACACCGTCATCGCGGAGACAGTGACGGCGCGCGAGAGCCTGAAGGGCATGCGCATGCAGGCACCGCCTTCCGTCGCTTCGCCAGAGGATCGCATCTACTGTACGTAGAAAGGCCGGGCGGACGGGAATCCGGCCGCGTCTGGTGCCATCCGGGGTTCCGTCCCGTGCGCGTACCGCAAGGGACGCGCGCGGTTAGTTTCCGCCGGCCGTGGCTGGCGCGGAGGCCTTCGGTGCTGGCGTGGCGTCGCCCGAGCCGGCGCCAGCCCCCTGGGACGAGCGGCTCCCGAATCCTCCTTGGCCTCCGTTCGTGCCGCCAGTCTGGCCTGTACCGGCGCCGTTCTGGCCCGTGCCGGGCGTGAACTGCGAGAAGTTCCCGCGGCCCGTTACCCCGTTGCGCACGTCCACGACCTTCTGGACCGCCGCCCCGCCGAGCGCGCCGGCGAGCACGAGGCACGCGCATGCGAGCACCTTGGTGAAGCGTCCCATGCGGTACCGCGGGGCGGGAACGAACGGCTCGTCGTCGGCCGCGGCGGGGGTCACAGGCTCGGCGCCGCTCCACGCGGGCTCGCCATGGTGACCGACGACGGCGGCCGGCGCCCCGGCGTCGTGCGTCGCCTGATGCTGGGGCGCGCCCCAGGCGGGGGCGCCCCAGCCGGGAGCGGGGGCGTCGAAGGATTCGGTCGGGCTCTCGACGCTGGTGAGTTCCGACGTGCGGTCGGATTCGGAGGTGCGCTCAGGCATGTGCGGCTCTCTCATGGGTGGCCTACTCGTAACGGAGGGCGTCGATGGGGCGGAGCTTGGCGGCCTTGTTGGCCGGGTAGATCCCGAAGACGAGGCCGATGCCGGCCGAGACGGCGACGCTCAGCCACACGGTCCACCACTGGACTTCGGGGCGGATCCCGGCGATCGTGAAGCTTGACGCCCCGAATCCGATGAGGATCCCGACGATCCCGCCGAGGATCGAGATGATGAGCGATTCGACGAGGAACTGCATGACGATGTTCCCGCGCGTCGCGCCGATCGCCTTGCGGATGCCGATCTCGCGCGTCCGCTCCGTCACGGTCACGAGCATGATGTTCATGACGCCGATCCCGCCCACGAGGAGGCTGATGCCGGCCACGGCGCTCAACAGGATCGTGAGCGTCTGGGTGGTCGTCGTCGCGGTCGAGAGAACCTGCGCCTGGTTGCGGACCTGGTAGTCGCGGTTCGTGCTCGTGACCTGATGCCTCGCGTCGAGGATCTGCTGGATCTCGTTCTGGGCCTCCGTCATGACGTCCGCGCTCTTCGCCTGGACCTGGATCGAGGAGAGGCTCGGCGAGTAGCCCGAGAACTTGTCCTGGGCGGTCGCGTAGGGGACCATTGCCACGTCGTCCGGGTCGTTGAGCCCGCTCGTGCCCTTGGCCGCGAGGACGCCGGCCACCGTGAAGTTCTGCCCGTTGAGGGACACCGTCTGCCCTACGAGGGTGGAGACATTCGTGGCGAGGTCCGCTGCGACGCTGTTTCCGAGCACGACGACGGGCTGTCCGGCGTCGGCGTCGTCGATCAGGCGGCCGGCGGCGATCGTGAAGTTCGTGATGCCGAAGTACGAGGGCGATGTCCCGAGAGTCGACGCGATCGAGTGCGTCGACGAGCCGAGTGCGGCGGTCACCGACTGGGTCTGCACGACGGGCGCGGTGGTCGCGATATCGGGGGCGAGGACGGGGTCCTGGAGGGCCTGCTGGTCCGCGAGCGTGAGGTTCGTGGTCCGCGTGCGCGTGCCCGTGGCGCTCCCTCCGGTCGTGCGGCCGCCCGTCGAGATCGCGCGGTTGACCGTGAGGACGTTCGTCCCGAGCTTTCCGATCTGGTCCTTGATCATGTTCGACGTCCCCGCGCCCACCGCGAGGAGCGTGATGACGGCGCTGATGCCGATCACGATGCCGAGCGTCGTGAGTACCGAGCGCATCTTGTTGGCGCTGATGCCGGAGAGGGCGAAGCGGATGGCTTCGGCAATCATCGGGTGCCTCCCGCCGCGTGGTATGCCGCCTGCGCCGTGGCGGTGCCCGTATCGGCGATCACCTGGCCGTCCTGCATCCGCACGACCCGCTCGGCCCGCGCCGCGACGTCGGGCTCGTGCGTGATCATGACGATCGTCCGGCCGCGCGCATGCAGCATCCCGAACAGGTCGAGGATCTCTTCGGACGAATGCGTGTCGAGGGCGCCCGTGGGCTCGTCCGCGAGGAGCAGCACGGGTTCCGTGACCAGGGCGCGCGCGATCGCGACACGCTGCTGCTGGCCGCCCGAGAGCTGGGAGGGCAGGTGCCCGGCACGGGCGGAGAGGCCGACGGCGTCGAGCGCCTCGAGCGCGAGGGCGTGGCGTTCCCGCCGGTGCACCTTGCGGTACGCGAGCGGCATGGCCACGTTGTCGACGGCGCGGGTCCTCGGGATGAGGTTGAAGCTCTGGAAGACGAAGCCGATCTTGCGGTTGCGGATCTGGGCGAGCTGGTATTCGTCGAGCTCGCCCGTCTCGATCCCGTCCATGAAGTAGCGGCCGGACGTCGGCGCGTCGAGGCAGCCGATGATGTTCATCATCGTCGACTTGCCAGAACCGGACGCGCCCACGATCGCGACGAACTCGCCCCGCTCGATCGTGAGGCTTACGCCGTCGAGCGCCCTCACCTCGGCCTCGCCCTGCCCGTAGACCTTCCGGATGCGGTCGAGCGCGATGACGGGACGCGGCCTCCTCGCGTGGGCGGACTGCACCGCCCACGCCTCACTTGCCGGTGCCGGAGTTGGTGCCACCCGTGCCGCCTCTCGTGCCGCTGTTGCCATTGCCCCCGTTGCCCGCGCCTCCAGTTCCGCCGATGCCGCCGCCCCCGAAGCCGCCCCCGAGGAAGCCGCGGTTGGTCTGCGTGCTCGAATCCGTGCTCGTCGTGACGCTCGGGAGCACGACCTGGTCGCCGTCGCTCAGCCCCGTGAGCACCTCGGTGCGGCCGTTCGCCGTGATGCCGGTCGTGATCGCGACCATCTGCTCGGAGCCGCTGCGCTCGACGCTCACGGTCTGCCGATTGCCCGCCGTCGTGATCGCGAGCGTGGGAACAACGAGCGCGTTCGCCGCGGTCGACGTCGTGACCGCGATGTCCGCGCTCTCGCCGAGGCGCACGGCCGCGGGCGGGTTGGCGATCGAGACGGTGACGGCGTAGGTCACGACGCCGTTCGTCGTCGTCGACGTCGCCGCGATCGAGGTGACCGTCCCCGTGATCGCCGCCGCGCTCGGATCCGCCTTGAGTGCGGGGAACGTGAACGTCGAGGCCTGTCCGACCTTCATTGACGCGATGTCGGACTCGGAGAAGCCCGCGACGACCTGCAGGTGCGCCGTGTCCGTCAGCGTCACAAGCCCAGAGGACGACGACGAAGAGCTCGCCGAGGAGCCCGAGCTGCCACCGGCTGCGCCTGAACCGCCCGATCCGCTCGCCGACGAGCCCGTGCTTCCTGTGCTTCCCGCGTTTGCGCCGACGACGGCGCCGATCGCGGTCACCGTGCCGTCGGAGGGTGCCTTGACCGTGCAATCCGCGAGGTTCTTCTGGGCCGTCTGAAGGGTGATCTTCGCGGACGTCGTGTTGCTCGGCGCGGCGTTCGCCTGCGAATTCTGCGCGGAGCTGAGCGACACCTGTGCTGACGAGAGCTGCTGTTGATCCTTGAGCGCGGAGGACTGCTGCTGGTTCTGCGCCTGGGTCAGCGCCTGCTGATCCTTCGCGAGCTGCGCCTGCGCGGCCGCCAAGGCATTCGCGTCTTGGACGTTGTTGGGGTTCGCCGACGCCGTGGCCTGCGCGGAGTTGACCGTGGTCTGATCGGTGTCCACCTGCTTCTGCGCGTTGGCCACCGCGGCAGACTGCTGTTGCGCGTCGAGCGCCTGGGTCTGCTGGGCGTTCGTGAGCTGCTGCTGGGCCTGGGAGACCGAGTTCGCGGCCTGTGCGGCTTGCTGCCCGGCCTGGGCGACGGCGGAATCCAGGGCGGCCTGCGCGGAATCGACGGCGTTCTGCTGGTTCGTGGGGTCGATGTCCACGAGCTCCTGCCCTGCTTTGACGGGCTGCCCGACGCTCACCTTGACCGCCGTGACCGGCCCGGAGCAGTTTCCGGGGCCCACGGCCGTTGTCGTTGCGGACGAGACGTTTCCCGACGCGGTTGCGGTGGCCTGCAGGCTTGCCCTGCTCACGGCGACGGTTCTCGCGGTGACGGTGCTTGCCGGCTTGGCCGTCGCCGAGATGGTCGCGTAGGTGCCCCCAGCGAGAAGGAGCGCGGCGGCTCCGAGGGCGGAGTTGATGACGACGGTCTTTCGGTTCACGAGAGGAATGTAGTGGTGGATCCTATGCGTCGGCTGTGCGGTCTCGGAGATCCCCCCATGGATCACTTAGTCCTTGAGGACGATGCCCCCGAGCGAGGATCATCCCGCGGAGCGTCGCGCGCCGCTGCCTGCCGTCCTAGCGTGGAAGGGTCAGCTACCCAGGAGGCGACATGATCCAGGCAACCGACCTGGCCAAGGTCTACGGCGACAAGACCGCCGTCGACGGCGTCACATTCACCGTGGAACCCGGCCGCGTCACGGGATTCCTCGGCCCGAACGGCGCGGGCAAATCGACCACGATGCGGATGATCATGGGCCTCGACGCCCCCACGCGGGGAACGGTCACGGTCAACGGCGCACCCTATGCCAAGCACAAGGCCCCCTTGCGCGAGATCGGCGCGCTCCTTGAGGCCAAAGCGGTGCACCCGGGGCGGACCGCGTTCAGCCACCTGTCGGCGCTCGCGGCAACCCACGGGATCCCGTCCAAGCGCGTGCACGAGGTTATCGAGATGACGGGCCTCGGCGCCGTTGCGAAGAAGAAGGTCAAGGGCTTCTCGCTCGGCATGGGCCAGCGGCTCGGCATCGCCGTCGCGCTCCTGGGTGATCCGCAGGTCATCATCCTCGACGAGCCGGTCAACGGGCTCGACCCCGAGGGTGTCGTCTGGGTCCGAAATCTCGTCAAGTACCTCGCGAGCACCGGCCGCACCGTGTTCCTGTCGAGCCACCTCATGAGTGAGATGGCCCAGACCGCCGATCACCTCATCGTGATCGGGCGTGGGAGGATCCTCGCCGATGCGCCCATCCAGGATGTCATCGAGGGTCAGGGCAAGGCCCGGTCGCGCGTCCGCACCGACCGCCCCGAAGACCTCTCGCGGCTCCTCGCCCGCTCCGGCGTCACGATCCAGGCCCCTGAACACGAGGTGCTCGAAGTGAGCGGTCTGGACTCGCGCTCGATTGCCCAGATTGCGCTCGACAACCGCGTCCTCGTCTACGAGCTCACGCCGCTTCAGGCCTCGCTCGAAGAGGCATACATGCAGCTCACCAAGGACGAGGTCGAGTACCGCTCCGACGCGGCTGCGGCCCATGTGCCCCTCCCGTCCGGCTCGGAGCCGGACGTCCAGGCATCCGCACCGGCTCAGGAGGTTTCGCGATGAGCACGATCCAGCACGAATTTCGCCACGCCACGGCGCCGCGCGAGCGGCTCGTCGGCCCGAACTTCTTCCGCATCCTCAACTCGGAGCGGATCAAGTTCCTCTCGCTGCTGTCGACCCGCATCCTCCTCCTGTGCGCCGCCGCCCTCATGGTGGGCTTCGCCGCCCTTCAGGCGTGGGGGATCGGAACCTTTTACGAATCCAGCCGTCGTCCCCCGGGTGGCGCGGCCGGCGGCGGGCCCGCCGGCCAGGGCGGAGTCCCGGACGTCACGCAGATCCTGCATCAGATCCCGTCCGCGGGTGTGTCCTTCGCCCAGCTCATCATCGGCTCGCTCGCGGTCCTCATGATCAGCGCCGAGTTCTCGACTGGTATGGCCCGCTCGTCGTTCGCCGCCATTCCCACGCGTTGGCCGGTGCTCGCCGCGAAAGCCATGTACGCCGCCGTCGTCGGCTTCGGCCTCACCTACATCGGGGCCTATGTCGGAGGCCTTGTCGCCGTCCCGATCCTCAACAGCTACAACCTGCACTTGGACATGGCGAGCTGGGATGTGCAGCGGCTGATGCTCCTCAACGCCGTGTACGTCGCCGCCGTCACGCTCATGGGCCTCGGCCTCGGAGCGCTCCTGCGGAACTCGGCGGGCGCGATCGTGACGCTCGTTGCCCTCCTGTTCGTCCTGCCGATCATCTTCGCGATCATCCAGGCCGACTTCTTCAAGGAGACCCGCAAGTACTTCCCGACGACCGCTGCGGACGCGATGTTCGAGGCCGGGTCGAGCGCAGCGCACAACACCGCCTACCTCGAGCCGTGGCAGGGCGCGCTGGTGCTCGCTGCCTACGTCGTCGTCCTCCTGGGCGCTGCGTTCACATCCCTCAAGCAGCGGGACGTGTGACGCTCGGTCCACAATGGACGCCATGGCACCACTGATTCCGGCGGGGGGTGCGCCCAGAAGAACGGACGGCGCACTCCCCGTCTCCGTGCCCGCGGCCCGCACGGCATCCGGCCCGGCGCCTTCGCGCGCTCGCGACGGCCGTGGCCCTGCTTCCGGCGAGCAGTCCGGACCACCCGCGTACGTACCGCCCGTCCGCCGGGGCCGCATCCGCCAATACCTCTACGAGCATCCCGTCGCGATGGACGGGGTTGTCGTCTTTGCGAGTTCGGTCCTCTCGATCGGGGCGATCATCGAGACGGCCGACGGCAGCCACTGGTGGCAGTTCGCGCTCGTCGTCGCCGAGCAGCTCGCGCTCATGCTGCGGCGCAAGGTGCCGTGGTCGCTTCTCGGCGGCATCGCCGTCGCGGACGCGGTGTTCCTGTTCGCGACGCCGAGCATGGGAAGCACGAGCGCGGCCGTGCTCTTCGCCCTCTACGCCGTCGCCGTGCAGGTTCGCACGGGATGGGCGCTCGGCGCGGCGGTCGCCGCAAGCTTGCCGGTTGCCGTGTACTTCGCGCTCGTGTACCGACCCACCGAAACGCTCGTCGAACAGAGCGGGCCGTTTATCGGCCTTGTCGGCTCCGTGTCGGTGCTCCTGTCCAATCTCGTCGCGGTCGGGGTCGGCATCGTCGTCCGGGGCAACCGGATCCATCAGGCCGAGATCCGCGCATGGGCCATGCGCCGTGCCCAATTCGCGTCTATCCAGGAACGCAACCGCATCGCGCGCGAGATGCACGACGTCGTCGCCCATTCGCTCACCGTCATGGTCGCGCTGAGCGACGGGGCAGCGCGCGCGCTCGAGCGCGATCCCGAGACAGCACGGGCCGTCCTCGGCGAGCTCTCGAGCACGGGACGCGCAGCACTCGCCGATATGCGGCGCGTGCTCGGTGTGCTTCGCGCCGACGCGGGGGCGCCCACGCGCGAACCCGCCCTCGGCGGGCTCCAGGCCCTGGTCGATGGATTCAGGGCCGCGGGCCTCCCCGTCATCCTCACGCAGGACGGCGAATCGCTTCCGGACGACGCCGCCTTTCGGCTTGCGGTGTACCGGATCATCCAGGAGTCCCTCACGAACGTCCTGAGATACGCGCGCGGAGTGGGGCGCGTCGACGTGCTCGTGGCGCGCGACGGCGGGACCGTGCGCGTGCGGGTGGAGAACGACGGCGGCACCGCACCTGACGGCCCCGAGGCGCACTTGGGGACCGGGGGAGGGATCGCCGGCATGCAGGAACGCGCCGCGATCTTCGGGGGTTTCCTGAGCGCGGGTCCGCGATCCGGGGGAGGATGGCGCGTGGACGCTGAACTGCATTGGAACGAGGGGGAATGATGGGTGCCGAGACACCGTCGAGGACGTCGGGTGGCGCGGAGGACCACGCCCTGAGGCTCCTGCTGGTCGACGACCAACCGCTCCTGCGGGTCGGGTTCCGCATGGTCCTCGAGTCGGAGGACGGGATCGAGGTGGTCGGCGAGGCGGGCGATGGCGCGGAGGCCGTCCGGCTGACGCGCGAGCTTGATCCCGACGTCGTGCTCATGGATGTCCGCATGCCCGTCATGGATGGGATCGAGGCCACTCGCAGAATCGCGGCATCGCCGTCTGCGGCCAGGGTCATCATCCTGACCACGTTCGACCTCGACGAATATGCGTTCGCGGGCCTTCAGGCCGGGGCGTCCGCGTTCCTGCTCAAGGACGTTGCGCCCGCCGAACTCGTGCACGCGGTGCGGCTCGTCGCGAGTGGCGACGCCGTCGTGAGCCCGAGGGTGACCCAGCGCCTCCTCGAGACGTACGTGCGGGCGGAGGGCGCCGCCGTCGGACGCCCCGAAGCCCAGTCGGACCCGCTCCTGCATGATCTGACGCCGCGGGAGCTCGAGGTGCTCCGGTCAATCTGCGAGGGCCTCAGCAACGCGGAGATCGCGCACCGGCTCTACCTCTCGGAGGCGACGGTCAAGAGCCACGTTCGCCGCATCCTGTCGAAGCTGCACTTGCGCGATCGCGTGCAGGCCGTGGTCTACGGGTACGAGACGGGCCTCGTGATCCCGAGCAACCCGGACTACTGACGGCGACGGCCCCACCGTTTCTCCAAGTACAAATCCTGTTTGGAGCAAACTTGGAGAACGGTTAGACTTTCTCCAAGTACAAGTTCTATTTGGAGCAAAGTTGGAGAAGCCGTGAAGCTGCCCATGCCTCCTCCGGATCCTGCCGTCAGCCGGAAGCTCATGGCTGGCGTCTTGGCTCTCGGGACCTATCACGAGCTCGATGACTCGACCTATCTCCCGTGGGACGAGCTACGGTACCGGCCCGTCCCAGAGATCCTGGGCTCCGACGCCGACCACGAACTCTGGTGGGCGGTCCTTATGTGGTCTCGTCGGGCACGCCGCCGCAATCTTGGAATCCTGCAGTCCAACGGCGAACCTTTTGGCCTTGTCCTCACCGACCGGATCCTCAAAGCGTCCGAACAGATCGCTCGCGAGACTGGCGGTCGCTTAGGCCTCCCGGAAGACGTCCTCGGGCCCTCCGATAGGAATCAGTACATCGTCCGCTCGCTCGTCGAGGAAGCGATTACGTCGTCGCAGCTTGAGGGTGCGTCAACGTCACGGCGGGTAGCCAAGGAGATGCTCGATTCGGGTCGCGAGCCCGTCAACAAGTCCGAGCTCATGATCGTGAACAACTATGTCGCCATGCAGCGGATCCGCGACGAGGCCAAGAATGCGCTGACTCCTGCGTTCGTGCTCGAGCTCCATCGGATCCTCACAGACGGAACCTTGGATGATCCGGAGGATGCAGGTCGCCTCGAGACCCCCGATCATGAGCGTGTTGCAGTGTGGGACAACGAGTTGAAGATCCACACGCCGCCGCCCGCCGAACAGCTTCCCGATCGGCTGCATAGACTTTGCGATTTCGCCAATGGCAAGCTTGCCCCGGAGGTGTATCTACCCCCGGTGGTGCGCGCCGTCGTCGTCCACTTCATGGCGGGCTACGATCACTACTTCGCCGACGGCAACGGACGTACAGCGCGCGCGCTCTTCTACTGGAGCATGCTCCATGAGGGCTATTGGCTGAGCCAGTACGTCACGATCTCGAAGATCCTTCGAAAGGCCCCCTCCAGATACAGCCTTGCGTACCGGCACACCGAGGACGACGACGGAGACCTCACCTATTTCATCCACCACCAACTTGATGTCATCCTGCGGGCGATCCGCGAGCTCAACGAGTACATAGATGCAAAGGGACACGAGCTGCGGTCGGTGCGTTCTGCCCTGCGAGGACAAGCTCACGACCTCAACCAGCGTCAACTCCAGGCTCTCGAGGAGGCCGTGAAGGACGACTCCGGGCTCCTGACGGTCAAGGAGCACGCTGGCCATTTTGGCGTGTCGGGCGAGACGGCTCGCGCGGACCTCGGCGACCTCGAGCGACGGGGCTACTTGGTCCGCTCGAAAGCAGGCAAGCAGTTCGTATGGAAGCCGGCCCCCGGCCTTGCCGGCCTGTTGGGCCGATAGTCTTCGGGGCTGGCTTCCCAGCTGCGCTCTGGTCCGGTTGTGATGTCCCAATCGGTCGAAAACTCGGCGTGTCGGGTCGGATCCGCCCGTGTTGGGCC
Organism: Sinomonas sp. ASV322; assembly: GCF_030908245.1. Lineage (GTDB taxonomy): Bacteria > Actinomycetota > Actinomycetes > Actinomycetales > Micrococcaceae > Sinomonas. The sequence goes on from NZ_JAVFJJ010000015.1 coordinate 57,618, forward strand.
GGATAAACGGTCCGGAGCGCGCCCCCTCGAACCCCCTCTACCGCGCTGACCCGGCCCGGCGCACAATGGCCGCATGCGGCCGTTCCTGCTGTTGGCCTCGCGCGACCATGACGTCGTGGCAGACGACGAGTACCGCGCATTCTGCGAGTATGGCGGTCTCGCACCCGCAGAACTGCGCCGCGTCCGGGCGGAAGCTGGTCCGCTCCCGGACATCCGGCTCGAGGACTACTCGGGCGTAATCCTTGGCGGCAGCCCGTTCACCGCCTCCGACCCGGAGGACCAGAAGAGCGCTGTCCAGCTGCGTGTCGAGGCCGAGATCGGGGCGCTCCTCGACGGCATCGTCGCGGCTGACTTCCCGTTCCTTGGCGCGTGCTACGGAGTCGGGCTTCTCGGCACGCACGAGGGCGCCGTCGTCGACCGCCGCTTTGGGGAGCCCATCGGCGCGGTCAAGGTCCGCCTGACCCCGGCCGGGCTCCTCGACCCGCTCTGCGCCGGCCTCGAGGAGGTGTTCGAGGCCTACGTGGGGCACAAGGAGGCCGTGCGGACGCTCCCGTCGAGCGCGGCGCTCCTCGCGGGCTCGGCCACGTGCCCCGTGCACATGTTCCGGTTCCGCCGCAATCTGTATGCCACCCAGTTCCACCCCGAGCTCGACCTCCGGGGCATCGAGCATCGTGTCGAGGCTTACCGCCACTCGGGCTATTTCCCGCCGGAGGAGGCCGAGGCCGTCATGGAGCGAGCGCGCGGCGCGCACGTGCACGAGCCCCACCGGATCCTGCGGAATTTCGTGGAGCGGTACGCGCGCTGACCGCGGCCCGGCGGCTCCGTGCCGGCGCTGGCTAGACTCGGGACCATGCCTACCGCCGCGCATCGCCATGCCCTGGACCTCGGCCGTTTCGTCATGGCCTCCCCCTCGAGCTTCCACGCGGCTCACGAGGGCGCGCGGCGGCTCGCGGAGGCCGGGTTCCGGGTGCTGTCCGAGGCCGAGGAATGGCCGACGGCGCCGGGCGCCTACGCGGTGATCCGCGACGGCGCGCTCATGGCCTGGGTGGTCCCCGACGGTGCCGGGCCGCTCACGCCGTTCCGGATCCTCGGCGCGCACACCGATTCGCCGTCGTTCAAGCTCAAGCCCAAGCCGACGACCGGCGCCCATGGCTGGCTCCAGGCGGGCGTCGAGATCTACGGCGGCCCCATGCTGAACTCGTGGCTCGACCGTGAGCTTCGGCTTGCGGGACGCCTCGTGACGCTCGACGGCGCCGAGCACCTCGTCGCGACCGGTCCGCTTCTGCGGTTCCCGCAGCTCGCAATTCACCTTGATCGCGCGGTCAACGACGGCCTCACGCTCGAAAAGCAGCGGCACATGAACCCCGTGTGGGGCCTCGGAAATCCCGCCGAGGCCGATCTTCTCGGGTTGCTCGCCGGGCACGCGGGGGTCGAACCGACTGAGGTCGGCGGCTACGACTTCGTCGTGGCGGACGCTCAGGAGCCGGCCGTGTTCGGCGCGGGCGACGAGTTCTTCGCCTCGGGGCGGCTCGACAACCTCTCGTCGGTGCATGCGGGCCTCACTGCCCTCGCGCGATCTTATGAGGGTGCCGGAGGCGATGCGATCCCGGTGCTTGCGGCGTTCGATCACGAGGAGGTCGGTTCCGCGACCCGGTCCGGTGCGTGCGGGCCGTTCCTCGAGGACGTGTTGGCCCGCATCGGCGACGGCTTGGGTGCGACGGCGACCGAGCGCCGTCGTTCGCTCGCCGCCTCGTGGCACGTCTCCGCCGACGCCGGCCACGCGATCCATCCGAACTACCCCGAGAAGCACGACCCGGCCAACCGCCCCGTCCTGAACGGCGGGCCGCTGCTCAAGATCAACGCCCAGCAGCGCTACGCGACCGACGCGGCGGGCGCCGCGCTGTGGGCGCGCCTCTGCGCCGAGTCCGAGGTGCCGTACCAGGAGTTCGTCTCGAACAACGCCGTGCCGTGCGGCTCGACGATCGGCCCGCTGACCGCGACCCGGCTCGGGATCCGGACGGTCGACGTCGGCGTGCCGCTCCTCTCGATGCACTCCGCCCGCGAACTCGCCGGCGTCTTGGACCCGTGGCGGCTCGCGCTCGTCGCGGAACGCTTCTTCGCGGGCTGACTCAGCTCGCGAGGCCGATCACAAGATTGATCGTGGCCGCAAGGATGAGTGTCGCGAAGACGTACGCGAGGAGGCTGTGCTTGAGTGCCTCGGCTCGCATGGCGTGGTTCGTGATCGATGTGTCTGAGACCTGGTAGGTCATGCCGAGGCTGAACGCCATGTACGCCATATCCGTATAGCGCGGCGGGGTGTCCTGGTTGAAGTCGATCCCGCCCTCGGGCGTCGACGTGTAGTACAGCTCGGCGTAGCGGAGCGTGAAGAGCGTGTGCAGCATGAGCCAGGACGCCCCGACGACTAGCAGGGCGAGGAGGGCGAGCGCGATCTTCACGGGCTTCTCCGCCTGATTCCCGGAGACCATGACGATGAGGACCGCGATGATCGCCGCGGCATTCGCGCAGAGGATGAGGAAGTCGCGGGTCGTGCGCCGAGGGTCTTCCTCGCGCGCGTGCACGCGGGTCTCGGCGGGGTCCATGCGGCTGATGCGGGACCAGACCCAGACGTCATAGAGGAGCGCGGCAGCTCCCCAGCCCGCCGCGGGTGCGTGCCACCACGAGTTGAAGAATCCCGTGATGAGCGCGGCGGCGGCGCCGACGGCCACCATGACCCAGATGCGTCGGCGGGCGGTCTTCGCGCGGGGAGTGGGCAGGCTGAGCGTTTGCGGGGTCATGTCACGATCGTTGCACCGGGGGGCTTGGCGGAGGCCGATATCCCGTCCACATTTTCAGTTGCGGCGTGTCGTCCACATCGGCGCCCAAGACGGACGACGACGGCCCGCAGCCGGCGTAGCGTCGAGGGTATGGGAGCGAGGGGGTGCTTCGGCTGGGTCCGGGGCTGCGAATCCGGTAAGATAGGGAAGTCTGTGCTGCGGACGGGTCGTTGTCATGACGGCCGCGGACCGCGCAGACGAACGCAATTGAACCTCCTGTTGCGGAAAGACCGCAACCGCTTAGCCCAAAGGAGGTGGGTTCACACATGCGTGCTTACGAACTGATGGTCCTCATCGACCCCGAGGTCGACGAGCGCACCGTTCAGCCGTCGCTCGACAAGTTCCTCAGTGTGATCACCACCGACGGTGGAACCGTCGACAAGGTGGACATCTGGGGCCGTCGTCGTCTGGCCTACGACATCAAGAAGAAGAGCGAGGCGATCTACGCCGTCGTCAACTTCACCTCTGAGCCGGCCACGGCGCAGGAGCTTGACCGTCAGCTGAACCTCAACGAGACGATCATGCGCACGAAGATCATCCGTCCCGAAGACCAGAAGGTGTCCGCCAAGTAGTCTTGGCGTAAACCCTTCGCTTACCCGCAAGAACGTCGAAAAGGCTCGGACCAGGAGGCAGCATGGCAGGCGAAACCACAATCACGGTCATCGGCAATCTGACGAACGATCCGGAACTCCGGTTCACGCCGTCGGGATCTGCCGTGGCCAACTTCACGGTGGCTTCCACTCCGCGCACCTTCGATCGCCAGTCGAACGAGTGGAAGGACGGAGAGACCCTCTTCCTCCGCGCGTCGATTTGGCGTGAGGCTGCCGAGAACGTCGCAGAGTCCCTGACCAAGGGCATGCGCGTGATTGTCAGCGGCCGGCTCAAGAGCCGTTCTTACGAGACCAAGGAAGGCGAGAAGCGCACCGTCATCGAGCTCGAAGTCGACGAGATCGGCCCGAGCCTGCGCTACGCCTCTGCCAAGGTGAACCGCACCCAGCGCTCCGGCGGTCAGGGCGGGAACTTCGGCGGTGGCAATTTCGGTGGCGGGAACGCCGGGGGCAACCTGGGCGGCGGTTCCGGCGGCAACTGGGGAGGCAACCAGGGTTCTCAGAACCAGGGTGGCAACTCCGGCGGCTGGAGCGGCGGCGCTCAAAGCGACGATCCGTGGGCAACCCCGGGCGTTAGCAACTCGGGCGGTTGGGGCAGCGGCTCCGACTCCGAGCCGCCTTTCTGATCACCACTTTCATTACCATCCCGTGGATTGACCACGGGCTCCGCGAGACATAAGGAGCTCCACGATGGCTAAGGCTGAAATCCGCAAGCCCAAACCAAAGTCCAACCCCTTGAAGGCCGCTGACATTACGGTCATCGACTACAAGGACGTCGCCCTGCTGCGCAAGTTCATCTCGGACCGCGGCAAGATCCGCGCCCGCCGAGTGACCGGCGTGACCGTGCAGGAGCAGCGGAAGATCGCCCAGGCGATCAAGAACGCCCGCGAGGTTGCCCTGCTCCCCTACTCCGGCGCTGGCCGCGGCTGAGAAGGGAAGCTAGAGAACCATGGCAAAGATCATCCTGACCCAGGAAGTGACCGGACTCGGCACGCCTGGCGACGTTGTTGAGGTCAAGGACGGCTACGCCCGCAACTACCTGTACCCGCGCGGCTACGCGCTGCGCTGGACGCGTGGCGGCGAGGCTCACGTCGAGGCGATCAACGCGGCGCGTGCCGCGAAGGCCCACAAGACGCTCGAGGCCGCTCAGGAGCAGGCCGCTGCGCTGGCCAAGACGCCCGTGCGTCTCGAGGTGAAGGCCGGCAAGGAGGGTCGCCTCTTCGGCACCGTCCGCACCGAGGCCGTCGCTTCGGCCGTCGAGGCCGCTGGCCTCGGCGTCATCGACAAGCGCAAGGTCGTGCTTCCGGGCCACATCAAGTCGACCGGCAACTACAGCGTCTCCGTGCGCCTGCACGACGACGTCACCGCGACGATCAACCTCCAGGTTGTCGCCGCGAAGTAGTCTCCACGCGGCCTGATGGCTGTTGGACGCAAGAGGGCCCCTGCCAGACGGCAGGGGCCCTCTGTTCTGTTTGTCCCACCCCCGCTTGCCTCCTGCCCCCGCCCACCTTCCTCCCGCCCGCCGCCCGCCACCTCCTGCCCGCCCCCGCCCGCTGGGGCGGGAATAGGTTCGGGGCGTCATCCGTTGCAGAGATCGATGCAAATGCATGAACTCAGCGAATGGAGCTCGAACATCATGGACGCCCAGAAGATCGTGGTCATCTCGGCCGGACTCGGCACGCCGTCGTCGAGCCGCCTCCTCGCCGATCAGCTCGGCGACGCGACGGCCCGACGCGCGGCCGGCTTCGGGATCGAGGCCCGGGTCACGACCTACGAGCTGCGCGACCTCGCCGTCGACATCGCCAACAACTTCGTGACCGGCTTCGCCGCGCCGAAGCTAGCCGAAGCGATCGAGGACGTCGAGCGCGCCGACGCCCTGGTCGTCGTCTCGCCCGTGTTCAGCGCCTCGTACAGCGGACTGTTCAAGTCGTTCTTCGACCTCATCGACAACAAGGCGCTCGAAGGCAAGCCGGTCCTGCTCGGCGCCACGGGCGGTTCCCAGCGGCACAGCATGGTCCTCGACTTCGCGATGCGGCCGCTCTTCAGCTACCTGCGCGCGCGCATCATGCCGACCGCGGTCTTCGCCGCCCCGATGGACTGGGGACAGAGCGCCGACGGTGACCTCGGCGGGGCCGGCGACCTCACCTCTCGCCTGGAGCGTGCGGCGGCCGAGCTGGCCGCCGAGCTCGTGCACGACGGCGGGGCCTCCGCCGCTCCGAAGGTCGCGACGCGTCCTGAGGACAAGAGCTTCGAGGAACTCCTCGCCGACCTCACGAGCGGCCGCTGAGCCCTCATTGCGCCGTCACGTCCGCAAGGGGGAGCACCCGCGAGAGGTGACGGCGCACGTGTCGGGGACCCGCGAGAGGTGACGGCGCAACGGGAGCGCTCCCCGGTGCTGTGCAGGGCGGGCCGGGTAGCGGGGCCGGGGCCGAGCCCCGGGGCGGCGTACGATGACGGGATGCGCGCAGCAACCGCCTGGCCGCCGGTCATCGACGGCCACAACGACCTCCCATGGGCCCTCCGCCAGGACTTCGGCTACGACGTCCTGGGGGCCGGGCTCGACGTCGGCCAGCCGCGCCTCCACACGGACATTCCAAGGCTGCGACGCGGGGGAGTCGGGGCCCAGTTCTGGTCGGTCTTCGTGCCCTCGACGCTCACGCCCGAGCAGTCCGTGGTCGCGACCCTCGAGCAGATCGACTGCGTGCAGCGGATCACCGCGGCCTACCCGGACACGTTCGAACTCGTCCGAACAGCGGCAGGCGCGCGCGACGCCGTCGACCGCGGGAAGATCGCATCGCTCATGGGGATGGAAGGCGGCCACAGCATCGCGGGCTCCCTCGCCGTGCTCCGCGCGATGTCCGAACTCGGCGTCCGGTACATGACGCTCACCCACAACGACAGCACTCCGTGGGCCTCGTCGGCGACGGGCGACGGCGAGGATCTGGGACTCGCGGAGTTCGGCCGCGAGGTGGTCGCCGAGATGAACCGCATCGGCATGATCGTGGACCTCTCGCACGTCTCCGAGCGGACGATGGCAGACGCCCTTGAATGGACCAAGGCGCCGGTCATCTTCTCGCACTCCTCGACGCGCGCGGTCTGCGATCATCCGCGCAACGTCCCCGACAGAATCCTCGAGCGGCTTCCCGCCAACGGCGGCGTGCTCATGGTGACTTTCGTGCCCAAGTTCGTGTCTGAGGCGTGCCGCGAACACGCCGACGCTGTGCATGATCGTCGCCTTGCGCTCGGCCTACCCGTGGGCTTCCACGACGTCGCCCCCGACGAGGATCCCGAGGCGGCCGTGGAGTTCGGGGCGTGGCTCGCCGCGCACCCGGCACCCATGGCGACGATCGACGACGTCGTCCGTCACCTCGAGCACGCGCGCGACGTCGTCGGACCGCGTCACCTCGGGTTGGGAGGCGACTTCGATGGGACCCCTGAGCTCCCGGCGGGCATGAACGGGGTCGAGGGGTACGCGCCGCTCATCCACGCCCTCGCGGAGCGCGGCTGGTCGCGCGAGGATCTCGAGGCACTGTGCTGGGAGAACGCCCTGCGGGTCCTCGAAGAGACGGAGCAGGTGGCCGGGTAGCCGGGCCTCGGTGGGTCAGAGCAGTTCGACGAACGCGCGCGCCTCTTCGATGCTGATATCCGAGTGCTTCCAGAGCATCTGGGCGGCGTCTTCCGCATCGCCTATCTGGGCGAGGGCCTTGATCTCCTCGTAGATCTGGTCATTGAGCAGGTTGCTCGCCACTTCGAGCGTCTGCCGGCCGTTGCTCACGATCGCACGGTAGCGGTAGGGGAAGCGCGTCGTCGAACGCCCCTCTGCACCGCCTCCCGGCACGACGGCGGCTGGCAACGCCGGGCTCAAGGGGATTTCGGCAGGCGACTCTTCGCCTCCCGGCTGTGGCGTGGCGGGGCGAGGTGACGCGGGTTCGGCCGGCGCGCGTTCGGCCGGGACGGGTTCGGTCGAGCGCTCAGTGGGTTCCGCATCGGCGTGCGCCGTCGGATGCTCGGTCCCCGCGCCTCCCCGCGCGCCGTAGGCCTGCGGATACCGCTCCATGAGGAGGACGGCGTTGCGCGCCTCGATGAGCTTGGCCCCCGTGGCCTCGCGGTAGCCGGCGATCGCCTGCACGATGAGCCCCTGGGCGATAAGGGAGTAGATGATGCGATGCTGTTCTTCCGTGAGCCGGGCAGACGCCGCTTCCGCTGCATCGGGTCCGCTCGCGAGCGCTGCCTCTGCGGAGGACTGTGCGCGCTTCGCACCTCGCCGCAGCACCAAGACCACGATGACGATGACGCACAGCAGAATGATGAGGGGAGGGAACAGGTTTTCCATCGGGGCTTCCGGATCGATGCGGGTGGGTGCCAGCGGCCCCTGCCCTGGGCAATTCCAGAGTAGTACGCGGCGGCGGCGCGGGCACGCGGCGGGGCCGGCCTTCTCGCTCCTCGGGGCACGTGAGCGCACCGGCGCGCACGGGGCCGCCTCGGATATGAACCATTCGGTATGCATCCAGCGCGAAGTCCTCCGGAGGAATGTGTGCAAAATCACATATTCTCCCGGGGGCACGTGAAAACACAAACACTTGTCCAAAACCGCGACTTTCCGCTGTGGATTTCGAATGTGGAAAAAATTCTTTGGTCCACATCGGGTGGAATAAGTTTTCGCAGGTCAGCGGCTAGTTTTCGTGCCAGTTTGAAAGTTTTCCACACTTGTCCACAGGCTCCGTGAACAACTTCCGGGACGTATTCCACAAGTTGTCCACAGGTGTGGTGGACGGCCAGCTGGAGAATGTCGGAGGCCACGGATACCTTTGCTGCAACCATCCGGAAGAGGTCCACGGGCCTCGATCCGGGCGTCACATGCGAGGTGAGGTGTCGCCGGTGTCTGCATCCCAGATCGAGTCCGCTCCGTCCTATCGAGACTCGGATGGGGGCCGAACACCCCCTCAGGACATCGTCGCCGAGCAGTCCGTGCTGGGTGGCATGATGCTCTCGAAGGACGCGATCGCCGACGTCGTCGAAGTCCTTCGCTCGGTCGACTTCTACCGTCCCGCGCACGAGACGATCTTCGAGGCGATCACCGACCTGTACAGCCGCGGCGAGCCCGCGGACGCCGTCACCGTCTCCGACGAGCTGACCAAGCGCGGCGAGATCAACCGCGTCGGCGGGCCGGCGTATCTCCACGAACTCATCCAGTCCGTGCCGACTGCCGCCAACGCCGGCTACTACGCCGCGATTGTCGCCGAACGAGCCGTGCTGCGCCGCCTCGTGAGTGCGGGGACGAAGATCGTCCAGCTCGGCTACGGCCAGGACGGCGAGGTCGAGGATCTCGTCAACCAAGCCCAGGCCGAGGTCTACGCCGTGGCCGAGCGCCGCCAGGGCGAGGACTACGTGGCACTCTCCGAGGTCATGGAATCGGCCATGGACGAGATCGAAGCTGCCGGCCACCGAGGCGAGGGCATCACGGGCGTCCCGACGGGGTTCTACGAGCTCGACGAACTCACGCACGGCCTCCACGGTGGCCAGATGATCGTCATCGCGGCGCGGCCCGCCGTCGGCAAGTCGACGTTCGCGCTCGACTTCGCCCGCTCGGCCGCGATCAAGCACAAGCTCCCCACGGTCTTCTTCTCCCTCGAGATGAGCCGCAACGAGATCGCGATGCGCCTCATGAGCGCGGAGGCCACGATCCAGCTCCAGGATCTCCGGCGCGGCACCCTCCGCGACGAGCAGTGGGCCAAGATCGCGAAAGTCATGGGTCCGCTCAACGAGTCGCCGCTTTTCATCGACGATTCGCCGAACATGTCGCTCATGGAGATCCGTGCGAAGTGCCGCCGCCTCAAGCAGCAGCACGGCCTCCGCCTGGTGGTCCTCGATTATCTCCAGCTCATGAGCTCGGGCAAGAAGGTCGAGAGCCGTCAGCAGGAGGTCTCCGAGTTCTCGCGTGCCCTCAAGCTGCTCGCGAAGGAACTCGAGGTTCCCGTCATTGCGCTCTCGCAGCTCAACCGCGGCTCGGAACAGCGCCAGGACAAGCGGCCGATGGTCTCGGACCTTCGCGAGTCGGGGTGCCTCACCGCGGACGCCCGCGTGCTTCGGTCGGACACGGGCGCTGAGACGACGATGGGTGAGCTCTTCGCGTCCGGGGCCAAGGACGTTCCCGTCTGGTCCCTGGACGAGAGCCTGAGGTATGTCGAACGGCATTTGACGCACGTCTTTTCGACCGGGGTCAAGCCTGTCTATCGCCTGCGGCTCGCGTCGGGGCGGACCGTTCGTGCGACGGCCAATCACCCCTTCTTCACGTACGAGGGGTGGAAGCCCCTCGGCTCGCTGGCGGTCGGTGATCGGCTGGGCGTTCCACGTCACGTGAACGGACCGGCCCTCCGCACCGAATGGGATGACGGCCAGGTCACCATGCTCGCCCACCTCATTGGCGACGGGTCCTTCGTGCGGCGGCAGCCGATTCGTTACGCGACACAGGACGAGGCCAATGTTGCAACCGTTGTCAGCGCGGCCGAGTTCTTCGGTATCGCCGCGGTGCGGGATGACTACGCCGCTGCTCGCTGCACGACAGTGCGGTTGCCCGCTCCGTTCCGGCTGACGCATGGAAAGCGGAACCCGATCGCCGCGTGGCTGGATGATTTGGGCCTGTTTGGCGCGCGGAGCCACGAGAAGTTCGTCCCCCAGGACGTCTTCGCCCTGCCGAAGAAGCAGATCTCCCTTTTCTTGCGCCATCTGTGGGCAACGGACGGTTCTGTCACCGTGAACAAGGCGGGAACGGGCGGTCGGATCTACTACGCCTCGACGTCTCGTCGTCTCGTCGACGGCGTGGCGATGCTCCTTCTGCGTTTCGGGATCACTGCTCGTGTCAAGACGGCGACTCCGAAGGGCACCTATCGTCCTGGCTACACGCTTGACGTTTCGGGTGCCGACGATCAGCGCCGTTTCCTTCAGGAGATTGGTGTCGCCGGGGCGCGGTCTGCGAACTGCGAGCGTCTGCTCGAGATCGTCCGGGCGACGACGGCCAACACCAACGTCGACACGGTTCCCCACGCCGTGTGGGACGACGTTCGCTCGATCCTGGCCGAGAGGGAGATGACCCACAGGGAGTTCCAGGCCGCTCTGGGCACCCAGTATTGCGGCTCGACCTTGTTCAAGGCGGCCCCGTCGCGTGAGCGGCTCTCCCGCGTGGCCGAAATCCTTGACTCGGCGGAGCTCGAGATCCAGGCGCTCAACGACCTGTTCTGGGACGCCGTCACCAGCATCGAGCCGGACGGGGTCGAGGAGGTCTACGACGCGACCGTCTTGGGGAACCATAACTTCGTCGCCAACGGCATCGCAGTTCACAACTCCATCGAGCAGGATGCCGACATGGTGATCCTGCTCCACCGCGAGGACGTCTACAACAAGGAATCGCCTCGCGCAGGCGAGGCGGACATCCTCGTCGCGAAGCACCGCAACGGCCCCACAAAGGACATCGTCGTCGCCTTCCAGGGCCACTATTCGCGCTTCGCCAACATGGCCGCAGACGCGGGCGACGGCGAAGGCGGCGGCGGGTTCTAGACACCCAGCGGGGAGACGCCTTGTGGCCGAGAAGAGAGCCTGAGGAGTTCTTCCCGGCCACAAGCCGTCTTACGGATGACACGGGCAGCGCGCGGAGGCCCCGCCGTCGTGCGCAGTTCACTCGAGCGGCGACACCTCGAGCGCCCGCAGCCGCGCCGGATCGGCCATGACGTCGATGTGGGTGATGCGGTCGCCGTCGATCCCGAACTCGAGCACGATGCGCAGGCGGCCCTTCGGAGCCACGACGATGGCCACCGCGCCGTTGACGACGGCGACGCGCGCGAACGGTGCCCGCGCCGCGGACGCGACGGCGGCGTGCGCGACCTGCTCGGCGCCGCGGAACGAGACACGGACGCGCGACGGCGTCGACGCGGCATCTGCGTCGATCAACACGTCCGGGGCGAGCAGCGCGACGAGCGCCTCGAAATCGCCCGTGCGGACGGCGGTGAGGTAGGCCTCGACGGCGCGCCGTTGGCGGGGGCGATCGGGGTCAGGGGCCTCCGAGCCGCGGACGCGGCGGCGCGCGCGGCTCGCGAGCTGGCGCGTCGCCTCGGAGGACTTGCCGAGGATCGGGGCGATGCGGTCGAAGGGGACGTCGAACATGTCGTGGAGCACGAACGAGAGCCGTTCCGCGGGCTGAAGGGTGTCGAGCACCACGAGGAGGGCGAGACCGACCGAATCCGCCATGACGGCCTCCTCCTCGGGTCCGTCCGCGGTGGTGGCGACCACGCCGTCGAGCCCGTCGAGCCCGTCGAGCGGCTCCTCGCGGCGCGTGCTCCGCGCCCGCAGGACGTTGAGGCAGATCCGCCCGACGACGGTCGTGAGCCACGCGCCGAGGTTCTCGATCGCCGCCGCCTCCGTGCGGGCGAGGCGCAGCCACGCCTCCTGCACGGCGTCGTCCGCCTCGGGGAGCGACCCCAGCATGCGGTACGCCACGGCACGGAGGCGGCCGCGCTCGGACTCGAATCGGGTGGCCAGAAGATTCTCGACATCCACGCTGTCACACTCCAGCACCGTCGCGTGTCATGCAAGTGAAGGGGCCGCAAGGGCCCCACGACAAGGGAGAACACGAGATGGCAGCGACAATCCTGGTCACGGGCGGAACCGGAATCCTTGGGCGGCAGGTGGTGGCACGGCTTCGCGACGCCGGGCAGTCCGTGCGCGTCCTGAGCCGGCACGGCGGCCCAGCGGGCGACGGCGTCGAGTACGTCGCGGGCGACCTCCAGACAGGCGAGGGGGCCGCGGCCGCGGTGGACGGTGTCACGACCATCGTGCACTGCGCGGGCACCCAGAAGGGCGACGGCGACAAGGCGCGTCACCTCGTCGCGGCGGCCAAGGACGCGGGCGTGCGGCACATCGTGTTCATCTCGGTGGTCGGGGCGGACACGATCCCCGTCGTGAGCGGCATCGACCGCGGTGCGTTCGCCTATTTCGAGTCGAAGCACGACGCCGAACGGGTCATCGAGGCGTCGGGCATCCCGTGGACGACGCTCCGCGCGACCCAGTTCTACGAGCTCACGCTTCTCACGGCCAAGGCGATGGCGAAGCTGCCCGTCATCCCCGTGCCGTCCGGCTTCAACTTCCAGCCGGTCGACTCGGGCGAGGTTGCGGACCGGCTCGTCGAGCTGGCCCTCGGCGACCCGCAGGGCTTCGTGTCCGACGTGGCCGGACCCACGGTGTACAGCATGAAGGACCTCATCCGGTCCTACGTGGCTGCGGCCGGCCTGCGCAGGCTGTTCCTCCCCGTGCCCATGCCGGGCCGCGCCGCCCGGGCCATCCGGGACGGGGCGAACATCGCTCCGGCTCGGGCGGTTGGGCGCCGGACTTGGGAGGAGTTCCTCGCTACGCAGTCACTGGTCCAGGCGTGACGGCCGAATCGAGCAGTGCCTCGATTGCATCCGCGCCAGCGGAGGCCCCGCCTGCTGCGACGTAGCCCGCCGCGACCCGCCGCGCGCCGTCGGCCATTCCCGCGGCGCGGCGCACGGCGTCGCGGAGCGCGCGGCCGCTGAGCCTCTTGCGGTTCAGCCGGACGCCCGCACGGGCCTGCTCGACGCGGGCGGCGACCTCGAGCTGGTCTCGTCCAAAGGGCACGACGACGGTCGGCACGCCGGCCGCGAGGGCCTTCTGGGTCGCGCCCATGCCGCCGTGCGTGACGGCGACTGCCGCGCGCGCCAGCACGGGTCCATGGGGCACGAACGATTCGACCCGGACGTTCGCCGGCAGCCGGCCGAGATCCGCGACGCCGGAAGGCATCGTCACGACGACCCGGTAGGGCTCGCCCGCCAGGCCTTCCACGGCGGCTCGCGCGAGCGATTCGTCTGCCTGGTATTCGGACGAGGTCGTCACGAGGGCGAACGGCTCGCCGGGCTCGTCAAGCCACGCAGGCACATCGGACGGGGGCTCCCACGGGAGAGCGCCGATGAGTCGCACGTCCGGCGCCCAGTCCGGATGCGGGTACTCGAACGGTTCGGCGGTGGCCACGAGGACGAGCTGGCCCGCCCGGAAGAACGCGCCGACGCTCGGCGAGGCCGGCAGCCCGCGCGCCGCCCGGGCGGCGTTGATCCGAGGCAGGAAGCGCTTCTCGAGCTGGCCGGTCACGAGCGGCCGCAGTACGGCGTCGCGAGCTCGGCCGAGCGGCCCCGCCATGGGCTTGAACCCGGGACCGAATGGCGGCGTGCCGCGCGCCTCGATTGGCGGGATGTAGGGGCTGAACGTCGCCCATGGTCCGCCCGAGGCCTCCGCCGCGATCCGCGCGCCCCATGCATTGATGTCGACGACGACGGCGTCCGCGCCGGTTGCGCTGAGGGCTGCGGCGAGGTCTGGGCCGTCGAACTCGGCGCGGCGGGTCATGACGTCGGCTGCGGCCGAAAGCGCCTGGACGGCGTTGCGCGCGCCGAAGTCACGGTGTTCGATCGCGGGGATCCGCGGATCGATGCCCTCCGCCTCGAGGCCGAGCCCGCGGAGCAGGCCGACGTGGCTCTCGAGCGTGCGCACGCACACCCTGTGGCCCCGGGCTGCAAGTTCGAGGAGGAGAGGGGTCAGGGGGAAGAGGTGCCCGATGGCAGGCGAGGTGTAGGCGAGGATGGTAGACATCACGGCCTCCGGACGAGGGGTTCGAGGAGCTCGGTGAGGGCAACGAGGTACTGGCGTCGGCTGAGGCCCGCATCGAGCCTCAGGAGCTTCCAGGTGTAGACGTCGCAGAGGGCGACGAACTGGGCGAGGCGGCGGTCGCGGTCCGCGCCGGTCAGGCCCGCGAGGGAGTTCGCGAAGACGCGCGAGCACCAGCCGCGATGGTAGCCGCGACCCCGACCCGTGACCTCGCGCATGAACGCGGAGGCGTGTTCCTCGGCGAGCATCTTGAGCGCGAGCTGTCCGGTCGTCTCGTAATGCTCGGCGAGGTTCTCGAGGGCGGCCGCGAGGTTGTCTGCCGGTGCGGCGTCGCGCGCGTTCGCGACGGTTTCGAAGCCGTGCTCCGCCGCCGACGCGAACAGCGACTCCTTGTCGCCGAAGCGCCGGATGACGGTCTGCACGGTGACGCCCGCGCGGTCCGCGACCTGTGCGAGCGTGATCTGCGCGAGCGGGATCTCGACGAACAGCCCGAGCGCGGCGTCGAGAAGTCGCACGCGCGTCTCCTCGGCCGAGGCAGCGCGCTGGCGCATGACGTAAGGCCGGCCGCCGCCCTCGGATTTCATGTTAATGACGCTAACTTTAAATCCGGGGCGGCGTCTAGCCCCTAAGCCCCGATCTTCAACCCAGTGCCGAGGAAGGCGAGCGCGTCGTCCATCATGGCTGGAAGATCGCCGCGCCCGTCGTCGGCGACCCATTGTTCGAGGACCGCGGTGAGCGCCCCCATCATGGCGCCTGCGGCCACCGCAATCCTCGGATCGTCCGTGGAGATGCCGATGCTCCTGGCGAGGATGCCGCCGTAGATCTGCCCGATCTCGTGGTTGGCCGTCATGATCCGGCTGCGGAGGGCCGGCGTCTCGAGGACCAGGCGCATCCGCTCGAGGATCACGTCGCGGTCCACGGCGAAGAATTGAGCGAATACGCCGCGGAGGACGGATCGGAACGCCTCGACCACGGGCGTCTCGGGGGGAATGGTCTCGAGTGCGGCCATCATCGACGCGTCGTACTCGTCGGCGAGGACCACGTCTTCCTTCGTCGGGTAGTACCGGAAGAACGTGCTCGGCGAGACCTCCGCCTCGGCGGCGATCTGGTCGACCGTGGTCTCGTCGTAGCCCTGCTCGGCGAAGAGGCGGAGCGCGACGTCTTGGATGAGGCGCCGCGTCTTCGCCTTCTTGCGTTCGCGCAGCCCTGGTTCCGTCATGCACCCATCTTGCCAGCCGCCGTCGTGCGCGGAGCCTGCGCGCGGCGCGGGAGCACAATTGCCATCGCGGCCGCTATGACGATCGCCGCCGCGAAGCACACGAGGCTCACGCCGTGAACGCCGTCGAGGTACGCGGAGCCGGCGGCATCGCGCAGCGCGTTCCCCGCGGGTCCGAGGCGACTCGCGACGGCGACGGCCCCGCCGAGCGAATCGCGCGCGGCGCTCGCCGCGGCACCGGGGAGATGCGCGACCGGCCCATCCATGCCCGAGCGATACGCGGCCGTGAGGATGCTTCCGAGGACGGCGACGCCGAGCGCGCCGACGGTCTGCCGGACGGAGAGGTTGAGCGCAGTGCCGGTGCTCTGAACTCCGTCGGGGAGCGAATCGAGCATCGCGGCCATGGCGGGCGGCATCGCGACGCCGAACCCGAAGCCTGTCACGGCGAGCGTCGCGAAGAGGGGCCAGTAGTCGGACGACGGCGTGATCCCCAGGAGTGCGAGGAAGCCCACCGAGGAGACGAGGAGGCCCGCGGGGACGATCACCCTGAGGCCAAGCCGCGGCCCGAGCCGCGACGAGATGGCCGAGCCGATCACGAGAGTGAGCATCATGGGCATGAGCTTGAGCCCCGTGACGAGCGCCGAGTCCCCGAGATACGCCTGCAGATAGAGCGGAATCGCGAACAGGAGTCCCATCATCACGAATGAGGTCAGCGCCGTCGCGACCGTGGGCCACACGAACAGGCGCGATCCCATGAGGCGGCGGTCCAAGAGCGGTCCGGCGCTGCGCGCCTCGACGACTCCGAACGCCACGAGCAGCGCGACCCCGCCGCACAGCGGCACGAGCGTCGACGCCGCACCCCAGCCGTCGATCGGCACCTGCGTGATCCCGTAGACGACGCCGGTAAGCCCCCCGACCGTGAGCAGGAGCCCGAAGGGATTGACGCGCCGGGGGCTCAGGTCTCGCGAGTCGGGGATGAACGCGAGGCCCGCGGCGAGGGCCACGGCGACGGTCGGCACGTTGAACAGGAGCGTCGAGCCCCACCAGAAGTTGTCGAGCAGCCAGCCGCCGACGAGCGGCCCGAGGGGCATGCCGACGCCCATCGCGGCGGTCATCACGGCTACGGCCTTGGGTCGCTGGGCCGGGGCGAAGACGGTCGGGATGATCGAGAGCGCGAGCGGGAAGACCGCCGCGGCGCCGATTCCCATGACGGTGCGCGCGGCGATGAGCTCGGTCGGATTCTGCGCGAGCGCGCCGACGGCACTCGCGGCCACGAAGATCCCGAGGCCGACGGCGAGCACGCGGCGGCGCCCCAGGCGGTCGCCAACGAGGCCCGCGGGGATGAGCAGGACGGCCGAGGTGAGCCCGTAGCCGTTGACGATCCACTGGAGTTCGGTCGTGCTGGCGCCAAGGGCGCGCGAGATGTCGCTCAGTGCGACGTTGAGCACCGTCGCGTCGAGGCCGACGACGAGGAGCGAGAGGGCGAGCGCCGCGAGGATCCACCACCGGCGGGGGTGACCCGCCTGGGCCTCCGTGGATGCCGGCGCAGATGTCGCAACCGAGGGGATCTTGGAAGTTGCCATGAAATGACAGTAACTCTCACAAACTAGTGTCTGTCAAGAGGTTGTGAATCGCAGAATCCAAACTGTCGGTGGCCCGTCCTACAGTGGGTGTCATGGAACAAGCGGGGGCCGAGCAGGCCGATCTTGGCGTGGGCGGGGCCGCGCGGCGGGCCGGATCGCGCTCGACGGCGCGGGACATCCTGCGCCTTGCCCTCCCCGCACTGGGCTCGCTCATCGCCGAACCGCTGTTCCTCCTCGCCGATTCGGCCATCGTCGGGCATCTCGGCGTCGATGAGCTCGCAGGACTCGGCCTCGCGACGACCGTCCTCGGCACCGTCGTGGGGCTCATGGTGTTCCTCGCGTACGGCACGGGACCGGCCGTCGCACGCCTGCTCGGCGCTGGGCAGGCGCCGCGGGCTATGGCGGCCGCGCGCGACGGCGTGTGGCTCGCGCTGCTGCTCGGCCTCGTGCTCGCCGTGGCCGGCTGGGCGTCCGCGCCCGCCGTCGTCCATGCCGTGGGCGGGCTCCCCGCCGTCCAGGGGTACGCGGTCGAATACCTCGCGTGGTCCATGCCGGGGCTCGTCGGCATGCTCGTGGTCTTCGCGGGCACGGGCGTTCTGCGGGGGCTCCAGGACACGCGGACACCGCTTGCCGTCGCGACCGTCGGGTTCGCCGCCAATGCGGCACTCAACTTCGTGTTCGTCTATGGCCTCGGATGGGGCATCGCGGGGTCGGCCATCGGCACGAGCATCGCGCAGCTCGGCATGGCCGGCGTCTATCTCGCGATGGTGGTTCCGCGGATGCTGCACGAGGGCATCTCCCTCGCGCCCCGGTGGAGTGGGATCCTGGCCGCTGCGCACGTCGGCTCGTGGCTCATGCTCCGCACGCTCACCCTGCGCGCGGCCATCTTCGCGACGGTCGTCGTCGCGACGGCCCAAGGTGCCGAGAACCTCGCCGCGCACCAGCTCGCCATGACGATGTTCAATTTCCTCGCCTTCGCGCTCGACGCGCTTGCGATCGCGGCGCAGTCCCTCATCGGCAAGGAGCTCGGCGCCTCGAACGCTCCGAGGGCACGAGAACTCACGGCAACCATGGTCCGGTGGTCGCTCGGGTTCGGCCTCGTGACGGGTGCGGTCCTTGCCGCGTGTGCCCCGTGGATCGGATGGCTCTTCACGGGCGATCGCGCAGTCCACGAGACGCTGACCCCCGCCCTGCTCGTCCTCGCGGCGAGCCAGCCCGTGTGCGGGTTCGTGTTCGTGCTCGACGGCGTCCTCATCGGGGCGGGCGACTCGCGGTATCTCGCGATCGCGGGTGTGCTGAATCTGGTGGTCTACGCGCCGCTCCTCGTGTGGGTCGGGCTCTCGGGGATCGGCGGGCCGGCTGGCCTCGCGTGGCTGTGGGCGGCCTTCGCGGGCGGCTACATGCTCGCGCGCGCCCTCACCCTCGGGCTCCGCGCCCGAACTGGAGCGTGGGTGGTCCTCGGGGCACATTAGGCGCGGGGGCTCCGGGCCGCCCCGACTAAACTGACTGCGTGCCTTCCCCCTCTCCGCAGCCCGACCGCGTCCGACTCGCGTGGCCCGTGCTGATCCGGGCGGCGGCCGCGCTGGCCTTCGGGGGCGCCACCGTTTTCTGGGGGCGGCCGACGACGGCGGGGGCCGCGTGGGTCTTCGCCGCGTACGTCTGGCTTCTGCTCGCCGACGAGGTGTGGCTGCTTCGCTCGGAGCGCCCTGGGCCGTCGCGCGGGTCCGCGCTCACGGGGCTGGTCGGGTTCGCGCTCGCGGCGATCGCCGCCGTCGTACCTCTCGTCGCTCCCGCTGACGGGGTCTTGGCCGGAACGGGTGCCGCGGCGCTTGTGCTCGTCGGGGCATCCGACGTCGCGCGCGGCCTCATCGCCCGGCGTGCCCCGTCGTCGGGGGTGGCCCCGCTCGCGCGGGACCTGCTCCTCGTGGGGATCGTGACCGTCGGGGCGGGAATCCTTCTGCCGTTTTTCGCGGGTCTCGGGCCGCACGCGATCTTGGGCGTCGCGGGCGGCGCGGCCGTCATCGCGGGAGTCCTGCTCGCGATCGCAGGGCTGAGCTTGAGGCACGATGCCGCTGCGGCGGCTCGAGTGGCCTAGAATTGAGTCGTTCTACCTCACGTAGAACGACCCCCACGCGAACATCCAACTGCACCGAAGATCCATCGTGGCGCCGCGCCATCGCGGGCCGCGCAAGGAGGGCCCATGACCGAAGAATCCCCGCGCGGACCCCGCGTCGGCATCAAGGGTCCGCTCACGTTCTCCGCCTTCTTCGGCGTGGTCGCCTTCTTCGGCGTCCTGATCTTCGCGTCGGGCGGCACCGGGCACGGCCTTCGGTTCGACCTTGCGTTCACGGCGGGCGGCGTCGCCTTCATCGTGTGCCTCGTCGTCGCTGCGATGCTGTCGATGACGTACAAGGAGAACGCCGACCACCTCGGGAAGGGCTCGGGGGTCAACCTCCGCTCGGAGGATCGCCTCAAAGGCCGCGGAGCGCAGCACCAGAACGCGCCGGCCGACAGCGAAGCGGGGCCTGCGTCGGGCACCGCGGACGTCGAGGCAACGGACGACGACGAGAATCGCGCCTGACGCTGCCGCGGCACGTGCGTTGGACATGTCCATAATTGGGCCTCTGACCGCATAGAGTGGCGGTATGAGCCCCAACAAGAACCGCCATCGCGCTGCGACCGTTGCGGCGTCCGCTGCGGCCCTGACTGCAGCCATCGCGTCCCCCGCTGCCGCCGCTGCCGACACGCACACCGTCCGTCCCGGAGACACCCTGAGCGGAATCGCGGCGCGGCACGGCGTGGCGCTGAGCGAGCTGTTCCGACTCAATGGACTCGGCTGGACCTCGATCATCTATCCGGGCCAGCAGATCCGCCTCACCGGGGTCCCCGCCCCGGCGCCTTCGGGCTCGGTGAGCCTGCCCGTCGCGCCGGCTTCTGCCGCAGCAGCGTCGGGCCAGACCTATACGGTCAGGTCGGGCGACTCCCTGTGGGCCATCGCGCAGCGGACGAGGGTTCCGCTCACGTCGCTCTTCTCGCTCAACGGCCTCGGGCCGACGTCGATCATCTACCCGGGCCAGGTCCTGCAGCTCTCCGCGCCGGCGCCCGCGCCTGTGCTGGCTCCGGCGCCCGCCCCCGCCGCCCAGGCTCCCGCCCCGGCCGCGAAGCCGGCGACCCCGGCGCCGGCACCGGCTCCCGCCGCACACGCGCCCGCTCCGGCTCCGGCGCCCGCCGCGCCGGCCGCGCCGGCCCCGGAGACCTCGGCCCAGATCCAGTCGATGGTGCGGTCGACCGCGGCGAGCATGGGAGTCCCCGTGCCGCTGGCTCTCGCGATCGCCGCGCAGGAGTCCGGATTCCGGCAGAACGTGACCTCGCCCGCGGGCGCCATCGGCGTCATGCAGATCATGCCCGCCAACGCGAGCTGGGTCTCAGGCCTTGCGGGCCGGCAGCTCGATCTGCACAAGACGCAGGACAACATCACGGCCGGCGTCGCAATGCTTCGGTGGCTCCTGCGCCAGGCGCCGACCCAGGACATCGCGATCGCGGGGTACTACCAGGGCCTCTACGGCGTGCAGGCCTACGGAATGTACTCGGACACGAAGGCCTATCTCGCGCAGGTCAAGTCGCGGATGGCAACGTTCTCGTAGCGTCGATCGGACGTCCGGGCCCTCGCCCGCGTTCGGGTAGTCTGAGAGTCCCTGACGAGTCCCCTGTGAGCTTCGCGTGACCATGCACATCGAATCGCCGACCCTGTCGCCGCGCCGCCGTGCGATCGCCGGCCTGCTCGGCATCTACCTGGGTGCCTTCGGCGTGCACCGGTTCTATCTCGGGTACACGGCGATCGGCGTGATCCAGGTGATCACCGCGCTCGCTCTTGCGAAGACGACGTACGGGACGATCTTCCTGTGGGGCATGATCGAGGGCATCCTCATCGTCCTGGGCGCGCGGCCGTTCCGCACCGACGCCGCGGGCCGCGAACTCCGCTGACCGGCGGACGGGCGAGTCACTTTTCGCAGAAGTCGGGCTCTTGCCCGACCGGCAGTCCCCTTACCGGTCGCGAAGTTACCTTGAGGAGGACTTCGCGACCAATAAGGGGACTGCTGAGTGCGACAAGGGGACTTCCCGACGCCGTCATCCGCCCACGGCCCGGGCGACTACCGCCAGAGGGGATTCTGGTCGGTCCAGCCGATCGGGATCCCGAGCCGCTCGACGGTGCGCGGCGTCGACGTCTCGGCCGTCCCGACGACCGCGAGGGCGTTGACTACGAGGTGCGTCTGCGCCGCCGCGACCCAGGAGGCGGTGTCGGAGTGCTTCGAGCGCGCGTCGACCACGAGCCATGCCTGGTCGGCCTGGAGCCGCTCAGCGGCGGACGCGTTCGCGGCAGTCGAGCCGGGCCGCCCGAGGCCGAAGGCCACGACGATAGGCCTTCCGTTGACGGCGCCCTCTTCCCGGGCGGCGGCGGCCTGCCGTCGGTTCCCGATCGACGCGACCCCGTACGCCTCAAGCAGTCCTGCGGTGCGCAGCTCACCGTGGATCGCCTCCGCGAGGGCCATCGCGGGGCCGAGCGCCGCGTCGTGCGGGGCCGCCACGAGGATGAGCGTTCCGGGCGCCGCAAGGGGGGCGGGTTCGCCCCGGTCTTCCACGACAACGGGAGCTCCGAGATGCTGCAGCATCGCTGCGAAGTCCTCGGCGGCCACCTGTGGCCCGAGTTCGGGCAGGGTGTCCGGCCCTTCCTGGGGCTCGGCCGTCCGGAAGATGGTTTCGAGCCCCATCTCCTGGGCGATCTTGAGCGACCATTCCCCGGGCTCGCTCGGATCGGGCACGACCACGAGCCCTTCGTAGCGATCACCCCGGATGAGGGCCCAGAGGTTCCGCGAGCCGATCTTCCGCGCGCTGACGAGCCAGGCGCTGGGCCCGTAGGCCTCGGCTTTGGCCTTGAGTTCGTCGAAGGAGCGGGCCCGCAGCGTTGACGCGATCGGCACGCGAATCACCCCCATGGTGAACGTCGAGGTTGGCCCGGCCGTCCGCACGATTGCCTATCCGGCCAGTCCCGCGTCAACCTCAGCGAAACCGCGGACCTTTCGGAAGACTACCAAGCCGGTAGCCCCATCGGGGCTCGGCGCGAGCGGCGATTGTGACGGAAACAGGACGGTCGAGCGACGCTCAGCCCCTAGCTCGCAGCCTTCCGCTCGCGGTAGGCGCGGACGTGGGCGCGGTTCGCGCAGTTGCCCGTGTCGCAATAGCGCTTCGAGCGGTTCTTCGAGAGGTCGATGAGGACGGCGTTGCAGTCGTCCGCGGCGCAGAGGCGCAGCCTGTCGAGTTCCTTCGAGCGGATGACGTCGACGAACGCCATTGCTGCCTCGGTTCCCATGCGCACCGAGAGGGGAGCCTCGGGGGTGGTCGCGTGCAGATGCCAGTCCCAATAGTCATGCTTGACGAGCTGGGGGAGCGCGCGCGATTCGCGGAGGATGCCGTTGACGAGCGCGACGGCGTCATCCTCCGAGGCGTCCCACAGCGTCCGGAGCTGGGACCGCAGCGCGCGCACGGAGGCGAGCTCGTCGTCGTCGTGCGTCCTCGAGCCGGTGAACTCTTCCTGCTCGAGGAAGCGATCCAGATCGCCCGGAGCCCGCAGATGCTCGACGCCCTCGGAATCGAGGGTGTTGACGAGATTCACGGCCGTTCGCAGCGCGACTTCCGTGTCATAGGCGAACAACACTTTGACTCCTGACTCGTCGGAGGCTTACTGTCATTACCATACACTCGCTTTGGTCCTGACACGCGGCTGGTCCGCGGTTCCGTGCAGGCCACCACCCTAGGAGGTGTCCGTGCCGCCCGCGAACCGCTCGACGTCCGGCCTCGTCTACGCGCTGCTTTCCGCCGCAACCTTCGGCATCAGCGGTCCGCTGGGGAAGTCGCTCCTCGAAGCGGGGTGGAGCCCGGGGGCCGCGGTGGGCACGCGCATCGGCCTCGCGGCACTCGTCATGCTGGTTCCGACGCTCCTCGTGATGCGCGGCCACTGGGCTCGGCTGCGGGGCGGCCTCGGGATCATGGCGGGCTACGGCGTCGTCGCCGTCGCCCTGTGCCAGTTCTGCTACTTCAACGCGGTCGCTCGCATGAG
The DNA here is from genome assembly GCF_030908245.1 of Sinomonas sp. ASV322. Classification (GTDB taxonomy): domain Bacteria; phylum Actinomycetota; class Actinomycetes; order Actinomycetales; family Micrococcaceae; genus Sinomonas. The sequence goes on from NZ_JAVFJJ010000015.1 coordinate 80,636, forward strand.
CCCGCCCGTCGCCCTCATGCTCGAGTACCTCGCGCCGATCATCATCGTCGGCTGGATCTGGCTGCGCACCCGCCGCCGCCCGGGGCTCCTCACGATCGGCGGAACCGTCGTCGCGATGGCCGGCCTCGTCCTCGTCCTCAACCTGTTCAGCGCGACGCGCGTCGATCCGATCGGCGTCCTCTGGGGCTTCGGCGCCGCGGCGTGCCTCGCCGTGTACTTCGTGCTCTCGGTCAAGGCCGACGGCGTCCTGCCGCCGTTCGCCGTCGTCGGCGGCGGCATGGTGTTCGGCGCGGCGGCCATTGGCGCCCTCGCGCTCGTCGGGGTCCTACCCCTCGCTGCGACGTTCGGCACGGTTCACCTCGCGGGCGCAGAGCTCAGCTGGGTCGTGCCCGTCCTCGGCATCACGCTTATCGCGGCCGTCGCCGCCTATTCGCTCGGGATTGTCGGGACGCAGCGCCTCGGCTCGAAGGTCGCGAGCTTCGTCTCGCTCACGGAGGTCCTGTTCTCGGTCCTCGCGTCGTGGCTCATGATCGGGGACGTGCCCGCTCCCATCCAGGCCCTCGGCGGCGTGCTCATCGTCGCGGGCGTCGTGCTGGTGCGCGTCGACGAGCTGCGCTCGCCGGTCCCCGAGAAGGTCGTCGAAGAGGCGTCGCCGGAGCCCCTCCCGGCGTCCTAACCCCATCGACTGCTCCATAACTGTCGTTATGGGCGCCCAAAACGACAGTTACGGAGCAGTCGATGCTCGCTAGCGGTCAATGCGGGCTCAGCGGCCGAAGCGCGTGAGCCGCAGCGAGTTCAGGACCACGAGCACCGAGCTGGCGGCCATCGCCGCGCCGCCGATCATGGGATTCAGCAGCCCGAGCGCCGCGATCGGGATCCCGATCGTGTTGTACGCGAAAGCCCAGAACAGATTCGCCTTGATCGTGCGAAGCGTTGCGCGGGAGAGCTCGATGGCCTGGGCGACGTGCGCGAGGTCCTCGCCCATGACCGTGAGCTCCGCGGCCTCCCGCGCGACATCCGTGCCCGAGCCCATCGCGACGCCAAGGTCTGCCTGCGCGAGGGCTGCGGCGTCGTTCACGCCGTCCCCGGCCATCGCGACCGTCGCCCCTTCGGCCTGGAGCCGCCGCACGGCGTCGACCTTCCCTTCAGGCGTCACCCCGGCGTGCACGTCCGACGGCGCGATCCCGACTTCCGCGGCGACGCGCGCCGCGACCGCCGCGTTGTCTCCCGTGACGAGGAGCGGCCGGAGCCCGAGGGCGCGGAGGCGTTCGACCGCGGCGCGCGAGCCTGGCTTGACGGTGTCCGTCAGGCTGGTGGACCCGGCCGCAGACCCGTCGACGGCGACCCACACCGCCGTCGCGCCGGCCTCCTCGCGCGCCTCGAACTGCCCGCGCAGCCCTGCGGGAAGACCGATGCCGTTCTCGCGCAGCCACGTTTCGCGCCCCACGACAACCGTCCGCCCCTCGACGCGGCCCACAACTCCGCCGCCCGGCGCCGAGCGGAACCCCTCGACGCCCGGCAGACGGCCGCCGTCGTCGGCTCCCGCCCCGGACCGGATTCCGGTCCCAGGCTGGATTCCCGTCCCGGACCGGATTTCTGTCCCAGCGCGGACTGCCTCCTCGGCGGCGGAAGCGATCGCCCGGGCCAGCGGGTGCTCGCTCGCGGACTCGACGGCGCCGGCAAGCCGCAGGAGTTCGCGGGCATCGCGGCCCGGCGCGGCATCGACGGCGTCGACGGAGAGTCTGCCGGTCGTGACCGTTCCGGTCTTGTCGAGCACGATCGCGGTGATCTTGCGCGTGTCCTCGAGGGCCTGAGGGCCCCGGATGAGGATGCCGAGCTGGGCTCCGCGGCCCGTCCCCGCGAGGAGCCCAACCGGGGTGGCGAGTCCGAGGGCGCACGGGCACGCGATGACGAGCACGGAGACGGCGGCGGCGACCGCGGACTGGAGTCCGCCGCCGAGCGCGAGCCACGCCCCGAAGGTGATGATCGCGACCCCGAGGACCACGGGGACGAAAACCGCGCTGATACGGTCTGCGAGACGCGCGATCGGAGCCTTCGAGGTCTGGGCCTCGGAGACGAGGCGCCCCATGGCGGCGAGCGTCGTCTCGGCGCCGACGCGCGTGGCCTCGACGATGAGCCGACCCGAGGCGTTGACGGTCGCGCCGGTCACGGCGTCCCCAGGCCCGACCTCGACGGGCACCGATTCGCCCGTGAGGAGCGAGGTGTCGACGGCGGAGAGCCCGTCGACGACCACGCCGTCGGCCGCGATCTTCTCGCCGGGGCGCACGACGAAGACGTCGCCGCGCTCGAGGCGGTCAGCGGGAATGCGGTATTCGACGCCGTCCGCCAGGAGCGTCGCGTCCTTGGCCCCGAGGTCGAGGAGGGCGCGCAGGGCGCTCCCCGCGCGGGACTTGGCCCGTGCCTCGAGGAAGCGGCCGAGCAGCAGGAACGTCGCGACGACGGCCGAAACCTCGAAGTAGAGCGCGCCCATGTCCATGCCGTGCGCGGTCATGTCGGGGTGGGTGAGCAGCTGCGCGGCCGAATAGGCGTACGCGGCGATGATGCCGAGTGAGACGAGCGTGTCCATCGTCGAGGACCCGTGCCGCGCGTTGATCGCCGCGGCGCGGTGGAACGGCCATGCCGACCACGTCACGACGGGGAGCGCGAGGACCGCGACCCACCAGCCCCAATTCGCGAACTGGAAGAGCGGCACCATCGAGATGAGGAACACGGGCACTGTGAGCACTGCTGCGACGACGAGGCGGGGCAGGAGCTCCGCTCCCGGCGCGCGGTCGCCGTGGTCCGCGGGCCCTGCCGTGGCGCGTCCCTTGAGCGTCGCGCTGTAGCCGGCCGCGGCCACGCGGTCGAGGAGCTCTTGGTCGGTGACGCCGGCGGGCGCGAGCACGCGCGCGGATTCGAGCGGGAGGTTGACCGTGGCCTGCACGCCGTCGATCGCGCCGAGCTTGCGTTCGACGCGGTTGACGCACGACGCGCATGTCATGCCCTGGATATCGAGCTCGACGACGCGGGCGACGTCATAGATCGGCGTGGACATGGTCAGCCTTTCTCTCTTCTTCGATCCCGCGACGGCGGGTTCGGCGGCCGATAGTTCGGCCTGCCGCAGCGCGACCGTCAGGCGTTGTTGTCGACGACGAGGTAGCCGGCCTCGGCGATGGCCTCGCTGATGGCCTCGTGCTTGAGGCGGCGGTTCGAGTTGATCGTGACCTCGGAGATCCCGCCCGCGTTGAGGTCCACGGCGACGCCGTCGACGCCCTCGAGCGCCTCGAGCTCTTCGGTGACGGAGTCGACGCAGTGGTGGCAGGTCATGCCGTCGACGTGAACGGTGGTGCTGAAGTTCGTCATGATGGCTCCTTCATGGGATGGGTTGTTCTGGCTGGCGGGAATCGGCCCGCACGGGTCAGCGCAGGAGGCGGCCGATCGCGTCCGAGGCCTCCTTGACCTTCGTGTCGATGCCTTCGGCCCGCAGGGCGGGATCGGGTTCGCTCGCCGCGCCGACGACGCAATGCCCGATGTGTTCCTCGAGCAGCCCGAGGCTCACGGCGTGCAGGGCCTTCGTGACGGCAGACACCTGCGTGAGGATGTCGATGCAGTACTTGTCTTCGTCGACCATGCGCGCGATTCCGCGGACCTGGCCTTCGATGCGCTTGAGACGACGCAGGTAGGCGGCCTTGTTCGAGGTGTAGCCGTGGACCGTTGCGTCGCTGGTTGGAGGTGCTTCGGCCGTTTCCATGCCCCGAACCTATACCCCGGCGGGGTATGCGTCAAGTACCCCCAGGGGGTATGCCACGCCGTGCGCTCCGACGGCAGCGAACGACGACGGCGCGGCGCACCGTGCGCTGTGGCGGACCCCACACCCCGCGGATTTGCCGGTGCCAGCGGGGGCCGGTAATGTATTCCGAGTCGCCAGCGGAGAGCGCGGACAGCGCGAGACCGCGGCGGCCAACCCCACCTCAACCAGAACGGCAGTCATGCTGCCTGCTCTGCGGCGGGGAATCGAGCTATTGCCGAGCATTTGAATCCCGAAAGGGAATTTGAGGCCGAGGCGAGAAGCTGGTAGGGTTGAGAAGTTGCTTCGGGGAGATATGCCGGGTTTTGCCTGGTGGATGCACTCGGGGGGCTTGTTGTTTGAGAACTCAATAGTGTGCCATGTTCGATCGATGCCATTTTTTTGATGGCCGATTGTTGCTGTCCTGATGCACCCCCGTGTGTTGGGATGGTTTTTTTCGGCTGGGATCGGA
>NZ_JAVFJJ010000016.1 GCF_030908245.1 Sinomonas sp. ASV322
CAAACCCCGGGAAACCACACCACAACACCACAACAGAACACAGCACACGCGCACCCGACCCCCCAGGGGGCCCGGACGCACCGCAACCCAGACATCCCACCCCCACCCCACACCAAAACGGGCCGGGGGCAGCGGAGAACAGGTTACGGCGGCCATAGCGTGGGGGAAACGCCCGGACCCATCCCGAACCCGGAAGCTAAGCCCCACAGCGCCGATGGTACTGCACCCGCCAGGGTGTGGGAGAGTAGGACACCGCCGGACAACACCACCCGAGGGCCCCACAACGACGTGGGGCCCTCACCCACTTAACCACCCACTTCAAGAACGAGAACCAACCCCACAGCACCCGAGGCCCAACCCCGCAGCACCCGAGGCGGGACCGCAACTTACCCATGAGACCCAGCAGGGCCTTCGCGCGCTCGGCCGGTCGCCTTGAGCCCCGTAGGATCGAACCCGTGGAACCGCTCTTCTCCCATCGTCCGGACTCGGGCGAGTCGGACGCTGCTGCTGCTGCGCCGCCGTCGCGCCTCTACCGCCTGACCCTGCCGGCGCCGCGCGATATCGCGTTCTCTGCCTTCGTCGGCGACATCCATCTCTGGTGGCCGACGAACTACACCGGCTTTGGCGAGGGGACCCACGCCTTCGTGGAAGGCGGAATCATCGGGGAGGAATCGGCGCTTGGCGAGATGCAGGCATGGGGCGAAGTTGTCGAGGAGACGCCCGGAGAAGCGATCGAGTTTGCGTGGACGCTCGCGTGGCGTCCCGACGCGCCGACACGAGTCCGAGCAGAATTCGGGGACGCCGGGTCTGCCGGCGGCGTGCCGAGCACCCTGATGACATTCACCCAAGACGGCTGGGCACAGGGCCACGAAGGCTTCGAGCAGTATGAGAAGTACAGTGAGTGGCCCGTCATCCTCGGGCGCTTCGCGGCGTATTTCGGCGTCCCCGAGGGTTCGGTCGAGACTGTGGCCTGACCCGGACGTCCGGCCCGACGGGACGTCTGGCCTGGTCTGAGTCCCTAACTCCGAGGCGCGTGTCCCCGCAGCCTCAGGCCCGCCGGGCGGCTTTCGGGGCCGCCGTGCTCGACCGGACCACGAACTCCGGCTCGATGGTGCCGCTGTGGGCCTCGGCGCCGTCGCCCTCTACCTGACCGAGGAGCATCCGCACCGCAGTCTCCCCCTGCTTCCGGGGGGCCTGGTCGAACGTCGTGAGGCCGAACAGCGGCCCGAGGTCGTGGCCGTCGATGCCGATGATCGAGACGTCGTCGGGAACTCGGAGGCCCAGGTCCCGCGCGGCGAGGATCGCGCCGAACGCCATTTCGTCCGACGCCGCGAAGATGGCCGTGGGCCGACCGCCGGGTGAGGCGAGGAGCCGCTTCGAGGCCGAGTAGGCGCCGCTCACCGTGAAGTCGGTCGCGGCGAGCCACGACGACCGTACTTCTAGGCCCGCGTCCTTCATCGCGGCGAGGAAGCCCTCGCGCCGGCTCGTGGGGAGCGCGAAGTCGCGTTCGAATTCCGCCGTGCCGCTCACGTGCGCGATGTCTCGGTGTCCGAGGCCGATGAGATGCTGGGTCGCCGCGCGCGCGACCTCGAAGTCGTCAATCTGAAGCGTCGCGACGCCCGCGATCAGCCCACCCACCCCGACGACAGGCCGCTTGACCCGCATGAGCTGGTCCACCTCGTCGGACGAGAGCTCGAGCGAGACCGCGAGGAGTCCGTCGAGCCTCTGCCGGAGCAGGAAGTCGTTGAGCACGCTCTCGCGGCTGCCCGGCTGCTCGCCCGTGTTGTAGAGCGTGAGATCGTAGCCAGCCTCGAGCAACGCCTTCGATGCGCCCTCGAGAACGCTTGAGAAGAACCACCTGCTCACGCTCGGGAGCATGACCCCGATGTTGCGCGTCCGACCGGAGGCGAGGCTTGAGGCGTTGTAGGACGGGACGAAGCCGAGTTTCTCCGCGGCGTCGAGCACCCGCTCGCGGCTGCGCTGCGAGACGTTGCCGCGTCCGCTCAGCGCGCGCGAGACGGTGGCCATCGAGACGCCGGCCGTTTCGGCCACGTCGCGGATGCTGACTCCCACGCGACCCTCCTTTCCCTCGTCCCGACCGCCAGGCTGCACGTCACCCCGTGACGCGTCCACGGGCATGTCCCCGAGGTTCAGCATCACCAGAATAGTTCCGTTCAGAGGTTGATCATGTGACCGACGAGGCCGTGGAATCCCTCCTGGAGTGCCTCGCCGAGCGTCGGGTGAGCGTGGACGTTGCGGGCGAGCTCAGCAGCGGTCAGGTCCCATTTCTGGGCCAGGGTGAGCTCGGGCAGGAGTTCGGCGACGTCGTCGCCGATCAGGTGGCCGCCGAGGAGTTCCCCGTATCGGGCGTCGGCGATGATCTTGACGAAGCCGGCCGGCGCCCCGATGCCTTGAGCCTTGCCGTTGGCGGTGAAGGGGAACTTCGCAACGCTGATGCTGCGGCCTTCGTCGATGGCCTGCTGTTCGGTGAGGCCGAAGGAGGCGACCTGAGGTTTGGTGAAGGTGGTGCGCGGCATCATACGGTAGTCGCCAAGAGACATGGTCTCCGCTCCCGCGATGGTCTCCGCGGCCACGACACCCTGTGCTTCGGCGACATGGGCGAGCTGCAGTTTCGCGGTGACGTCGCCGATCGCGTACAGATGGGGGACGTTCGTGCGCATGAAGTCGTCGATGGCGATTGCGCCCCGATCCGTCAGGCTCACTCCAGTATTCTCGAGTCCGAAGCCGGCGACGCGCGGTGCGAAACCCACGGAGAGGAGCGCCTTGTCGGCACGGAGGGTCTTCTGCTCGCCGGTGGCCGCCGTGAAGCTGACGGTGACTGATGCGCCGTCGTCGTCGATCGTTTCCACCCTCGCGGAGGTGAGGATGTCGATCCCGAGCTTCCTGTATTCGCGGGTGATCTCACGGGAGATTTCGACGTCTTCGTTCGGCAGGGCGCGGTCGAGGAACTCGAGGATCGTGACCTGTACCCCGTAGTTGCGCAGGACGTACGCGAATTCCATGCCGATGGCTCCCGCGCCGACGATCACCATCGACCCAGGGAGGCCCCGGCTGAGGATCTGCTCCTCATAGCTGACGACGTTCTCGCTGAACTCCACCCCCGGAAGGGTGCGGACGGTGGACCCTGTGGCGATGATGGCCTGGTCGAAGGTGACCGTGATGCCGCGTCCAGCGCTGAGCGCGACGTCTATGGTGTGGGCGTCCCGGAAGGTCCCGCGCCCGTCGATCTCGGTGATGGCGTTCTTCTTCATGAGGAAGTGCACGCCCTTCACGCGGCCTTCGGCCACGGTGCGGCTTCGGTCGTAGGCGACGCCGTAGTCGAAGGTGACCTCGCCGCTCATGCCGAACTGCGCCGCCTGGTGCTGGAAGGTATGGGCGAGTTCGGCGTTGCGCAGGAGGGCCTTGGAGGGGATGCACCCGACGTTCAGGCACACCCCTCCCCAGTACTTTTCTTCGATGACGGCGACGCTCTTCCCGAGCTGCGCGGCGCGAATCGCTGCCACGTAGCCACCCGGTCCGGCGCCGAGGACGACGACGTCGTAATGACTGCTCATGAGGTGCTCCGTTCTTCGTTGTGCGGTTGCCGGTCGGTCGAGGGCCGGTAGGCGTTGAGCAGGGTCACGGTGATGCGGTGGGCGGCGTCGGCAGCCCTTTCCACGCTGGTCCCCGTCATGCCCAAAACCGGGTCCATCCCGGGCGTGTGCGGGGCGATGGCCAGATGGGGGAGGAGGACGAGGAGCAAGGCCAGCAGTACCTCGACGTCGCTGCCGGGGATGAGTTTCCCAGATGCTGCGGCCTTCTCCAAGAGCGGGCGGATCACGGCTAGGTAATGGCGGTTGACGGTGGCCCGGACTGCGGCGGTCGCATTGGGGTCGGCTTCGAGGTTGGCGGCCGCGGTCAAGGCGCGGTCCCGGGGGTGGTCGAAGAAATACCGTACCCATGCGGCAAGCAATGCGTCGAGTGAGCCGAAGAAGTCGTCCTCCCACTCGAGTCTGGCGATCTCGGCCTCCATCGCCGCGCGGATGCGCATACTCGCGAGTTCGGCCAAGTAGGCGTACAGATCGGCCTTGTCGGTGAAGTACTGGAAGAGGCTGCCTTTGGACACGCCGGCTTCGCGGCCGATCGTGTTGAGGCTTCCGCCGCTGAAACCTCGGGCGGCGAACTCCGCCTCGGCCGCCTCCACCACGGCCTCACGGCGTGCAGTTGGAAGCCGCTCCCATGTTCCTGTTGGCAAGGTATCCTCCCTGTTCCATGTGGCCGGTTGACCGCCGGACCATCCGATCATAATATTATGACCACTGGTCATGTGACCAGTGGTCATAAAGTCGGAGGGCCGCCGTGGCGGGCCTTGCCGGAAGGAAACCAGCCATGAACACCTCACCTCTGTACGCCGACCAGGAAGAGTGGAAGGAACTGCAGCAGTTCCTTCCCGAGCGCCTCCGCCTCACTGCGCCAGCCCACCTCCCCGCCGAGGAATTCTGGGACTGGAACTGCCACCGCATCCATCTTGACCGCTATCTGAATCCAGACGCCCCCGCAAAGGCGATCCTGCACCACGGCGTCGGAACCAACGGGCGTCAGATGACCCTCATTCTCGGCAAGGTGCTTGCCGACCGCGGCTGGGAGGTCACCTCGCTCGACAACCTGGGCTACGGCATGACCCAGGTCGCCCAAGGCACCACACCCGGCTACAGCGATTGGGTGCAGATGGTCACCGACTACCTCGCGCAGGAGAAGGCCCGCGACGACCGGCCCATCGTGCTCTACGGTCTCAGCGCCGGCGGCATGCTCACCTACCATGTCGCCGCTCACGCGCCCAAGGGCACCTTGGCGGGGATCGTCGGCATGACGTTCCTTGATCAACGCGTCCCGAAAGTCGCCCACGACACGGCGCACGATCCGCTCACCGCCGCGCTCGGCCCGGCACTGATGGGAGTCCTTTCCAAGACGCCGCTGCGCAGCCTCCGTTACCCCATGACCGTCGCCTCGAAGATGAGCGCCCTCGCGAACAACGACGGCGCGATGAAAGTGTTCCTTCGCGATAGGTCCTCCGCCGGAAACGCCATGTGGGTGAAATTCCTCGCGGAATACATGAGCTATGTGCCCGACGTCGAACCGGCAGACTTCGACGCCTGTCCCGTCCTGCTGACCCAGCCTGCCGAGGACCGCTGGTCACCCTACGAGCTAAGCGTCCCCGTGCTCAGCAAGATCACCAAAGTGCCCGTCCAGACCGTCATGCTCGACGGCGCTGGCCACTACCCGCTCGAAGAGCCAGGACTGGCCCAGATGCAGGACGCCATCGACGCGTTCATTCGCGAGGTCACCGCTGACCGCTGAAATCGTGGGATTGCGGGGGCTTTCCAGATCGGCGATGATCCTGTCCATGAGCGACTTCAAGGGATTTCCCGCCGAGGGCCCGGCGTTCTACGCCGAGCTCGAGGAGAACAACACGCGCGAATGGTGGCTTGAACACAAGGACGTCTACGATACGGCGATCCGCGAGCCCATGCTTGCTCTCCTTGACGCGCTCTCAGGCGAATTCGGCGAGGGCAAAGCCTTCCGGCCCAACCGGGACGTGCGTTTCAGCAAGGACAAGTCGCCATACAAGACGTCGCAGGGCGGCTTCGCAGCGACTGACGAGGGCACGGGGTACTACCTGCACCTCGACGCGACGGGCCTCATGGTCGGCGGCGGCTGCCACACGTCCATGCCTGGGCAGGTCGCCAAGTTCCGCGCCGCCGTCGCCGCCCCGGCGTCGGGCGAGGAGCTCGTGGGGATCGTCGGCGCGTTGAGCGACGCTGGGTTCGCGATCGAGGGCGAGCGGCTCAAGACTGTGCCGCGGGAGTTCGGGGCAGACCACCCGCGTGCCGAACTCCTCAAGCACAAGTCCCTCACCGCGGGGAAGGTGCTCGGCTCGCCCGAATGGCTCGGCACGCCCGAGGCCCTCGACCGGATCCGCGGGTACTGGAGCGAGCTCCGCCCGCTCGTCGAGTGGCTCTCGGTGCACGTGTACTAGCGTCATCAGCCAGCGCACTGCCTCAACGGGTGGGGACCCGCGGGACGTGACCCTTGAACGGCGGCGGACCCGCGGGACGTGACCCTTGAACGGCGCATCGGAAGGCGGGCGTCGCCGTCGTCGTTATTCGGCCTCGACGGGCTCGCCGTCGACCGCTGCCTCGTCGTCGTCCAGAATCTCGTCGTCCAGCTCGTCGTCCGAGGACTCCGTCTCGAGGAGCTTGAGCGTTGCGGTGTCCGGGTTGAGCATGATCGCGGCCTCGTCGCGGCGGTGCCGCAGCACCGTGTCGATGTAGGACTGGAGCGTCTCGGCGAGGGGCACGTGCCGGTCGAGCTTCTCGGACATGTACCAGCGGTGCTCGAGCACCTGGTGCACGACTTCGGCGGGTTCGAGCTTGCCCGAGAGCTCGCGCGGGATGGCCCGCACGATCGGCTCGAACACCTGGCTCACCCACGCATGGGCCGCGATCTCCTCGTCTTGGCCCGGGAAGTTGTCCGCCCGGAACGAGTCCATGTCGTTGAGGAGGCGGCGGGCCTGGTTCTCCTGGGCGTCGAGGCCCGTGAGGCGCAGGAGGCGCCGCTGGTGATGGCCGGCGTCGACCACCTTGGGCTGGAGCTGGATCGTCGAGCCGTCCGGCGTCGTCTTGATCGCGTATTCCTCGACGTCGAAGCCGAGCTCGTTGAGGCGGCGGATGCGCGCGCCCACGCGCCAGCGCTCGCCTAGCTCGAACGACTCCTTCTCCGTGAGCTCGGCCCACAGGTTGCGGTAGGAGTCCATGATGCGCTCGCTCGTCGCGACCGGATCGACCTCGGAGTCGATGAGCCCGCCTTCGAGGAGGTCCATGAGCTCGCCCGCGATGTTGACGCGCGCGATTTCGAGATCGTACTCGCGCTGGCCCGTCGAGAGGTCGGGGTAAAGCTCCCCAGTCTCCGCGTCGACGAGGTACGCGGCGAAAGAGCCTGCGTCGCGCCTAAAGAGGGTGTTGGACAGCGAGACGTCGCCCCAGTAGAAGCCGATGAGATGCAGGCGCACGAGGAGGAGCGCCTGTGCGTCGATGAGGCGCGTGAGCGTGTCCTTGCGCAGCGTCTGGGAGAAGAGCGCGCGGTAGGGCAGCGAGAACTTGAGGTGCCGCGTCACCAGCACCGGGTCGAGCGGGCGGCCGTCCGGCGTCTGGCGGTCGCGGATGACGGCGACGGGCTCGACGCACGGGACGTCGAGCCGCTGGAGCCGGCGCAGCATGTGGTACTCGTGGCGCGCGATGTGCTCGCCGGTCTCCTTGACGGCGATGACCGAGGTGCCGAGCTTCGCGAAACGCACGATGTGGCGTGAGATGCCGCGGGGGAGCGCCGCGAGATACTCCTCGGGCCACTCCTCGAGCGCGATGTGCCAGGGGAGGTCGAGGAGCTCCGGATCGGCCGCAGCCGCGGTGATGCTGAGCGAGCCCATGACGTTCGCGGGTGGCGGCTCGGGGAGCGGTTCGCTGCGGGGGAGCTTCCCGAGCATCTCGTAGTCGGTCGGCTCGTCCTGCCAATTGGCGCCGTTCATCGTGCTCATTTCAGGGGTAAGCGCTTCCAGGGAAAACGGCTGTGCCCGCCGGGAATCCGGCGGGCACAGCTGACACATCCAGATTTACTTGGCAGCGAGGCGGAGGCCCGTCTTCGTGTCGAAGAGGTGCACGTGGCCCGCCTGCGGGCGAACCCAGAGCTTGTCGCCCTTGAGCGGAGGACGGCGGCCGTCGACGCGCGCAACGATGTCGTGGTTCTGGCCGCCCAGGTTCGTGTGGCCGTAGACGTACGCGTCGGCGCCGAGCTCCTCGACGACGTCGACCTCGACCTCGAGGCCCTCGCCCTGCGGCGCCGACTCAAGGTCCTCGGGGCGCACGCCGAGCGTGACCGTGGTGCCCGTGGCCTCGGCGAGGACGTCGCGAGCCACAGGGTAGACCGCGCCGCCGAACTTCACGCCGGCGTCCACCTCGGGAAGCTCGAGCAGGTTCATGGCGGGGGAGCCGATGAAGCCGGCCACGAACACGTTCGCGGGCCTGTCGTAGAGGTTGCGCGGGGTGTCGACCTGCTGAAGGAGGCCGTCCTTGAGGACCGCGACGCGGTCGCCCATCGTCATGGCCTCAACCTGGTCGTGCGTGACGTAGACGGTCGTGACGCCGAGGCGGCGCGTGAGGGACGCGATCTGCGTGCGGGTCTGGACGCGGAGCTTGGCGTCGAGGTTCGAGAGCGGCTCGTCCATGAGGAAGACCTGCGGGTTGCGGACGATCGCACGGCCCATGGCGACGCGCTGGCGCTGACCACCGGAGAGCGCCTTCGGCTTGCGGTCGAGGTACTGCTCGAGGTCGAGGAGCTTGGCCGCCTCGCGAACACGCTGCGCGCGCTCTTCCTTCGAGACGCCGGCGATCTTGAGCGCGAAGCCCATGTTGTCCGCAACGGACATGTGCGGGTACAGCGCGTAGTTCTGGAAGACCATGGCGATGTCACGGTCCTTCGGCGGAACGTCAGTGACGTCGCGGTCGCCGATGAGGATGCGGCCCGAGTTGACGTCCTCGAGGCCGGCCAGCATGCGCAGGGAGGTGGACTTTCCGCAGCCGGAGGGGCCGACCAGAACGAGGAATTCGCCGTCTGCGATCTCGATGTTGAGCTTGTCGACGGCGGGCTTGTCAGTGCCCGGGTACAGGCGCGTCGCATTGTCGAACGTCACTGTTGCCACAGTAATCTTGTCCCTTCACCGGCAGGTACGTGCCGGACGATCCGTTGTGAATGGTTCGTGTTGTTCAGTTGTGTGCCAGAAGCGGCTGCCGAGACTGGCATCGCCGATTCTGGCACAAGGCAAGCCACGGGGTCTGTACCCGGGCTCACTCCACGAGTATGGCATGCGTCACACGCCGTTCCAAAGTGTGACGTCCACCATGCCTAGGGCGTCCGCTGTGCGCCGAGCTCCGCCCGGAGGGTCACGAGGAGGGCCATGGCCTTGGCGATGTTCTGGGGGCCCGCCACCCGGAATCCCGCCGCAGTATCGCCGTCGCCCACCTTGATGCCGACGTCGCCGTCATCCAAGGCGACGAAGCCGTCCTCGTCCGTGACGTCGTCGCCCGCGAAGAGCACCGCGTCCGCCTCGGTGACCTGGCGCAGGAAGGCGATGCCCTCGCCCTTCGTCGCGTGCACGACCGAGCCCTCGAGGACCTGCTTCCCCGTCTTGAGGAAGACGTCACGGCGGGAGGCGAGCCGCTCGCGCGCCGCGCCGACCGCGGCCTCCGCGACCTCGGGGTCGGCCTGGCGCGTGTGGAGAACACGGCCCGCGGGCTTCTCCTCGACCCACGTCCCCTGCGCCCGTGACGAGACCTCGGCGAAGGCGAGATGCAGCGCGTCGAGCGCCTCCTGCTGGTCGCGGTCGAGGACCACCGGATGCTCCTCGGCGCCCAGCCGCACCTCGGCGCCGTGGCTCCCGATGAGGAGGGTCCGCGCGTCGGGCGATGCCACCTCGACAAGGCTCGCGAGCGACCTCCCCGACACGTACGCCGTCCACGTCCCCGCGAGGGCCGCAAGCTCCGCGACCGCCGTCGCGGTCTCGGCGAGCGGGCGCGCCTGCTCGGCGCGGTCGACGATGGGGGCGACGACGCCGTCGAAGTCGAGCGCCACGAGGAGGCGTTCGACGGCGGCGAGCCGTTCAAGCGCGATCCGCAGGTCATCGGGGACGCCGGAACTAGCCATGGGTGACCTCCGCGAGTCGGTTGAGGAATGAGGCGGACCACTCCTCGACGTTATGCACAATGATCTGCCTGCGCATCGCCTTCATGCGTCGGCTCGCCGAGCCGGGTGGCATCTTCGCGGCCGCGACCATCGCGTCCTTGAGCCCGGCGATGTCATGCGGGTTGACGAGGAGCGCCTGCTTGAGCTGGTCCGCGGCCCCCGCGAACTCGCTCAGCACGAGCGCTCCCGTGCCGGCGAAGCGGGACGCGACGTACTCCTTCGCGACGAGGTTCATGCCGTCGCGGAGGGCCGTGACGAGCATGACGTCCGCCGCGAGATAGAGGGCGACCATCTCTTCGACCGGATAGTTGTGGTGGAGATACCGGACGGCGGTGTGCTGGAGGGTGTCGAACGCGCCGTTGATGCGGCCAACAGTGCCCTCGATTTCTTCGCGCAGGAGGCGGTACTGCTCGACGCGTTCGCGGCTCGGGCTCGCGACCTGGATGAGCGTGGCCTCGCCGACCTCGATGCGGCCTTCGGAAAGCAGTTCCTCGAAGGCCTTGAGCCGGTGCCGGATCCCCTTCGTGTAATCGAGGCGGTCGACGCCGAGCATGATCGTCTTGGGACTGCCGAGGTCCTGACGGATCTGCTTGGCGCGGGCCTGGATCTCGGGCTCCTGCGCGAGGTTGGAGATGCGCTCGGTGTCGATCGAGATAGGGAATGGCTCCGCCCGCACCTGGCGGCCACCCGCGATGATGTGGGTGCCCTTGCCGCTCGCGCCCCCGTAACGGCGGGCGCTCCGCGCGAAGTTGAGCGCATCGTTGGGCCGCTGAAAGCCCACGAGGTCCGCACCGAGCAGGCCCTCGAGAACCTGGCGGCGCCACGGGAGCTGGGAGAAGATCTCCGGTGGCGGGAACGGGATGTGGTTGAAGAAGCCGATCCTCAGATCGGGGCGGCGCTCGCGGAGGATCGCCGGGACGAGCTGGAGCTGGTAGTCCTGCACCCACACCGTCGCGCCCTCGGCCGCGCGCGCGAGCACCGCGACCGCGAAGCGCTCGTTGACACGGCGGTACGCGTCCCACCATGTGCGATGGAACTCGGGAGGCGCGATGACGTCGTGGTAGAGCGGCCAGAGCGTCGCGTTGGAGAAGCCCTCGTAATACAGCTCCACCTCGGACGTCGAAAGGTCCACGGGGATGAGTGCCATGCCCGCATGCTCGAACGGCTCGATCTCCTCGTCGGGGGATCCCACCCAGCCGACCCATGCGCCGTCGGACTTCTCCATGATCGGCGCGAGTGCGGTGACGAGCCCGCCGGGAGAGCGCTTCCATCCCCCGTTCGCTCTGTCCACGGGCAGGCGATTCGCGACGACGAGGAAGTCGTACGATCCGCCGGACCTGCCGCCGTGGACCTTAGATTCTGGTGCTGTCCGCTGGGTGTGCTGGGCCACTTTCGTGCCACCTCGAATTCACTGGGGTCAGTCCCCACCCTACCGGGGAGGGTCCGCGAGGGGGTCCCGGAGTTGCAAAATTCGCACTAGTGAGGGGCCCTTTGTGCTGCTCTCGGGGTGTGAGCTTCACCTAGCTTTTGCTGGTCTCGGAACTGCCGCCCGAGCCCGCTCGTTGCGGCCAATGGAGAACCCTGACAGGGCTGGGTGTGTGCGCTGGCATACACTGTCCCCGTCGCCGCGATCGGCGCGCACTCGGCGCGCCGCGAACTGACACGAGGAACGGATGAGCCCCGCTAATCAATCACGCCCCACGAAGGCGGAGCGCACTGCCGCCGCCCGCGAAAAGGCCCGCCTGATCCGCGAGGAGCAGCTCAAGAAGGAGAAGCGGAACAAGCTTCTGGTCCGCTGGGGCGTCGTCGTGGCGCTTGTCGCGGTCATCGCGATCGTCGCGATTGTCATCACGACGACGATGCGCCAGAACGCCCCGATCGCGGACAGCGGGCCGAGCCCGGCGAACATGAACTCGAACGGCGGCATCACGCTCACGAAGGGGAGCGGCGTCGTGGCGGCGCCCGCGGCCAACGTCAATGTGGCGAGCGTGCCGACGGCGAGCGCGCAGCCCACGCAGGGCCAGGCAGCGAACGCCCCCGGCATCGAGGCGGCGCCGAAGGGCCAGCCTGCCAAGGTGGTCGTGTACGTCGACTTCATCTGCCCGATCTGCAACCAGTTCGAGCAGACGTACGGGCAGAAGCTCACGGATCTTCGCAACGCGGGTCAGATCACCCTCGAGTACCGGCCGATCGCCTTCCTCGACCGGAACTCGAGGACGAACTACTCCTCGCGCGCGGCGGCCGCTGCTGCGTGCGTCGCGAACTCGAACCCGGACAAGTACGCTGACTTCTTCGCCGAGCTCTACAAGCAGCAGCCTGCCGAAGGCTCGGACGGGCTCTCCGACCAGAAGCTCAAGGACATCGCCTCGGGCGTCGGCGCGGACATCTCGAAGTGCGTCGACGACAAGACGTACCGGCCGTGGGTGAAATACACGACCCAGCTCGCCCTCTCGAGCGGAGTCACCGGCACGCCGACCGCCATCGTGGACGGCAAGCAGTGGGGCCTCGCCGATTCCCAGAACCAGGGCTTCGACGCGTTCCTCCAGGCCGACCTGGACGCTCGCGCGAAGGCGTAGCCTTTCCGGCGGCGCGGCTTTTCGCGGACGACGGCGGCCCGGCCCCTTTGGGGGATCGGGCCGCCTTTGTTTTGGGCGCCGGTCGGCAGCAGGTCCGCCGGATGGCTGCAGTTCCGCCGGATGGCCGCAAGCCCGGCCGGTTGGCTGTAGTTCCGCCGGTCGGCAGCAGGTCCGCCGGATGGCTGCAGTTCCGCCGGTTGGCCGCAGTTCCGCCGGTTGGCCGCAAGCCCGCCGGTTGGCTGTAGTTCCGCCGGGTGTAACCCCCTTCATTACCGCCAATCGGCTCCTCTGCCGGAGTTCCGCCGGTTTCTGAACGGCGGGACATTGCCGCTACGCTGGTGTGGTGCGCCGGCGTGCCTCGGCGTCGCGCCTCCTTAGCTCAGTTGGCCAGAGCATCTGTCTTGTAAACAGAGGGTCGCCGGTTCGAATCCGGCAGGGGGCTCGTAACTCTAAACACGTCGGGGTTTCATCCGTGGGCCTAGGTCACCGGATTCGGGCGGGGACCTATCCGGCGCCAAACACCCAGAGCGACGGCCTCCGCCGGGTGCTCGTTCGGCGCCACGTCTGACCGTCGAACCGCCATCTCCCATCGAGGGAGAGCGTGGGAAGCCAGCGGTGGCCATCCCACCAACGCCGCCGATCGTCGGAGAGCGGCGCAAACCTAGGCCCCCGCTCGATGGCGCCCGCTCATCCAGGCTTCAGCGCTTCCTTGGCGAGATCGCACCCTGGACGCCAAGGTAATGGGCAAGGGCGAGTTCCACTTCCGCGAACTGGTCCCTGGTTAGGTAGTCGACCGGGTCCCCGACGAGATAGTCGACGTCGATCGTGCGAATCCGGTCGACCAGCATCCGCGTCGCCCGACCCGCGACCTCGATCTCCGGGCGGTGGATGGCTTGACCGGCCGACGTCGACGTGGGCACCACCGTGACGACGGACAGCGGCGAATCAGACGGAGATACAACCAGGCCGAGCCGCTTGCCTCCTTGCTCGTGCCCTCGCGGCCGCCCGAGATCGATACGGTACACGGCGCCGCGGATCACCAGGCTTCCGGCTCCGCGTTGACGTTCTCGCCTTTCAGTCCCTCCGCGTCGGACCGGAACTGCTCGAGCCAGCGCTCATGGTCCAACAGCCGCAATGCCCGGCGAAGGGTGTCCGATGTGGTCTCGCCCGGCCGCGCCGCCTCGTGCAGGATGCGCTCGTCGTCCGGTGTGGGGCGGAAGCCGATCGATGCGGTCATGACACCCATTCTAGGAGCTGTTTTACAAATGTGAAACAGACCCGATCTCGTCACACGAGACCGCAGCCTCGTGGCGACCGCATGGCGGTCGGGGATCGCGGAGGAGTTGTCGGCACGGTTGAGCTCGCGCTTACTCGGCTCGGTGAGAAAGGGGGTTTGCGCCGTCGCTATTCAGCGTTACTATGTACTAGTAGCTAGTGATGTTGAGTAGCTGATTGAGGAGGTGTTCGTGGGCAAGCAGATGACGGAGATGCTCAAGGGCACGTTGGAGGGCATCGTCCTCGCGATCCTGTCCGTACGCCCCGCGTACGGCTACGAGATCACGGCACGGTTGAGGGAAGAGGGCTTCTCCGACATTGCGGAGGGCACGATCTATGCGCTCCTCGTGAGGATCGAGCAGAAGGGCTTCGTCGACGTGGAGAAGATCCCGTCGGAGAAGGGGCCGCCGCGCAAGGTGTATTCGCTCAACGCTCAAGGGCAGGAATATCTCGACGAGTTCTGGACAACCTGGGGCTTTCTCGCCGAACGACTCGGCCAGCTCCGCGACGAAGGAGGCAAATGACATGGCAGCCAAATGGATCGAGCTGGTCACTGGATCGCTCGAGCAGAAGAAGCAGTACAAGCAGTACAAGAAGCGCATTGAGGCCCTTCCCGAGCCCCACGGCGCCGCCGCGAAGGCCCTCGAACGGTACCTCATGTACTACGGGGGCATGGCCACGGACGGCGAGACCGCACTCAAGATGTTCGGCGACTTCGCCGACCTGTGGGAACGCGCCGTGGCCGACGGCACTCCGGTGCGCGCGATCGTCGGCGAGGATCCCGTCGAGTTCGCCGAGACATTCGCGCAGGCCTACGGCGGCACGCGGTGGATCGACAAGGAACGCGCCCGCCTGACCAAGGCGATCGACGATGCGGAGAGAGGAGAACAGAAATGAGCGCCGCGATCCATGTGAAGGGCCTGGAGAAGTCGTACAAGAAGCTCGAGGTCCTGCGCGGCGTCGACTTCGACGTTGAGCGGGGGAGCATCTTCGCGCTGCTCGGCTCGAACGGTGCCGGCAAGACCACGGTCGTGAGAATCCTCTCGACGCTGCTCAAGGCCGACGCGGGCACGGCGACCGTCAACGGTTTCGACGTCTCCGCGGAGGCCGCGGACGTGCGCAATTCGATCAGTCTGACGGGGCAGTTCGCGGCCGTCGACGAAATCCTCAGCGGGCGGGAGAATCTCGTGCTCGTCGCCCAGCTTCGCCACCTCAAGAACCCGCGGGCCATCGCGGATGGCCTGCTCGAGCGCTTCTCGCTCACGGACGCGGCCTCGCGGAAGGTCGCGGAGTATTCGGGCGGCATGCGCCGCCGACTCGACATCGCGATGAGCCTCATCGGGAATCCGCCGCTCATCTTCCTCGACGAGCCGACGACGGGGCTTGACCCCCAGGCCCGCATCGAGGTGTGGCAGGCCATCAAGGAACTCGCGGAGAACGGCACGACGGTCCTGCTCACGACCCAGTACCTGGACGAGGCCGAGCAGCTCGCCGACCGGATCGCGATCCTCCACGACGGCCGGATCATCGTGAACGGCACCCTCGCCGAGCTCAAGCGCCTGCTTCCGCCGGCCGAGGTCGAATACGTCGAAAAGCAGCCGACGCTCGAGGACGTCTTCCTCGCCATCGTCGGCCACAACGGAACAGACTCCACGCCGGCCAAGACCCCGATGTCTGCAAAAACCACGATGTCGGAAAAGATCACGATCTCGGCGCAGAAGACTAAGGAACAGCGATGACCACGCACTTCTTCGACGACACCGCCGTATTGCTGGGGCGGTCCCTGCGCCACATCGCGCGCAGCCTGGACACCATCATCACGACCGCGATCATGCCGATCGGATTCATGCTGCTATTCGTCTACGTCTTCGGCGGCGCGATCAATTCGGGGTCGGATTCGTACGTGAGCTATTTGCTGCCCGGCATTCTGCTCATCACGATCGCCTCGGGAATCTCCTACACCGCGTACCGGCTCTTCCTGGACATGAAGAACGGAATCTTCGAGCGGTTTCAGTCCATGCCGATCGCGCGTTCGTCCGTGCTATGGGCGCACGTGCTGACCTCGCTCGTCGCCAATCTGACCTCGCTCGTCGTCGTCGTGCTTGTCGCCCTCCTCATGGGCTTCCGCTCCGGAGCCGGGGTGCTCGCATGGCTCGCGGTCGCCGGCATCCTGATCCTGTTCACCCTCGCGCTGACGTGGCTCGCCGTCATTCCGGGCCTTACCGCGAAGACCGTGGACGGCGCGAGCGCGTTCTCCTACCCGCTCATCTTCCTGCCGTTCATCAGCTCCGCCTTCGTCCCGACGGCCACGATGCCCGGCCCGGTGCGTGCCTTCGCCGAGAACCAGCCGGTGACGTCCATCGTCAACGCGATCCGGGACCTGCTCACGCAGCAGCCGGTCAGCGGCGATATCTGGGTCGCCCTCGCCTGGTGCGTCGGCATCCTCGTCGTCGCGTACGCCTTCGCGATGGCCACCTACCGCCGCAAGATCTCCTAAGCTCGCCGCCGTCGAATATTTCGGCCTGGGGTGTCACCCACAGAGATGAGAGTGCTAGTTTCGATTGCGGCGCATGCATCCCCAGATCTGCGTCAGGGTCCCGGTGTCGGTTTTGTAGCGGAGCCGACGCCGGGACTTAGGGTTGTTCCATGAAGGCCCTGCTGCTCGCGAATCTGCTGATCGGCGGGTACAACTTCGGCACGGTCTGGGCCCATGAGCTGGACATCTTCCGCACGTGGACGCGGGTCGGCGAGCGGTTCCACGAGGTCCAGCGCGCCCACTGGCGGAAGCTGCCGTACTGGGTCTTCGCGCCGGTCGCCTTGGGCCTGATCACCGCCGTCGTCATGGTGTGGTTCCACCCCGAAGGGTCCCCGGCGTGGGGGATCTGGGGATCGCTCGGCTCCCAGATCTTGTCCCTTGTGCTGACCGCCGCCTTCTGGGGCCGGTGGCAGGCAAAGCTCGCGAACGACGCGCGGGGTGCGGACAGCCCCTACCTCCGGAAGATCCTGAGGACCCATTGGGTCCGAACTGGGCTCGTCACCGCGAACGCAGTCATCCTCGTGCTCTGGGCCATCGCGGCGTTCGGGTAGCCGACGGACCGTGCACTACTTGCCCTTCGGGGCGTCGATGAGGCTCGGCGGCGGGGGATCGAAGCTGCCGTGGTCGTACAGGCCGAGGACCTTCTGCATGTAATAGGCCCATTGCGGCCCGGCGATGTAGGCCCCGTCGATGACGGGCCAGTACCGGCCGTTGACGAAGACGTTCCGCCCGAGGTGCTCCTCCGGATTGCCGAGCGCCTCGCCGAAATACGACGCCGTCGAGAGGCCCCGCGTGTAGCCGATGAGCCACGTCTCGCTGTTGAACTGGTTGGTGCCGGTCTTGGCGGCGTCCGGGACGCCCAGGTAGATGGTGTGGCCCGCGTCGTCCTTGATGTTGTAGCCGGACCCCTTCGTGAGGACGTCCTGGAGCACGTTGGTCACGGCCTTCGCGACATCCGGCTTGACCGCGTTGGGAGTGCACGACGGCGACTGCCCGCCGATCTTCTTGCCCTGTGCATCGTCGACCTCAGTGATCGAGATCGGGGCGCAGTACGTGCCGTTGGCAGCGAACGTCGCGTATTCGTTCGCCATCGTCAGGGGCGAGATGTTGAGGCCTCCGAGGAGGTCTCCGAGCGTCATCATGTCGGCCCTCTGCCCGTGGCCCTCGCCGTTGTGCATGCCGAGCGCGTCTGCGGCTCGCTGGATGTCGCAGAAGTCGTTGAGACCGGCCGCGGAGGCGAAGGTCGCGGTGTTGATCGACTGGTAGACGCCCTCGCGAACCGACATCGGGCGATACCACTGGGGCTCGTCGTTCTGGAGCGACGGCGACGTGCCCAGGCTGACTACTTCGGCGTCGTCGAACGCCCCGACGGGCCGCCCACAGGTGGATCGCCACGGATAGTTGAGCGGATAGACGCGCTGCGCCGCATTGACGATCTGATTGGTCGGCTTGCCCTCGCTGAGCCATGCCGTGAGCGTCGTCGGCTTCATGGCCGAACCCGGCTGCATGCCGCCAGACCCGCCGAGGTCGTTCCCGTTCGCGTCGGTCCGATCGATATTGAAGTTGTAGCTCGTGACGAAGTTGAGGCCCTGGCCGGGGAGCATGCGAGTGTTCTGCGCCATCGCGAGGATCTTGCCGGTGCCGGGCTGGATCGTCACAAGGGCCGTGCCCCATTTGTCGGGGTTCGCGCCGGCGGTCCCATCGACTTGGGCCTGGGCGGGACCCTGGAGCCTCGGGTCGATCGTCGTCTTGATGGTGAGGCCCCTCTGGAGGACCCGCTGCAGCCGGTCATTCGTCGTCGAGCCATAGGCGGGATCGTTGAGGATCTGGTGCAGGACGTAGTCGCAGAAATACTGGGCCTGCACCGCATAGGCGCAGCCCTGCCTCGGGGGATTGAGTTTCAGCTGAAGCGGCACCTTGACCGCGTCGTCGTGCTGTTTCTGGTCGATATAGCCGCGCTGCATCATCGTGTCCAGGACAAGATTCCGGCGGGCGAGCGAATTATCCGGATGGGCGACCGGATCGAAGACCGAGGGCCCGTTGACAATGCCCGCGAGTAGGGCTGCCTGCGGGAGCGTGAGATCCTTGGCGCTCACCGAGAAGAAATATTGGCTCGCTGCCTCGATCCCGTAGGCATTCGTGCTGAAGAAGACGATATTGAGGTAGCCCGCGAGAATCTGATCTTTCGAAACCTGCTTCTCGAGTGAGATCGCGAGCTTCATTTCGCGGAGTTTGTCCCCGATGGTCTTCTGGCCGTTGATCTCGGCCGAGGCATCCGCTCCCTGAGCGACGAGGTTCTCCTTGAGAACGTTGGCCACGTACTGCTGCGTGATGGTCGAGGCTCCCTGCCGATCTCCCCGGATGTTCGCCGCGAGGGCGCGCAGGATTCCCGTCGTGTCGACGCCGCCATGCTCGTAAAAGCGATAGTCCTCGATCGCAATGATCGCATTCTTGATGTTGGGGGACATCCGGTCGAACGGCACCGGCGTGCGATTCTCGCTGTAGAGGGTCCCGATCATCGACCCGTCGCCGGCGAGGACCTTCGTGACCGTGCTCAGAGGATTGATGGTCAATTCGCTCGGAAGGCTGTCGAAAAACGACGCGGAGCCGTATGCTGCCCCCCACGTGACGACCGCGGCGGGCATCATGAACCCCGCCACCAGCACGCCGCAGATGGCGCTCACGGCGAGGAAAGCGAGAAACTTCCCCAACGCCTTGGCCGTGCTCGAGAGAATGGCCATGTAGGAATTATAGGAAGACCGTCTGGGAGAACCTGAAGAGTTTGCGAGAGGATGGGGGCATGCCGACGGCGTATCGCTACGACGTGGAAGTCCTGCACCTCCTCGTCTCCCCTGAGCATGCCTACTTCGGGAGGGCGCGCGACGGCGCGGCGGACGTCCCGACGACGGATGCCGAGCGCGTCGAGATCGTCGGCGGCAAGGGAATCGTGGGCGACCGATTCTTCGGCAAGGCGGCTCACATGGATGCCGCGATCACGCTCATCGCCGTCGAAGCCCTCGAGGCGATCGCCGCCGAGCTCGGCGTCGATCCGTTCGATCCGCTCCTGACCCGGCGCAACGTCGTCGTCCGAGGCGCCCAGCTCACGCCGCTGCTCGGCGTGGAGTTCACGCTCGAGTCTCGCGGCGCCGTCGTCCGTCTGTGGGGCGGCAGGCCCGCCCACCCGTGCGCGTGGATGGACCAGATGCTCGCCCCCGGCGCCCACGCCGCGATGCGAGGACGCGGGGGCATCCGCTGCCGGCCGCTCTCGGACGGGATCCTGCACCGCGGCCGCGCCGTTCTCACGAGCCCCGTGCCGCTCGAGCCCGCGCGCGCGGGGGAGGCGACCGTCCTGCGGGCGAGCCGCCTCCCCTGAGCGCCCCTTAGGCGTCCCGCCCGTAGACGGGCGGGAAGAGCTCGTCGACGCCCCGCCGTCGCTCGTCGCGCTCGGAGTAGGCCGAGCGCATCTTGTCGAACAGCTCTTGGCCGCGGCGGCGCCACCACGAAAGGTCCTCGCCGGGAAGCCCGCCGTCCTCGACGACCGTCCTGCCCGCCACGACGCTCAGCACGCACTGCCGCGCTGTGCCGTTCAGGACGAGGGTCCGCACGGGATCCTCGTGCACGCCGTCCCGGAGGTCCCCCAGGCCGAAGGCGACGAAATCGGCCTGCGCGCCGGGGCTCAGGCGCCCCAGATCGGGCCGCCGGAGCGCCCGCGCCCCGCCGAGCGTCGCGGCGTCGACATAGTCGGACAGGCGCACGGCGTCCCGCTGCCGCTCGACGATCTTGGCGAGGTGCCAGCCGACGTCGATGCCGCGGATGAGGTCCGGCGGGAACGAATCCGTGCCGAGCGCGATGGACACGCCCGCCTCGACGTAGGCGGGAAACGATTCGAGCGCCTCGCCGTACCGCATCGACGTGAGTGGGCAATGGACCATGCTCGCGCCCGACGCGGCGAGGCGCGCGAGGTCGCCCCGGTCCTCCCCGTGGACCCGCGAGTTCCGGTCGAGGAACAGGGCATGGGGGATGAGGAGGCGCTCGCCGAGGAGGCCCGCGTCGTCAAGCAGCTCAAGCGGGGTCATGCCGTGCCGCTCGATGACGAGCGCCCGTTCGCTCAGGCCCTGAAGGCTGTGGAGGCGGACGAGCACGTCCCGTTCCCTCGAGATTCGAGCCGTCTCGTCGAGGAGCTCGCGCGTGAGCGTCTCGATCCGGCACGGCAGCAGGACGCCCGAGACGAGGGGGTCGCCGAGCTGCTCGGCGAAGTCAAGGAAGCGGACTGCGTCCTTGAGGCCCTCGCGGCCGAGGTCCTCGTCGAACAGGACGCCCACGGTGCCGTCGTCGAGCGCGACGTTGACGCCCGAGCGGTACGCCGGACCGAGGAAGGCCCGCAGGCCAATCTGTCGGGACGTCTCCGCCATGCCCGTGAGCTCGTCGAAGCTCTCCGCCCACGACGAATGGATCTCCGAGGCGATCGGCATGAAGCTCGTGACGCCGTGGAGCGCGAGCTGGATGAGGGCGTAGTGCCGGATGTCCTGGCGCTCCTCGGGCGTGAAGACGTCCGCGCGTCGCGTGCGGAAGTAGTCCTCGGACCAGAGATGCCCGCGGGACAGCTCGCCGCCCGCCCAGCTGTCGAGGATGAGGTGGTCGATGTCCGAGAGGGCATCGAGGTCGATCAGGCCGGGCATGATCAGCGCGTCGCCGAGATCGCGGTGGCTCTCCGCCGCTGGGGCGCCCGCGGTGGGGCCCGCGTAGACCACCACGCCGTCCTCGTGGACCACAGTTCCGTGGTCCACGACGATGTGGCGGCCATCGCGATGGGCGAGGAGATAGCGGGCCGAAACAGAGCTCTTCACGGGTCCTCCTAGGATGGTCGAGCCAGTCAGGACGGCAGGGACGGGTTGACCTCGGCCTTCGGGACGGCGCCGTCGGCGACGTTCCATGTGCTGAGGATCTTCTTGTACGTCCCGTCGTCGATGAGCTTGTTCAGAGCCTGGGCGACGAGGTTCGCGAGGGCCGGGTCATCCTTCGCGATCGCGATGCCGCCGGGCCCACTGTTGTAGGTGTCGCCGAGCTTTTCAACGGCGCCGTTCGTCTGCTGGGCGGCATAGCCGATCGTGGGGGAGTCGGAGACCATGGCGTCGAGCGTGCCGTTGACGAGGCGCGTGGTGATGTCCGTCTGGCTCTTGAGCGAGACGACGTTGATGGGGCTCTTGCCGGCCTTGACGCACTTGTCGTTGCGGTCCTTGAGGTCGGGCTCCTCCTGGACGGTCCCCGTCTCGACGCCGATCGTCTTGCCGCACACGTCGTCGAGCGAGAACTTCTTCGGGTTGCCCTTCTGGACGGCCCAGAGAGTGCCCGAGTCGAAGTAGCCCACGAAGTTGACGGCAGCCAGGCGCTTCTTCGTGATGAGGAACGAGCTGACGCCGAGATCGTACTTCGGGCCGAGGGCGGGCAGGATTCCGGCGAACTCCGCCGTCTGCACGTCCACCTTGAGGCCGAGCTTCGCGCCGATCGCCTTCGCGAGGTCGACGTCGTAGCCCATCGGGGTGTGGTTGTCCGGCCCACCGAGGAATTCGGCGGGGGCGTACGTCGTGTCAGAACCGACCATGAGCGTTCCGCGCGACTTGATCGCGGCCGGCACCTGTGACGCAAGCGAATCGTCCTTCTTGACGGTGCTCGGGTCGAAGGTTGTGACGGTGCCTGAGCTGGCGGGCTGGGCGGCGCCGGTTTCGGACGCGTTCGTGCAGCCGGTGAGGGCGAGTGCGCTCAGCGCGAGGGCGACGGTGCCCTGGAGAGCGAGCTTCTTCGAGAGGGGCATAGCTGTCTTCCGTGATGGGTGATTGCGGGGGGTGTGGGCGTGGGCGGCGGTTTGGGTGGGCCAGCTGGACTACGCGCCGATGACCGCGAGGCCGTCAGCGACGACGAGCCCCCGGTGGAGCACGGTGCGGTCCTTGCCGCGGTCCATGACGGCGGAGGCGGGCGTCTCGCCGTCGACGAGGACGACGTCGGCCGGGTCGCCGACGTCGGCTCCCGGGCGATCGCCGATGCCCTGGACGCGTCGCGCGGCCGGGTCGAGGATGCTCGCGCCGCCCATCGTGGCCACGGCGAGGCAGTGCTCGACGAGCTCGTCCCGACGGAAGCCCTGGGTGAACGAGAGCTGCCACGTCCGGTCGAGCATGTCGGCGTTGCCGTAGGGGCTCCAGTAGTCGCGCTGGCCGTCCTCGCCGAGCCCCACGCGAATGCCGGCCTCCGCGAGGCGGGCGAGCGGGAGGTGCCGCGGGGGAGGCGGCGCGACGGTCGCGACCGAGACGTCGAGTTCGGCCATCTCGTCGAGGAGGCGGCCGAGCGAGTCGTCGTCGATCGAGGAGAGCTGGAACGCGTGGCTGATCGTGACCTTGCCCTGCATCCCGAGGGCGCGGGTCCGTTCGAGGATGAGCTCGGTCGTGAAGGCCCCGAGCGTTCCCGTCTCGTGGAGGTGGATGTCGATGGGGGCCGAGTACTTCTCGGCGAGCCCGAACACGATGTCGAGGTGGCGTGCCGGGTCGCGGTCGAGCGCGGACGGGTCGAGCCCGCCCACGACGTTCGCGCCGGCCTGCATCGCGGCCTCGAGCAGCTTCTCGGTCCCGTCCTCGAGCAGGATCCCGGCCTGGGGGAATGCGATGATCTCGACGTCGGCCGCGTGGGCGTAGCGCTCCTTCGCCGCGAGGACCGCCTCGAAGCGCTCGAGCCGGCAGTCGACGTCGACCTGTGCGTAGGAGCGCACGCGGGTGGTGCCGCGCGCGATCATCCGTTCGAGCGTCATGGCGGCCCGCTCGCCGATCGGGGCCTCGGCGCTGCGCCAGTTCGCCCGGTCATTGAGCATCATCGCCCATACCCCTGGGGCGCCCGAGTGGGGCCGGAACGGGAGGCCGATGCGGGTCGAGTCGAGGTGGACGTGCACGTCTGAGAAGGCCGGGAACAGGAGCCGCCCGCGTCCCTCGACGACGGTCGTCTCTCCCGGGGCTGCCGCAGGGTTGTGGGGCGCGATCGAGGCGATCACGGCGTCGGGCGTTCCGGCGCGGTCGACGACGACGTCGCTCGCCTCTCTGCCCCACGGGCGGACGTTGCGGATCAGGGTCTTGGAGGCGCTCGGCTCAGTCACTCGTCTCAGTCCTTCGAAATTGCATGCCAAATCAGGGGACGCCACCACGCGGGCGAGGAGAATCCCCGGATTCTCAAGGGGTCACCGCGGCTTGGAGTCAGAATGGTATACCAACGAGCCTAGGCCACGATGCTCCTGCTGTAAATCCCCCGGGCTACGTGCGATGGGGGCGATCCTCGAGCTGGCGCTCGACGATCGGGAGCGATTCGTTCCGGCTCTCCTCGACGTGGGCGAAGGAGAGGGCGGCGGCCAGCTCCGCGTGGCCGCGGCTGATCGCCTGGACGATCGCGACGTGCTCGCGGTAGAGCTCTTCCTGGTCGCGGTCCTTCGCGACGTGGAACAGCCGGCGGACGTGGCCGTTCACGGGGGTCATGAGCTTCTGGAGGAGGCGGTTGCCGCTCAGCACGAGGATCTCCTCGTGCAGGCGCGAGTTGAGGTCGGCGATCTGATCCTCGTCGGCCGCCTCAGTCGCCTCGTGCGCCCGCTCGAGCAGCGCCTCGAGCCCGGCCGGCGAGGCGCCCGCGGCGCATGCCTGCGCGGCGAGACGCGCAGCGAGGACTTCGAGGCTCGCGCGGACGTCGAACAGCTCGACAGCCGCGTTCACGGTCAGGGGCACGACGACGGCGCCCCGGCGTGGGAGCGTCTCGATGTAGCCTTCGCTCTCGAGCTGGGGGAGCGCCTCGCGCACGGGGACCCGGGACACCTGGAGCTCCTCGGCGATCTCGCGCTCGCGGATGCGGGCACCGGGAGGCAGGCTCCCGTCGATGATGCGCTCTCGGAGCCACTCGTAGACATTGTTGGCGCGCGAACCGGTTGCCGGTCCTTCTTCCGCCGGGGCTTCCGCGGTCATGGCGTCCTCCCTCTGTGGACTTGGGGAAATCGTACCGTCGCGAGCCTCTCGAGGGCCCAAAGAGCAGTTTGGCATGCCACATTGCCAAAATTTAGCCCTGAGGGGGTGACTTTTGCCAGTTGATGTGTGATTCTGCATGCCAACGGTGATTTTTCGAGTCCACGGACACCGAGTCCGTGAAGGACGCGACGCACCGAGCAGCTTTCCCCCAAGTACGTCATCGGAACGATTCAGCTCCTGAGAGGAACGTCAAATGGATCTCCACAAGCGGCGGTTGGTACTGAGCACGTTTGCAGCCGCGACGGCAATGGCGCTGTCGTCCTGCCAGCTGCCCACGGGCACGGTTTCTGGCGGCGGTGCTGCCAAACAGAGCACGATCGTCATCGGAAGCTCCAATACCGCAGAGACGCTTGACCCGCTTCAGTCATCCGACGCGCACAACGACTTCAACCTCGCGCCGATGTACGACCGCCTCGTGGATTTCGACGCCAAGGGCGAGAAGATCGCGAAGCTCGCACAGGAATGGACCTTCAACGGCGACGCCACCCAGCTCACGATCACGCTGCGGAAGGGCGTGAAGTTCCATTCCGGCAACGACTTCACGGCCGCGGACGTCGTCTACAGCCTCGACCGCGCGAAGAAGATCGGTTCGGGCGCCGCGTCTTTCCTCTCGGATTACGCGTCCTCGAAAGCCGCGGACGACCTTCACGTGGTGATCACCCTGTCGAAGACCGACCTCGACTTCATTGGTGCCCTGAGCCAGATCTACATCCTCGACTCGAAGCTCGTGAAGCCGAATGAGGGCTCCGACAATGCCCAGGGCTGGCTTGGCACGCACGAGGCCGGATCGGGACCGTTCACGATGGGAAGCTACAAGCCGAATCAGGAGCTCGATCTCTCGCGGTACAAGGACTATTGGGATTTCGACGACAAGCGCCCCACCTCGATCGTCCTGCGCATGATCAATGACTCGAGCGCGAATCGCGACGAATTCCTCGCGGGCAACGTGGACATCACGATGGGCCTTGCCGCGGTGGACGTCGAGAACATCTCGAAGGACAGCAAATACGAGGTCGTCAACATCCCGGCTCCTCGCCAGACGTACGCGTGGCTCAACATGCAGGGCAAGATCACGGGGGATGCCCGAGTCCGGGAGGCGATCCAGCTCGCCTACGACTACAACGGCCACCTCACGAGCGCGCTCGGAAACCAGGGCACCATCGCCAACTCGATCCTGCCCGAGGGCATCGCCTGCCGCGTGGATGCCGGCAAGCCCCAGCAGAACCTCGAGAAGGCCAAGCAGCTCATCAAGGACGCGGGGGTCGAGGGGGCGACGGTCACGGTCGCCTACCAGCCCACGGTGCGCGAGTTCAACGCCTCCGGGACCATCCTGCAGGACTCGCTCAAGAAGATCGGCCTCAACGCCCAGCTCAAGGCGGTCACCTTCCCGCAGTACTCGGCGCTCGTCTCCAAGCCCGAGACGATGCCGGACGTCGCGCTCGCGTGGGACTTCGCAGCCTTCCCCGCCGCGGGACCGATGCTCAATCGCGAATGGAATTCCGCGTTCGTCGGCCAGACCAACTTCACGCGCTACACGAATCCCAAGGTGGATGCACTGCTCAAGGACGGCCTCACCGCGGCCGACCAGAAGCAGGCGTGCACCGACTTCCAGGAGGTCCAGAAGCAGGTGCTCGCGGATCATGCGCTCCTGTACATCGCCTACCCGGCGGTGACGATGGTCTCCGACAAGAAGGTCGGTCCCATTCCCTTCTCTCCCACGCAGCAGGACTTCAACGTCGGCACGCTCCGCATGGCCAAATAGGAGGTGATGACGGCCTTGTACAAATTCGTACTTCGCCGCGTCGGCCTCGCCGCACTTTCGCTCTGGGGCGTCGCGACGATCGTATTCGTCATTTCGAAGCTCATTCCGGGCGACGTCGCGCGCGTCGCGGCGGGGCGCCTCGCGACGGCCGATCAGGTTGCGCATATGCGCGAATTGCTCGGCTTGAACGATCCGCTCTACGTGCAGTATGCGGGCTACATTTCCCGGCTCGTCCAGGGAAATCTCGGCACGTCGACGATCACCCGGCAGAGCGTCGTGGGCGACCTCGCCGCAGTGCTGCCGACGACCATTCAGCTCGTGCTTCTCGGAATGCTCATCACGGTGCTCATCGCGGCCCCCGTCGGCATTGCGGCGGCCGTGAGCGAGGGAAAGGCGGCCGATATCGTGGCGCGGATCTTCCTGGTCACGAGCGGCGGCGTCCCGGTGTTCTGGCTCGCCATCATGATGCGCTGGGTTCTCGGCTCGATTCTCGGGTGGTTTCCCATTTCGGGAACGAACAGCGTCGACGGCGGCCCGCCCACGGTCACGGGCTTCACGGTGCTGGATTCGCTGCTTTTCGGCACAGTCGGGAATTTGGCAGATTCGGTGTTCCACCTGATTCTGCCGGCCCTCGCGCTGAGCGCACCGTTCGTATCCACGCTCGCACGGCTCATCCGATCGAACATGATGACCGCTCTCAAGGCGGACTACATCACGTTCGCAATCTCCAAGGGCGTTCCGCGGCGGCGCGTGATCTTGAGGCACGCATTCCGGTCGGCGCTCGGTTCGGTGCTCACGGTATTCGGCATGCAATTCGGCTGGATGATCAGCGCCGCGGTCCTCGTCGAGGCCGTATTCGGCCTCCCGGGGATCGGCAGCTATCTGTACCGGGCCATCATCAACCAGGACACGTTCTCCGTCCTCGCATCGGTTCTGGTGATCGGCTTCGTCTTCATCGCGACGTCTTTCATCGTGGACCTTCTCCAGATGGCGATCGATCCGCGGGTGCGGCGCGCCCAGCTAGGAGCAGCATGAAATCCGAAACAGCGGACGCCCACGCCGCTCCGCTCGCAGACGTTCCGGCCGTCGATGATCCGCTGCGGTTGGCCGATGCCCCGTCAGAGATAGCCGCGGCCCTGTCAGCCGGAGCAATCGGCGGAGCGGCGGGTCGGCTCGGCCGTCGGCTGTTCGGCCGGCGGACGGCGGTCGTGGACCGGATCGCGTTCGGGCTCGTCCTCCTTCTCGTCGTGGTCGCCGTCGTCGGCTCTTTCGCGAGGCCGTACGATCCGTTCGCCGTCCAGACGTCGTCGGCCCTGCTCCCGCCGAGCTCGGCGCATCTCCTGGGCACGGACGACGTCGGGCGAGACGTGCTCTCGAGGCTCCTGGCCGGTGCCGGGCTCACCCTGCTCTCGGCGGCGGCGATCGTCGTGCTCGCCGCCGCCGTCGGAATCGTCGTCGCGAGCGTCGCAGCCCTCCTGCCCCGCCGCGTCGACGAGATCATCATGAGGGCCTGCGACATCTTCATGTCGATCCCCTCGCTCGTCCTCGCGCTCGGCCTGGCCGCCGCGCTCGGCCCCTCGATGCTTTCGATCATCGTGGCGATGGTCGCGGCATCGTGGCCAAGCACGGCGCGGCTCACCCGGGGGATCCTCCGCGAGACGATGTCGTCGTCGTACGTCGAGTCCGCCGGGATCCTGGGCATGTCCCGGGTGCGGCTCATGCTCCGCCACGTGCTCCCGAACTCGCTCGACGCCATCTACGTCCAGGCGAGCATGGAGATCTCCGGGACGATCGTCATGATCTCAGGGCTCGCGTTCCTCGGGGTCGGCGCGCCGCCGCCGAGCCCCGACTGGGGTTCGATGATCGCCGAGGGCCAGCAGTACATCACGACCGCATGGTGGATCTCGCTCTTCCCGGGCCTCGCGATCAGCGTCGGCGCGATCGCCTTCGGCCTCGTCGGGGACGCCGTGCGGAGCTTCGTCGATCCGACCGCAAGGAGGTCCTCATGAACGACGCCGGTGCCCTCCTGAGCATCGAGAACCTCACCGTGTCGCTTCCCGAACGGGAGCGGATCGCGGGCCGGGGCGGCGATCTGACACTCGTCGACTCCCTATCCCTGGCGATCCGCCCCGGGGAACGCCTCGCGCTCGTGGGCGAGTCGGGCTCCGGCAAGTCGCTCACGGCCCGCTCGATCCTGCAGCTCGACCCCGGGCTGAGGCTCGAGGGATCGATCACGTGGAAGGGATCCGAGCTCCTCGGGGCTCCGCGACGCGTCCTGCAGAGGGTGCGCGGCGGCGAGATCTCGATGATCTTCCAGGACCCCATGACGGCCCTCAACCCCGTGCTGACGATCGGCGAGCAGGTCGCCGAGCCCCTGCTCGTGCGCGGTGTGCCGCGGCGCAAGGCGTACGCGCGCGCCGTCGAGATGCTCGACCGCCTCGGCGTGCCCAAGGCACGGGAACGCATGCGGGCGTATCCAGGCCAATTCTCGGGCGGCATGCGGCAGCGCGTCGTCATGGCCGCGGCCCTCGTCGCCCAGCCTCAGCTGCTCATCGCAGACGAGCCGACGACGGCGCTTGACGTCCGGGTCCAGGAGCAGGTCCTCGACCTGCTCGAGGAGCAGTCGAGGGAACTCAACCTCGCGGTGCTGTTCATCACCCACGACCTCGCGATCGTCGCGGGCCTCGCCCATCGCGTGGCGGTCATGTTCCGAGGCCGGCTTGTCGAGGAGAAGCTCGTCGACGACTTGTTCGAGCGTCCCGAGCACCCCTACACCCGCGGGCTCATCGGCTCGATACCCCGCCTCGACCTCGACCCCGACACCCGACTCACGACCGTGGAGGACTACCTCGTCCTCGAAGGAGGTGCACAGCATGCGTGACGTCCTGCTCCGTGTGGAGGGACTGTCGAAGCGCTTCGGCTCGGGCCGGCGCGCGCACCAGGCGCTCGATGACGTCTCGTTCGACCTGCGGCAGGGCGAGATCCTCGGCCTCGTCGGCGAATCGGGGTCGGGGAAGTCGACGATCATCCGCTGCCTCGTGGGCCTCGAGAAGGAATCGTCCGGGAGCATCCTGTATCAGGGCATCAACCCCGCGACGGCTTCGAAGGGCGAGCTGCATCGCTATCGCCGCGATCTGCAGATGGTCTTCCAGGATCCGTATTCGAGCCTCGATCCCCGCATGACCGTGCGGCGGATCATCGAAGAGCCGATGCTCGTCATGGGCGGCTACTCCGAGCGGGAGCGGCGCGACCGCATTCACGAGCTCATCCAGCTCGTGGGCCTCCGGCGCGAGCATCTCGACCGCTACCCGAGGGACTTCTCGGGCGGCCAGCGCCAGCGGATAGCGATCGTCCGCGCGCTCGTCGTCGGGCCCAAGGTGCTCCTGTGCGACGAGCCTGTTTCCGCGCTCGATGTCTCAGTCCAGGCACAGGTGCTCAACCTTCTCAAGGACATGCAGCGCCAGCTCGACCTCACGGTGCTTTTTGTCTCCCACGATCTGGCGGTCGTGAAATACCTCTGCACGCGGCTCGTCGTGCTCAACCGCGGGCGCCTGGTCGAAAAGGGGGACGTGCCCGAGATCTACGAGAATCCGCGGGATTCCTACACAAAGGCGCTGCTCGAGGCGGTTCCCGTTCCGGATCCTGCCGCGGAACGCGAACGCCGCGCGCGCCGGCTGGCCCTGGCGGTGGCGCCATGACCCGCATTGGCCTTGACGTCAAATTCGAGGACGGCGGATCGCTGCTCGGGGATGACCCGGTCGAGACGCTTTCGGTCGCATATGACCTCGGATTCGAGGGAATCCTGGTCCGCACGGTCGACGAGGCATTTCCCACCCTCGATTCCGCTGCCATTCGCGAATTCGCCGCCGAGGCGAGGTCGCGGGAGATGTTCGTCCACCTGGGGCTGGGCAAGGTCAATCCGTATATGACGGCGGAACTCCCGCGCGTCCGCGATCTCGGCGACGGGAGCTATCTCGCGGGAATGGAGCGCATGATCGCCCTCTGCGCGGAATACGGGTGGACCGAGGCGTGGACGGCCGCGGGCGCGTACCACCACGATCTTCCGTCCCCGTTCTGCTTCGACCGGTTCCGCACGGATGTGGACTGGCCGGATCAAGTGGCCGCGATCGCGAGGTTCCTGCACAAGCTCGCCCCGACGTTGAGGGAACACGGCGTGCGCCTCAATCTCGAGACCCACGAGGAGATCACGACGTTCGAGGTCCTCCGGCTCATCGAGGACGTCGGCGATGACGTGCTGGGCGTCTGCCTCGATCCGGCGAACGTCATGGTCCGCGGCGAAGCGGTCGACGACGCCGTGCGGCGCACCGCGCCCCACGTGCGCCTCACGCATCTGCGGGACGCGATTCTCGTGCCCACCGGGGGCGGACTTTCGCGGTTCCTCATGCCGATCGGCGAAGGGATCATCGACTGGGACGGCCTGCTTGACGCGGTCCTGGGCGCCCACCCTGGCCTCGACCTCGTCATCGAGGGCATCGGCGGTTCGAGGGCGGAGATGGAGCTCCGCCCGGACGACGCACAGTGGCGCGCGGCGCATCCCGACATGACGGACGACGACGGCGAGCGGCTCATGCGCTTGGGGTCCGCCTTCGCTGTGCGCGCGGGGAGGGGCCTCGCGTCCGGCATCGACGACCTTCGCGCGTCTCCGCCGGTTCTCGCCGACTACCGAGACTTCCTCACCCGGTCGCTCAAGGCGCTTCGCGCGTCCCTCGAGCGCCGGTCTCTTTCCTGACCGCCAGGCCTTCCTGGACACGATCCCTGAGACAAGGAGAAAGAAACTGATGCATCAGCAACCCGAACTCGCGGGACTCGCCGCTGCGGTCGACTGCGACGTCGTCTTCCCCGGGGCCCCCTCGTACGAGTCGCTGCGGCACGTCTGGAATGCCGACATCGACCAGCGTCCCGCGGCGATCGTGCGGTGCACGACCGTGGAGGACGCGGCGAATGCGCTCAAGTGGTGCGTCGACGCGGGGTTCCCGCTCACGGTACGTGGCGGCGGCCACAATCTGGCCGGGACAAGTGTTTCCGACGGGAGCGTCATGATCGACACGGGCCTCATGCGGAAGGTCGAGATCGATACCGAGGCCCGCACCCTCACGGTCGGCGCCGGATGCCGGTGGGGCGATGTGGACCGCGCGGCCGAGCCATACGACATCGCCCTTCCCGCAGGGGTCGTCTCCCACACGGGTGTGGCCGGACTGACGCTCGGCGGCGGGATGGGGTACCTCTCGCGCATGTTCGGCTCGACCGTGGACTTCCTCCGCGAGGTCGAGATCGTCACGGCCGATGGCGCCATCCGTCGCGTCAACGCGGAGACAGCACCCGAGCTGTTCTGGGCACTCAAGGGCGCGGGCCACAATTTCGGCATCGCGACGGAGTTCGTGTTCGACTACGTGGATCTCCCCGGCCTCGCCACAGTCCGTCTCGCCCTCTATCCGGCGGAGAACCGCAAGGAGATCCTCCAGCTGTTCCGCGATCTCGGCCCCGCGATGCCGGACAACGTCGGCAGCTACGTGCGCCTCTACCGCTGCCCGGCGTATTGGTCGCAGGTGCCGCGGGAGCATCGCGGCAAGCCCCTCATCTCGGTGGCCACGGTCACGTACGGAGACCCCGCGCTCGAGCCCGAGCTGAGCGCGCCCATGTTCGAGCGGGGCACCCCCATCTACGAGAGCGTGCGCACCATTCCCCATGTCACGCTCCAGCACGCGACGGACGACGAATTCCGTTACGGCATCTCGCACTATTGGCGGCATGTGGCCTTCCGGGAGCTGCCCGACGAGCTCTTGGACATCGCGATCGAGCACGTCGACGCCTATCCTGGCCGATCGCTCAACTCGAGTTCCTTCATCAGCCACCAGGTGATGTGCCCCTTCGAACTCATCGCGGGAAAGCTCGTTCCGCGGGACCACAGCAACGACTCGACGACGGACATCCACTCGCGGTGGGCCGGGAACATCGGCGCCGATTGGGAGTACGCCGACGAACGCGAAGAGCTCGTCGCGTGGGTCAAGCGGTTCAGCGGCGCCGTCCGCGAGTGGGAGCACGGAACGTACATCAACTTCACGTCGGAGCACGGCGACGCCCAGAGCGCGCAAGAGATCTACGGGGCGAAGTATGAGCGCCTCGCGGGGATCAAGGCCGCCTACGATCCGAACAACGTCTTCGACCACGGACTCGTCGACCTGCAGCTCGCGGCCGCCGGCGGCGATTGGGCCGGGGAGTAGCCGCGCATGCTCCGAGTGGGAGTGGACAGCACCAAACTCGCCGATGCGAAGAGTGCAGACGGGCAGGGAGAGCCCGCGCGGAGGTTCGTCGAACGCTCCGCTCAGCTTGGCCTCGACGGGGTGTTCTTCCGCTCCATCCTCGAGCTCAGTCCGACGCTGGACCGAGGCGAGATCCGCGATGCGATGCAGGCGGCGCGCGACCTCGGCCAGCGAATCGAGGCGGGGGTGGGGAAGGTGAATCCCTTCGCCACCCCCGAGGCGCCCGCCGTCCGCGCATTGGGCGACGGCGACTACCTCCTCGCGATGCGGAGGATGATCGAGGCCGCGGCGTCGGAGGGCATCCATGAACTGTGGACCGCGACCGCGAATTACCAGTTCCGGCTGTCCGGACTGTATGCGTGCGACCGATTCCGCACCGACGTCGCATGGGACGAGCAGCTCGCGGCCACGGAGAAGTTCCTCCGCAAGCTCGCCCCGATCCTTCGGGACGCCGGGGCCCACCTCAATCTCGAGACCCACGAGGAGATCACGACGTTCGAGGTCGTCCGCCTCGTCGAGGAGGTGGGCCCCGACGTCCTCGGCATCACGTTCGATTCGGCCAACGTCCTCGTGCGCTGCGAAGACCCGGTCGCGGCGGTCCGCAGGGCGGCCCCCTACATCCGATCGAGCCATATCCGGGATGCCGCGCTCTTCTTGAGGCCCGAGGGGATCGCGCGCCTCCTGAGGCCCGTCGGGGAAGGCGTCATCGACTGGGAGCTCTTTCTCGAGCCCCTCCTTGAGCACGACCTCATGCTCTCCATCGAGGGGATCGTCGAGAGCACGCGGGGCGAGATGTCCCTTCAGCTCTTCGACGAACGCTGGCAGGCGGCGCATCCCGACCTGAGCCTTTCGGAGGCCCTCGAGGTCGTCCGCCTCACGTCCGACTACGAAGCCCGCGCCGCCTCGGGCGAGGTCCTGGGGTGGGACCAGCTCCACGAACCTCTCGGCGAGGACGAATCACTGGAATTCATCGAGCGGAGCGCCCGAAGCCTCCGCGAGATCATCGCGCGCCTGACTCAAGTGCCAACGGCGTCGTTGCGGAACAGCGCCGACGGCGTCATCTAACGAACACGGAAAGGGAACTCGACTATGACCGACACTCAGCCTGACATCCTGCGCGACTACCCGACGCTCAGCCTCAAGGAGCGCGATCGCCGCTGGGCCGCGATCAGGGGGCTGCTCGCCCGCGAAGGGCTCGACGGCGTCGTCGTGTTCGGGAACGGGCGGGACAACGCCGATGCCTACCTGAGCAACGAGGCCAAGGGCGCGATCGCGCTCCTCACCCCCGAAGAGGATCCCGTCCTCTTTCTGGGGGATGTCCCCCTCAACCGCTTCGACGCGCAGGCGTCGCGGTGGGAACGCTGGATCGACGAATGGGTCCACGGCGAGCCGATCGGGGCGCTCGCCACCCGCCTCAGGGAACGCGACCTCGGAAAGGCGCGCCTCGGCGTCGTCGGACTCACGAGCCGCATGGTGGGCGAGTGGGCCGGGACCATCTCGCACACGACGTGGACCCGCGTCCTCGCCGAGCTGCCCGACGTCGAATGGGTCGACATCGCCGACGCGTACGAGTCGATCGCGATCATCAAGAGCCCCGAAGAGCAGGTGTTGCTGCGAAAAGCGGCGGCGCTTGGCGAGGAGGCCTGCCGCGCGTTCGTGGAAACGGCGAGGGCCGGCGGCAACGAGCACCAGATCGCCGCAGCCTCGTTCCACGCGATCATCTCCGGCGGCGGGTGGGTCCGGTGGCCGTTCATGCTCGAACGCGCGGGCGAGAGCATGTTCGCGTGGTCCGTGCCCGAGTGGTTCGAGAGCGGGGGAGCGCCCCGGATCCTGCGGCCGGGCGACACGATCGCGGCCGAGATCTTCGCGTTCTACGGGGGCATGGAATCCCAGCAGCAGATCGACGTCTGCGTCGGCGAGCCGAGCGCCCTGCTCCGAGAGCTCGAGGCCGTGTGCGTGGACTCGTACCAGGCCGGGCTCGCCGCGCTCAAGCCGGGCATGCGCTTCTCGGAGCTTGCGAGCATCATGGAGGAGCCACTGCACCGCTCCCGCACGTGGAACACCGGGCCCATGGTGCAGACGGTCTCGCCCATCTACAACAGTGCCACCCGGCTGCATCCCGAAGTTGACCCGGCTCTCGCGCACCTCGAGCGCCTGCCCTCCGGCGTGGCCCTCGACGGCGACTTCGTCATCGAGGAGGGCCACGCGTTCGCCTTCGAGCCCAACGCCCTGCGGGACGGGCAGCGCGTGTGCATCGGCGGAACCGTCCTGCTCGGCCCCAACGGGCCGGAAGAGCTCAACACCATCCCGAACCGCCTCAACGTCGTCTGACGGGCAGGTTCGAAGCGAACACGACGGGCGCCACGGCCTACGGTCCTGGCGCCCGTCGTGCTGTCAGCCCCTCCGGAAAGTTCCTATTTGGCATGCCAATCTCACTTGACACGCCGGGAATTTCCCAAAAAAGCTTCAAATCCCTCTTCTTTGGTATGCCAAATTGGCCTATCGTGGAGACAACGTCGAGCAAAGGAGACGTATGACACTCATCCTGACGGCCTCGGACCTCGCCGCACTCGCGGACATGGAGGCCACGATCGAGGCCGTGGAGCGGAGCTTCGCAGACCTCGGTTCCGGCCTGGCCTGCCAGCCGGGTCCGACCTCGATGCACCTTCCGTCTTCCGATGCGAGATATCTCGTCATGGCCGGGGCCTCCGCCCCCCAGGGGCTCGTCGCCTCGAAGCTCCTGAGCGACATCCCTGCGAACGGGACCCGCGGCCTTCCGACCCAGCGTTCGTCCATCGTCCTGGCCGACGCCGAGACGGGGGAGACCCTCGCGCTGCTCGACGGGCGGGTGCCGACCCGGATCCGGACGGCGGCCGCGAGCGCCGTGGCCACGCGCCGGCTCGCCCGGTCGGGCAGCACCGTGCTCGGCCTCGTCGGCGCGGGCGCGCTCGCCGTCGCGCACCTCGAGGCCATCGCCAAGGTCGCGCCCATCGAGACCGTCGTGGTGTGGTCGAGGAGCGCGGCGACCATCGACGGCTTCCGCAGGCAGGTCGAGTGGGCCGAGGTCGACGTCGTTGCTGCCGCGAGCCCGCAGGAGGCCGTGCAGTCCAGCGACATCCTCTGCACCCTCACGCCGTCGGAGGTCCCGATAGTGCACGGGACCTGGTTTGGCCCCGGCCTGCACGTCAACGCGGTCGGGGCCCGGCCTCGCCCGACCCACCGCGAAGTCGACGCCGAGGCCATGCGGCGATCGCGCGTCGTCGTCGACAGCCTCGAAACCGCCCTCGCCAAATCCGGCGATCTGCTCCTCGCCGTCGAGGAAGGGGCGATCGCGGCGGACGACGTGGCCGGCGAACTCGGCCAAGTCCTCGTCGGATCGGTCGCCGGGCGCGAAAGCGACGACCAGATCACGCTCTTCAACTCGGTCGGAATCGGCCTCCAGGACCTCGCGATCGGCCGCATCCTCTACGACGCCGCCCTTCAACGAGGTGTCGGCCTGAACCTCGACCTCGGCCGCTGACCCCAGCCGCCCCAGACCATCCCCGCGCCCCCGCATCAACGACGATAGGAAGGCACCCACCATGACACCGGACCGCTCGCGATCCCTCCTGACCCGCATGGACGACCTGCCGGTCGGGCGGCCCCACCTGAAGCTCGCCCTCATCGGCGGCCTCGGCCTCATGTTCGACGGCATGGACGGCTCGCTCGTCTCCTACATCATGCCGATCATCAGGCCGCTGTGGCACCTCGACGGCGCCCAGACGGGGCTCATCGGCAGCTCGCTGCTCATCGGCATCTTCATCGGCTCGATTGCCGCGGGCGTGCTCGGAGACCGGATCGGTCGCCGCCGCGTCATGATGTACGCCCTCGCGCTGTACGCGATTGCCTCCGCCGTCGCGGCTGCGTCCCAGGGCTGGGAGTTCTTCTTCACGATGCGCGTCATCGCGGGCATCGGGATCGGCGCGGAATCGGCGATCATCCCGACGTTCATCGCCGAATTCATCCCCAAGCGCCGCCGCGGACTCTTCGTCGGCGGCGTCGCGGGCTTCTTCGCCTTCGGGTACATCTGCGCGGCCTTCATCGGAACGACCCTCGTCGCGGGCCTCCACGACGGCTGGCGCATCAGCCAGCTCGTCACGGCCGCTCCGATCCTCATGCTTCTGTGGTGGCGGCGGTCCCTCCCCGAGTCGCCGCGCTGGCTCCTCACGCGCGGCCGGGTCGCCGAGGCATCCCTCATCGTCGACGGCCTCGAGGCCGGGAAGCTCGTGCGTGTCGATCGCGGCCCGGTGGAAGCGGTCCCGGGCGCATCGCCGTCGTCCGCCCTCAAGCGCCTCGCGCTCTTCCGGCACGCCGACCTGTGGAGGCACGGCAACGCTCGCCGGACCGCGGTCCTGTGGCTCCTCTGGATGGCGGTCACGTTCTCCTTCTTCGGATTCTTCACGTGGATCCCGTCGCTCCTCGTGGGCCGCGGCATGACGATCGCGAGCAGCTTCACCCTCTCGCTCATCATGACGATCGCCCAGATTCCCGGCTACTACAGCGCGTCCTACCTCAACGAGCGCTTCAGCCGCCGCATCACGATCGCGTCCTACCTCGCGGGCGGCGCGGTCTCGGCCCTCCTCCTCTCGCAGGCGCCGTCGGAGGGGATGGTGCTCGTGTGGGGCTCGTGCCTCTCCTTCTTCATGAACGGCTGCTACGCGGGCCTCTACGCGTACACGCCGGAGGTGTACGGAACTGAGCTCCGCGCAACCGGCATGGGCACCGCCTCTGCGGTGGGCCGGATCGGCGGGATCGTTGCTCCGATCCTCATCGGCGCGGCCTTCTCGTCCCTCGGTTTCGCGGGCGTGTTCGCGATGATCATGGTCGTACTCGGCGGGGCCGCCGTCGTCGTCCTTGCCCTCGGGATCTCGACGCGCGGGCGCTCGCTTGAGGAGATCGAGGTGGGCGCCGCGGCCGCCGAGCCGGTCGTCGCCGTCGTCGTCCGCGAGGGGACCGCCGAGCCGGAAGCGAGCGCTCGCCGTGGGCGTCCGTAGGGAGCCGGGCGCCCCGGCCCGCCCCGCCGCCGTCGTGCTCCGGGACGCGCGGATCCTCGGCCCCGAGACGGGCGACGTCGGGCCGCCGCGCACGATTGTCACCCGCGGCGGGCTCGTCGACGAGATCTCGGCCTCGACCCGAACCGTCCCCGATTCCGTCGAGATCTCGCTCGCGGGGCTCACCGTCCTGCCCGGCCTCATCGACGCCCACGTCCACGTCACCCAGGCCTCGGGCGACTTCGGGGAGATTCTCTCGTGGACGCCGAGCTACCACGCCGCCCGGACGGGTCTCGTGATGCACGAGATGCTCTTGCGCGGCTTCACGATGGTGCGGGACATGGGCGGGGCGGACGCTGGGCTCGCGCGGGCGGTCGAGGAGCGGCTCGTCACGGGACCGCGTCTCAAGGCCGGTGGGCCGATTTTCGCGCCCACGGGCGGCCACGTGCTCACGAAGGTCTGCGACGGGGAGACCGAGCTCCGCCGAGCACTCCGCGCCGAGTTCCGCGACGGCGCCGACCACGCGAAGCTCACGCTCTCGGGCGGCGTGGTCTCGAAGATGCGCATCGAGGCCCTCGCGTTCTCGGACGCCGAAGTGCTCGCGGCGGTGGACGAGGCGCACCTCGCCCACCGCTACATCGCGGCCCACGTCTACACCGCCGAGGCTGTTTCCCGGGCCCTCCGGCTCGGCGTGCGGACGATCGAGCATGGAAACCTGCTCGACGACGAATGCCTCGAGCTCTTCCTCGAGACGGGGGCCTACTACGTGCCCACGCTCGCGACATACTGGGCGATCCTGTCCGGCCGGACCGGCCACGGGCTCGATGCATCCAAGCGGGCCGCGGTCGAGGACATCTTCGAACGCGGGCTCGAGTCTGTTTCGCGGGCCACCGCGGCCGAGGTGAAGATCGGCTACGGGACCGATCTCCATGGCGAAGGCCTCGCGATCCAGCTCGAGGAGTTCGCACTGCGGGCGCGGGTCCAGGAACCGCTCGACGTGATCCGTTCCGCGACGCTCGTCGGTGCGGAGATCGTGGGCGAGGAGGGGCGCGCGGGCGTTGTCCGCGAGGGGGCGCGGGCCGATGTGATCGCGGTGGACGGCGATCCGCTCGCCGATATCGGTGTGCTCGCCGGCGGTCGCTCGCTGAGGTTCATCATGGCCGACGGCGACGTGCTCCTGGCGACGTAGCGGCCACCCGGACGGTGACAATGGTGCCATCCGTGACGCCCCGATCGTCAATTTATACGCGGCACACTTCCCATTAACGCTAGACTGACTTCACGCACCGGCTGCTTCTCCCATATTGCTCGGGCTTGATCCCGGCGGAGGCGGCCACATCATTTGGGGGAATGAAGTGAAGTTCAGTATTTTGCGGATTGCAGCGGCGTCCCTTGCTCTCGCGTTGGGGGCCGCCTTTGCGGCCCTCGCCTCGCCCGCCGTCGCGGCGGCCTGCAGCCTTGCCGCGAGTGGCGCGCAGGTGTGCGAGAGCGGCGGAATGACTTCGAGTCCCGTCGGCGCG
Organism: Sinomonas sp. ASV322; assembly: GCF_030908245.1. GTDB lineage: Bacteria > Actinomycetota > Actinomycetes > Actinomycetales > Micrococcaceae > Sinomonas. The sequence continues at coordinate 38,818 of NZ_JAVFJJ010000016.1, forward strand.
GGCGACGGCGGGGCGTCGCCTGGTGCTTCGACGCAGGCCCCGGGCACGCCCGATCCGAGCCCTGCCGCGCCCACTGTTGACCCGCCCGCGAGCTCGCCCGGAGAAGTGCCCGCCGGTCCCTCGGCACCGGTCGTGCCTTCTGAGCCTGTCGTTCCCCAGCCTGTGGTTCCTCCCGCGTCCCACGCATCGGCTCCCGCCTCCGAGGCGCAGAGGGAAGCGGGCTCCGCATCTCCGCTCGGGGAGGCTCGGCCAGCGCCCGCCACCTCGTCGCCGACTCCCTCGCCGACGCCGTCGACGACGGTCCAGCACGCCGTGGGCCCGGCGCCGTCGCCCGCCGACCCGAGCGCCGCGCCATCCTCGAGCACGAGCAGAAGCGCCGCGACGCCGAGCGCCGCGGGCGCGCGTGATCGGGACCCCACGCGGAGCGCGATTGAGACCCCGGTGCCCGTCGAGGGTGCCGCCGCGGACATCACGCGGGTCGCGAGCGCCGAGACTGCGCCGCTGCTCGGGGCCATCGCGATCGGCGGCTCGATCGCGATCGCAACCGTGCGGTCCTTCGGCCGGCTGGGCACCGTGGACGGCCCGCGGGAGTAGCGTGGACGACTCATCGACTGCTCCGCAATTGTCGTTCTGGAGGCCCAAAACGACAGTTGCGGAGCAGTCGATCAACGGAGTGGTGGGCTTCGTCACCCCTCACTGGTGGGAGCGTGGGGCGCGGGGTGGACCTACGCCCCGAAGAGAGTCCCTGTCGCCTCGTCGTGCCGCGAACGAACGGCGGCCGGCCACGCCGCGCCACAGTTGGGTTCGAAGACGTTCCGCGCCGGAGGGACCCACTCCGGCAGTTCTCCGGTCAACGCCCAGGCGGCCTGCCTGGCTGCGCCGAGCGCCGCGTACTCGCGTTGCTCCGGGCGCTCGACCCGCTTGCCTGTGAGATCGGCCATCGCCTGGCACAGGGAGTCCAAGCGGGCCGCGCCGCCGACGGCCACGAGCGAGCCGATGCGGACCCCGGCCCGCTCGAGACCGTCCGTGGCGCGCGCGACGGCGCACGCGACGCCCAGAACAGCGGCCCGAGCGACGTTCTCGGGTGTCATATTGTTCCGCGTAAGACCCAGAAGCGCGCCCGTTGAATGAGGCATGAGGGGATTGCGCTCGCCGTCGAGATAAGGCAGGAAGGTGAGTCCCCCGGCGTCCGCGGGCGCCGCCGCCGCAAGGCCGGCGAGATCGTCGAGGCCGGTGCGCAGCAGCCGTGCCGCGGCGATGAAGGTCCTCGCTCCGTTGAGGGTCGCCACCATGGGGAGGTGGAGTCCTTGTGCGTCGTGCATGTCGTCGACGAAGCCGGTCGCGTCCGCGACTCCACCTTCACGCCTTATCGAGACCGTCATGCTCGTCCCGATCGAGACGACCGCCTCTCCTGTGGCCGCACCGAGCCCTAGCGCCGCAGCCGCGTTGTCGCCGCAGCCTGCTCCGACCACCATTCCGCGATCGGTCACGCCCGCCCGATCGGATGGGCCGAGGGCACGAGGCGCGGAAGCCTGACGGCCGAGGGCCAGTTCGATGAGCTCTGGTCGGTACGCGGCATCTGGAAGCGACCAATACCCGGTCACCGACGCGTCCGAGTAGTCGGTGGTCGGCTCCGATGCCCGTCCGAGGAGGCCCCACGTGAGCCAATCGTGCGGAAGCATGACCCTGCGCACGCGGTCTGCGGCCTCGGGCTCGGAGTCGCGAAGCCATCGCAGCTTCGATATGGGATGTGCCGCTGCGGGCACAAGGCCGATGCGGTGGGCCCAGCGCTCAGCCCCGCCGCCCTCCCGGCACAGGTCGTTCCCGGCCTTCGCCGCACGCCCGTCGTTCCACAGGATGGCGTCCCGAACCGGCTCCCCATCCCCGCCGAGGAAGAGGGTCGTGTGCTGCTGCGCCGTGATCGAGAGCGCCGCGACGCCACGGAGGTCGTGGGCGCCGGTCGCGTGGAATGCATCCCACCACAGCTGGGGATCGACCTCGGTGCCATCAGGGTGCGGCACGGAGGTCGAGCGGACGACGACGCCGCTTGCCGCCTCGACGACGACGAGCTTGCAGTTCTGGGTCGAGGAGTCGACGCCCGCGACGAGCAGCGGAGGCTTCACCGTCACCCTGCCAAGAGCTGCTGTGCAGTTTCGCTGTCTGTCACAAGGCCCGTGAGGAGTTTCGCGGTGAGGACCGCGCGGATCGCGCGGACCTTCGTGGGGCCTCCCGCGGCACCGATCCGGGTCGGGATAGCGCGGAGCTGCTTCTCGCTCACGGCGATGCTCCGGGAGTCGAGGTCGTGTACGACCTCGCCCGAGTCGGTCACGAGGGTCGCCGCGATTTCGGCGACGACGCCGCGGTCGAGGATGCGCCGCCGGTCGGCGTCGTTGAGCGCCCGATTCTCATACATGAGTGAATTCCGCGGCACCCATGAGCCGATGGCCCCGACGGCGACCGTGACGCGCGAGAACTGGTCGAACGTCTGGCGGATGTCCGGCTGTCGGCGCACGCCTTCGGCGGCCTGGGCGTCGCTCATGAGGAGCGAGGCGTAAATGGGCCACGGCCGCACGCCGTCGAGCATGCTCACGCGCCGCATCACCTCGAGGCCGCTCTGCTGGATGGGCCCCGCGACGCCTGCGAGCTGCACGACGTTGTGGCAGCGCAGCGAGGTGAGCGACCGGGCCATCGCGTTGAGCGTCCGCCCCGAGGTCAGGCCGAGGATGTCGTCGTCCGCGAGGACCTCCCCGAGCAGATCGGCCGTTGTCGCCCCCAGGGCCTCTTGGACGGTCACCTCGGAATCCGTCGGAATGGCGACGACGACGGCATGGTCGAGGCCGAAGCGTTCCCGGAGTCGGACCGAAAGGTCGAGGCTCACGTTCGACGGACTTGAGATCTCGAAGCGCACGATCCCCGATTCGACGGCTTCGTCGAGCAGGCGCCCGACCTTGAAGCGGCTGAGCCCGGTCTGCTCGGCAATCTCGATGCGCGTCTTTCCGTGCACGTAGTATTCGGTCGCGATATGCGCGATCTGCACTTGGCGCATGGGTCCGGGCGGTTCGGTCATCGATTCCTCCTTCGACATTTGAGCATCCCGGTCGCACATCCGCAATCCTTGCTCATGTGAGCATGATAGTTGCAGCTTTGAGAACAGCGTTCCTATGCTCGACGGGCTGGCCCCGATCGGAGCCGGCCGACAGGAGCAAAGGAGCTGGGAAGTGCCAACAGCGCTCATCGAGAACGCGGCGGAGACCGCGATGCTCATGTGCTCGGGCATTCACATGTCGTTCGGCGGGGTCCCGGTCCTCAAGGGAATCGACCTCAGCCTTGAACCGGGTACCGTCACCGCCCTTGCCGGGGAGAACGGGGCCGGCAAGTCCACCCTCATGAAGATCGCGTCCGGCCAGTACAGGCCGGACAGCGGGAGCGTCGAGGTGCGCGGCGCGCACCTTCCAGCAGGTGACACGCGCGCGGCTGCTTCTCTCGGCGTCGCCATCGTGCCGCAGGAGCTCGCGTCGATCCCCGAGCTGACCGTCTACGAGAACCTCTTCGTCGGCGTCGAGAAACGCACGCCGTTCGGCACGCTCGACCGCCGCGGAATGGTCCGCGAAGCGAAGTCCCGTCTGGCGGGGTTCGGGCTCGACACCGACCCGACGGTGCGGATGGGGTCGCTGCCCGTCGGAATCCGTCAGATCATCGAGATCGTCAAGGCCACGAGCCGCGGAGCACGCGTCCTGCTGCTCGACGAGCCCACGAGCGCCATCGCGGAGCGCGAAGTGGCCCGGCTCATCGACGTCGTGCGCAGCCTGCGCGACCAAGGCGTCGCCGTCATGTTCACGACTCACAAGATGGAAGAGATCCGCGCGATGGCGGACCGCGTCATCGTGCTCAGGGACGGAAGCCTCGTCTCCGATACCGCGCTGGCAGACATCACCGACGACGGCATCGTGACCGCGATGATCGGCCGCGAGCTCGACAACCTCTTCCCCGACCTCCCACCGGCGGGCGACCAGGTGGTCCTCGAAGTCGAGGGACTTGTGGCGATGCGCGGCGCCGATCCGATCGATTTCAGCGTCCGACGGGGCGAGATTCTCGGCCTCGCCGGCCTCGTCGGAGCTGGCCGCACCGAGCTTCTCGAGTGCATCTACGGCGTCCGCAAGCCCGTCTCCGGGCGCGTCAAGGTCAACGGACGTGTGATCAAGCCTGGCGATCCGCTGGCTTCTATCGCGAGCCATCTGGCCATAGTTCCCGAAGACCGGAAGGGGGCTGGAGCCGTCCTCTCGCTCAGCGTTCTCGACAATGCGATCCTTCCGCGGATCGGTGCCTTCTCACGCTGGGGCGTGCTGGCTCGGCGAGGGAAGCAGGGCAAGGTCCAAGAGGTCATGCGCTCGATGCGTCTGAAGAGCAACGGACTCGGCCAGACTCTCGAGCATCTCTCGGGCGGCAATCAGCAGAAGGTAGTTCTTGGCCGTTGGCTCACCGGTCGTGTTGACGCTCTCCTGCTCGACGAGCCGACGCGAGGTGTCGACGTCGGGGCCCGCAACGAGATCTACCGGATCGTCACTGAGCTGTCCGCAGCCGGTATGGCTGTCGTCATGGCGTCGAGCGACATGCCGGAGATCTTGAGTCTCTCCCATCGCGCGTTCGTCCTGCGCGGCTTCTCCGTAGCGGGCGAGCTCAGCCGCGAGCAGCTGGCCGACCCGGGCGTCCAGGACGTCATCTTCCGTCTCGCGTCTGGCCAGGACGCATCCGCCCAAGCCCAGGAGGCCCAGCCATGAACCCCGCGACCACAGGCACAACAGCCCCGGCACCGGCCAGGCCGCTCGCCCAGACCATCGCAGGCTTTCTCCTCCGCCACATCATGGTCGTGGTCATGCTCTTGATCGTCGCGTTCTTCATGTATCGGAGCGCGCGGTTCGGAACCCCTGACAACCTCGTCACGATCCTCGTCGCGGCGGCCCCGTTCGCGCTCATTGCCCTGGGCCAGACCCTCGTGATCCTCACGGGAGGCATCGACCTCTCGGTCGGAAGCGTCATCGCTGTGAGCGCGATGGCCGCGGCATGGTCGGCAAAGAACGTCTCCGAGAATCCGGCAGTTCCGCCCGTCGCCGCGCTGGGCGCAGGTCTGGCTGCCGGCGTCGTCAATGGGCTCGTGGTGAGTCGGCTCAATGTGCCGCCCTTTATCACGACACTCGGCATGCTGACCCTCGCCTCGGGCCTTGCCTATGTGATCGGCAACGGCGCGCCCATCAACGGCCTCCCCGCCTCATACGGCACGTTCGCCAACACTCAGTTCCTCGGACTCAAGATCCCCGTGCTGCTCATGATCGTCGCGATCCTCGTGTTCGCGTTCGTCATGCGGAGCACGAGCTACGGCCTACGCATCTACGCGATCGGCGGCAATCGGCTCGCCGCGGAGATCGCAGGCGTCCGCTCGCGCAATGTGCTGTTCAGCGTCTATGCGCTCAGTGGCCTCCTCGCGGGGATCTCCGGCCTCATGCTCTCGTCGCGCGTCATCACGGGGGCCCCCAATCTCGGACAGGGCTACGAGCTCGACGCGATCGCCGCCGTCGTCATCGGTGGGGCGAGCCTCATGGGCGGCCGCGGAACCGTGTGGGGCACAGCGATCGGGCTGCTCCTCATCCAGACCATCAACAACGGCCTCGACATCCTCCTCGTCCCCTCGTACTGGCAGAGCGTCATCAAGGGCGTGATCATCGTCGCCGCCGTCGGCGTCGATGTGTGGGCCGCCAGACGAGGCCGCTGACCCTTCCAGTTAACTGCAACCTCCACTAGCAAGGAATCAATCAATGAAGAAGAACTCTCTTGTGAAAACCGCCGCAGGCCTCGTCTCGCTCGCGGTCGCCACCGGTCTCAGCCTCACCGCCTGCGGCGCAGGCGACCCATCCGCCCAGGCGAATGGGAGCGGGAAGAAGACCCTCACGGTCGGCGTGAGCGTGTACGACATGTCCTCGTTCATCACGCAGGGCAAGGAGGGCATGGAGGCCTACGCGAAGGCGAACGGGATCACGCTCCAGTGGAACTCCGCGAATGGCGACGTTTCGACCCAGGCGAACCAGCTCGACCAGTTCGTCTCGGCGAAGGTCGACGCCATCATCGTCGTCCCCGTTCAGGCGGACTCCCTCCAGCCCCAGGTCGCCGCGGCGAAGGCCGCCAACATCCCAGTCATCGACGTCAACACCTCGCTCTCCGGGGCGAAGCTCGACGGCAGCGTCCAGCCCGACGACGTCGCGGCCGGCGAGCAGGAAGCCAGCCAGATGGTCCAGGCACTCGGCGGCAAGGGCAACGTCGTCGTGCTCGAAGGTCCGCTCGGGAGTTCGCCGCAGATCAATCGCGGCCAGGGCATCAAGAACGTCCTCGCCAAGAATCCCGGGATCAAGGTCCTCGCCCAGGACACCGCGAACTGGAAGCGCGACCAGGCCGTCAACAAGATGAAGAACTGGATTTCGGCCTTCGGAACCCAGATCGACGCCGTCATCTCCCAGAACGACGACATGGCCCTCGGCGCCATCCAGGGCCTCCGCGAGGCCGGGCGCTCGGGCGTGAAGGTTGTCGGAATCGACGGCATCGAGGACGGGCTCAAGGCCGTCAAGTCCGGCGACATGATCGGCACGTCGCTCCAGCATGGAACCGTCGAGCTCGCGGCGGGGCTCGCCGTCGCCGCCAAGATCGCCCGCAAAGAGAGCGTCAACACCAAGCCCGTTTACACGATGCCCGCCATCACTGCCGCCAACGTCGACGATGCGATCAAGAACGTCGTGACCAACCGCCAGGCCTTCATCGACGGCCTCCCGGCCCTCATCGATTCGAACGTCAGTTCCGGGAACATCGCCTACGAGGGCCTGCCCGGCCAGAAGAAGTAAGGCACGCGCGTGACGACCCTCTTCAACGACCCGTCGGAGTTCGCCGACGATCAGCTCGCGGGATTCGCCGACCTCTACTCCGATCGGCTTGTCGCGGTTCCCGGGGGCGTCGTCGCCCACCGGGGCGAGCAGCCCCTTGTCGCCGTCGTCGTTGGGGGAGGCTCAGGCCACTATCCCGCGTTCGCGGGGCTCGTCGGCCCGGGCTTTGCCTCCGGCGCCGTCGTCGGGAACATCTTCACCTCGCCTTCGGCGGCGCAGGTCTACTCCGTGGCGAAAGCGGCGGACCAGGGGCGCGGCGTGGTCCTCACCTTCGGCAACTACGCGGGCGACGTCATGAACTTCGGGATCGCCGCCGAACGGCTGCGCCGCGAGGGGATCGACACGCGCGTCGTCCTCGTGACGGACGACGTCGCGTCCTCGCCTTCCGAGGAGCAGCGCCGGGGCATCGCAGGAGACTTCACGGTCTTCAAGGCGATGGGCGCGGCCGCCGCGGCGGGGCATGACCTCGACGACGTCGAGCGCGTCGGCCGCGCCGCTAACGCCGCGACGCGCTCGTTCGGCGTCGCGTTCTCGGGGTGCACGATGCCCGGGGCCGCCGCGCCGCTCTTCACGGTGCCCGCCGGGAACATGGGCGTAGGTCTCGGGATCCACGGCGAGCCTGGGATCCACGACGCGCCGCTCGGCACGGCGCGCGAGCTCGCGAAGCTCCTCGTCGACGGAGTGCTGGCTGCGAGGCCGTCGACCCGGCTCCAGACGGCAGGCGAGCACGGCGCGCCGGCGCGCGCCGCCGTCGTCGTCAATGGCCTCGGCACCACGAAGTACGAGGAGCTGTTCCTCCTATGGGGGAGTATTGCGCCGCTCTTGCGCGAGGCCGCCATCGAGCCGGTCGACGTCGAGGTTGGGGAGCTCGTGACGAGCCTCGACATGGGCGGGACGTCGCTCACGCTCATGTGGCTTGACGACGAGCTCGAGTCCCTATGGTCGGCACCGGCCTACACTCCGGCATATCGGAAGGACGGGGGCGTCATCGCTGGACTGCGGCCCGCGGACGTCGCCGGTCTGGACGCCGCCGCCGACGACGCGCCCTCGCCGTCAGCGGCCGGTGCCGCCCTCGCGCCGCTCGTCATGGCGGGCTTGCGGACGATCTCCGAGGTGATCGCGGCGAACGAGATCGAGCTCGGGCGCATCGACGCCGTGGCGGGCGATGGCGACCATGGTCGCGGGATGCGGCGCGGCGCCGAGGCTGCACTCGCCGCCGCGACGGCTGCCGGCAGCCTCTGCGGGCCGGCGTGGCTCCTCACACGAGCCGGGCGGGCGTGGGCCGCGCAGGCCGGTGGGACTTCCGGTGTCCTGTGGGGCGCCGGTCTCGAGGCCGCGGGAGCGTCGCTGACAGACGAGCGCGAGCAGTACACGGCGGCCGATGCGGTGGCCGCTGTCGACGCCTTCGCCTCCGCCCTGCTCGACCTCGGCCGAGCCGAAATCGGCGACAAGACCATCGTCGACGCGCTCGTGCCGTTCGCCGAGGCGCTTGCCCGCGGCGTGGACCGTGGCGAGCCCCTCCACGACGCATGGCGCACGGCGGCCTTCGCCGCGACGAAGGCCGCCGAGGCGACGGCGGTGCTCTCGCCAAAGCGCGGTCGCGCGCGGCCGCTTGCCGAGAAGAGCATCGGAACGCCCGACGCCGGCGCCACCTCGTTCGGACTCATCGTCGATGCGCTTGCGGGTCTCGCGGCGCCGCAAACAACCTGAGTGAAAGGACACTGCCATGGCTGATCGGCCGTTGCGCCTCGTCGTCGGAAGCGACGACGCGGGTTTCGACTACAAGGAGGTCCTCAAGAACCTGCTCGCGTCCGATGACCGGGTCGCCTCGGTCGAGGACGTCGGCGTCGATGCGGAATCCCACACGGCCTATCCGCATGTTGCCGTTGAGGCTGCGCGCAAGGTCGCCGACGGCGAAGCCGACCGGGCCCTCCTCGTGTGCGGTACGGGTCTCGGGGTAGCGATCGCCGCCAACAAGGTCCACGGGATTCGCGCCGTGACGGCACACGACTCGTTCTCGGTCGAGCGCAGCGTGCTCTCGAACGATGCCCAGGTCCTGTGCATCGGCCAGCGGGTCATCGGAATCGAGCTCGCCAAACGGCTCGTGACGGAGTGGCTCGGCTACCACTTCGACCCAAGCAGCCCGTCGGCGGCCAAGGTCAGCGCCATCTGCGGCTACGAGCAGGATTGAGGGGGACGAACATGGAACAGTCTTTCGCCGGCAAGACCGCGGTGGTGACGGGAGCCGCGAGCGGCATCGGGTACACGGTCGCGCACCACCTCGCGGAGCGGGGAGCCCGCATCGTCGGAGTAGACCTCGGGGAGCGCGTCGTTGAGCTCATGGCAGGCCTGCCCGGCTTAGGTCATCACGGCATCGTGAGAGATTTGACGGACCCGGCCGCTGCGGGTGACGTGTTCGCGGAGATCGTGGAGCGGGTCGGGACGCCGCACATCCTGGTCAATTCGGCCGGTATCGCGCTGCTCGACCCCGCAACGGACGTCCCGGCCGAACGCTGGAAGGCGACGATCGACGTCAACCTCAGCGCGAGCTTCTACATGGCCCAGGCCGCGGGGCGACTCATGATCGAGGCGGGATACGGCCGCATCGTCAACCTCGCGTCGCAGGCGGCCGTGATCGGCCTCGACCAGCACGCAGCGTATTGCGCGAGCAAAGCGGCGATCGTCGGCCTGACCCATGTGCTCTCGCTCGAATGGGCGCGGCGTGGGGTGACGGTGAACGCCGTCTCGCCGACCGTCGTCGAGACCCCGCTCGGCAAAGCCGCGTGGGCCGGGGAAAAGGGGGAGAAGGCGAAGGCCGAGATTCCCGTGGGTCGCTTTGCGCAGCCCGAGGAGGTCGCCGCGCTCATCGCGTTCCTCGCGAGCGATGCGGCCGCGATGATCACGGGGGAGAACGTGCTGATCGACGGCGGATTCACGACCGTGTGAGCGATCCGTTCAGGGGTCACGTTCCGTGGGTTTCCTCCCGTTCAAGAGTCACGTTCCGTGGGTCCCCTACCGTTCAAGAGTCAGCTCCCGTGGGTCACGACCCGCGGGAGCTGACCTTCAGATGGTGGGGTACCCGCGGGAGGTGACTTTTAAACGGGGAGGGCGTCGAGTCCCTTCTCTAGGAGCGCGAACGCCGCGGCGCCCTGGGCGCGCACGGTCCGGCCCACCTCGGCGCCCTTGTGCCCCTCGGACGCGAGGCGCTGAGCGAGGCGCGTCATGGCGCGGTGGACGCCCATGAGGGCGTTCGCGGCGACCCACGGGCCGAGGCCGGGTGGCGCCTCGCCGTCGCGCGCGATGAGCTCCGCGAGGGCGTCGGTCGCGTGGTCGACGATCCGCTGCTCGCGCGCCTGAAGCGTCTGGCTGCCGGCGATGATGCGCGCGGCGCGGGCGACGGCGGCGGTCGCGGTGCCGTCGTCGTCGGCCGCAAGCGCGCCGCGCGGCTCGAGGACGAAGTCCCGGAAGGCCGTGACTGCGCTCGTGCCATCGGGGCGCGCGGCGACGGCCGCGACGAGCTCATCCTCGTAGGCCTGCATCCCGCCGTAGACGAGGTCTTCCTTGCTCGGGAAGTAGTTGAAGACCGTGGCCTCCGAGACGTCGGACGCGCGGGCGATCTCCGCGACCGGGACCCGCTCGAATCCGCGCTTGTCGAAGAGCGCGAGCGCTACGTCGATGATGCGCTGCCGCGTCTCGAGCTTCTTGCGTTCCCTCAGCCCCAGTTGCTCGCTCATGACCTCACCCTACCCTCTTGACCTAGTGCGACTCTATCTTTAGAGTGACTATAAAGATTGAGCCAATCAATCTAAGGGAACAAGCGAAGGGAGAACCACATGGAAACCACGATCACCGAGGAAGCTCTCGACGTCGTTCGCCGCTGGGCCGCAGTCGAACTCGCAGGGGACGTCCCCGCGTACGAGCCGCTCCTCGCCCAGGATTTCCGCGGCGTCGGGCCGGTCGGCTTCGTGCTCGATCGCACGGGATGGTCCCAGCGCCACCTCGGCGACCTCGTCAACGAGGAGTTCGAGATCCTCGAACCGAATGTGCGCTGGTTCGGGGAGACGGCCATCGTCGAAGGCGTGCTGCACCAGCGCACCATCGCTCGCGGGCGGGATGCGAGCGGAGAATTCCGCGTCGTCCTCGTCCTGGTGCACGAGCGGGATTCGTGGGTCATCGCGAACGTGCAGCTGAGCGGCCCGCTCATCGCCCCCGGAGAGATCGCTCCGTTCCTCAAAGACCGCACGGCGTGACGGGAGCGGGCTAACGCCCCTCTTCGCCGAGGCGCCGGAGGTACGTGTCGACGTCGTATGGGTCGCCGCCTGAGGGCGGCGGCCCGTTCCATTCCTGCCCGGGCTTCGCGTCGGGCGTGTCGGGGCGCTCGGGGAGTGGTTCAGGAGTGGGTTCCTGGCGTACGACGCGCACCCGGCGATAATGGCGCTGCTCGAACATCTGCCGGCGCTGTCGCCGCGCCACGGAGAAGCCCATCACGGCCAAGATCAGCAGGACGAAAGGCACGCCGTCCGCGCGGCCCACGCCCAGAATGAGCATGAAGAGGGCCGCGATCCCGAGCCATCTGCCGCAGATGGCGAGGATATTCATGGCCCAGTTGTCCCGCCCGCTGTGCCACAGGGGGCGTGGGTCGACCCGAAGGGCCGCGAGAATCCGCTGAGCCTGGCCGATCGTGAGGCCGCGCAGGCTTGGGCGCAGGCCCGTCTGCTGCCACACGGCCGAGCGCACGTACTCGATCTGGAACGGCAGCGCGGGTGGGGTCCCATCCGGGGCGAGGAGCTCGCGCCACATGTCGGTCGTCTGCGGCGTCACGACGCCCAAGCCCGTCCGGCGCGCGGGCGGGCGAGGCCGCTGGGGCTGGGGCTGGGCTGCGCGGGCAGGCACACCTGGCGCCGCGGATTGCGGCGCGGCGAACGACGACGGCGGGGCGGGCGACGACGGCGGGGCGAACGACGACGGCGGGGCGGGCGCCGCTGGGCGCGCGCGCTCCGAGGAGCTTGCCGGGAAGCGTCCGGGCCTGTGGTGGTAGCGGTAGTGGAACCGTGGCATGAGGACCTCCTCTCGCCGACTCCATTCTAGGCTGGCAGCCCGGCAGGCCGGCAGGCTGGACGGCCGGAGGGAGCCGTTGCCTGTTGGTGCGGACAACACCGTGGACACGCACTGTCTCGCCCGAGAGTTCCCCGCGAGGCTGGAGGGGCAGGCCAAGCCCACCAGCAAGGAGGAACCCCGTGTCCCACGCGGTCACGTTGCATCGGGATATCGACGAGCTCCTCGGAGACGCGGACGGCCGCTTCTTCGGCTCGGGCTATCGCCGGACGCATCCCGCCCTCAAGTCCCTTGTGATCACCCACCGCGCGGACGCCTCTTCGGCCCGGGCCTCCGGCTCGCTCGGAATCGCGGGCACATGGTCCGCGAAGGGCGGCGTGGTCCAGCTGCCGCATCTGGGCACGACCGACGTCATCGTCCTGGGCATGCGGCTCGCCCAGGCGCTCGTCGCGAGCCGCTACGCCCCGCGGGCGTGGTCGAAGGCCACGGTGAGCAGCCTCGCGATCCGCGCGGGGAGCGCCCCGACCGAAGAAGGGCTCGGGGACTTCGAGTGCGCCGCGAGCCTCGCGCCCACCTCCGGAGGCTCCGCCCTCGTAGCCCAGATCGGCTCGATGGGGCTCAGGGTAGAGCTGCTCCACGGGCCGCTTCCCCTCGGGCTCGCGGGCATCGAGGCGCCAGACGAGGCCGCCCTCGTCGGGCCGGCGTCCGCGCGCGTGTACGGGACGCGCTGGTCCGAGCGCCGAGTCGAGGTGCGCGATGTCGTCGTCGATGCAGAGCGCGTTCGCGCCTCGGCTATCGTGGGCCTCGGCGGCTCGCCGGTGCCCGCTGACGGCGAAGGCCTCTGCTTCGTGGACCAGTTCGTCGCGGCGCTCCAGCTCGGCCAAGTGCTCCTCTACCGCCTCGACAGCCTGGACCGCGCGTCAAGCGACACCCTATGGATGCGCTCCACCCGTTTCACGTGCACGGGCGCCCCGCCCGCGAGCCCGGCACCCCTCTCCGTGCAGCTCGAAGGTTCCCGCCTGCTCTCCAAGGACGGAGGCCACTGGCGGTGCGCCGACGTCGTCGGACGATTCGGGGGAACCGAGCTGCGCTGCTCGGTGGCCCACCGGATCCCGTCCACCTCGTCCACCGGACGGACGGAAGAGGGGGAAGCTCAGCATGATCAGCAGCCATGAGCAGGCAGGCGCGTCGTCTCGGGGCGCGCGGCGGGCGGTCATCCGGGGCCTCGGAGCGGCCCTCCCTGCCAAGGTGGTGACCAACGACGACCTCTCGCGGGTGCACGATACGAGCGACGAGTGGATCCAGCGCCGCACGGGCATCCGCGAGCGGCGGCACGCGGCGGACGGCGAACAGACCAGCGACCTCGCGATCCTGGCCGCCCGGCGGGCCCTCGAAAGCGCCGGGGCGGAGCGGGCCGAGCTCGTGGTACTCGCGACGACCACTCCGGACAAGGTGTGCCCCGCCACGGCCCCCAAGGTGGCCGCCGTGCTCGGCCTCGCGGGCGTGCCCGCCTTCGACGTCTCGGCGGTGTGCTCGGGCTTCCTCTACGCCCTGGCCACCGCGGCGTGGGCCATCGAGTCGGGGAGCATCCAGTCCGCGCTCGTCATCGGCGCGGAGACGTTCACGCGCCTCCTCGACCCCGTGGACCGGACGACGGCGGTCATCTTCGGCGACGGGGCGGGGGCCGTCCACCTCGAGTCCGGGAGCGAGGCCGAACCCGGCGCCGTCCTCATGACCCGGCTCTACGCGGACGGGACGGACGAGGAGCTGATCCACGTGCCGCAGCCGGACGACGGGGCACAGGGCTCCTACTTCCAGATGAACGGCCGCGAGGTCTTCACGAAGGCCGTCGAAGCCATGTCCGCCTCGGTCGACTCCGTCCTCGGCGAGATCGGCTGGCGGCGCGACGAGGTCGATGCGCTCATCGCGCACCAGGCCAACCTGCGCATCCTCACGGCCGTCGCCCACATCGCGGGCCTCGAAGCGGCCGACGCCGAAATCCACCTTGACCGGGTCGGCAACACGTCCGCCGCGTCGATACCCCTCGCCATGGCCGCCGCCGCGGCCGCCGGCCGACGGCGTCCCGGGGATCGCGTCGTCCTCACCGCCTTCGGCGGCGGGACCACCTGGGGTGCCGCGGCCCTCACATGGCCCGAGCTGGCCGTCATCGATCCCCACTGACCTTCCGCACGCACCTCGTGCGCAACACCAGGAGAATTCCATGCCCATCACCGCAGCCGACGTCACGCAGGCCATCGCCGCGACCATGGACGAGTACGCGTCCCTCGGACCCGAGCAGTCCTTCGTCGAGGCGGACATCGACTCCCTCTCGCTCGTCGAGGCGGCCGTCATCCTGACCAACCGCTTCGGCGTCCGCGTCGACGAATACGAACTCGCCGAGGCGGGCACCGCCTCCGCCACCGCACAGCTCATCCAGAGCCGCCTCGACGCGCTCCGCCGGACGCCCACCATCGCGGCGTCCTAGCCCGGACTCGAGCCTCCCACCTGCCAACTCACTCCAAGGAGAACTGCCATGGCTTCACCCGACGTGCGCATCGCCGTCGTCTACTACTCCGGCTCGGGACACACCGCGGTCCTCGCCGAGGCCGTCGAGCGCGCCGCAGCCGAGGCAGGCGCCGAGACGCGCCTGTTCCGCGTCGACGGGCTCGCCCAGGAGTCGTGGGACTTCCTCGACAGCGCCCACGCCATCGTCTTCGGGGCCCCGACCTATATGGGCACCGCCCCCGCCGCGTTCCACGCGTTCGCCGAGCTCACCCCGGGCCGCTGGCTCCAGCAGTCGTGGAAGGACAAGCTCGCGGCCGGCTTCACGAACGCCGCGTGCAAAGCCGGGGACAAGAGCTCGACCCTCGACTATTTCGCGACCTTCGCGGCCCAGCACGGCATGAACTGGATCAACCTCGGCCTCCTGCCCGGCTGGAGCAGCGTCACCGGAAGCGAAGACGATCTGAACCGCCTGGGCTACTTCAACGGCGCCGCGGCGCAGAGCCCGTCCGGGGCCGGCGTCGAGGGCGTCCACCGCGCGGACGTCGCGACCGCGGCCCACCTCGGCCGCCGCGTCGCCGAGCTCGCCAGGGTGTTCGTCGCGGGTCGGGCCGCGCTGGACGAAGAGCTCGTCGGGGCCTCGGCCTGATGGCGGAGACGACAGCCGCAGCCCGCACCGGGACCGCGTGGACGCTCGCGCGCACGGCGCTCGGGCCGGCCATCGGCGGCACCACCTACCTTGCGGCGCAGTATCTGCCGCTAGCACCGTACTGGGACGCCGCCATCCGCTCGATCCCGGCCGGCATCCTGCTCCTCGTGTTCTGGCGCGGAACGCTCCGCGGCGTGTGGTGGGGCAAGGCGCTCGTCATCGGGACGCTCAACATCGGCGTCTTCTTCGGGCTGCTGTTCGTGTCGGCGCAGCGGCTCCCCGCGGGCGTCGCGGCGACCCTCGGGGCGCTCGCGACGCTCGTGGCCCTCGTCGCCGCCATCCCGATCTTGCGCGAACGGATCAGGCCCATCCAGTTCGCGGGGGGCCTCGTCGGCGTCGTCGGCGTCGCCCTGCTCGTGCTGCGCGGGACCGCCGCGATCGATCCCCTCGGCGTCGCCGCGGGACTCGGCTCCGCGGCGAGCCTCGGCATCGGCCTCACGCTCTCGCGGCGCTGGGGAAAGCCCGCGGACCTCCACGGCCTCGGCTTCGCCGGCTGGACCCTCATCCTCGGCGGGCTCGTGCTCGTCCCGGTGGCGTTCCTGCTCGAGGGGCCGCCGCCCGCCTTCACGCTGCCGCAGCTCGGCGGGATGGCGTACGTGTCGATCGGCGGATCGGCCATCGGGTACGGGCTCCTGCTCACCGGGGTCCAGAAGCTCCCGATGTCCCTCGCCGCGCCGCTGCCGCTCATGAGCCCGCTCGCCGCGGCGCTCTCCGGATGGCTCATCGCGGGGCAGGTCCTCGGCGGGCTCCAGATCCTGGGCGCGTGCCTCGTCGGCGCCGCCGTCCTCCTCTGCACGCTCAGGTTCCGACGGCCGCCCGCCGTCCGCGAGGCGTCCAGAACCGAATCGGCTGTGACCAGTGAAGCACCGGCAAGGAGCAGCTGATGGCGCGAACTGCGGATGTCGAGGTGCTCATCGTGGGGGCTGGCCCCGTCGGCCTCATGCTGACCTGCCTCCTGCGGCGGCGCGGCATCAGCTGCGCCGTCGTCGACCGGCGGACGGGAATCGATCTGCGTCCACGGGCCATCACGCTCCACCGCACGGCCATTGACCTCTTCGCGGGGCTCGGCCTTCTGGAAGCCCTCCTGCGGGTCTCGATACCGATGGATCGGATCTCCTTCCACGCCCAGGACGGGCGCGAGTTCGTCGGGAGGCTCGCCGGCCAGGGCGGAATCGTCGACGGATACCTCAATACGCTCCAGCCCTCTTATCAAGCGCTCCTCCTCGAGGAGGCGCGGAGGCTCGGCGCCGAGGTGAGGCTCGGAGCCGAGGTGGTCGGGCTGGCCCCGTCCGAACACTCCGTCAGGGCATTCCTCGGTTCGCCCCGCGGCGGGCAGATCATGGACGCCGCCTTCGCGGTGGCGGCCGACGGCGCGACGAGCACCGTGCGCCGGCTCCTGAACGTCGAGATGGAGGGGAAGGGGCCGACGCGTTCTTACGTCCTCCTCGAAGGCGACCCCGTGCTTGCGCCCCCCGAGGGCGAGACTGGGCTCTACGTCGGCGACGCGGGCATGGTCACGCTTGCACCGCTTCCCGCGGGCAAGGTAAGGATCGCCGGTCCCGCCGATGAGGGATTGCGGATCGAGCGAGGTGACGAGATCAGCGCCGCCTCCGCCGCCGCGCTCATCGATCGCCTCGGATTCGGGCAGCGGCTGCTTCTCGCGAGGGCCGACCGCGTCACGCACTACACGGTCCGGCAGCAGGTCGCGAGCCGTTTCGACCACGGCCGCGTGCTCCTTGCCGGGGACGCGGCCCACCTCAACGCGCCGGCCGGCGGCCAAGGAGTCAACCTCGGGTTCGGCGACGCCGAAGCCCTTGCGTGGCGTATCGAGGCGGCGCTTGGCGCCTACGACGCGGGGCTCTTCGGCTCGTACGACGACGAACAGCGTCACCTCGCCGCCTCGACGATCGAGCAGGCCGACGTCTTCCCCATCGTGCAGGCCATCCGCGAGCACAGCACGCTTTCTGACCGGCACGCTCAAGCACTTCTCGACCAGCGCGCCATCGCCTGGACCCAGCATCGGGCGGCGGCCTAGCCCCGCTCCGGGCATCGTGCTGGCCACCGAGCGCGGCCCGGAGGAGCCACCCACTGACCCGGGCCTGCATCTGCAGGCTCCCGATCACACAGGAGAAACCATGACCTTCCCCGCAATGCCTCCGGCCGTCGCCGAGTTCTACCGCGGCTCGCAGATCCCCGACGCGGACCTGTGGGCTGGCGCCTTCGCGGCCGACGGCGTGTTCCACGACCCGGTGGGCAGCGAGCCGATCGTCGGGCGCGAGGCCATCCGGGCCAAGCTCACCGCGGTCATCCCCAAGTTCCCCGGCTTCTACGGCCTCACGCCGCTCACGGCCCACACGGTAGCCGGCAGGACCGCCGTGGGCTGGACGGGCGCCGTCGTGGCCGCGAACGGCAATCCGATCAACTGGTCCGGGATCACGATCTTCACGCTCGACGAGGACGGCCTCATCGCGGACGCGGCGGCGTACTTCAACCACGATGTGTTCGTGGCCCAGCTCAACGGGAGCTCGCTCCTGGGCGTTTCGCCCGCCCATTGACCCCAGCAGGCCTCGACCGGCTGCAGGCACCTGTCCGGCAGCCGGGCGTCATGCTGCCCGGGCCGGGACGTAGCGGGCAATGGCCGCCGGGAGGGCACGGCTGCGGCGATGGAAGAGGTGCCCGCCGGTCACGAGGAGCCGCTCGGGCCGTGTGAGGCACCAGCGCTCCCAGTCCCACACGTCGCGCGCGGCGACGACTTCGTCGTCGTCCGCCGCAACGAGCAGGACGGGCGCCGCGAGCGAATGCTCCCGAGCGGCCTCCCGGCCGCCGTACGCGTCGAGGAGCGCCAGATCCGCCTCGAGCACCTCGGCGGCGCGCCGCCCCGACGCCGCGGGGAGGCCTGGGCGCGGCACCGCGCGCGGCCGGCGCATAGGATCCGGGGAAGCGCTCGCGGCGAGGACGACGGCGGCAGGCGGCAGGCCCGCTCGCTCGAGCAGGAGGGCGGCCTCGTAGGCGAGGACGGCACCCATGCTGTGGCCGTAGAGGACGACGCCGCCGCTCCCGAACTGCGCAAGGCCCTCGGCCATGGTCGCGGCGAGGTCCGCGAGCGAACCGTGCCGCGCGCCGCGATACCCAAGCAGCTCGAGCCGTGCTTCGGGAACGGACCACCCCGCGAAGCACGCGGTGGTCCCGCCGGCGTGGTGGATGCAGGCGACGACCGCCTCGTCGTAGACGCGGGGCATCGCCGTCGTCATGTCAGTGGACGACGGCAGACGTGGCCTGCTGGCGGTCGTGGGACATGCGGCTCCGGGCCACCGCGTCCATGTTCGACTCGGACCATGCCTTCATCGACTCGATGAGGGGAAGGAGCGAGCGGCCGAGACCCGTCAGCTCGTAGTCGCTGCGCGGCGGGATGCTCGGTGTCGTGGTCCGCAGGACCAGGCCGTCGCGCTCGAGCGCCCGCAGCGTCGAGGTGAGCATCTTCTGGCTCGCCCCGACGATCTGCCGCCGAAGCTCGCTGTGCCGACGCGAGCCGCCGGCGAGCTCGAGCAGGATGAGCGTCACCCATTTGCTGCTGATCGCCTCGAGGAGCTGCCGCGCGGGGCAGCCCTCGAGCATGGCGTTGTAGTCCTCGTATGCGGCCTGGCGCTTCTGCTCCGCGGTCAGTGTCACGTTCGCCCCCCGATGGTGTGTCCACACGTACCACTCGGATCTTAGCCCGCGCCATGGGCCGTCCGCCCCCGGATGTCGTCGGAGGACGCCGAGAGCCAGCGCTCGAGCTGGGCGGCCGTGCGTGTCCCGGCGCGGGGGAGGTAGGTGTAGAGGCGCAGGGGCGAGTCGCCCTGGCTCATCGAGACGGGCTCGAAGCTCAGCATCCCGAGCGTCTCGTGCTCGAACACGATGTCCACGCGGTAGGTTTCGCCGACCATGTGCCGATCCCAGTACTCGCGGAACAGGGAGGAGCCTGCGCGAAGCCGGGCCGCCATCTCGTCGAACTCGCGGTCGTCGGGGTAGCGGGCGGTCTGGGCGCGGAACTGCTCGACGAGCGAGCGCCCCATGAGCTCGCGGTGGACGTATCGCCCGGCTACGCCCGGTTCGAGGAAGAAGCGTTCGAGGCAGCTCTCGCCGACCTTCGCGTCGAAGCATTCGCGCGCGAGGCGGTTGGCAGCCACGACGCGCCAGTATGGGTCTGCCGCGTAGGCCGGGGCGGCTGTCACCTCGATGAGGGCCTCGAGCCGGGCGCGCTCCGCGTCGACCGGGAACTCGGCCCGCGGGGGCCGCCGGGAGAGGCGGTGCATGTAGCGGCGTTCGTCGTCGTCGAGCCGCAGGACGTCGGCGATCGCCTCGAGCACGTCGTCGGACGCCCCGATGGCGCGGCCCTGCTCGAGCCACGTGTACCACGAGACCCCAACGTTGGCCATGACGGCCACCTCTTCACGGCGGAGGCCCGGCGTCCTCCGCCGTGCCGAGCGGGGCAGGCCGAGGTCTTCGGGGCTCAGCAGCCCGCGCTTGGAGCGGAGGAATTCCCCGAGCCTCCGATGCCGCTGGGAGGACGACGACGATCCGTCCGAGGTCTTGACAGCTTCCATTGCTTCCCCCTTCGCACTGCTCTTGCACGCAGCGGCCCGGCCTGCGCCGCGTTGCGCGTCGCGGACCGGGCCGCCGTCGTCGTGCACACCGCTCCTGCGGTGCGTGATCCGGCAGCGAGTGCCGGAGTGTGCCCTGCCGTTAGGCAGAAAGCCGTCAGGCAGAGATCGTGGAGCGCTCCTCCTCCGGCCGGACGTCGAGCGCCGCGTACTCGGCGGCGGCGAGCTCGATCGCGTCCTCGGGCCGCATCCTGACGGCGAGCCCGAAGTGGGCGGCCACCTGGAGCAGGCGCTCCTCGACCGTCCCCGACACGACGTGGAAGGGAATGCCGAGCTCGTCCATCGTCGTCTGGAGGATCTCGTCGGACATCGTCCGGAAGTTCTCGTTGACGGGCCGGTGGCCGTCGGCCGAGAGGGGAAGCTCGTGGCGCAAGTGCACGAACGCGTCGAACGACTTCCGCACGTGGAGCTTGAAGCTGTTCCCCAGGGAGGCCATGACCTCGCCGAAGTACGCGAGCTCCGGGGTGAGCTCTACACTCTCGCCCGCGGCGAGGTGGGCTGAGCTGTTCGGGTTGAGCCCGAGCCGCACGCGCACCGAACCGTAGATCCATTCCTGCAGCGATGAGCCGTCCGAGACGAAGCCCGTCTCCGCGAGCTGCGACTCGTAGACGGCGCGCTCAACGTGCCGCGTCACGATCATCTGGATGAGTTGCGTGGCCGTGCACTGCTCAAGGGTCTTCCCGGGAGCGGCCTCGGGCAGGATCTCGCGCATGGTGCGCGCCTTCGTGCGCGGAAGGCCCGTGTAGTGCGAGAGGGCCATGGACGTAAAGGTCTTGCCCGAGGAGTAGGTCCCCGAGATGCCGAGCCGCAGCGCCATGGTCAGTCCCTCACGAGGGCGGATTCGAGGCGCGCCGCGAAGCGTGGGGCGTGCGCGGCGAGCTCCGCCTCCGCGACGAGGCGCGTCGCCTCGGGGTCAGCGTTGAGAACGGTCGGAGCGAACCGGATGTGGGCCGCGTCCTCGATGCCGACGAACTCGAGCCAGTCCGCGAAGAACGTGCTCGAGTAGTCCGAGCCGAAGGCAGGGTCGATGCCCGGCGTGAAGACGCCCGACGTGTGGATCGCGACGGCGTGCTTGTTCTCCATGAGGCCGCGGTACCCGGTCTCCGGGTCGAAGCCGAAGCTCCAGCCGGGCTGGGTCACAATGTCGACCCACTGCTTGAGCGCGTAGGGGACGCCAGCGTTCCACATGGGGATGTTGAACACATACGCGTCGGCGGCCGCGAAGCGGTCGAAGACCGCGCGGGCGTCCTCCCATGCGCGCATCTGGGCGGGGGTCTGGTCCTGCCCTGTGAAGATGGCCATCTTGGCCTGTGCGGCCGTGGTCCCGAACTCCGGCAGGACGCCCTGGTCGAAGAGGTTGAGGGTCTCGACCTCGACACCCGGGGTGTGCTCGCGCACGGTGTCGAGGAAGAGGCGGGCGAGCTGGAGCGACTGGCTGTGGGCCTCGCGGGGGCTCGCGTTGACGTGGAGGATCGAGGGCATGGGTCTTCCTTTCGAACGCCAGTGGGTCCCTTCCATCGTTCCCACTCGTTCGGGAGCAGCGGAAGAAGGCACTTTGAGGTGCCCCAGGCACTTCGAAGTACCCTCCTGCGCGGCCTTGCGGAGTCGACTAGGCTCTGGGCCGTGCCGCCCAGAGCCTCCACCCCGCCGCCGCGCGAATCCTTTCCGCAGGCCGTCTACGCCGACGTCGACGGCACGATCACGCGGTACACGACGATCTTCGACTTCCTCCTCTTCGACGCCCGCCTCCGCGGCGTCGAGCCCGAGGGCCGTGCGTTCCTCGCCTCGCTCCGCGAGCGGGCCGCGGCCGGGGAGCCGCGAACGGCCACGAACACGCACTACTTCACATGGTGGGCCGGGCGGGCCGCGGACGACGTCGACGCCGTCGCCCACGCGTGGGCCGAGGGCCTCGGCAGGCGCGACGGGCTGTTCCACGAGGGCGTGGCGCTCCGGCTCGAGCGCGCGCGGCTCCAGGGGTCCCGGCTCGTCGCCGTGACCGCGTCCTTCCGGCCGGCGCTGAGACACGTGCTCGAGCGTCTCCCCGACCTCGAGCTGCTGTGCGCCGAACTCGAGACCGGCCCGGACGGGCGCTACACGGGTGCAATCGACGCCCCTCTCGTCGGGGACGCCAAGGCACTCCGCGTGCGAGCCCACGCCGAGGCCTTTGGCATCGAGCTCGCGCGGTGCGAGGCCTACGGCGACCACCCGAGCGACCTGCCGTTCCTCCGGGCGGCCGGCTGGGCCTGGCTTGTCGGGGCCGACGGCGAACTCGTCCCTGTGGAGAGCTCCGCCGAAGGAGCGGCCCGCCGAGTGGACGGCCGGGTACTCTGAAGGGGTGAAGGCACCTCTGGACGTCGTTGCCGACGAAGGCGAGATACAAGGGACGCGCTCCGCTCCGCGCGTCCTGCCCCTGATTCCCTGACGCTCCACGCGTCACGGCCACCCTCCGGGAACCCTAGGGAAGGGCGCGGCTCCCTGTCCGCTGCCTTCGTGAATGAGGTTCTTCATGACCCGCCCATCTGGGGCCCTCGTGGCCCTGTGCTTTGCCATGCTCGGATTCCATGTTGGGGTCCGGGCCGTCCAACTCTCCGACCTCGTCCCTGCCCTCGGCCTCACGCCGGGCGAACTGGGACTCGCCTCGTCGGCAGGAGTCCTCGCGGGAATCGCGACGCTCGCCGGCGGAGGCCTCGTCGTCGACCGCCTCGGCCGTCGCCCCGCGCTCGTGGCCGGATTCGCCGGCGCCGGTGCCGCGTTCGCCGCGATGAGCGCCGTCGATTCCTTCGTTCAGTTCCTCGCGGCCAACGTGGCACTCGGACTCTCGATCAGCATCGTGGACCTCGGTGTCAATACTGTGGCAAGCGACTACGAGCGGGCCGCCGGGGCCCACACGATGACCGGATTCCACTCGTGGTTCAGCCTCGGGGCGGCTGCCGGCGCGGGGAGCTGCGCCGTCGGACTCGCGGTCGGAATCGGATTCCGGCCGACGTTCCTCGCGCTGGGGCTCATGCTCGCGGCGACTGCGCTCGTCGTTGCGTTCGGGCGGCTGCCGCAGGCCGCCCGCCCGTCGCCCGCTCCTGCCGGTGAGCCGCGAGCAAGGTTCCTCGGCCCGCTCGTGCTGCTCGCGACAGCGATCGTGTTCTTCTGCTTCTTCGGAGACGGGATTCTCGAGACGTTCCTCTCGACCTATCTGCGGATCGACGGGCATGACGTGGTGCTCGCGGGAGGCGTGCTCGCCGCGTTCCACGCCGCCTCGTGGGGCGGGCGGATCGTCTTCCAGCGGACCCTCTCGCGCGTGAAGGAGCGGACGGTCCTCGTCATCGTGGGGACCGTGGCCTCGGCGGCGACGGCGGCCGGCCTCTACGCTCCCGCGGGGTGGGCGGCCTTGGGGTGCTTCGCCGTCGTGGGCTTTGCCCTCTCGCCGATCGTCCCGCTCGGGATGTCGATCGCCGGACGCGCGGCGCCAGCCGGACACTCGGGGCGAGCGGTGGGCTTCGTGACGAGCGTCGGCTACACCGCGTTCATCCTGAGCCCGCTCACGGCCGGCGCGATCGCCGACCGATGGGGCCTGCACACGGCTATCTCGCTCGCCGCGGTCACGATGGGTGCCGTTGCCGCGCTCGGTTTCGGCGTCCGGAGGGGGCGCCGAAGCCGAGAACGGGAACCGGGTGGTGCTGTGGCCAGTTCGGGGGAGCCGCGCTAGGTCACGCGTCCGCGAAGGCTGTGTACGACCACACGCTCGGGACGGGCGCCGGGGGCTTCTTTCCGTTGGCGGGACCGGCGATGTAGTCCTCTTCGACGTCGAGGATCCGACCCGTCGCGTCGTCGATGACGAGGATGCTGCGGTACGTGCCCCAGTCCTTGGGCGAGTCCAAGTAGATGGCGGTGCCTGGCCGACCGAGGCGGTCCGTCACGGCCCCGAGCGCCGTGACCCCCGGTAGCGCGTCGACCACCGAAAGGTAGGCGCGCTGCTGGGCGTTCGAGAGGTTCCGATCGCGCGACATGACCTCCATCATCTGGAACACGCCCTGCGCGTCCTCGTAGACCACGGCTCCGTACTTGCTCTGGAAGTCGTGGATCCATGCGGCCATCGAGGCATCGTCTGCCGGTGGCTTGGGGTAGGGATCTCCCTTCGGTGTCTTGCGGACGTCGGGCGAAAGTTTGGGGTCGAGTGGAACAGTCCAAGCCTCCCCGGGTTTGACGGGCCTTCCGTTGCCCTGCGGCGAGTCGTCGCGAATCGGCGGAAGCGCGTACTTGACGTCCGGGCTCGTCGGCGAGAAGGGCTGCCCGACAACTCGCGTCATCGTGCCGGTTCCGTCTGCCTCGCGGCGGATCGTGATCGTCTGCGGCAGTACGTAGGGCGCGCCGGACTTCCCGCCGGGCAGTGATTCGTTTCCGGCAATCCAGCTGTTGCGCGTGTAGTACCCCGGTTTGAACCCGGCCGGATCCGGGGCCAGGAGCTTCTTGCGCGCGGCGGCGATGACGTCTGCGGCGGTCACGGAGAGCGGGCGGACGTCGAGCATCTTCGGCCCTGCCGCCTCGGCCACGGCCGGACCCACGGGGCTCCCCGCGTCCCGAGGCCACGAGACCGTCGCGATGGCGCCCGCAGCGGCCGCTGCCGCCGCGCCGACCCCGATGAGGACCGCGCGTCGTCCGACGACACGACGCGGCGCGTGCCGTGGATCCCGGCCGGACCCGCCGAGAATCGCGCGGAGGTCGAGCTCGGCGCGGAGGTCGAGCGGCTTCGCTTCGGTGAGCGGCACCGGGTTGGCGGCTCGGAGTTCGTGATCAAGCGTTTCCATGGCCATGTCCCTTCTTCGCCAAAATGTCTTTGAGCGCCTTTCGCGCCCGGCTGACCCGCTTCCACGCCGATGCTTCGGAACAGCCGAGGACCTCGGCCAGACGGGAGGCGCTCAACTCTTCCCAATAGGTCAGATAGAGAATGTCCCGGTCTTTGTAGCGGAGTTCGAGCAGCGCCTCCCGGATGAGGTCCGCCGCCGATTCGCTGTCCGCGTGGGACGTGTCGTGCTGAATGCGCGCCAAGAGCGCGCGCTCCCGAAGTTGGCGCCGATATTCGTTCCCGATGAGATTGCGGGCGATGCCATAGAGCCACGCGAGCTCGTGGTCTCCTCGATCGGCGATTTTCGACCACGCAATGCGAAAAGTGTCTGCCGCGATCTCGCGCGCGGTTTCCTCATCGCTCAGCCGACGATTCGCGAACGCAAAGATCATCCAGTAATAGCGGCGATAGAACGCGGCGAACGCCTTCTCATCCACTGCTTCGGCGGGCTCTTCGCGAGCCTCGGAAAGGCTCGCGTCCATCACACTCATGCGCACCCCCTCGGTAGGACTCCCTGACGCCCACACTATTTCCGGGCGCCGACCGATCCTGACGGCGAATTCCGAGCGAGGCTCAGACTCGGGTGAGGGGGAAGTGCGGCAAGGGCGGGAGTTCGACGGCGATGGTGGCCCCCGGGGGCCACGCTCCCGTCGCGCGAGACGATGCCCATGATTCCCGCGCGTCGGACGACGGCGCCGTGGTCGTCGATCCCGACGACGTGCTTGAGGAGACCCGCCTGGAAATCATTGATCTGCTGGCACGGCCCAGGGCCCGCCTGGCGGGGCGTGAAGCCTGTGCAGGGGAATAGCCCTGTGGAAGAGTGGGGAACGCCGCCCGCAAGACGCTCTTGGCCCCGGAAGGACTCTGGCATGGACAACAGGCTCGACGGCCGAGTGGCCCTTGTTACCGGCAGCTCCCGCGGCATCGGCGCGGGTATCGCCGTCGAACTCGCACGCCAAGGTGCGGCAGTCGCCGTCCATGGACGGGACAGGGGCGCAGTGGACGACGTCGTCGCGACGCTCGCGCGCGACGGCGGCACGGCCGTGGGGGTCAGCGGCGACGTGACGAGCTTCGCCGAGCTCGAAGCGCTGCGGCGGCAGGTCGAAGAGGGGCTGGGGCCCGTTGACGTTCTCGTCGCCAATGCGGGCGGGAACTTCACGCCGCCCGCTCAGCTTGAGGACATCCCCGAGGACTGCTGGCGCGCGACCATCGACGGCAACCTGACCGCGACGTTCCTCACCCTCAAGAGCTTCCTCCCCGGGATGAAGGAGCGCGGCCGCGGCTCGATCGTTACCATCGCGTCGTCTGCGGGACGGCGGCCCGACGCGCGCGCCCCGATCCCGTACGGCGCGGCGAAGGCGGCGATCGCGCTCCTGACGCAGGACGCCGCGGCGCAGGCCGGTCCATTCGGCGTCCGCGTGAACTGCATCGCCCCTGAGACGATCCTCACCGAGCGCAACCGCGCCCGGATTCCGGGCGAGCAGCAGGCCGCGATGGCCGGCTATCACCCGCTCCGGCGCCTCGGGACGCCCGAAGACGTCGCGAAAGCCGCCGCGTTCCTGGCCTCGGATGACGCGGCGTGGATCACCGGCGTCGTTCTTGATGTCACGGGCGGCGCGGTCATGATGTGATCCGGGACGGTGCGGTGAGGAGACGGCGCGCCTTCCTGTCCGTTTCTTCCCGCCCCCACGTCGCGGCTGCTCGGGACTCGCCGCGTTCCGGACCGATTGGGAAATCACAACCGGATAGGAGGCGCTGGCGGCCGCCTGCAGGCGGGCTCCGGCGGGCGGGTTCCGGCGGTCGGGTTCCGGCGGGCGCGACTACTCGAAGCGGGACGCGTCCCCGGCCCCGTGCCGCGCGACCTCGGCGTAGCCGTCCGAGAAGTCGATGACGGTCGTCGGATCGGTTCCGCAATCGCCCGCATCGACGACGGCGTCGAGCATGTTGTCGAGCCGTTCCTTGATGTCCCAGCCGTCGATGAGCGGGTCCTCGTCCCCGGGCAGGAGCAGTGTCGAGGAGAGGATCGGCTCGCCGAGCTCGGACACGAGGGCTCGCACGACGTTGTTGTCCGGAATGCGGACGCCGACCGTCTTCTTCTTGGGATGCAGCATGCGCCGCGGGACCTCGCGCGTGGCCGGGAGGATGAACGTGTAGGGGCCGGGGGTGACGCCCTTGATCGCCCGGAACACATCGTTGTCCACGTTGACGAGCTGGCCGAGCTGGGCGAAGTCTCGGCACACGAGCGTGAAATGGTGCTTGTCGTCGAGCCGTCTGATCTGGCGGATGCGATCGAGCGCCTCGCGGTTGCCCATCTGCGCCCCAATCGCGTAGCACGAGTCGGTCGGGTAGGCGATGAGGCCGCCGTCGCGCAGGATCTGGGTGATCCGGCCGATCAGCCGGGGCTGGGGGTCTACGGGGTGGACGTCGAAGTAGCGCGCCATTCCCCACAGCCTACGCCCGATTCCCGTGCCATCGGGGTGGCGCCGTTATTTTGTCGGTGGGGGATCCTAGCCTCGGAATATGAGCGCACTTGCTGTTGACGATGTTCATTTGACGCAGGTTGATCTGGCCCAGTTCCTGCACCATTCACCGGGGACTCGGCCTACTGGCCTGCGGCTCGCCGAGGACCTCTGCCTCGACTGCGGCCGCGGACTCGCCCTGTTCGAGGAGTTCCGCTGTGCGGACTGCACTGATCTCGCCCTGCACGCCGAGTGTCGCGCATGCGGTGCCGTGCTGCGCGACGGAGACCTCGGGGCTGGTGCCTGCGCGGACTGCCTCGCCTGAACCTCCCGTCCCCGCCCTGGGGGTAGGGTAGGGGAGCGCATTCGGCGCGTATCCGCAGGTCAGAGGGAGGATTCGGCCGGATGATGGGACCCCACCATGCCGCGTGCGGCGCGGCGGCATGGGTAGCCGTGACCACGCGGCTTCACATCGGACTTGCCCCGGTGACCGAAGCCCTCGGGCTCGGCCCGTGGGCGTTCGACGTCGGCTGGCCGGTCGTGCACGCGACGCCCCTTGGCGTCGTGGCTGGGGCGCTCGTGACCGCTGGGGCCGCCCTCCTTCCCGACGCCGACCACCCGAGCGCGACGATCGCCCACTCGCTTCCGCCCGTCTCCCGGGTCCTCTGCACTGGCATCGGCGCCGTCTCTGGCGGGCACCGCAACGGAACCCATTCGCTCCTCGGGATCGCAGCGTTCACGGCGCTCGCGTGGGCGGCGGGGCTCTGGACCGTGGACGTTCCGGGCTTCGGCGCCGTGCACGTGGGAGCGGGCGTCGTCTCGCTCCTCCTTGTCTCGTTCGCCGCGAAGGTCCTCGGCGTGCTGCCCGATCGCCTGCGGCGGCTCCCATGGCTCGTGGCGCTCCCGCTCGCGGCGTTCATCGCGGTCTTCGCACCGCGCGAGCAGAACTGGTTCCCACTCGCCGTCGCCCTCGGCTCCGCCGTCCACGTCGCAGGCGACATGCTCACGACCGGGGGCTGCAACCTCCTGTGGCCTATCGCGTTCAAACGGCCGCGCAGCTTCGCCAAGGTCCCGGTCCTCGGCTGGATGTGGCGGCGAGGCGGGCACTTCTCCATCCCGATCCTGGGCGACGCTGGGTCGTGGCGAGAATGGCTCCTGCTCGTTCCCGTGAGCTGTTACGCGATCGCGGGCGTCGGGAACGCGCTCGTCGCCCTCGCACGCGCAGGCCTTTCCTCGGCGGCGCTCGCGTGGAGCGTGGGCCTGGGCTGAGGCCCGTGCGCGGAATGTCGGTGGGATAGGGCAGAGTATTGACCGTGATCGACCCCGTTGCACCGCCCCGTTCCACTTTCGCGCCCCGCGGCCCGGCCTCCGGCACCGCGCCGGCTGCGCCCTCCGGGGACGCGATCGCGCAGAAGATCAACGGGACCATCGCGGCAGAGCTTGGCGTCAAGCCGTGGCAGGTTGCCGCCGCCGTGGGGCTGCTCGATGGCGGGGCGACCGTTCCGTTCATCGCGCGCTACCGCAAAGAGGTCACGGGGACGCTCGACGACACCCAGCTGCGCGAGCTTGAGGAGCGCCTGCGGTACTTGCGCGAGCTCGAGGACCGTCGTGGTGCCGTGCTCAAGGCGATCGAGGAGCAGGGCGCCCTGACCGACCAGCTGCGCGACGCCGTCGTCCGTGCTGCGACCAAGGCCGAGCTCGAAGACCTCTACCTGCCGTACAAGTCGAAGCGCCGGACCAAGGCGCAGATCGCGCGCGAGGCCGGGCTCGAGCCGCTCGCCGACGCGCTCATCGCCGACCCGTCGAAGCTTCCCGAGGATGCCGCGGCGGCGTTCGTGAGCGACGAACGGGGAGTGCCCTCGGCGGCGGACGCGCTCGCGGGGGCCCGCGCGATCCTCACCGAACGCGTCGGCCAGAGCGCCGAGCTTGTCGCCGAACTGCGCGAGCGCCTGTGGAAGGGCGGAAGCGTCGCGGCGGCGGCGGTCGAAGGTGTCGCCGCCGAACTCGCCGGGAAGTACGCCGACTACGCGGACTACGTCCAGCCGATCGCGTCGCTCCCAGGCCACCGCGTGCTCGCCCTCCTCCGCGGCGAACGCGAGGGGGCGCTCACGGTCTCGCTCGCGGAGGCGGACCCGCGCGACGAGGCGGGGCTCGACGAGGCCCGCGCGGGCTACGAGGCCGCGGTCGCGCACGCCCTCGGCGTCCGCGGTGCGGCGAACGGGCCCGCTGCGAAATGGCTGGCCCAGACGGTGCGGATCGCGTGGCGGGGCCGGCTCCAGCCGAGGCTTGAGACGGACCTGCGCGGCCGGCTCTTCGAGGCGGCCGAGGAGGAGGCCGTGCGCGTCTTCGCCGCGAATCTCCGCGACGTCCTGCTCGCAGCGCCCGCAGGCAATCGCGCAGTCCTCGGCCTCGACCCGGGACTGCGCACGGGCGTCAAGGTCGCGGTCGTCGACGGGACGGGCAAGGTCGTCGACACCGCGACGATCTACCCGCACGCGCCGGCGAACAAGTGGAACGATTCCCTCGCGAGCCTCGAGGCCCTTGCCGCGAAGCACGGAATCGAGCTCGTCGCGGTCGGCAACGGTACGGCGAGCCGCGAGACGGACCGCCTTGCGGGGGAGCTGCTCGCGCGGCTTGCGGAGCGGACCGCCGGCGGCGCTGCCGCGGCGCGGAAGCCCGCGAAGGTCATCGTGTCCGAGGCGGGGGCCTCCGTGTATTCGGCGTCGGCGCTCGCGTCCAAGGAACTTCCCGACCTGGATGTCTCTCTTCGCGGTGCGGTCTCGATTGCCCGCCGTCTCCAGGACCCTCTTGCGGAGCTCGTCAAGATCGAGCCGAAGTCGATCGGCGTGGGCCAGTACCAGCACGACCTCACCCCCGCGAAGCTCGACCGGTCGCTCGATGCCGTGGTCGAGGATTGCGTCAACGCGGTGGGCGTGGATGTCAACACGGCCTCACCATCGCTCCTCGCCCGCGTCGCGGGCGTCGGGCCGCTCCTGAGCCGGAGCATCGTGGACTTCCGGGACGCGAACGGCCCCTTCGCGAGTCGGGCCGAGCTCAAGAAGGTGCCGCGCCTCGGGGCGAAGGCGTTCGAGCAGTGCGCCGGCTTCCTTCGCGTCACGGGCGGCTCCGAGCCCCTCGACGCGTCCGCGGTGCACCCTGAGGCGTACGGTCTCGCACACAGAATCCTTGCCGCCGCGGGCGTCAGGGCGTCCGACGGCGCAGCCTCCGCGGGCTCTCTCGGCGGCCTTGATCCCGCGAGCTTCGTGGACGAGCGCTTTGGCCTTCCGACCGTCCGGGACGTCATGGCCGAGCTGGTGCGGCCAGGTCGCGACCCCCGGCCCGAATTCGTGACGGCGGCCCTCAAGGAAGGCGTCGAGACCATCGGAGACCTCAAGCCCGGGATGATTCTCGAGGGCACGGTGTCCAACGTGGCGGCGTTCGGCGCTTTCGTGGACCTCGGCGTGCACCAGGACGGCCTTGTCCACGTGTCCGCGATGAGTTCGAAGTACGTGTCCGATCCCCGCGAGGTCGTGAAGTCGGGCCAGGTCGTCAGGGTGAAAGTCATCGACGTGGATGTGCCGCGCAGGCGCATCTCGCTCTCGCTGCGCCTCGACGACGAGGTGGCTGCTGAAGCGGGCGAGCCCGGCTCGCGCCGCGCCGGCCAAGGCCGCGGCGCCCAGGGGCAGAACGGCGAGCAGCAGGACGGGGAACAGCGCGGGGGCGGAGACCGCCGTCGTCCGCGTCCCGGGGGCGACGGCGGCGAGCGCGGGCAGACTCGAAGCCGCGAGGGCAACGGGCGGCAATCCCCAGCCCGCGGCGGGCAAGGACGCCAAGGCGAAGGGCGGCGTCCCGCCGACTCCGCCCCGGACACCGCACTCGCCGACGCACTGCGGAGGGCAGGCCTCACGCGCTGACGCCGGGACCCCGGCGAGATCCGGCCACGGGATGGGCGAGGGGTGGCCGCGCATCGACGTTGGTCGACGCGCGGCCAGCTCCCGACCGACGTGCGGCCACCTCTGGCCGTCGATGGGTCAGCTCAGCACGTGAGTGCCAGCTTCCCGACCACGCGGACGCCGAACGTGAGCCCGTCGAGCGGGACGCGCTCGTCGACGCCGTGGAACAGCTTTCCGTAGTCGAGATTGTGCGGCATGCGCAGGGCCTTGAAGCCGTAGCAGCGGATTCCGAGACTCGAGAGGGCCTTTGCGTCTGTGCCACCCGGGTTGCAGTACGGAACCGGGTGTCCGTCGGGATCCTCGGACCGGATCGCCTCGCACATTGCGTCAACGAGCCGGCCTTCGAACGGCGTCTCCATCGCGATGTCGCGATGGATGAACTCGCGGGTGACTCCCTCGGGGAGCAGCGCGTCGATCTCGGCGAGCAGCGCCTCCTCCTGTCCGGGCAGGAAGCGCCCGTCGACACCAGCCGTCGCCTGCCCGGGAATGACGTTGATCTGGTACCCGGCCTCAAGCATCGTCGGGTTCGCGGAGTTGCGCGTGATGACGTCGAGGAGCTCGTGGCCCGCGGGTCCAAGGCGGTCGAGCGAAGCCTCTGGATCCTCTTCGTCGAACTCGGTGCCGCGCAGCGCGGCGAATTCCCGCGCGAGGGTCCGCACCGAGTCCACGAGGTGCAGCGGGAAGCGGTGCCGCCCGATCGCGGCCACGGCCTCGGCGAGCCGCGTCACGGCGTTTTCCTCGTTCGGCGAGGAGCCGTGGCCGGCCCGGCCCGTCGCGACGAGCCGCAGCCAGGCCTGGCCGCGCTGGGCGTTCTCGATCGGGTAGAGGCGCCGTGTGTCGTCGACAGGGAAGGAGAAGCCCCCGCCCTCGCCGATCGCCTCTGTGGCTCCCGCGAACAGGTCAGATCGGTTCTTCACGAGCCAGTGGCTCCCGAACTTGCCGCCCGCCTCCTCGTCTGCGAGGAACGCGAACACGAGATCGCGCGGCGGCGTCGTGCCCGTGCGAGCGAGTTCGCGAGCCACGGCGAGGTAGACGGCGACCGTGTCCTTCATGTCGATCGCGCCGCGACCCCACAGGTAGCCGTCCTTGATGTCGCCGCCGAACGGGTCCACGCTCCAGCCCGCGGGGTCGGCGGGAACGACGTCAAGGTGTGCGTGCAGCACGAGCGCGCCACGGCTCGGGTCGACTCCGGTCACGCGGGCGAAGACACTCGCCCGCCCCGGCGCCGACTCGACGAGCTCGGCGGCGAGGCCCACCTCTTCGAGCTTGGCGGCAACGTAGCGCGCGGCCTCGAGCTCGGTGCTCGTCGGGTTCGACGTGTCGATGCGGATGAGGTCTTGGCACAGGCCGACGACCTCGTCCTGGGCGACTGCGAAATCCACGGTGAACCTCCTATCGGGTCGGGACGGGGGCTTCGGCCGCCGCCGACGTCGGCTCCATGTCGACGAGACGGCTCGGCCGGACCAGACCGAGCAGGGCGAGCGCCGAGTAGAGCACGAGCGCCGTGAGAAGCGAGTTGATGGTCGGGATGCCCCACGGGACGAACTTGCCCACGCAGAACGCGACGACCCACACGACGAGCGAGGCCGGAACCCATGCCGCGACTTGGGCAGGCATTGCACCCGACTCGCGGGTCTCGTCGAGCGGTTTCCGCAGCCGGCGGACGAACCAGTATTCGGCCACGATGATCCCGCCGACCGGCGGGATGGCGACACCGAGGAGCGAGAGGAAGTCCTTGAAGTGGTCGAGGAATCCGATCGCCGAGAGCACGGTCCCAAGGATGCCGATCGCCACAGTGATCACGCCGCGCTGGACTCGACGGCCGAACACTGTCTGGACGAAGTTCGCGATGCCGAGCGAGCTGCTGTAGAGGTTCCAGTCGTTGATCTTCGCGGTCGCCAGGATCACGATGATGAGCCCGACGAACCCGGACGTGCCGAGCACGATCTTGGAGACGTTCGACGTCCCCGCGGCGTGCCCGAGGAGGACGCCGGTCATGCCGACGATGTACTCGCTCAGGATCATCGAGCACGAACTCTGCGCGACAACGTGCCACGCCTTCCGGTTGTATCGCGTCATGTCGGGGCTCGTGATCGCGCCGGTCATGTAGCCGCCAGCGATGATCGTCGCGGCGGCGGGGATCGAGATCGCGGCGCCGCTCGGCGGCATGTTCACGAGGTCGGGGATCGAGTGGTGCGAGAGCTCGCTCCAGATGCTGAACGCCACGAGGCCGAAGAACAGGGGAACGGCGATCCGCGCGAGCCACATCATGATCTTGAAGCCGTACATCACGAGGAGCGTGAGCGCGAGGCCGGCCAGGACGCACCACAGCCACGAAGGCCCGCCGACGAGGGCCGTCATCGATGTGCCGAAGATGCCGTTCTGCACGCCGAACCAGCCGACGAGGCTCACGGCGATGACGAGCGAGACGAGCGCCGATCCGTTGCGCCCGAAGCCCGCGAAGCGCGTGAGGAGCGTCATGCTGAGCCCCTCGCGCTGGCCCGCCGCGCCGATCGCGAAGATGACCACCTCGAGGATGACCGCGCCGAGTGTGAACGCGAGGAACGCGTCATGGAACGTCATGCCGAGGCCGAGGGTCGCGCCGAGCACGAATTGGGAGAGGGAGCCCGACTGCGCGAGCCATTGGAGGAGCATCGAGAAGAACCCGAAGCGCTCCGTCTTGGGCACGCGTGCGAGTGAGTAGTCGTCGCGTCCGATTGCTGCCATGTCAGGCTCCCGTCGTTTCGAGGTTCGTGCCGAGCGTCTGGAGGTGCGCCATGGAACCGTAGAGGCCCAAGAGTGTGCGGTACTCGTCGTCGTCGTGCAGTGCGGCGCGGCCCGCGCCGAAATCCTTGGCGAGTTCGACGGCGAAGCGCGCTGCGGTGGCGATGTCACCTTCATGGCTCGCGCCGGTCGCGCAGCCGGGGACGGGGGTCGCGGCCGTGATGGCGAGGCCGACGACGGGCGCATCCGTTGCCGTGGCGGGCTGGAGGATCGAGTTGATGTGGTAGACGCCGTTCCCGTACGGGGTGATGTCCTGCATCGTGATCGGGTACGTCACGACGGGTTCGCCCGAGACGACGCCGAGGAGGCGGACGAGATCGTCGCTCACCCGCAGGATGTATCCGGCCTTGACGGTCGGGGAGAGTGCCACGCCGCGGTGGTTGATGATGCTGTTGCCCTTGGTCGTGTCGATGGAGACGACGGCATCCATCTCGGGCGTGACCTCGTGGGCGTTCATAGTCGCGATGTCCACGGGGGAATCCATGAACGCGACGGGCTCGTGCGGGCGGGTCGGGGCGTCGGGGCACACGTGGGTCGCGATGAGGACGTCGCCCTCGAGCACGTCGCCGCGGTCGTGCATCGCGAGCAGCTTGGCGGCCGCGGCGAGGGCGGCGGCCGCTCCGTCGCCGTCAGACGTGAAGCCCACGATCTCGGGCCGCGCGCCCACGCCGCCGAGTCGCCCGACGATGCCGAGTGTCGGCGCCGTGCCGCCCGAGGCCTTGCCGTGCCGGCCGGGAATGAGCACACGCACGAAGTCGGTGGAGCCGGACTCGCCCTCCACGGTCTCGATCCGGATGGACGGCGCGGTCGAGGCGAAGAGGCCTTCGAGGTACTTGGCGACGGTTCCGCCGTCGGCGTGGGGGCTGTCGAGCAGGTCGACGACGTCTAGGACGTGCTTGAGCATGGGGATCCTTTGTGGAGTGCGGGAGCCGGGCGGAGGTCTCGGGGCGGCCGTCCCCGATGTGAGCCACCGCTCGGTGCTACGTGTCAACGATCACGCCGTCGTGTCATAATGAGCAACGACTTCCCGATAATCGCAACTTGAAAGGTGGTCGGAGCGATGCGCCATCCCGACGACGACTCGTTCGCCGACGACCGATCGACTCCCGACGGCCTCCTCCAGACCGCCGATCGCGCTCTCCAGGTGCTCTTGTGCTTCGACCGCGAGCGCACCGAATGGGGCGTGACCGAGATCGCGGAGGAATTCGGCTTCAACAAGTCGATCGCGCAGCGGCTCCTCGCGACCCTCGCGCACCGCGGCTTCCTCATTGCGGACGCGGACACGCGGCGATACCGGATTGGGCCAAGCGCCATGGCGGTCGGCCGAGCGTGGGAGCGCTCTGGCTCCCTCCGCACGATGGTCGAGCCGATCCTTCGCGAGCTCAGCGCGAAGACCGGGGCGAGCGCGATCCTCGCGGTCCCCGACAACCTCCACATGCGGGCCGTCGCCGCCGTCGACGGCTCGGACGGGCCGCTGCGCATGTACCCGCTCGTGGGCGAGCTGTATCCCGCGCACGCCGGCGCCACCAGCAAGGCGTTCTATGCCTACCTTCCCGCACAGCAGCGACAGCTCCTCTTCGCGGGGCGGCCCGTCGCCCGCTTCACAGATCGCACCGTCACGGAGGCCGGCGCCCTCGAGGCGGACTTCTTGCAGATCCGGCAGCAGGGCTACGCCGCGACGGTGGGGGAGTACGACTCGCACGTCGCCGCCGTCGCGGTGCTCGTCTCCGTGCGCGGCGAGCCGTACGGGAGCCTGAGCCTTGCGGGGCCCGAAGAGTCGTTCGACCATCCCGAACAGCACGTCCCCCTCCTGCGCCACGCGGCGCAGCAGATCGAACGGCGGCTCACGGGTCGCCTCCGAGCCCGAAAGGACTGAACCATGGAGCTTCTGCTCTTCTCGAACTCGACCGTCAAGGGCCGCGGCTACCTCGAGCACGCGGCGGACGTCCTCGGAGACTACCTCGCGCCGGTCCGCAGCCTTGTGTTCGTGCCGTTCGCGGGGGCGGACCACGACGCCTACACGGCACTAGTGGCCGGCGCGCTCCGGCCGTACGGCGTCGACGTGACGGGTGTGCACGCGGCGAACGGCGGCGTGCGCGCGATCGAGCGCGCCGACGCCGTGTTCACGGGCGGCGGCAACACGTTCCGCCTCGTCAAGGCGCTGCACGAGCGCGGCCTCATGGAGCCGCTCGCGGCCGCGGTCCGCGCCGGGACGCGCTACATGGGAGCGAGCGCGGGCACGAACATCGCGGCCCCAAGCCTCCGCACAACGAACGACATGCCGATCGTCCAGCCGCCGAGCTTCGCGACGCTCGGCCTCGTGCCGTTCCAGATCAACCCGCACTACCTCGACGCGGACCCGACCAGCACCCACGCGGGCGAGACCCGCGCCGAACGCCTCCGGGAATTCCACGAGGACAACGAGCTCCCCGTGCTCGGTCTCCGCGAGGGCACCCACCTTCGCGTCACAGCGGACGACGCCGGAGCCTCCTCAGCGCGGATCGGCGGCGAGGCTGTGGGCCCCGCCGGGACGGGGCCCGCGTTGTTGTTCCGCCGGGGCGAAGGGCCGGAGGAGGTCTCGGGGGACGTGTCACGGCTGCTCGGCTGACGGGCGGAATCGCGTCATGATCTCGCCGTAGCGTCGTCCTCACTACGGTGGCCCGATGTGCGGGGCGCCGCGATCCGGGCGAGGTGAGGCGACATTGGCGATCAATCTGGCGACCGCCGTCTTCTTCGGGACGGTCGCACTGGGCGTCGCCTTCCTCGTGCTGTGCGCCGTGGCGCTCGCGGCCGTCGTCGTCGTCCTCGTCGCTGTCCTGCGCGTACGGCGTGCGGCTCGCTCGCGGAACAGCTCAGGGGTCATCACCCGCCGGCGGTGACCCGAGAATCGGGCCGCCGGGTCGCGGCGCTCCAGCCCACCGTGGAAGAATACCGACGGTGCCTCGTCGACTCCGATCCACCTCCGAGGCCGCCGACAGGCCACCGGGGCTGAGGCGGCCGCGTCGGCGTGTCAGCCCGTGGCCGCGCCTTCTCGTGTGGGCGGGCGGGCTATGCCTGGCCGGCGGCTGCGTGGTCGGTCTTCTGGCGATGCCGGTCGTCGTGCTCATCGTCTGCGCGGTCCTGCTCGTTGTCGCGCTGTTCTGGCGGTCGCGCGCGCGGCGGTCGGACGGCTCCGGCTTCGTGCCGACCGCGTTCGTGTGGGTGGCCCTCGCGGCCCTCATCCTCTCCCTCGGCGCGACCGCCATGCGAGCTGTCATCGACAACGGCGGGCCGGATGGGGGCCGCGGAACCCAGCTTCGCACGAGCGCCCCAGAGTCCAGCTCGCCCAGCGCGACGCAGCCCGCGTCCCCGAGCGCTTCGCCCTCGGGGGTCCCGACGCCGTCCCCGACGCCGTCAGCGGCGCCGTCGTCCGCGACCTCCGCGCCCCAGTCCCCGCCCGCGCCGACCCCGGCTCCCCCCGCCCCGGCCGCGCCTGCGCCCAATCCGGCGCCGCCGGCCCCGGCTCCCTCTCGTCCCGCGCCGACCCCGGTGCCCACCAAGTGCGCGCAGTCGCTCACCCTCGGCCTCCTTCCGAGCGACAACTGCGACGGCTGAGCTCCCGGGAGATGAAGGCTCCGGCACGTGGTGTCCCTGCATGACCCGGTGCCCAAACGCAGCGCGCCGGGCCCGGCGGGTTCCCGTCGAGCCCGGCGCATGCGGACTAGCTGTGAGCGGCGGATGCCCGCCGGTCAGGGGCGATCAGTCGTCGTGGTCGGTCGAGCCGGCCGGGACGCCCGGCACGTCGTTCGGGCCGTAGACCTTGTCGTCGCCGGGGTACGGGGTGGACCAGTTGTGGGTCTGGTACCAGGTCCAGCGGTTGAACAGGTGCGGGTTCGCGAAGTCTTCCTTCGCGCCGTTGCCGGTCAGGTGCTGCTGCTCGGACCAGTCCTCCCATTGTTCGGCGATCTCCTGCATCGAGGCCGGGACGGCCACGGCCTTGGCCGCGGCGTCGTTCACCGCGGCGGCGGCAGTGCCGGTCTGGCCCAGCGTGTCGAGGCCGCAGGCCGGTGCGGTCTTGACGCCCTCGGTCAGCGGGACCTGGTTCGGTACCGCCGTGAAGGTCGTCAGGTCGGCCTTGTTGGTGAACGCGTCGAACATCGGCGTGGCCGCGGCGACCTTCTGGTTCAGGGGCTGCG
The DNA here is from genome assembly GCF_030908245.1 of Sinomonas sp. ASV322. Lineage (GTDB taxonomy): Bacteria > Actinomycetota > Actinomycetes > Actinomycetales > Micrococcaceae > Sinomonas. The sequence continues at coordinate 76,858 of NZ_JAVFJJ010000016.1, forward strand.
CGCCGAGGATCTGCTCGATGGTGCGGACCATGTTGATCTGTGAGTAGAACGTGCTCACGGTCTTGCCGTGCACCGCGTACGGGCTGATGACCTGGACCGGCGCGCGGTGCCCGTCGACGTGGTCGGCGCCGTCCTGGCTGTCGTCCTCGGCGATGAAGATCGCGGAGTCCTTCCAGTACTGCGAGTGCGAGATCTCGTCGACGATCTTGCCCACGGCGAGGTCGTTGTCCGCGACCTGGGCCTCCGGGTCGGCGGTACCGCCGGTGTGGTCGCTCGAGAGCCACACCATCTGGAAGCTCTTCGGACCGTTCTTCTCGAAGTCCTGCTTCCAGGTCGAGTAGCGGTAGATGTCCGGCACCGACGTGTCGAACGGTGCCGCGTTCGGGTCAGCGATCGCGTTGAGCGACGGGATGGCCGAGCCGGCATGCATCTGCAGCGCCGGCGTGAAGAGCTGGTTCGGGTCGCCGCCGGCCATCGTGCTCGTGGCCGCGCAGTAGTACTGCTGCCAGGTCGCGCCCGCCGGCTTGCCCTCCTGGTACTCGAACTCGCCGTAGTTCCGGGCGGTCTTGCCCGCGGACTGGATCGCGGTCCAGAGGAAGCCGGAGCGCTGGTGGCCCAGGACGTCCTCTTCGGTGTCGTAGGAGCGCGTGTACTCGCCGGCGCTCGTCTCGGTGTACGCCGGGTTGTCGCCCTGCATCATCCAGTTGTGACCCTCGGCCGAGTTCGTGCCGATGTCGTATGTGTTCTCATACAGGCCGAATTGGCTGGCCAGCGCGTGCTGGTTCGGGGTGACCTTCGCACCGAACTGAGCGAGCGAGGCGTCGCCGTTGCCCTGCGTCATGTCGCCGTAGACCTGGTCGTACGTGCGGTTTTCCTTGACGAGGAGGAACACGTGCTTGATCGTGGACGGGTCGCCGATGCGCTTCGGAACGGCCACGGCCGGAACGTCGGCGGACTCGGCGGCCTTCGATTCCTTGACCGAGCTGCCATCCCAGCCGTTCTGCTGGAACACCGTGTCGGTGTACTCCTCGATCTGGTCATCGCTCGGGAGCGTGAACTTGGTGAGCGAGGCCGTCGTGGAGTGCGTGCCGTGACCGGTTGCTACCGTCGTGCCCGGGCCCTTGTTGAAGCTCAGCTCCGGGCCCCGCGCGTCGATGCCGCGGATGTTGGTGACGACGATCTGGCCGTTCACCGCGGTGACGTTCCCCGGGAAGTAGTCGGTCGGCAGGAGGCCGATATAGCGGGCCGGGTCGCGCGGGTCGGCCCTGTTCACCTTGTAGACCGCGATCGCGTTGGCACGGCCCAGTGAGACCAGCAGGTGGTCACCCTGCATCGTGATGGCGGTCGGCTCGTAGCCGACCTTCGACGACGCCCACGGTTGGGTCGCGATGGTCTGCACGACCTTGTTGCTCGCCGTGTCGACGACGGAGACCGTGTCGCTGTTCGTGTTGGCCACGTACAGCGCCGAGCCGTCGAGGTACATGGCCGTCGGGTGCAGCTGGACGTCGATCGACGAGACCGGTGCCGAGACGTTCGCCGTGTCGATGACGCTGAGCGTGCCGGACGTCGAGGTGCCGAGGTTCGTGTCCGCGAGAACCTGCGTGCCGTAGGAGCCCATCGTCGCGTCCCCGGCGTCGGCCTGGCGGCCTCCCTCGTTCGAGACGTACAGCTTGGTGCCGACGAACCTGAGCTGACGGGGGGCGACGCCGGTGGCGAAGGTCTGCTTGACAGTGCCCGCGACCGGGTCGATCGCGACGACCGTGTTCTGCCCATTCACGGCGGCGTACAGCGTCGAGCCGTCGGGGGAAAACGTCATGCCCGCGGTCAGGGCCTTCTTGCCGCTCGCCGTCGGGATGCTGATCTTCGTGCCGGCACCGAGCGAGCCGTCGGAGTTGAAGGGGTAGCGGACAATGCCCGTGGCGACCGGCTCGAAGAGGAACTTGCCGTCCGGCGAGAAGGCCGGGCCTTCCTGGCCGACGGAGCCGTCGGTGATGTGCTGGTAGGCCAGGTTCACGCAGCCCGCGTTGCTCGCCGCCGCCGCGAAGGAGGTGGCCGCGAGGGTGCCCGCCGCAGCGACCGGCTTGTAGGTCTTGAGGTCGAAGACCTGGAGGTCGACCGAGCGGTCGGCGCTGGTCCCGACGAGGTAGCGACCGTCGGGGCTGACGGTCGAGCTCATGATCTTGCCGAACGGCGTCATCAGGCGGTCGCCAATGGGCTTGATCACCTGGTTCGACGCGATCTGCTCGCCATTTTCGTACACGGTTCCGACGTGCTGCTGGCCGAACGGGATCGTCGATGCGACGGCGATGCCACCGCCCAGCAAGACGAGAGAGCAGCTTGCGGCCACGATCGTGAGCGGCTTGCGGCCTCTGGCGAACTGCGGCAGCCGACGAAGGGCTTGTGGTGTTCTGAGTGACTTTCCGGAGGATTTCGACGGTCGTGTCATGCACGTGAAGCTATGCCCGGCAGCTTAAATCCGTCGCCGACTTGGATGACTTTTGGGTGCACTTCCGAGCGTCTTGACAGCTGCACGCTTGAGACAATACTTAAGTACATGCTTAAGTTTTCGGAAGGCGGGGGAGACGGGCTCGATGCCGTGTTCCACGCGCTCTCCGATCCGCGCCGCAGGGCGATCCTCACGCGCCTCTGCGAAGGTCCTGCCTCCGTCAGCGTCCTCGCCGCCCCGCTCGGGGTGAGCCTCCCCGCCGTCGTCCAGCACCTCGCGGTGCTTGAAGACGCCGGCGTCATCACATCGATCAAAGTCGGACGGGTCCGCACGTGCACGCTCGCGCCCAACGCGCTCCGCGCCGCCGAAGCGTGGCTCTCCGCGCGGCGGCTCCCGCAAGAACGCCGACTCGACCGCCTTGAAGCCCTTCTCTCCACTGAATCTCACGAAAGGGAACCATCATGAGCCAGCAGCTCCAGTCCACGTTTACCGTTTCGCGCGTGCTCGCCGCGCCGCCGTCGCGCGTCTTCCGCGCCTTCTCCGACTTCGAGGAGAAGCAGGAGTGGTTTTCCGGGCCCGCCGACTGGGTCCAGACCAAGGCGACGCTCGATTTCCGGCCCGGCGGCTTGGAAGTCAACATCGGCGGCCCGGACGAGGCGAACCAGAGCGAGTTCTACGGGCACTACTACGACATCGTGCAGGACGAGCGGATCGTGTACACCTACGAGATGCATTACGCAGGCGTGAAGCTCTCCGTCTCGCTCGCGACGTTCGAGTTCGAGCCGGAGGGAGACGGCACCCGCCTCACATTGACCGAGCACGGCGTGTTCCTCGACGGGAACGAGGACCCGTCGCTGCGGGAAGAGGGGACGCGGATGATGTTCGACGGGCTCGCCGAGTACATCGAGAAGGTGCCCGCCTGACCGTTCGGGGGTCACCTCCCGTGGGTGAGCCGTCGTTCGGGGGTCACCTCCCGTGGGTGACGCACGACGTCGGCTCTCGCCTTTCGTCCAGAGGTCACCTCCCGTGGGTGACGAACGACGGCGGCTCTCGCCTTTCGTCCAGAGGTCACCTCCCGTGGGTGGGCACTCGCGGGACGTGGCCTCTGGACGGTCGGTGCGGCGCCGCCGTCGTTCTCCATCGCTCAGCAGAGCTACGCGAACAGCCCCTCGCCCAGGAAGCCACCCTCCTTCTGCACGCCCGGCACGACGAAGAAGTACCCTCCGCCGAACGGCTCGATGTAATCGGTCATGGGCTCGTTCGCGAGGCGGGTCTGCGTCGCCTCGAACTGCTCCTGGATGTTCTGCTGGAAGCTCGCGAAGATGAGCCCGGCCTGCAGGTTGCCGTTGAGGTCCACGCCGAGCTCGTAGTTGTAGCCGCGCCGCAGCATGCGCGAGCCCGCGGTCTCCTTGGTCCGGGGGTTAGCGAGGCGGATGTGCGCGTCGAGGGGAATGGTTTCGCCCTTCGGATCCGAGGCGTAGTCGGGCGCGTCCGTCTCCTTGTCCTGCCCCAGCGGCGCGCCGCTGCCGCGGTGGCGGCCGATCATGCCGTCCTGCTCGCCGAGGCCCACGCGGTCCCAGAATTCGACGAGCATGCGGATGATCCGCACCACCATGAACGTGCCGCCCTCGGCCCACGCGGGCTGGCCGGAGTCCTTGCCGAGCCAGACGAGCTTCTCATCCTGGGCGGGGTTCACGATCCCGTCCTTGTAGCCGAACAGGTTGCGGGGCGCGCCGTCCGGCCGCGGGCGGTTGTGGAAGCCGTTGATCTTCCACTGCAGCTGGAGCTGGCCGCGCGTCGCCTTCATGATGTCGCGCAGCGCGTAGTGGACCATGTCGCTCGAGTCGGCACACAGCTGGAGGATGAGGTCCCCTCCCGTCCATTCCTGATCGATCTGGTCCTTCGGGAAAACCTTCATGTCCGTGAGGCCCTTGGGCTTCTTCGCCGCGACGCCGTACGCGGGGTTGTCGAAGAGGCTCCCGGCGAGGCCGAGCGTCATCGTGAAGCCCGCGGTGGGGATGTCTTCGCCCATGATGCCGGAATTGATGGGCGGCGCACCGGTGACGCCGGTCAGCTCGCTCGCAGGGAGCGCCTCATTCGCCTTGTGGCCGCCACCCAGGATGCCGGCCTTGACCGTGAGCTTCTGCAGGAGCGACCTGAGCTCGGCGGCGTCGCGGCTCAGGACTTTGAACGCCGCGAAGCACGCGTGCTGCTGCTGGGCGGCGGGGCGGTACACGCCCGCCTGATTCGCGCCGAGGAAATCGACGACGTCGGAGCTTGCCGCAGGCGCGGACGGCGCCTCGGATTCCGCGTGCGCCGCCGTCGCGGCGAGAAGGCCGCCGGCTGCCGCGCCGCCTGCGCCGATGAGGAAGGAACGTCGCTGGATCTGCATGAAGGTGCCTCGGGGAGTCTAGGTGTGGGTGCGTGGGCGGTGGGCCGGTGCGTGGGTGGCGGGCCGGTGCGTGGGTGGTGGGCCCGTGCCGAATCAGTCGGTCGAGAACAGCGCCGGGACGAGCGAGAGGGATTCGAGGGCACGGCCGAGGGCCGCGTTGACGGCTTGCCGCTCGTCACGCGGAACCTTCGCGTAGTCAGCCCAGGCATCGTCCCTCTGCGTCGCATCGATCGCGGCGGCGACGGCGGCCAGTTCGGCGTCGAGGCGGGCGGGGAAACCGGCCTTGAGGTTTTCGAGGAGTCCGCGGAGCACCTCGAGGACTTCCTGGGTGGCCTCGACGTCAGCGCGTGCGAGGGCGAGCGCGAGTCCGGACCCTTGGTCGCCGCGGCCCGAGAGGTGGTCGCGTTGGGCGTCCTCGAGGATCTCGTGGAGCCGGAGTGGCATATCGGAGGGCTCGACGGCGGTCTCGGGGAGTTTGGCCTCGAGCGCGGCGATGTCCTCGAGCAGCTTGTCGACGACGGGGATGAGCTCGCCCGCGCCCTGCCCGTGCCAGAGCCCGTACTCGATGCGCCGGAGCCCCTTGAAGTCGGGGCTTTCGGCGCCGCCGTCGAGGCCGCGCGAGCCGGGTGCGATCGCGTCGCCCAGATCGCCGAAGCTCCCGTAGGCGGCGCCCACTCGCTGCCACGTCTGCTGGGCGTCGAGCCACGCCTGCATCGCCGCAGTGACGGCGCCGTTGCCGATGTTGGCCCGGAGCGTGAGGGCGTGACCTCGCAGCTCGACGAGGCGTTCGGCGAGGTAGTCGTGGTAGGCGGCAACGGCGTCGTTCATTGTCGCCGGGGGCGCGGCGGGCGCAGTCATGGAGTACCTCGTGGTGTCGGGAGGGGCGCCCGAGGGGCCTCAGGCAAGGCGAGCCTAAGCTAAGTCGAATTAGGATGCAAAACTGTTTCGTATTCCATTTCAGCCGGTCTCCCCAGCTCTACTCTCCTCCGCCCGCCGTGTTATGTCTCGGGACATTGGTGACAGTTCTGCCTCAGGACATCGGTGACGGTTCCGGGGTTCTTGGTGGTGACACTTCTTTCGCTCTGATGGGCTGGTGAAGAAGAACTCCACTGTCGATCCTCGTATCCGTCTCGCGATCTCTCAGTGGCCGGAGAACGCGCCTCGGGGTGCGGTGACGACGTTCTGCGCCGAGCATGGGATCTCGCGGAAGACGTTCTATGCGATCCGCGCCCGGGTCGCCGCGGACGGGCCGGCCGCGGCGCTGGAGCCCAGGTCGCGGCGCCCGAAGAACAGCCCGGCCAGGCTCTCGGACGATGTGAGGCAGCAGGCCATCGGGGTGCGGGCGGCGCTGGAGCGCTCCGGGCTGGACCACGGTCCGATCAGCGTGCACGAGAAGATGCGTTCCATGGGCCTGGCATCGGTGCCCTCGCCGGCGTCGCTGGCACGCATGTTCCGCCAGGCAGGGGTCGCTCGGGCCGAGCCGAGGAAGAAGCCGCGGGCCGCGTTCCGCCGGTTCGTGTATCCGGCGCCGAACGCGTGCTGGCAGCTGGACGCGACGGAGTACGTGCTCGCCGGCGGGCGCAAGTGCGTGATCTTCCAGCTCATCGACGACCACTCCCGCTACGCGGTCTCATCGCACGTGGCCCGGTCGGAGACGGCGGAGGCGGCCATCGCCGTGACAAGGAAGGGGATAGCCGCCCACGGGGTGCCGCAGCGGCTCCTGACCGACAACGGCAGTGCGCTGAACCCGATCCGCCGGGGCGTGATCGGCCAGCTGGTCATCTATGTGACCTCCCTCGGAGTCGAGCCGATCACGGGCAGGCCCAACAAGCCCACCACCCAGGGCAAGAACGAACGCTTCCACCAGACCCTCTTCCGCTGGCTGGACAAGCAGCCCCTCGCCGAGACGATCGACCAGCTCCAGGAACAGGTCGACGCGTTCGACATCATCTACAACACCCAGCGCCCGCATCAGGGCCTGCCCGGCAGGATCACCCCCCTGCAGGCCTGGGAAGCGACCCCGAAGGCCGAACCGCCCAGGCCGAGGCCCGCACCGCCCGAGCCCACAGTCCCGGGACGCGGCGCCGCCGCGGCAACACGCATCCGCCCGGGAGTGGAAGGGACGGCCACCCGCGTCGTGCCCGCCAACGGCGGCATCACGATCCGCGGCGTGAAGTTCCAGATCGGCAGCGCCAGGACCGGACTCCAAGTCCACATCGTCTGGGATCCCGAAGGGATCGCGTTCTTCGACCACCAGGGCACGCTACTGATCGAGCACCTATGGCCGGCCAAAGGAATCACCTACGTCAGCAACGGCCGCCCCGTCGGCACAAGGCCCCGCACCGACGAAACTGTCACCGATGTCCTGACACA
>NZ_JAVFJJ010000017.1 GCF_030908245.1 Sinomonas sp. ASV322
TGGCGCGGGTCGTGGTGCCCCCAGCCGTGGACCCGTCGGTCTTCGAGGCCTTCGACGGGCTGGGCGCCGAGGCCTGCGAGATCGAGGCCCTGTGGGAGGCGGCGCTTCCGGCGAGGGCGCTCATGGCTCGGGCGCGGGCCGAACGGGCCGAGGAGCTCGTCGCGGAGCTGGAGCGCATCGATGCGGCGCAGGCGCGGCTCGAGGCGCGCAAGGCGATCACCCTCGCAGCGCTCGCCGCCGCCGTGGGAGGGTCCTCGGAGAACCCTGCCCACCGGCTGGACGCCCCCGCCGTGGCCGCGTCGGAGCTGGCCGCGGCCCTGCGGATCTCCCAGCGCACGGCCTCCGCCGCCGTCGCCGAGGCCCTCACCATCACGAACCGCCCCTGGGCGCCGGTGCTCGAGGGCATGTTGTCCGGTGCCCTGCCCCGCCGGCGTGCCGCCGCGATCCTGGACGCCGCCGTGCCCGTCCCCGTGGAACGGCTCGAATTGTTCGCCTCCGAGGCGGTGGCCATCGCCAGCCCGCCCGACCCGGAGGCCATTCCCACCCAGGGGGCACTCAGGCGCCGCTTGCGCCGCCTGGCCGAGAAGCACGCCGAGGAGCCGCTGGAGGTCCGGAAGGAGCGGGCGGGCGCCCACCGGCGGGTCGAGCTCGAGCCGGACCAGGACGGGATGTGCTGGCTGAGCGCCTACCTGCCGCTCGAGGTCGGGGCCGCGATCGACACCCGGCTGCAGGCCATCGCCCGGTCCCTGCAGAGCCCCGAGGAGGAGCGCACAGTCAACCAGCTGCGGGCCGACGCCCTCGCGGACCTCCTCACCGGCCACGGCCATTCCCCGCTCGGAGGGGTGCGCACCGAGCTGATCGTCACCGTCCCGGCCCGCACCCTCGCACGTGGGGCCGCCCCACCGGGGGAGGACGCGCCGGGGGAGGACACACCGGGGGAGGACGCACCGGGGGAGGACGCCCCGGGGGAGATTGTCGGCTACGGGCCGATCGACGCCGACGCGGTCAGGCTCCTCGCCGCCGAGGCCGCGACGTGGTCCCGGCTCTACGTCGAGCCGGGCACCGGCACGCCGCTCGCCCTCGGCAGGCGGCGCTACACGCCCACCCCCGCCATGCGCCGCTTCCTCGGGGCCCGCGACCGGACCTGCCGGTTCCCCGGCTGCGACAAGCCGGCGGCCGCGACGGAAGCTGACCACACCCGGGAATGGTCCGACGGCGGCGCCACAGCCACGGACAACCTCGCCCTCCTGTGCCCACAGCACCACCGGCTCAAGACACTCGGACACTGGCAGGTCCGCCAGATCGGCACCGCGAACGACACCCCCGGCGCTCGGGCCAATGCGGGAGTGGCGAGCACCGGCGCCGCGGCCAGTGGAGTGGCCGGTACCGGCGCTGCGGCCAGTGCCGGCGCTTCGCCCAGCAGCCGGGAGACCTCGCCGCCGCCCGGAACTCTCGAATGGACCGCGCCTTCCGGGCGGAGATACATCACCTATCCCGAAGGCGATGCGCCGCCGCCCTTCTGATGCGCCAACTTTGACGATGGCAGCTTGATTCAGCACAGGGATCCGTGCCCTGCTCGAAGCGTGGTGGGCAGGGACACTGTTGGGCGGGGCACGGTTGGGCCGGGATATGGTGCGGACCGGACCCGCCCGCGCGGACCCGCCCCCGCGGAGGGACCTCGCTGTGGACTCTGACGAGGCTGACCCGCCGTCCCGGCACGCGGCGATCGACGTCAACGACGTCGCTGCGCGCCTCGCACCGTCGCTCGAACAGGCCCGCGCTGAGGCGCGTGGAGCGTCGCCCTGGGGCGCAGTCAGCTGGGCTGAGTGAGGCCGAGCAGATTGCCCTCAGAGTCGTGGAACCACGCAGAGCGTCGCCCACCCATATCGGCAATGCCATTCACGGTCTTGAGGCCGGGCAGGTCGTACTCCTCGAACCGGACTCCCCTTGAGCGGAGCTCCTCCACCGCAGCCTCGACGTCGTCAGCGGAGAAGGCGACCTGCGTGTGGTCTCCGCTAGGCTTGCCCGAACTCGGGAAGACGAGCAGCCGACTGCCTCGCCCCAGTTCGTACGTCAGGCCTTGCGCCGTATCCTCGACCGGGTCGAGGCCCAGCGTCTGAGAATAGAAACGCCGGTCCCGGTCAATGTCTTGAGCCGGCATGGTCGCGTACGCCAGTGCTTGTCCTAGCCTTGTGCTGTTGGCCAAGGTCGACTCGCCTCCTTCGGATGCCCCTCGACCAAGATCCCGGCTGCAGAGTAACGCCGCCCAGAAACCCCGACAAGACCGGGCGCACGGAATCCCGGTCACGTCGTCCGGCATGTGGTCGAAACGTGAGAATCTGTCGCATCCCGCGTCCCTGACCAACGAGATCTCACGCCTCGGGACGCCCTAACCGTTCGCGTCGCGGTGCCGATAGTCCACTCTGAGCACGGAATGCTCGCCCACTTCTGGCCACGGATCGGCCGGCACGTTCGGACCCAGGCAGGATTGTGTGCTCGATTCCGTGACCTCCGCTGCGCTCTCGAGCGCCCTCGACGGTCTCTCACTGCGCCAGCAGGCCATCGCGGACAACATCGCGAACGTCAACACGCCTGGCTACCACGCCAAGCGGGTCCAGTTCGAGGCCGCCCTCGCCGCCTCGGTCCAGGACGGCAACGGGCACGCGGCCGCGACCACCGCGACGTCGCTCGAGCCCACGCGGCTCGACGGAAACAACGTGAACCTCGACACCGAGACGCTCTCGAACATCGACACGGTGTTGCGCTACCAGTTCGCGTCGCAGGCCGCGGGCGCCGAGTTCGCCGGGTTGCGCACGGCGATGCGGACGGCGTGAGAGGGGCAATGAGGATGAGGAGCGCCGGATGACCTTCGACACCATCGGCATCGCGGGGACCGCGCTCACGGTCCACCGCAAGTGGCTCGACGCGATCTCGGACAACCTCGCCAACGTCAACACGGCCGCCCCGACGAGCGGCCCCGCGTTCCAGGCCCGGTACATCGAGGCGCAGGCCGGGCCCGGCACGAGCGGCGTCTACGTCAAGAGCACCCCCGAGGGCGACGCGACCGGCAGGCTCGTCTACCAGCCGGACAGCCCGCTCGCCGACAAGGACGGCTACGTCCGCTACCCGGACATCGACCTCAACGAGCAGATGGGAGCGCTCATCATGGCCCAGCGGGGCTACCAGGCCAATGCGCAGGTCGTGGACCGCGCGCGGGACATCTATGAGGCGGCCCTCCAGATCGGGAAGCAGGCATGAGCGTCGCACCCGTCGGCTCGATTGGCTCGGCCGTCGCCGGAGTCGCCGCGCCTACCGTGCAACAGACGACGACGGCGGGCGCCGGGGCTTCCAGCGGCGACTTCGCCGCGAGCCTCGCCGGCGCCGTCGACCACCTCCAGCAGCTCCAGTCGGCGTCGAACCAGCTCGCGGTCCAGGCCGTCACGGGCAACCTCGACGACATCCACCGGGCGACCCTCGCCGCGACACGCGCCCAGGTGACCTTCGAACTCGCGGCCGCCGTGCGCAACAAGGGCGTCGACGCGTTCAACGAGATCATGAGGATGCAGGGCTGATGCCGCCGTTCGCAACCGCCGGGTTCCGCCGTTTCGCCGCAACCGTCAAGGGCTTCACGGTCGGCCAGCGGACCGTCGCGATCATCGGGCTCGCGGTTCTCGCCCTCGGCTCGGCCGCCCTCGTTTCGTGGCTCACGAAGCCGAACTACGTGCCGCTCTTCACGGGCCTTCAGAGCTCGGACGCGAGCGCGGTCGTGCAGCAGCTCGGCAAGGACAACGTGCCCTACGAGCTGGCCGACGGCGGCGCCACGGTCCTCGTCCCGCAGGACAAGGTGTACGACGAGCGGCTTAAGGCGGCCTCCGCTGGCCTTCCCGCGGCCCCGGCCACAGGGTATTCGCTGCTTGACAAGATGGGCGTGACGTCCTCGGAGTTCCAGCAGAACGTCACGTACAAGCGGGCCATCGAGGGCGAGCTCGGCACGACCATCTCTCATCTCGACGGCGTCCGGGCTGCGACCGTGCAGCTCGCGATCCCCGAGAAGACGGTCTTCACGTCCCAGCAGCAGGACCCGACCGCGTCCGTCTTCGTCCAGACCCAGCCGGGCACGACTCTCGCGAGCGACAAGGTCGACGCGATCGTTCACCTCACGTCGGCGGCCGTCCACGGGCTCAAGCCGGCCAACGTCTCGGTCGTGGACTCGCAGGGGAACGTGCTCTCGGCGGTGGGGACCGGGACGTCCAGAAGCGGCACGAAGCAGGCCGCGGACTACCAGCAGCGGACGCAGGCCGCCGTCCAGGCCGTGCTCGATCGCGTGCTCGGCCCGGGCAACGCGACGGTCGCGGTGATTCCGGACATCAACCAGGAGTCCGCGCAGCAGAAGTCGGAGACGTTCTCGAGCTCCAAGGACACGGCCCCGCTGAGCCAGTCGTCCAAGACCGAGAAGTACACGGGAAGCGGGGGCTCGGGGGCGTCGGGCGTGCTCGGGCCGGACAACATCGCGGTCCCGTCGGGTGGGGGACCGACGGCGGCGGGCGGCGTGGGTGGGACAGGGGGTGGCACCTACGACTCGACGACGGACACTCGCGACAACGCGATCAACAAGGTGACCGAGGACCGTACGGTTCCCGCGGGCGCGCTCAAGCGCCAGTCGGTCTCGGTCGCGGTCAACCAGGCGGCTGCGAACGGCCTCAACCTCCAGAACCTCAACGCGCTCGTCTCCGCCGCGGCCGGCATCGACACGGCCCGCGGGGACGTCCTCTCGATGCAGGTCGTTCCGTTCAGCACGGCGTCCGCGGACCAGGCCAAGGCCGCGCTCGCCCAGGCCCAGGCCGACGACGCCGCGAAGGCGCAGGCAGCCATGTGGACGAACATCATGTGGGCGGCGATCGCGCTGCTCGCGATCCTCGCGGGGGCGCTGCTGATGTGGCTGCGATCCCGCCGCGGGACGGTCCGCGAGCCGCTCGACGTGGGGGCGAGCATCGTGTTCGACGAGATCGAAGAGCCCATCGCGATCGAGGCTCCGGCCACGGCGGCGCTGCCGGTCGCGGAACACCTCCCCGCCCTCCCCGACCCCGCCGCCGAGGTGCTCGACGCCGAGCGGCGCCGTGCCCAGATCGACCGCCTCGGTGCGACGGATCCGCAGAAGACGGCCGAGTACCTACGCGGCCTCATGGACGAGAGGCAGCCGGTATGAGCCCCGCGGCGACGCTCACGGGGACGCAGAAGGTCGCCATCGTCCTCATGCAGATGAGCCCTGCGAACGCGGCGAAGGTCATGGCGCAGTTCAGCGAGTCCGAGGCCGAGGATGTCGCGGCCGAGATCGTGCGGCTGAGCCGCGTCGATTCGGCCGTCTCCGAGGAGGTCATCGCGGAGTTCCACGAGATCGCGGTCGCGGGACGGCGCACGACGCGCGGCGGGCGCGAGCTTGCGGCGGGGCTCCTCGAGTCCTCGTTCGGGGCGGACCGCGCCGCCGGCGTCCTGGACCGTCTCGCCTCGACGATGGCGGGCAAGTCTTTCGAGTTCCTCGAGTCCGTGGACCCGTCCCAGCTGCTCACCCTCCTCGACGGCGAGCTCCCCGAGACGATCGCGCTCGTCCTCGCGCATCTGCGTCCGGACAGGGCCTCCGCCGTCATGGCGGGCCTCGGCGAAGGCCAGGCGATCGACGTCGCCCAGGCCCTCGCGACGATGGGCGCCGCGACCCCCGAGGCCGTGAGCATCGTCGCCGAGAGCCTCCGGGCGCGCACTGGCGTGGCGCTTGCGCCCGGGCGGCGTCAGGTCGAGGTCATGGGCGGCGTCCAGCCCCTCGTGGACATCATCAATCGCTCCGACATCTCGACCGAGCGGACGGTCCTCGACGGCCTCCACGAACGCGACCCCGAGCTCGCCGAGGAGGTCCGTTCGAAGATGCTCACATTCGCGGACATCGTCAAGCTCGAGCGGCGCGACATCCAGCAGATCCTCCGTGGGGTCGACGCCGGCGTCCTCGCCCGGGCGATGAAGGGGGCGGCGCAGCCGGTGCTCGACGCGATCAACGGCAACGTCTCCGATCGCAACCGCGAGATCCTCCAGTCCGAGATCGCCGCCGTCGGTCCGGTCCGCGCGTCCGAGGTGCAGGAGGCCCGCGCGTCGATCGTCCGGGCCATCCGCGAGCTGGAAGCGTCGGGCACGATCACCGTCCGCCGCGGGGAGGAGGACGACTTTGTCTACTGAGCTTTTTTCCGCGCTTCGCACGGAGGTTCGGCCCGTCGTGTTTCCCGCGCTGCGTGCGCCTGGCGAGGCCGAGGGCTTCACGCGCGGCCATGCGGCCGGCTACGCAGCGGGGCTGCGCCGTGCCGAGGCCGAGGCGCGTGCGCGGCGCGACCAGCACGAGGCGGAGCTCGCCGGCGTCCTCGCGGCGGGTCGCGAGCGGGTTGAGCGGGCGGTCGCCGTCCTCGACACGGCGGCGGACGCCCTCGCGCGGCGCGTAACCCCGGTCCTCGCGGAGGCCGAAGCGCAGCTCGCCGCGGCCGCCGTCGCCCTCGCCGAAGCGGTCATCGCACATGAGCTGACCGACGCGCCGCGGGGCGCGAAGCTCGCGCTCGCCCGGGCGCTCTCGGGAGCCGATGCCGCAGACGTCGTCGGCGTGCGGCTGCACCCCGAGGACCTCGAGCTCCTTGCGAGTCTTGGGGGCGACGCCGAGGCGCGCCCCGGCGTCGCGCTCGTCGCGGACCCCACGCTCGCGCGCGGCGACGCCGTGGCCGCGTATCCCGACGGAGAGCTCGACGCGCGCATCGCGACCGCCCTCGCACGCGCGGTCGAGGCGCTCACCGAAGAGTGCGCGGGGGAGCGCGCATGAGGGGGCTGGTCTCATGAAAGGTCTGGCCGCCGCGATCGAGGCCGCGGCGCCCGAGCGCGCCGGGGTGGTCACGTCGGTGCTGGGGCTCGGGCTTGAGACGGCCGGGCTGCCGTGCGCGGTCGGCGACCTCGTCGTCGTGACGAACGACGACGGCGCCTTCACCGAGGCGGAGGTCGTCGCCTCCACGCGGGGCCGGGCCACGTGCATGCCGCTCGGCAGCATGGCCGGCCTCCGCCCGGGCGACCCCGTCCGCGCGCGGCGGGGTGGCGCCGTCGTCCCCACGGGGGCGGGCCTGCTCGGCCGGGTGCTCGACGGCCTGGGCCGGCCCATCGACGGGAAGGGGCCGCTCGCCGCCGTCGAACGCGTCCCGCTCGACCGCGAGGCGCCCCGCGCGATGGCCCGCGCCCGCATCGACTCCCCGCTCGAGACCGGGGTGCGCGCGATCGACGCCCTCGCGACCCTCGGCCGCGGCCAGCGGCTCGGCCTCTTCGCGGGGTCGGGCGTGGGCAAGTCGTCGCTCCTGTCGATGATCGCGCGCGGCACGGAGGCGGAGGTCTCCGTCATCGCGCTCGTGGGCGAGCGTGGACGCGAAGTCCGCGAATTCCTCGAGGACGACCTCGGCCCCGGGGGGCTCGCGCGCTCGGTCGTCGTCGTCGCGACGTCCGACGAGCCCGCCCTCATGCGCCGCCGCGCCGCGTTCACGGCGACCCGCATCGCCGAATCGTTCCGTGACCGCGGCGCCCACGCGCTGCTCATGATGGACTCGCTCACGCGCGTGGCGATGGCGCAGCGCGAGATCGGGCTGTCCGCCGGCGAGCCGCCCGCGACGCGCGGCTACCCGCCGTCGACCTTTGCTCTGCTCGCCCGGCTCCTCGAACGCGCGGGCACCGCCGAGGCTGGTTCCGTGACGGGCATCTACACCGTCCTCGTCGACGGCGACGACCACAACGAGCCGATCGCGGACGCCGCCCGCTCGATCCTCGACGGCCACGTGGTCCTCGACCGGAAGCTTGCCGTCATGGGCCATTACCCGCCGATCGACGTGCTCGGCTCGGTCTCGCGCGTCGCGTCGAAGGTCACTCCGCCCGAGCGTATCGAGCTCGCCGCGGCGCTTCGCCGCGTGCTCGCGGCACGCAAGGCCGCGCAGGACCTCATCGACGTCGGCGCCTACCAGCGCGGGAGCAACCCGCTCGTCGACGCGGCCCTCGCCCACGAGGCCGAGATCGATGCCTTCCTCCGCCAGCGCCTCGACGACCAGACGCCGGGTCCCGAGGCCTGGGAACGGCTCGCCCGGCTCACCACGATCCTTGGAGGTGCACGATGACCCCCTCATTCCCCCTCGCGGGGCTACTGCGGCTGCGCCGCCTCGAGCAGGACCAGGCGGCCGCGCGCTTCGGCGCCGCCAACGCGCGGGTCCGGGCGCTGTCGACGCGCGAGGACGCGGCGAGGTCAGACTCCGAGCGGATCGCGTCTGACGTCGACGGCGCGGCGGCGCTGCGTGCGATCGCCGCAGCGCGGGCCTCGTCGCTCGGCATGCTCGCCGAGCTTCATGCGCTCGCCGACGTCGCCGACGCCGAACGCGACGAGGCGCTCCTCGAGTTCGGGACGGCCCGCGCCCGCACGATCGGGCTCGAGAAGCTCGAGGCCCGGCACGCCGCCGCCCTCGCCGCGGCAGACCTCGCGGCCGAACAGGGCGTCCTGGACGACCTCGGGTCCGGCGCGCTCCGGCGCGAGAGCCCCGATCCCCGCGGGCAGGACCTCAGCGGGCGCGGGATGGTGGCGCCGTGACGCTCGACGCCGCGATCGGACGGATCGGCGAGATCCAGTCGACCCTCAGCCAGCTCGATCCCGCGCTCGCGGCCGTGACGGCCCGCGCACAGGCCAGCGCAGGGGCCCGCACGTCGTCGGACGCCGTCGGCCGGGCCTCTCGCGCGTTCGGCGCCGCGCTCGCGGGTGCCGTGGGGGCGTCCGGTTCCGGGGGTCCGACCGGGGACGCCGTCGCCGCGGACGCTCAGCGCTACGTGGGCGTGCCCTACGCGTGGGGCGGAACGGATCCCGCGACGGGCATGGATTGCTCCGGGTTCGTCCAGCGTGTCTATGCCGACCTCGGGGTCTCGCTACCGCGCGTCGTACACGACCAGATGACCCAGGGTACTCCCGTGGCCTCGTTCGCGGACGCCCGCCCGGGCGACCTGCTCGTGAGCTTCGGCGGCGAACACGTGGCCATCTACCTGGGCAACGGCAAGGCGATCGACGCACCCGAGCCGGGCAAGACCATCCAAGTCCGCGACGCGTGGGAGCGACACGCGAACCTCACGGCGATCCGGCGGATCGTGCCAGACGCCGGCTCCGGGCCGGGGGCTGGGTCGGTGTCAGGATCCGGATCGGGGGCGGGTACCAGCGGCCTCGACGCGACCCAGCTCGGCTACGCCCGGGCGATCGTGGGCGAGGTCCGCGCTCGCGGGCTCCCACCACAGGCCGCCGTCGCGGCCGTCTCGACCGCGCTGCAGGAGTCCTCGCTGCGGATGTACTGGAACCCGAAGGTCCCCGGATCTCAGGCCCTCGCCCCCGACGCGTCCGCACGCGGCACCGACGGCTATTCCGTCGGGCTGTTCCAGCAGCAGGTCCATGGGACGGACTTCTCGTGGGGCACGGTCGCGGACGCGATGGATCCCGTGCGGTCCACGGACGCCTTCCTCGACCGCCTCGCGGTGATCCCCGGCTGGCAGAGCCTTCCGGTCGCCGCCGCGGACCAGGCCGTTCAGCGTTCGGCCTATCCGGACGCCTACGCGAAG
The DNA here is from genome assembly GCF_030908245.1 of Sinomonas sp. ASV322. Classification (GTDB taxonomy): domain Bacteria; phylum Actinomycetota; class Actinomycetes; order Actinomycetales; family Micrococcaceae; genus Sinomonas. Next base: position 9,643 of record NZ_JAVFJJ010000017.1, read on the forward strand.
TGGGAGCCCGCCGCGCGCCGGATCGTGGCCGAGCTTTCTGGGACGGGAGCCTGATGCGCGCTCTTTCTGGCCTTGCGTCTCTCGGTGTGGGAGCGCCTGCCGCATCCCCGTCGCCCGCGCCTGCGGACTCCGGCGGGCAGTTCGCCGAGACTCTCGCGGGGCTGCAGCCTTCGTCCCGCCCGGGCGGGCTCGCTCCCGACGGGTCGCCCCACCCCCGTGGTCCCCGCGGGGTGAAGACGGACGACGACGGCGGGGCCGCCGCGTGCTCGTCCGGGTCCGACCCGCAGATGCTCGCCTCGTGCGCTGGGCTTCTCGCCTCTCAGAGTGTGGGGGGTCAGGGGCTCGGCGCGGCTGGGGCTGGGCTTGACGGGGGTGGGGTCGGCGGGCCGGGGCTCAGTGGGGTTGAGTTAGGCGCGGCGGGACTCGGCGGGGCGGGGCTCGACGTCGAGACCGCCGCTGGACCGCCGGGTGCGGGACCGGCGGGTGCGGGACCGAGGGGTGCGGGATCGGGGGGCGCAGGTTCGGGGTTGGCGCGATTCGGGTCGGACGGGCTCGTGGCCGGTGTGCCATCGTCGAGTCCTGCACAGTTGAGTCCTGCGCTGCCGGGTCTCGCGCCGGCGGTGCCCGGGGCCGATGCGTCCAACGTCGCCGCTGCGTCCAACGTCGCCGCGTCAATGACGGGCGCCCGCGCTGAAGCGCCCGGTCTCGGTTCGCCCGGTCTTGGCTCGCCCGGTCTCGGTTCGTCAGGTCTCGGTGCGGCGTCCGGGTCCCGGTCCGTGCTGGCTGGCGGTGTCGCGATCGGGGGAGTCGCGGTCGGAATCCCTGGCACTGCTGGCGTTCTTGGAGCCGTCGGGGCTTCCGGCGCCGACGGCGTCCGGGCGGCCGATCACGCGGCAAACCTGTCCGGCGCGGCCGCGGGCCCGGCCGGATCCCCCGTGGGCACCGCGGCGCTGTCCGCGGCTCTGGTCGGGGACGCTCAACAGGCCCCCGGACCGGGCGGCACGTTGGGGCGTCGCCCCGGCGCGGGCCCGACCGGGAAAGCGCTATCGGCCACGGCGTCCGCCGCGCTCCCGCCGTCGTTCGCTCCGCTCGGGCCGCACGCGACGGGAGGCGCCGTTGTTCCCGGAGCCACCGGCGCGCCGGGCGAATCCACGCCGGCGCCGCCGTCGTTCGGGTCGCAGCTCGCGAAGCCGCTCTTCACACTCGCCGCCGCGGCGCCCGGAGAGCACGTCATGACCGTGAAGGTCACACCGGAGGACCTCGGGCCGGTCACCGTTCAGGCCCACATCGGTCCGGGCGGCACGCGGGTCGAGCTCTTCGCGCCCACGGAGGCGGGTCGCGCCGCCGTCCAGGCCGCCCTGCCCGAGCTCCGCCGGGAGCTCGCGGCTGCGGGGATCGGCGCGAGCCTTGATCTCTCGAGCCGCAGCGCGCCGCACGACGCCGGTCCCGGCCCGGGCGGCCACGGCGGCCCGGGCGGCAGCGGCCCGGGGGACGGGAGCGGCGCTCGCCAGCCGGACGCCGAGGCGCGGGGCGGGTCGGGGGAGGGGGCCCGCGCGTCGCCCGCCTTCCGTGGCCTCAGGGCAGGCACCCTCGGCAGCGGCCCCCTCGGCACCGCCGGCCTCGACATCCTCGCGTGAGAAAGCAGAAACCCATGAGCATCAGCCCACCGAACATCACCCCTTTGGCCGGCGCGGCCTCGACGAGTCTGACTTCCGCCGCGCCGACCCGCACGCCGCAGCAGACCATGGATTCCAGCGTGTTCATGTCCCTCCTCGTGACGCAGCTCAAGAACCAGGACCCGAGCTCGCCCATGGACACCAACGCGATGATCAATCAGACGACGCAGCTCTCGATGATGGAGAAGCTCACCCAGCTCACGGCCACCAGCGCCTCGGGCCTCTCGGTCCAGGAACGCGCCGCGGCCGCGGCGCTCATCGGGCGCTCGGTGACGTACCTGGGCGCGGATGGCGGCTCGGGGCGCGGGACCGTCGCCTCGGTCTCGTTCGGCGGGGTTGCGCCGTCGCTGTCCATCGGGGGCGCGTCGATTCCCCTGTCATCGATCACGGGCGTCGCAGGCGCCTGACGCCGTCCCGGCAAGCCCCCAAGAACCTCGCCCACCGAAGAAAGGCAGCACCGTGCTCCGTTCCCTGTACTCCGGCATCTCGGGCCTCCGTGCCCACCAGACCATGCTCGACGTCACGGGCAACAACATCGCGAACGTCAACACCGTGGGCTTCAAGGGGTCCGCGACCGAGTTCGAGGACACGCTCTCGCAGCTCACGCAGGGCGCCTCGGGGCCGCAGGCCGCGACGGGCGGCACGAACCCCGCGCAGATCGGCCTCGGGGTCAAGGTGGCCGCCGTTGCGACGAACTTCAACCAAGGCTCTGCCCAGTCCACGGGCAAGGCCACGGACATGATGATCTCCGGCGACGGATTCTTCATCACGAGCCGCGGCGGGCAGCAGCTCTACACGCGCGCGGGGTCGTTCGGCTTCGACGCGTCGGGACAGCTCGTCACGCCCGACGGCGGCCTCCTCCAAGGGTGGACCGCGGATGCTTCCGGCGTGGTCAACTCGGGCGCACCGCTCGGGACCATCGCGCTCTCGCCCACCGCGACGATTCCTGCCGTCGCGACGAGCAAGGCCAGCGTCGACGGGAACCTGCCCTCGGATGTGGCCGTGGGGACCACCCTCGAACGGGACCTCCGCGTGTTCGACGGCAACGGCGTCGCCCGGAATCTCGCGCTCACGTTCACGCGCACCGCGGCCGGCTGGGACGTCGCGGGAGCGGACGCCAACGGCAGCACGGGCGCGGGCTCGCTCGCGTTCACGAACGGCGCCCTCACGTCGGGCGGCTCGCTCACGGTCGGCGGGATTGCGGTGAACCTCGCGGCCGTGACGGGATACGCGGGCATGACGACGGTCGCCGCCGCGGGCCAGAACGGCTCGGCGGCCGGCACCCTTGAGTCCTTCACCCTCGGCGGGGACGGCTCGCTCATCGGGGCGTTCAGCAACGGACTCAAGCAGATCGTCGGGCGGGTCGCGCTCGCCAAGTTCACCAACCCCGCGGGCCTCGAGAAGACCGGCGACTCCTCCTACACGGTCACGGCGAACTCGGGCGCCCCCCAGATCGGGCAGGCCGGGGCGCCGGGGTTCGGGACCCTCACGGGCGGGGCGCTCGAGATGTCCAACGTCGACCTCTCGCAGGAGTTCACGAACCTCATCGTCGCGCAGCGCGGCTTCCAGGCGAACGCCCGCATCATCACGACGTCGGATCAGGTGCTGCAGGAGCTCGTGGACCTCAAGCACTAGCGCCCCGCGCTCCTGTCCGGCGGAGACAGACGGCTTGTGGGCGAGAAGACGGACCGAGGGCGTCTTCCCTGCCACAAGCCGTCTCAGGCGGTCGGGGCCGCGCGCCCGGGCCCCCCGTGCGTGGCCGCCGCGACCCGCGCCGTGAGCTCGTCGAGCCATGCACCAACCGTCGAGCGGGCGACGGCGTTGTCGGGGTAGCGGCAGCGGAGGTGCAGTCCGTCCTCGGCGACGATGAACCAGATCATGATGTTGTCCGTCGGGAGAACGGCCGAAACGAACTGCGGTTCGAGCGAAGGGTCGATGCCCAAGGGCAGGCGGCGCATGTCGAGCCACGAGATGGCGAACATCCCGGGGGGTTCTTTAGCACTGCCGATACGGTCGAAGATCGGAGCCAACGGGTGGGCCCCGAGGCGCACTGCCTCGGCGACCGCGGCAGCGCAGGACGACGGGTCTGGATCCGCGATGTCCAGCACGGCGTTGGTGATGTACCACCCGACCGAGTCGCGCCACCGTGGCTCGTTGCGCGAGTGCACGGGGAATACCGCGCGCAGCGGCACGTTCGCGACGTCGCGGAAGAGCTGCGCGAGCTCGGAAAGTACTAAGGGCAGAATCCGGACTCCGTGCGCGTCGGCCCGCTCTTCGAGGCGTGCGAGCTGGCCGCTGTCGAGCACATCGCGCACCTCCACGACCGCCGGCGACGCTCGCGACACATCCCCCAAAGGCAGGGGGAACGCGGGCATCCCTCCTCCGCCTGCCCGCAGGATCTCCTGCCAGTGTTCGATGATCTCGGCCGGCGCCTCGGGCATCGCGGCGAGGGCGCGCGTGTGATCGACGAATGCTGCGGCGGGGAGCGGGTCGGCGGGCGCCCCGGGCTGCGAGGCGCCGTCTGCGCCGTCGTCCTCGACTCGTGTCCGCACCTCGTGGGCGAGGATCAGCAGTGACCACATGTCAACGTGCGCGTGGTCGCTCGCGAGGACGACGACGGGTCGCGGGTCGGGTTCGGCCGGAGCGGGCACCACCACGGCGAGCAAGTACGACGGCGCCGCACACGGACGGCACTCGGCGTCCAGGAGCGTACGAAGCGCGTCGCGCGACGATCCGCCGCCCATCGCATCGTGCTCTCGCCACATGCCGCCGTCGACCGCGGCCTCGTGCAGCCGGACGCGCGAGCCGTCGAACGAAAAGACGGTGCGCAGGGTTCCGTGGCGAGCGATCGCCTCTCGCCAGGCCTGTGCGAGCGCCGCGCGATCGAGGGACTGGGCGAGCCGGAACGACACCGCCATCCATGACCCCGAACGGTCGCCGCGGCCGACGTGGCGGCCCTGATCAAACGAAACGGGCAGCTCGCGCGACGGATCGGGCGCAGCGCGAACAGCGAAGCTGTGGAGGGATCCCTCCGGCAGGGCCATCTGGGCCACCGTGGTAAGGCGCATGGTGCCGTAGTGTAGGGCCCAGATGTTTCGCGAAAGCACGCGGGAGGGCTCGTGGCCTCATTTCAGACGCGCGGCGCGACTCTTGACTACGATGTCGCCGGATCTGCCGGCCCCTTGGTCGTGCAACTGCACGGCCTGACATCCAGCCGCGAGCGCGACGGACAGCTCGGCCTCAACCTCGCCCGTGCCCTGCGCGACCACCGCATCCTCCGCTACGACGCCCGCGGTCATGGCCGGTCCACGGGAACGCTCGACGAGGCCGACTACAGCTGGCCGCGCCTTGCCGACGACCTCCTGGCCCTCCTCGACCACGTCGCCCCGGGCGAACAGGTGCACGGGGTCGGGCCGTCCATGGGGACGGGGACTCTTCTGCATGCCGCGGTGAAGGATCCCGACCGATTCGAGTCGCTGACCCTTGTCACGCCCCCGACGGCGTGGAAGAGCAGGGGCGCCCAGCGCGAGACCTACCTCGCGAACGCCGCGATGGTCGAGCGGGAGGGCATCGCCGCGTTCGAGCAGCGAGGCTCCACGGCGCCCTCCCCGCCCGCGCTCGCCGATGCGCCCGAGACCGGCATCGCCGTGCCCGAAAGCCTCCTGCCGACCGTGATGCGCGGTGCGGCCGCGACTGACCTGCCGACGAAGAAGACCATTGCGACCATCGAGGCGCCAACGCTGGTCCTCGCGTGGAGCGGCGACCGCTCGCACCCCCTGACAACGGCGAACAAGCTGCACGCCCGGATGCCTCAAAGCCGCATCGTGGTGGCCCGCACACCCTACGGGGTCATGGCGTGGCCGGGGCTCTTCGCGGAGTTCATCACGACCGTCGACAAGGCTGGGTGAGCGTCTTCGTCGTCGTCCGTTCGCGACCTTCTTTCACACACTTTCGCGGGATCTCAACGTTGCGTCCCGCGGAATTCCGCGGGCGCAGCTTGCGGCGACTGCCGAAAGAAGGTCGGAATGGGACGTGGGTTACTCTCGACCAGCGAGGCTGCGCCCGCCTGTCGGGGGCTCGGGGGGATCGCCCGTTCCGTCGTCGTCGTCCCACCGGCGTCCGTACTGGTCGGGGATGGAGCCCCAGCCCCAGTACGGGGTCGGGGATGCCGGGACGATCCCGAGGACGTCCAGTGGGTCGATCCGCCGGGGATCGATAGCGCATTGGTGGGTCCACTGGTCGCCGAAGTCGAACGTGTAGGTGAAGAGTTCCCCCGTGGTGATCTTGCGCAGGCTGGTCCGTGCGGTGTCGATGTCCGCCAGCTCGGGAAAGTCTGGATCCGGGATGCCTGCCCGGGTCCCGTCCGCGAATTCGAATTCGTGCTGGTGTGCGTGGTCCCATCTGGCGAACGCGATGTCGATCGCGGTCGCCAGATCCAGCAGGGTGTGCGCTGTCGAGGCCGCGAAGATTCGCCCGGGCCTCGGCCACAGCTGTTCGCCGCGCCCGCCGATCAGTTCCACGCGTATCGACAGCCATGTTTTCGCCACGCGCCGGTCCTCTCAGAATGAGCCAGGAGCCGTCGAGCCGCGACCGGGGCGACCAGCAGGCGGCTCAGCGGCTCTCGAGCCGATCGATGATAGTGGTCAGGAGGCCCTTGAGGACTTCCGCCTGCCCGACGTCGATCCCCACCATGGCGCCGACCTCGGCGGGGATCTCTGCCGCCACGCCCCTGAGCGCCTCGCCTGAGCCGGTGAGGGCGATGAGCACGCGTCGCTCGTCGGCCGGGTCCCGGCGCCGGGTCACGTGCCCCGCGGTCTCGAGGCGCTTGAGCAGCGGCGTGAGGGTTCCCGAGTCCAAGTGCAGTCGCTCGCCGAGCTCGCCCACCGAGAGCGGCGATTCGCTCGACCACAGCGCAAGCAGGACGAGGTACTGGGGGTACGTGAGCCCTGCATCGGCAAGCAGCTGGCTGTAGGCGCGCGTGACGGCGCGCGCGGCCGCGTAGAGCGGGAAGCACAGTTGGTCGTCGAGCTCGAGGGGGCGATCCATCCCTCTATCTTAGATTTGTTTCAATCATATTGTGCGCAATATGATTGCGGACATGACAGCTCTCTACACGGCAACCGTCGCCGCCATGGGCGATGGCCGGAACGGCAGGATCCAGTCGACGGACGGGCACCTCGATGCTCAGGTGCGGGTTCCGAGCGAGCTCGGCGGCCCGGGCGGGGCGACCAACCCCGAACAGCTCTTCGCGGCTGGCTACGCGGCGTGCTTCCACTCGGCGCTCAAGCGGGTCGCCGCGCAGGAGAAGGCGAACGCCGCTGATTCCGAGGTCGTCGCCGACGTGTCCCTCCACGCCCTGCCCGAGGGGGGCTATGGCCTCGCCGCGGCGCTCGAGATCACGCTCCCCGAACTCGATCGGGAGACCGCGGAAGACCTCGTCGCGAAGGCCCACCGGATCTGCCCCTACTCGAACGCGACGCGCGGCAATGTCGAGGTCACCCTCACTATTGTCTGAACTGATTCGTCGCAGCTAAGGTTCGTCGGAACAAAGGAGATCGCCTCGTGCTGGTCGTTGCTGGGCTTGTTCTCGCGGGAGTCGCCGCGCTCATCCACGTGTACATTTTCATCCTCGAGTCGCTGCTGTGGATGGGGCCGCGCGCCCGCGCCGTGTTCGGGCTCTCTCCCGAACAGGCCGGCGCGACCAGGGAGCTCGCCTTCAACCAGGGCTTCTACAACTTGTTGCTCGCCGTGATCGCGGGCCTGGGAATCGTGCTGATGGCCGTCGGCGCGACGCCGGTCGGCGCGACGCTGGTCTTTGCCGGGACGCCGGTCGGCGCGACGCTGGTCTTTGCCGGGACGGGATCCATGGTGGCCGCCGGGCTCGTCCTCCTGGTCTCGTCGCCGTCGAAATGGAGCGCGGCCCTGACGCAGCTCGCTGCGCCGCTGCTCGCCGTCGTGCTCCTCGCCGTCGGCCTCGCGCTCTGACGGCGGCCGCGGCGGCGCCCTGCCGGCCGCGGCGGCGCCCCCGAAAGCCCGACACTGCGTGTGCTCCGCCGTGCCCTAGCCCATCCGCAGCGCAGGCCCGTGGCCCGGCAGCAGCACGTCCGGGTCGAGGGACAGGAGCCGGGCGAGGCTTGCCTCGGCCCCGGCGCGGTCGTGATGGAACATCGGCGGCAGCAGTCTGGCGCTCGACGAGCCGTCGGGGAGCGTCTCGTGCGACGTGACGGCGACGTCCCCGCACGCGACCACGCGCTTCCCGCCCGCGGTGAACACGAACGCCGTCGAGCCCGAGGTGTGCCCCGGGAAATGCAGGACCGTGGGCGAACCCGGGACGTCGAGCACGTCGCCGTCGCGGAACACGGCCGACGGCGTGATCGACACGGGCTCGAGGGCCCGCAGCCTGAGGGCGAGCCGCAGCCAGCGCCGCACCCTCCCGCGCCACAGCGACGGAAGGATCCGGGTGAGCGTGACCTGTTCGCGGTCCGGCCCGACGAGATTCGACGCCTCGTCGGCGTGGCACAGCACCGGCACGGCGTAGTCGGCCGCGAGCTGCTGGAGCCCGCCAATGTGGTCGACGTGTCCATGAGTCACGAGCGCCGCCCGGCAGTCTCCGGGCCGCAGCCCGAGCAGGCCGATCGACGTCAGGAGCCGCCCGTAATCCCCCGGATAGCCCCCGTCGACGAGCGTGAACGACGGGCCACCGCCCGGATCCCGGACAATGACCCAGTTCGACGACCCGCCGCGGACAAGCCAGACGCACTCCGCGGCGCGGCTGACGGCGGGACCCTCGGTTTCGGCGCGCGACAGCTCGCTCGCCTGCTCGGCATGCTCCATGGCAGTTCCTCCCTGTCGAGAGGATCTTAGGTGCCGGTCCCTTGTTGGCGCCGCCCCGCCGTCGTCATACTGGGGCGGGCAAAGCAAGGGGGGTCCGATGAGGTTGGCAGGAACCCGCTCGTGGGAATTTCGGGGCGACGTCGGCAGCGCGACCAACGCCGCGCTCTACGTCCGGGACGCGCTGGGGCTCGGCCCCTTCGCGGACGCCGACGTCCCGCCGGCACTGGCGGCCAGCGTCCCCGATCGCTCGGAGCAACTGGGCGACGCCGAGCGGGTTGGCGCGAGCCTCGAATGGCTCCAATCGTGGCGCGCGACCGCGGGCCATTCGCCCGGAGCCCCCGTGACGCCAGGTGGCCCGTTCCGTTCGGTGTGGAAGGAGGCCTACGGGTGGGTGGGGCCGGCGCGCTTCGAGATGGTGCGGGCAAATCCTGCGTTGATCCCCTGGGGAATCCTCCGGGATGCCGTGCGGGCGGTGGCACGCGACCGGCACGTCGACGAGGGCGACCTCCGCGGGAGCCTCGACATCCTGCTGGTCCGCGGCGAGTGGTGGCATGTCATTCGCCCCGGATTCGTGCTCGCCTCGGCCGAAGCCGGTCGCAACCCTGAGACGGCGGCACGACTGGTCCGTGCCTGCCTCGAGTCGGGGTTGGGCGGCGCCTAGCCTCGAGGCCCTTCCAGCCGCGCGCTGATCCGATACGCCTCCTCCAGCAGCAGCCGCCCGAGGAACTCCTGCCGTTCGGGCCGGAACCGCGGCTCGATTCCGGTGATCGAGACGGCCCCCACGGGGGTTCCGTTGCGGTCGAAGACGGCCGCGCCCATGCCCCAGCTTCCCTCGAGGACGAGCCCGGGGTTCACGGAGTATCCCCGCAGCTTCGTCTCCGCGAGCTGCCTCCGCACGACAGCCTCGGTGTGCCCCGAGGCGAATTCGCCAGCGTGCTCGGCCCAGCGTGAGAGGAAGGCGTCCTGCTCGTCGTCGGGGAGGAAAGCCAGGATCGCGGTCCCCGCCGACGCGACGCCGAGCGGGAACCGCACGCCTTCGCGCAGCACGAACGATCGCACCGGGAAGCTCCCCTCCTCGCGGAGGAGGCAGACCGTCTCGGATCCTCGGCGGATGCTGTAGAACGCGCTCTCGCCCGATTCCTCGGCGACCCGGCGCAGACTCGGCCGGGCCAGGTCCTCGAAAGGGAACCGCGTCGACGCCGCCGAGCCGAGGAGGAAGAGCTCGGTCCCGAGGACCCAGTTGCCATTCGAGGGGTCGGTGTCGAGGAGCCCTTCGGCGGCCAGCGCTGTCAGGATCCGGTGGGCGGTCGGGCGGGTGAGGCCGGACTCCCGGACGAGCCACGCCGTCGACGCACCCGCCGGTCTTCCCCCGATGAGCCGCAGAAGCTGCGCGACCCGTCCCACGACCTGCGTACCTTGAACCTGCATCACCTGATCTCAAGCTCCTCACTTCACGCAGAAACTAGCCACATTGTGGACGACGTATCGCCGCGTGTCCACACTGTGCGCTGCGCGCTGGGTCGTCTATTGATGGCCTGCCACGCCTCTTTTAGTCTCGAAAGGACTTCAGACCCGTCCACAAAGTGGTGAACGAAAGGGCAGCGCATGGGAAAGCTGAGAGAGGACGCCCACGCGATCCTCGCGGACGTCCTGCACGACGGCGCGACCGTAGCCGTCGGCGGCTTCGGCCTGAGCGGGATCCCCGCGGACCTCATCGAGGCCGTGCGGGACAGCGGCGCGAAGAAGCTCACGGTCGTCTCGAACAACATGGGCGTCGACGGGAAGGGCCTCGGGATCCTCCTTGAGTCGGGCCAGGTCCGCAAGGTCATCGCGTCCTACGTGGGGGAGAACCGGCTCTTCGCCGAGCAGTACCTTTCGGGGGACCTCGAGGTCGAGTTCGTGCCGCAGGGCACGCTCGCGGAGCGGCTGCGCGCGGGCGGCGCGGGCATCCCCGCTTTCTACACGCGCACGGGGGTGGGCACGATTGTCGCGGACGGCAAGCCGCACGCCGAGTTCGACGGCAGGACCTACGTGCAGGAGCGCGGGATCGTCGCCGACGTCGCGCTCGTCCACGCGCACACGGCCGACGTCGAAGGCAACCTCGTCTACCGGTACACGGCGCGGAACTTCAACCCGGTCGTCGCAACGGCGGGCCGCGTGACGATCGCGGAGGCCGAGGTAATCGTCGGGATCGGCGAGCTCGACCCGAACCACGTCGTCACCCCGGGCGTGTACGTGCAGTACCTCGTGCAAGCGCGACCGCGGGTCAAGGACATCGAGCAGCGGACCGTGCGCCCCCGACGCGAGGCCCTGGCCGCGCGCGTCTGATTCCCTTGCACCGTCTCGTCCCGCGGGTGGACACCCGCGGGACGTGACGGCGCAACCGAGAGAGAGGAGAGAACCATGGCTTGGACGAGAAACGAGATGGCCGCGATCGCGGCCGAGGAACTGCACGACGGCGACTACGTGAACCTCGGGATCGGCATCCCGACGCTCGTGGCGAACAACCTGCCTGACGGCGTGCGGGTGACGCTGCAGAGCGAGAACGGCCTGCTCGGCATGGGCCCGTTCCCATTCGAGGGCGACGAGGACGCCGACCTCATCAACGCCGGCAAGCAGACCGTGACGGTCCTGCCGGGCGGGAGCATCTTCGACTCCTCTGTTTCCTTCAATATGATCCGCGGCGGGCACGTCAAGGTCGCCGTCCTGGGCGCGATGCAGGTCTCCGCGTCCGGGGACCTCGCGAACTGGCAGATCCCCGGAAAGATGGTCAAGGGCATGGGCGGGGCGATGGACCTCGTCGCGGGCACCCCGCGGATCGTCGTCCTGACCGAGCACGTCGCGAAGGACGGTTCCCCCAAGATCGTCGCCGAGTGCACGCTCCCGCTCACGGGGCGCGGCGTCGTCGACCGCATCGTGACCGACCTCGCGGTCTTCGACGTCGTGCGCGGATCAGCCGCCCCAAGGCCTGAAAAGACGGACGACGACGGTGCGCGCCACCTCGTGCTCCGCCGCCTCGCCCCCGGCGTCACCGCCGACGAGGTGCGCGGGAAAACTGGAGCCGATTTCGACGTCGTGATTGGCCTGGGCGCAGCGACCGCTGCGGCGAATGAAGAAAGCGAGGGAGTGCTCGCATGAGCCTCAGAGAACAATTCGGCAAGGACATCCTTATCACCGGCTGGGGCCACAGCCGCTTCGGGAAGCTCTCGGAGGAGACGCTCGAGTCCCTCATCGTGCAGGTCGCGGGGGAGGCCCTCGCGCACGCGGGTCTCGAGCCGGGGAAGATCGACGAGATCTACGTCGGCCAGTTCAACGCCGGGATGATGCCGCTCGCGTTCCCGTCCTCGCTCGCGCTCCAGCTCTCCCCGGACCTGCTCGGCGTCCCGGCGACGCGCGTCGAGAACGCGTGCGCGTCGGGTTCGGCCGCTGTTCAGCAGGGCGCGAAGGCGCTCCTGGCCGGGACGGCACGGAACGTGCTCGTGATCGGGGCCGAAATGATGACCCCGGCCGGGCCCGAGAAGGTCGGTGCGGCCCTCCTCGGCGCGGATTACGACATGGCCGGCCAGCCGTCGTCGGCCGGTTTCACCGCCCTGTTCGCGGAGGTCGCGAAGCACTACGAGAAGCGGTACGGGCCGGTCTCGGATGTGCTCGGGAGCATCGCGGCGAAGAACCACCGCAACGGCGTCGACAACCCCTACGCGCAGCTGAGGAAGGACCTCGGCGAGGAGTTCTGCCGGACGGTCTCGGACAAGAACCCGATGGTCGCCGATCCGCTGCGGCGCACCGACTGCTCGCCGGTGTCCGACGGCGCCGCGGCCCTCGTGCTGTCCGTCGCACCCCGCGCGGGGGCCGCCACGGCGCCCGTGCGGCTCGCCGGCTTCGGCCACGCCAACGACTTCCTGCCGGCCGCCCGCCGCGACCCGACCGCGTTCGAGGGCGTGCGCCTCTCGTGGGAGCGCGCCTTCGCGATGGCCGGAATCGGCCTTGGCGACCTCGACTTCGCCGAGGTCCACGACTGCTTCACGATCGCCGAACTCGTCATCTACGAGACGATGGGCCTCACTCCGGCCGGGCAGGGCGCCCGCGCGATCGAGGAAGGCTGGGTGTATCGCGACGGCCGCCTGCCGGTCAATGTCTCGGGCGGGCTCAAGGCCAAGGGCCACCCCGTCGGCGCGACGGGTGTCTCCCAGCACGTCCTCGCGGCGATGCAGCTCACGGGCACGGCGGGCGCGATGCAGCTCGCTTCGCCGCGGCGCGCCGCGGTGCAGAACATGGGCGGCGTCGGGATCGCGAACTACGTGAGCGTGCTCGAGGCGGTGTAGCCGGCCCTTCCCCTCGGCCATGCGGTGCTCTACCGTGTCCGCATGCCATCCCGCGGGCTGACTTCCCTTGCCGCCGACGCGCGCTGGACGGGTCACGCCGTCGGCATGGTGGGCGCCGCGGTCGCCGTCCTCGCGGCTGCCGCGGGTGCGGCGAGCGAGGTGGTGCTCGCCGGGCTGGCGGTCACGGTGTCCGGCGCGGCGACCGCGCTGCTCGCCCAATGGCGGATCGACCGCGCGTGGATCCGGTCTCGGGTCCGGCAAGCGGCGCCAGCGGACGACGACGGCGCCGCGCCCTTGAGTGCCCCGCCCGCCCTTGCGCTCGCCGGGGCTGGCGCGGCCCGTGGCGAGGCCCGCGTTGCGTCGGCGTCGGGCGCTCGGCTGGCTCGGCTCGGCGGGCGGTCCCTCGCGCGCGTGAGGCCGGGGGAGCTGACTGCGGACGTGAGGGCGGCGCTGCGCTATGTACGGGGCGCCCTTCCCCGGCCGAGTTCGAGGCCGCGGCCGAAGCGTCTGCCCTGCTCGCCGTGACGGTCTTCGACGGCCACAGCGGCAGGGCGTGGGAACGGCTGATGCTCGCCATGCCGGACACGCTGGCACTGCTTCGCGATGAGGACCTGCGCCCCGGTGGGCTCCCCGGCCATCTGCCGCTCATGGTCGCGGCCCGAGAGTTCGAGAGCTGCGCCTTCTGGCTCCCCGAGGACCGCGGGCTGCGCGGCCCGTCGCCGCACGTCTCCTACACGACCTCTCCCGACGGCGATATCTACATGGCCCTCGGGATTTCGCACCGGGGCACAGTGCGATTCCGAATTCGCTCGTCGGAATGGAGCGACGGGCCGGATCGGGTTCTGCGGTGGTTCGAGTTCGAGCGCCTCGCGAATCTCATGGCCGACGCCTTCCGGCAACGCTGATCCGGGGGCGCGCGCTCCTGTGCCGCTTCGCCGCAATTGTGCTGCTGGGCCGCGGCCCAATAGCGGGGAAGGGCGCCCGCTGCGGGGAAGCGGCACAGAAGCGCGTGATGGGACCTCCGAGAGTTATCCACATACGGGACCTGTGGGGTGTCCTCGACGGATTCCGCCGAGCACGATGGCTCTGTGGACGCAGATTCAGCAGGACGACTCATCGCCGATCGATGGCCCGCAGGGATCGTCGCCTCGACGCGCCAACTGCGTGACGGAGGCCTCGACGACAGGCTGATCACGTTCGGCGTTCGCGCGGGCGTCCTCGAACGAATCCGTCGCGGGGCCTACACCCGGTCGGAACAGTGGCGCTCGCTCAGCCCGTGGGAGCGGGACGACTACCGCATCGATGCCCACGCCGCGGGCGCTCAGAGCCCCGCCACCTACAGCCACACCTCCGCCGCGCGGCTCCATGGTTTCGCGGTGTGGAACGCGGGGCCGGTGGTCCATGTGGTGAGTCGAGACAACTCCGGGTCGAGCCACGGGTCAGACACGGTGACGCATCGCGCCCCCGCGTCACCCGATGAGCCCGTCGGCGTTCGCACCCGCGACGGTCGGCACGTGCTCGCGACGTCGCCCGCGCGGACCGTGATTGATTGCGCGCGTTTTCTTGCACCGGAAGCGGCGGCGGTCATCGGCGACAGCGCATTGAACGCCGGCCTGACAATCGGCGAGCTCACTTCAACGCTTGAGTCGGCGGAGTTCGCGCGAGGGCGGGCGCGGGCCGCGCGACTCCTCGGAATGCTCGACGGCCGCGCAGAGTCGGCCGGCGAAACCCGCACTCGCCTGATGCTGGGCGGGCTTGGAATCGAGCGGCCCGAGGCCCAGTACTGCATCGAGACGGCTCACGGCCTCTTCCGTGCCGACTACGCATGGCCCAGGCTCAGGGTCATCCTCGAATTCGACGGCCGGGGCAAGTACTTCGACTATCGGCCCACTCCCGAAGCCCTCATCCTCGAGCGACGGCGCGAGGCGGCACTCATCGAGCAGGGGTGGACGGTCATTCGGATCACCTGGGCCGACCTCGACCGGCCTGAAGTCGTGGCCGCGAGGCTGGGTGCGGCGTTCGCGAGGGCTGCGTGACGGACGGCTTCACCTCAGCGCGCCGACCCAGCTGTGCCGCTTCCCCGCTATTGGGCCGCGGCTCCGCAGCACAATTGCGGCGAAGCGGCACAATTGCGGCGAAGGGCGCCCGGTGCGGGGAAGGGCGCCCGCTGCGAGGTCATCTCCCGAACGCGAGCTCCGTCGTCGTGTCCCACGTGAACCTTCCCCGCTCGGTGTCCTGGTGCACCGCCAGGAAGTGGAGGCCGGCGACGGCGAGCGGCGGCACCGGCCCGCCGAGCGCGTCCGACGCGCGCTGGATGCGTTCGCCGCTGCCCTCGGCCACGCCGTAGCCGAGCGTGACGTGGGGAGCGAACGGCGGGTTGGGAATCGGGAGGCCCGCGTTGACGGTCTCCGCCGCGGCGGCCCGGACTCCGTCGAGGAGGGCGCTCCATTCCGGCGTGGACGGGCCCCGGACGCCGAGCGAGAAGTCGTCGACGACGGGCGCGGCGAGCGGCACCGTGAACGGTTTCGTCGAGGCGGCGAGGTCGCCGAGGCGCCCAATGAAGCGTTCGACGGCGGCCGGGTCGGCCTCGTCGTTCGTGTGGGAGAGCTGCTGGACCGTCGCGTGGAGGTACTCGGCAGGCTGGACCGAGCAATAGTCGACGTCGTCGAGGGCCCGCTGCCGCTCGACGAGGGCGGACCTCAGCTCGTCGCCCGGCAGGACGTACACGTGCAGGCGGTTCCGCATCGACGGCCAGAGAGTCGCGGGTTCCCCAAAGAAGCGCTTCATGCGCAGCAAGGTATCCGCGGTTCGTGAACGGGAGGTGAAACTTCCGCTCACCCGGAATAACTTGAAACATCAAGTGCGTTGGTTCCCGTAGTTGCCATCGACCATTGGAGCCGACCATGACCCTCGAGCCCAGCGCGCTAGCCCAGCTGCCGACGGCGAACGTCCGCACTCGCGTCCGCGTCCCGCTCCGCTTCGCCGACGGCTTCGAGACCGTCGCCGACGTCTTCACGTTCCACGATCTCGTCGACGGCCACGAACACCTGCTGCTGGGCCTCGGGGACTGGGCTGGCGCCGTCGAACGCTCGACGGCGGGAGGCGAGCCGCCGCTCGTCCGCCCGCACAGCGAGTGCCTCACGGGCGACGTCTTCGGCTCCCAGCGCTGCGACTGCGGCCCTCAGCTTCGAGAGGCGGTCGAGCGGATCTCCGCCGCCGGCGGGTTCCTTCTGTATCTGCGCCAAGAAGGGCGCGGGATCGGGCTCTACGCGAAGCTCGACGCCTACGCGCTCCAGGACGACGGCCTCGACACGTACGAGGCGAACCTCGCCCTCGGCCGCGGCGAGGACGAGCGAGACTACCGCGCCGCCGCACAGATGCTGCACGCCGTTGGCGCCGACCGGATCCGCCTCCTGAGCAACAACCCCGACAAGGCGGGGCAGCTCGAGGCACTCGGCGTCGAGGTCGCGGAGCATGTTCCCACGGGCGTGCACGTCTCGGCGTCGAACGTGCGGTATCTCGAGGCGAAGCGCGACCGCACGTCGCACACGCTCGACCTCGCGGGCATCGGCGAGCTCTTCGGCGTGACGGCCTGATCTTCGGGGGCCCGGCGCGAGGCATGATGAAGGTGCGCCGGGCGCCCCGACGTGCGAAAAGTGAGACCCAACCCGCGTCATGATCCCCAGCCGCCGCGCTCAGAAAGGGTAGCGGGCCGCCCCGGGAGTGGGCAGCGAACCGGACCTGGCGGCCCGCCCCTAGGGGAACACCGGGAAAGGGGAACCCGCATGGAAACCGAACGCGTCCATTCGAGTGCCGAGCTCGTGCGCGAGGACAAGATTGAGGCCCGCCGTCAGGGGGTGGTCCACTTCGCGGGGCACGTGCACGAGGTCATGCCCAAGCTGGACCTGTTCTGGGCCACGTCCGATCTCGGCGAACGCCGCATCATCGAATTCTCCGAGTACTCGATCCACCGGCACCTCCTCCAGTAGGCACGCTCCTCGCCAGAAGGCGATGACCATGCAGCTGAGCGAGCTCAGCGTCCTCGCGAACATGCCGATTGCGAGCATCAAGTTCAACCTCCGCGAGGGACTCCTTCCGTCTGGCGAGCTCCTGACGGCGAAGCGCGCGGACTACGGCGAGCGGCACCTGCGAAGGATCCACACGATCCAGACGCTGCGCGCCGTGAATGGGCTGCGCATCTCTCAGATCCGCCGGATCGTGGCGATGATCGACAGCGGGGCGAGCCGCATCGAGATCCTCACGGCGCTCCAGCTTGAGATTCAGCTTCACGGCGATGTCGAGGCCGGGCACACGGAGGCGGGCGACGTCGTCGTACGCCGCCGCGGGTGGCCCGATGTCCCGTCGGCGGCCCGGCGCGCCCTCGACGAGCACCTCGGTGAGATGGAGCGCCTCGGTGTGGCGCCCTCGCCCGAGGTCCTCGAGGTCTACAGCCGCGCGGTAGGGCAGAGGTGATCGCCGCCAACTTCCCCAACTCTTGACGCAACCCCTCGGCGCGTCGTGCCCGACTCGCCGCGCCGAGCCCCGCCGGCGTCCGTGAAATTGGGGAGGCCGGCCGGCGACCCCTAAACGGACGACGGCGGAATGAGTCCCCGCCGCCGCAGCTCCTCCCACAGCTCGTCCGGAACCGGCTCCTCCATGCGGGCGACGTTCTGCTCGATCTGGGCCGGGTTCGAGGCGCCGACGACGACGGTCCGCACCGCCGGGTGCCGCAGGCCGAAGTGGAGCGCCGCCGTCGGCAGTTCGACGCCGAACTCGGCGCACGCCATGGCGAGCCGACGGGCACGCTCGAGGATTTCGGCGGGCGCCGGCGCGTAGTTGTAGTTCGCGCGGGCGCTCACGGTGGGCCGGGAGAGGAGCCCCGAGTTGTAGACGCCCACGTTGACCACCCCGACGCGGCGTTCGACGCACAGCGGCAGGAGGTCGTGGAGGGCGGGCTGCTCGAGGAGCGTGTAGCGCCCCGCCAGCATCACGAGGTCGAGGTCGGCGCGGGAGACGCATTCGGCCAGCGCCTTGCTCGAGTTCGCGCCGACGCCGATCGCCCGCACGAGGCCCTCGTCGCGGAGCCTCTCCATCGCGGGGAGGGCCTGCGTGATGCCGGCCTCGAGGTCGTACACGTCGGGGTCGTGCAGGTAGAGGACGTCGACCGCATCGAGGCCGAGCCTCGCGAGCGAGTCCTCGAGGCTGCGCCGGATGCCGGACTCGGACGGATCCCACACGCGCCGGAAGTCGGCGGGGACGTCGAAGCCTTCGTCGTCCCGCGCGTCGTCCGGGTGCGCCGCCGGGTCGAGGAGCCGGCCCACCTTCGTCGAGACGAGGAACTCGCCGCGCGGTCTGCCCCGCAGGGACGCGCCGAGGCGCCGCTCGGACAGCCCCAAGCCGTAGTGCGGGGCCGTGTCGAAGTAGCGCACGCCGCCCTTCCACGCGGCCTCGACGGTCGCGGCCGCCGCATCGTCGTCGACCGCGCGGTAGAGGTTCCCGATGCCCGCGGCGCCGAACCCGAGCCGGCCGAAGTCGAGGGCGCTCACGGAAGCCTCCAGACCCGCTCGATCCCGTGGTCGTCCCCGGAGTAGTCGTCCTCGACGGCGAGGAGCGCGGACATGCGCTCCTGCCACGCGACGTTGACGGGATCGTCCGCGAGGGCCCTGCGCATGGCCTGGTAGTCCTCGACCTCGACGAGGTGGAAGAGCTCCTCGCCGCTGCGCCAGATCCGCCAATCGTGGACACCCGCCGCGCGGAGGGCGGCCACGAGTTCGGCCGGGATGTTCGCGTGGGCGTCGGCATAGTCGGCGGCCGCGCCCGGCTTGAGGCGGGTGTGGAGGGCGATCGTCTCCGTCACCTAGACCCCCGGCTTGAGGAAGAGCTCGACGACGGGAACCGCGACCTCCGGGCGCTGGACCGGGAGCTTGAGCGTGAGGGTGTCCTCGGGCTGCGCGCCCTGCGCCGTCGTCACGGCGTGCCGATCCCCGCTCAGCTCGAACAGCGCCACCTCGGAGGCGTCGTTGAGCAGCTGGGCGTACTCGACCTTCCCGGCGAGCTCGGGCAGGTGCACGTACTCGAACGGCCACGCGAAGAGGTGAAGGTACAGCCGGTCGCCGCGGCGCGTGTACCGGGCGTCCGCCGGCGGAGTCCACGGGGCCTCGCCTGCGCCGTAGACCGAGCGCGAGTGCAGCTTCATCCAGTCTCCGATCCCGCGCAGCGAGGCGACAGCGCGCGGGTCGAAGTTGCCGCGGCCCGTGGGACCGACGTTGAGGAGCAGGTTTCCGCCCTTCGAGACCCCGTCGACGAGCATCCGGACGAGCAGGTCCACTGACTTGTAGTCGAGGTTGTCGCGATCGTAGCCCCAGCTCCCGTTGAGCGTCTGGCAGGCCTCCCACGGAACCTCGACCCCGTTGACGACCATCGGCCCGGACGGCTGGTACTGCTCCGGCGTCGCGAAGTCCCCAGGGATGTCCAAGCGGTCGTTGACGATGATCCCCGGCTGGAGCTCGCGGACTTGTCCGAGGAGCTCCTCGGACCCCCACGCCTCGCGGCCCTTCGCGCCCCAGATGGTCTTGTGGTGCTCGCTCCCGTCCGCGTAGGAGAAGTCGAAGAAGAGGTAGTCGATCGTGCCGTAATTCGTCAGGAGCTCGCGGACCTGGCCGTGCAGGTACTCGCGGTACCGGGCCATGTCGCGGCCCTCGTTGAGCCGTTCCGCCTCGGGATTGTCCCGCTCGGGGTGGAAGCCGTCGATCGTGAAGTCCGGGTGATGCCAGTCGATGAGCGAATGGTAGAAGCCGACCCTGAGGCCCTCCTCCCGCAGCGCCTCGACGTAGGCGGCCACGAGGTCTTGGCCGCACGGGGTCTTCGTGGACTTGTAGTCGGTGAGTGCCGAGTCCCAGAGGCAGAAGCCCTCGTGGTGCTTTGTGGTCAACACGACGTACTTCATGCCGGCGTCCTTGGCCGCGCGGGCCCATTCGCGGGGATCGTAGAGATCCGGATCGAAGTGCTCGAAGTACCTCTCGTAGTCGAGCGCGCTGATGCGCTCGCGGTTCATGACCCATTCGTGGCGGGCCGGGAGCGCGTAGAGCCCCCAGTGGACGAACATGCCGAAGCGGGACTCGGTGAACCACGGGGCGTGCGGGATCATGCGTAACTCCTTGAGGGTGGGTGGGCAGGCGGGGCAGGTGACGAGCGGGGTCAGCGGCCGCCGAGGCCGCTCGTGACGATCCCTTTGATGAGGTGGCGCTGGAGCAGGACCAGCAGGACGAGAGTGGGCACCATCGAGACGACCGAGGCGGCCATGACGAGATGCCACTGCTCGCCCTGCTGCCCGAAGAACATCTGGAGTCCCAGCGGGATGGTGCCGAGGTTGTTGACGTCGTTGATCACGACGAGCGGCCAGAGGAAGGAATTCCAATAGTTGATGAAGCTGAACACGGCCAGGACTGCGAGTGTGGGCCGTGCGAGCGGAAGCATGACGAGCAGGAACGTCCGCACGGTCCCCGCACCGTCAACCCGCGCGGCGTCGTCGAGCTCTTGGGGCACGCCGAGGAAGAACTGCCGCAGCATGAACGCCCCGAATGCCGTGAAGGCCCACGGGACGATGAGCGCCTGGAACGTATTGACCCATTTGACCTGCTGCATCATGACGAACATCGGCACGATGAGGACTTCCTGCGGGATCATGAGCGTCGCGAGGAACACCATGAACGTGAGGTTCCGGCCGCGCCAGCGCAGCCGGGAGAAGGCGTAGCCCGAGAGCGACGAGACCACGAGGGAGAGTGCGGTCCCGGCGGCCGAGACGAGCACCCCGTTGCCCATGAACCGCAGGAACGGCATGTAGTTGAGCGCCTCTTGGTAGTTCTGCCAGCGGAACTCGCTCCCGAGGAGGGTCGGCGGGATGCTGAAGATGTCCGCGGGAGGCTTGAACGATGTCGCGAGCATGTACACGAGCGGGGAGAGGAACGCGAGGGCCACAAGGCACAGGAGCGCATAGCCGACGGCGCTGCGAACCCGGGCGGTCCACGGCCTGTCCTTGCGCGCGGCGGGCTCGCGCACACTCCGGGTTCGCACGGCGGAATCAAGCATCGTAGTGCACCCACCTCTTCTGCCCGATGAACTGGACGGCCGTGACGCCGAGGATGATCACGAAGAGGACCCAGGCCGCCGCCGAGGCGAGGCCGAGCTGGTGGAACTGGAAGCCCTGATTGTAGATGTACAGGACGATCGTGGACGTCGAGGAGCCAGGCCCGCCCTTGGTGAGAATGAACGGCTGCGCGAAGACCTGGAACGAGGTGATGAGCGTCATCATCGTGGCGAAGAAGATCGACGGCGAGATGAGCTTGAGCTTGATCCGCCAGAAGACGGTCCACGCGTTCGCGCCGTCGATCGCCGCGGCCTCGGCAAGGTTCTCGGGGACGGCGTCGAGCGCCGCGGAGAACACGAGCATGTTGTAGCCGAACCCCTGCCATACGCTCATCGCGACGATCGCGAGCATCGCCCAGTGCTCGTCGCCGAGGAAGTTCGGGGCGTGGATTCCTGTGGCGGCCTGCGAGATGCCGTCGATGAATCCGCTGGGCTGGTACAGCATGCGCCAGACGACGACGTTGGCCACGATCGGCGTGATCGACGGGATGAAGAAGATCACCCTGAAGATGTGACGGCCCTTGATCCTCGGCGTGAGCCACGCGGCGAGCCCGAGAGAGACGACGAGGTTGAGCGGGACGTACAGGACCACGAACAGCACCGTGTTCCACACGACCTGGCCGAAGATCGGGTCGCTGAACAGCCTCTGATAGTTGCCGAGGCCCAGGAACGTCGGCGCCCCCAGGAGCGGCCACCGGTAGAGGCTGATGGCGAGGGAGAACGCGATGGGCGCGAGGGTGAAGATCGCGAGGCCCACCCCGTGCGGGGCGGCGAAGGCGGGGCCCCAGAAGGTCTTCCGGGCCCGCACGGGCGCGGCGGCGGACGACGACGACGACGCCCTCCCCGCCGCGCTGCGCGGCGCCTTCGCTGCTTGGGAGCTCTTCAGCAAGGTCATCTCAACATCCTCAGTGCGGAAGCTGCGCCGCGATGTCCTTCATGACGCTGGCCGCGCTCTGCTGCCCGTTGAGCGCCTTCGGGAGGTACTGGCTGAAGAGCGTGCCGAGCTGGTCGCTGTTCGTGTTGGACGGCATCGGCACCGCCGTCGTCTCGGCAGCCTTGAGTGCTTCCTGGACCCCGGGAATGCCGGCGTTGTCGATCCACACCTTCTGGTCCGCGGTGCGGGCCGGGAGGGCGCGTCCGGCCGCCCCGAGTTCACTCAGGACCTTGTCCCCGGTCATCTCCTTGAGGGCTGCGAAGGCCTTGTCCGGCGTGGGGCACTGCTTCGAGATGCCCCAGCCCGAGCCGGCGCTGAACGTCTTTCCGCCGCCCGGCCCTGCCGGGAGCGTCGTGACGCCGACCTTGAACTTGGCCTTGGATTTGGTGTCGATGAGCGACCACGGACCGTCGATGGACATGGCCGTGTTGCCCGAGAGGAACTGGTTGCTCGCGAAGGAGCCGTCGCTGCCCGGCAGCTGCGGCGCGACCTTCTCCTTGCCGATGAGGTCCGCGACCCACTGGAGGCCGGTGGCGAAGGCGGAGTTCGAGGCGTCGATGCTCGCGTCTTCCTGGGTCACGCGGCCGCCGTTGTACGCGAGGACCTGCGACTCGATGTTGAGGTCGCCGATCGACGTCGCGAAGGCGGGCTTCCCGCTCGAGGCGGTGATCTTCTTCGCAGCCGCGACGAAATCGTCCGCCGTCCAGCCCGCCGTGGGCTCGGCGACGCCCGCCGCCGCGAACTTGTCCTTGTTGTAGAACATCATGAGGGGGCCGACGTCGTAGGGCAGCGCATACAGCTTGCCGTCCGCGCTGAGGCCCTTGATCATCGACTGGTCGAAGGCCCCCAGGTCCATCCCGTCCTTCTTCACGAGGTCGTCGAGGGGCAGCATGCCGTCCTTGAGCTGCGCCGTCCTCAAGCTTTGCACAGCGACGAGGCAGGGCGCGGTGTTGGAGCTGAGCTGGGTGCTCATCTTCGTGAAGTAGTCCTGGAACGTCGATCCCTGAAGGGTGATCTTGACGTCGCCGAGCTTGGCGCTCACTTCGTCGGCAACCTTCTGCCAGCCGTTCTGGTCCTCCGTGCCGCCGACCCACATGGCCCACGTCATCGCGGTCTTGCCGTCCGCCGTCGTGGGTGACGAGCTTCCGCCGCAGCCGGACAGCCCGATCAGGCCGAGGGCCAGGGCACCTGCTACCAACGCTTCTTTGCGCATGACTTTCACCTTGTGCTTTCGGTTGGGGATGGGTTGCTGTTAGTGCTGTGATGTGAGGCTGACGGGGCAGAGGCCCAGACGGGACCGTCTGGGAAGCTGTAGTCCACGAGCGTCTGGCCGAGGATCTCGCTGCCCGCGCCGGGGGCCGACGGCGGCCAGTAGCGGCCGTCGTGCACGTCGACGGGGATCACGAAGTGCTCGTGGAGGTGGTCGACGAACTCGATCATGCGGCCCTCGATGGCGCCGGAGACCGCGACGAAGTCGAACATCGAGAGGTGCTGGACCGCCTCGCACAGGCCCACGCCGCCCGCATGCGGGCAGACACGGACGCCGAACTGTGCGGCCAGGAGCAGGATCGCGATGTTCTCGTTGATTCCGGCCACCCGCGTGGCGTCGAGCTGGAGGACGTCGATCGCCCCGGCCTGCAGAAGCTGCTTGAACACAATGCGGTTTTGCACGTGCTCGCCCGTGGCGACGGGGATCGGTGCGAGCCGCTTCGCGATCTCGGCGTGGCCCAAGATGTCGTCCGGGCTCGTGGGCTCCTCGATCCACGCGATGTCGAACCGCGCGAGCTGGCGCACCCACGTGATCGCCTGCTCGACGTCCCAGCGCTGATTTGCATCGACGGCGATTCGGATGTCCGGGCCTACGGTCTCGCGGGCGAGCCGCACACGGCGGATGTCGTCCTCGAGCGAGGCCCCGACCTTGAGCTTGATCTGCGTGTAGCCGTCGGCCACGGCCTCCTTCGCGAGCAAGGCGAGCTTCTCGTCGCTGTACCCGAGCCAGCCGGGGGTCGTCGTGTAGGCGGGGTAGCCGTCGGCGACGAGCCGGGCACGCCGGGAGGCGCGGCCGGGTTCGGCGCGGCGCAGGATCCCGAGTGCCTGGTCTGGGGTGAGGGCGTCGGTCAGATAGCGGAAGTCGACGAGCGAGACGATCTCTTCAGGGCTCATGCGGGAGAGCAGGTCCCATAGGGGGAGCCCCGCGCGCTTGGCCTTGAGGTCCCACAGCGCGTTGATGACGGCGCCGACCGCCATGTGCACGACTCCCTTCTCGGGCCCGAGCCAGCGGAGCTGGGAATCGTGCACGAGCATCTTCCACGTGGCACCCATATCGTCGAGGAGCTCTTCGGCGTCCCGGCCGACGATCCGGTCGCGCAAGGCCTCGATCGCCGCGGCCTCAACCTCGTTGCCCCGACCGATCGTGAAGACGAAGCCGTGGCCTTCGTGGCCGTCCAGGGCGTCGGTGCGGACGATGAGATACGCGGCCGAATAGTCGGGATCAGGATTCATGGCATCCGAGCCGTCGAGCTCGAGCGAGGTCGGGAATCGGATGTCGAACGTATCGAGCGCGGTGATGGTGCTCATGGTGCTCCTTGCGGGTCGCCTCCGCAGGCCGCGTCCTGCATCAGCGAAGCGGCGGCGGGATCGTGACGTGAAGTCTGCACCGACGATATACATCGGATGTTTAGCTTGTCAACGGGGTCTTTGGGGGGATTTTCCGGCGATTGCCCGCCCAAAGCTCGGATGTCACGGTGGCTTGTCTGCTCCTTCCGACGGACGACGGCGCAGCACGCCCAGGTGCGCGCCGCCGTCGTCCGCTCTGGGCCGGCGCGCCCGACGACAAGGCGACGCTCCGCGCCTCCCCAGATTCATCCGATGTATTAGGATGTGGACACTTTCATGCCCGACACTCTGGGAGCCAGCCTTGGCATTGACCGATGACGCGATCGACAAGATCAAGGAGATGCTCCTCGCCGGCGAGCTCCGGCCGGGGGACCGGCTCCCCCCGGAGAAGGATCTCGCGGACCGTTTGGGCCTCTCCCGCAGCTCGCTGCGGGAGGCCGTCAAGGCGCTCGAACTCATCCGCGTGCTCGACGTGCGGCGCGGGGACGGCACCTATGTGACCACGCTCGAGCCGAAGCTGCTCAATGAGGCCCTCGGCTTCATCGTCGAGCTCCATCAGGCGCGCGGCGTCGTCGAACTGCTTGAGGTGCGCCGCATGCTCGAGCCGGCGGCCGCGGCCCAGGCGGCCCATCGGATGGGGCCGGACGGATTCGCCGCTCTGCGGGCCTCGATGGCCGGGATCACCGAGGAGACGAGCGTCGAAGAGCTCGTCGAGCACGACGCCGAGTTCCATCGGATCATCGCCGCCCAGGCCGGCAACAGCTACCTCTCGAGCCTCCTCGAGGCGCTCTCGTCGCAGACCCTGCGCGCGCGGATCTGGCGTGGCCTCACGGAAGAGCAGGCCGTCGCGAGGACCCTGGCTGAGCACGACGCGATCGCCCGCGCCCTTGAGCAGCGGGACACCGAGCTCGTCCGGGCGCTCGTGACCGTGCACGTGAGCGGCGTCGAGGCGTGGCTGAGGCGGGCCATGGAGGAATCGCCCACCGGGGACGTGGATTTCTCCGCGCCGGGTCAGCGCCCGAGCCGGTAGGCCGCGGCGGCGGAGCGCTCGCGGAGCCATGCCTGCTCGTCCGGCGAGAGCTCGGAGACGAGGGCATCGAGGACGCCGAGGGTTTCGCGGTACGGGCCCCCGAGCGTGCTCACGGGCCAGTCGCTCCCGAGCATGAGCCGCTCGGGGCCGAACGCCTCGAGAGCCGTGTCCCACGCGCGGCGCAGGCCGTCCGGCGTGTACGGCACGCCTCCGATCCGGAGGCCGGAGATCTTCGCCGCGGTGTTCGGCAGCGCTCCGAGAGCCTGCACGCAGCGGGTCCACTCGGCCACGTCCTCGGCGGAGCCGGAGAGGGGAGGCTTGCCGAGGTGGTCGAGGACCGCAGTGAGGTCGGGCAGCGCTCCGGCGAGGTCGACGGCGGCGCGGAGGTGCCGCGGCCACGCGTCGGGGACGTCGAAGGCCAGGCCCGCGCGGGCGGCCCTCCGCAGGGAGGCTCGCACGGCGGGGAGCGCGAGGAAGTCGTCGCGCGGATCGTCGTGGACGAGGTGCCGGAGCCCGCACACGAGCGGGTCGGCGCCGAGGCGGTCGATGGCGTCGACCGCGGCCTCGGGGGAGTCGAGGGGAGCCCAGCCGACGACGCCGGCGACCCACGGGCTGGCGCGGGCGACGGCGAGCATCGCGTCCGTGTCGTCGAGCGTGTCGTCCGCTTGGACGAGGACGGCCGCGGTCACGCCCGCGGCGTCGAGCTCGGCGCGCGCTTCGTCCGCGGCGAAACTGCGGAAGAGGGGGCCGTGCTGAGGGCCGAGCCAGCTGTAGCCGCCCCGGGAGAGGTCCCATAGGTGCAGGTGCGCGTCGATGCGACCCATGCGTACTCCGATCGCTGCAGGTCCGCTTTCGACCCTAGACATCGGATGTATTGCTTGTCAATTCGCCATTGAGGCCCAATACTGGGGAACAATCACCCCAAACCTCGGATGACAGGATCCCTCATGAAGTTCACCAGGCTCGGCGCCCCAGGAGCCGAGGAGCCCGCCGTCCTCGCGGCCGGGGCTGACGGCGTCGAACGCTGCTACCTCTTGGATTCGCTCACCCCGGACATCGACGGCGAGTTCCTCGCGGGCCAGGGCATTGCTCGCACGAGGGCCGCCCTCGCCGCTGGTGAGCTCGAGGAGTTCGAGGGCTTCGCCGAGCTCAGGGTGGGCGCGCCGATCGCCCGGCCCTCCGCGCTCGTGTGCATCGGCATGAACTACGCGCTCCACGCGGCGGAATCCGGCGCCGAGCCGCCGTCGGTGCCCGTGGTCTTCCTCAAGCCCTCGAACACCGTGGCCGGTCCGAACGATCGGGCTCCCATCCCGCCCCGCAGCTCGCAGTACGACTGGGAGGTCGAGCTCGGCATCGTCATCGGCCGCCGCGCGAGCTATCTCGAATCCCTCGACGAGGCGCGGGAGTGCATCGCGGGCTACGTGGCCGCGAACGACCTCTCGGAGCGCGAGTACCAGCTCCCGGGGGCCGCGGGGCAGTGGACGAAGGGCAAGTCCCTCCCGGCCTCGACGCCACTCGGCCCGTGGCTCGTTCCCGCGGATTGCGTCGATGCGAGCGCGCTCAGGCTCCGCAGCTGGGTCAACGGAGAACCCCGCCAGGACTCGTCCACCGCGGACCTGATCTTCGATCCCGTCACGCTCGTCCACCACTGCAGCCAGTACATGCTGCTCGAGCCCGGGGACGTGATCCTGACCGGCACGCCCGCGGGCGTGGGGCTCTCGGGCCGTTTCCCGTACCTCGCCGAGGGCGACGTCGTCGAGATCGAGATCGAGGGCCTCGGGCGCCAACGCCAAGAGTTCTACCGGGCCGGCTCGGGCCGCGAAGGTGCAGCGCGCGAACGCGCAGTGCCTGAAGGCTCCGTCCGGGAAGGAGCGAGCGCATGACGCGCGAGTTCGACGGCCTCAAGGCTCTCGTCACCGGCGGTGCGTCCGGCATCGGCGACGCTGTGGTCCGTCGGCTCCACGAGTCCGGAGCCGACGTCGCCGTCCTCGATCTCAACCCGGACGGCGCGGCGCCCGGCACGGTGGCCTTCCGATGCGACGTGTCCGACGCCGGCTCCGTCGCCGGCGCGGTGCGGGCCGCCGCCGAGCGCCTCGGCGGGATCGACGTCGTCGTCAACAATGCCGGCATCGGCGCGCAGGGGACCATCGAAGCCAACCCGGACGCGGAATGGCACCGCGTCCTCGACATCAACGTGCTCGGGATCGTGCGCGTCTCCCGGGCTGCCCTTCCGTATCTCCGGGAGTCGGCGTCGGCCTCGATCGTCAACACGTGCTCGATCGCGGCCACGGCCGGGCTGCCGAATCGCGCGCTCTACTCGGCCTCCAAGGGGGCCGTCCTCTCGCTCACCCTCGCGATGGCGGCGGACCACGTCCGGGAGGGGATCCGCGTCAACTGCGTCAACCCGGGAACCGTGGACACGCCATGGGTCGCCCGGCTGCTGGATTCCGCCCCGGACCCGGCCGCCGAGCGCCGTGCGCTCAGCGGGCGGCAGCCGCACGGCCGGCTCGTGAGCCCGGAGGAGGTCGCCGCGGCGGTCGCCTACCTTGCGAGCCCGCTGTCGGGTTCGACGACGGGGGCCTCGCTCGCGGTCGACGGCGGCATGCAGGGGCTGCGGCTGCGCCCGCCGGGCAGCTGAGAGCGAGGAACTTGTCAGAGGCCCTTCGCCGCGAGCCAGTCGAGCACGGCGTCGGCGACGTCGGTCCACCCGTGGTCAATGGTCAGTGAATGCCCGCGGCCTTCGAACTGCTTCAGCTCTGTCACGGCCATCGAGTCGCGGTATTGCTTCAGGGTTGAGCGGGTGACGACGTCGGGAACGGTGTGATCGGCTGTTCCGGACATGAGCAGAAGTGGCCCGCGAGGGGATCTCTTCGTGTCGACGGCTGCGGGCGAGTGCATGACGAAGTTCGCCGCGGCCGCTTGGAAAAGCGGTCGCGCTGGCGAGGGAATCGTCCACTGCTCGTACAGGGCGTCGGATTCATCCGGTTCGAGGGCATTGCCGAAGCCGAATCGGAACTCCGATGACGTGAGGGACACCGCGCGGTGCAGATTGGCGGGGTTGCCGAGCGCAGGAAGGCCCGCGCGCAGTTGCGCCAATGGGAGCGGCAGGACGCCCTTGATCTGCGCGGGGTCGATCGCGACGGCGCCGGCGCCCACGCCCTCCCCGAGCAGCTTTTCGGCGATGAGTCCACCGAAGGAGTGGCCGACCAGAACCGTGTCCGGTCCGAGCTGCTGGGCAATCTCGGCGAAGTGGTCTGAGGCCTCGTCGATTCCGACGTCTGCGACGTCGTCCGGAGTGGCGCGAGCGGCATCGACGCTGGACGGCTCGTTCGGCCACCCCGGAGCGACCGGTGCATACCCGGCTGCCTGGAAGCGGTCGACCCACCGCTGCCAACTGCTTGCGTGGAGCCACAGGCCGTGGATGAAGACGACGGGTCTCGGTGAATCAGCCATGACAAGAGCACACACCTGCGGGGGAGCTGGTGTCCAAGACACGTTCGCAGCGGATCGATATCCGATCTTGCATCGATTGACAGGTTGCGGGAGCCTTCGTGGAGGAGGTGCGATGGATCTCGACCTGCGTCTAGTCCGGTATTTCGTCGCGATCGCCGACGAGCTCCACTTCGGCAGGGCCGCGGCAGGGCTGCACATCAGCCAGCCGGCTCTTTCCAAGCAGCTGCGCCGACTCGAGTCAGATCTGGGATTCCGCCTTCTGGCCCGGGACAGCCGCCACGTGACGCTCACCCCCGAAGGCGACCGGTTCCTCCGCGAGGCGAGAACGCTCCTCGCCCACGCGGCGCGCATGACCCATCCGGGGGAGCCCGGGCTGAGGATGGCCCACATCTTCGATCTGGACACGAGCAGACGCGTTGCGGACGCGTTCGCCACCCGATATCCAGATGTTCCGGTCATCGAGAGCTCGATGGACAGCCGCCGTCAGTTCGCCGCGCTCATGGCGGGGCTTCTCGACGTGGCCATCATCCGACTCACCCCGGCGATGCGCGCCGAGCATCCCAGCGGCTGGCGCCACCGGCTCCTGCGGTTGGAACCGTTCTGGCTCATCGGGCGGGCCGACGACGCGCCGGGGGAAACGGCGTCCCTTCACGAGAGGCCCATCGACGTTTTCGGCGACCCCCCAGGGTCCGCGCTCTTCAACGCCCACGGCGAGTACCTGTCCGCGCTCGAGGAGCAAATCGGCGTCGCGTTCAGGTGGCTCGGCAATCCTGGCACCTTCGACCAATGCCGGGTCCGCGTGCTGCGGCCGGCCAGCGTGGGATATCTCCTCGAATTCGAGTCCTACGCTCTCAGATATGAGGCATTGGGGCTCCCGCTCTATCGACCAATAGAGATCCAGCCGGTCTACCCGTGGTCTCTGGTCTGGCGGACGGAGTCCCCCAACCGGAACATTGCCAAGTTCATCGAGATCGCCGAGGAGCAAGCCGGTCTGCTGACATGGCTCACGCCAGAACGAGCGGCACCGCTGTGGTCCCCACGGCTGCCCGATCGGGCTGGCTAGCTGAGGTGGAGCTGGAGCGGACGCCGGTCGGACCGGGCCCACGACCTGCAATGTTCCACAGGGACCTCGCCCTCGCCGGGGTGCGAGTCTTCCAATCCTGTAATGGGTAAATGTCTAAAGTCAGGCCATTGACTTTCTGATGTGACGCAGGCAACAATCGCTCATCACGTTCTGCTCCTCCCCAAGACAGGCAGTACATCCATGAGTGAAGAAACCACCAAGATCCCCGACGCGCCCGTGGACGACGACGCGGCCGTCCTCGCCGAGCTCGGCTACAAGCAGGAACTCCGGCGCGGCATGTCCGGGTTCTCGAACTTCGCAGTCTCCTTCTCGATCATCTCGATCCTCGCGGGCTGCTTCACGTCATATTCCATCGCCCTGACCTCAGGCGGCCCGGCCGCCATCAACCTCGGCTGGCCGCTCGCCGGCGCCTTCGTGCTCTGCGTCGCGTTCGCGATGGCCGAAGTGTGCTCGAAGTATCCGACGGCGGGCGGCCTCTACTTCTGGGCCGGGCGCCTCGCCAAGCGGAACAAGCGCCAGTGGGCTTGGTTCGTCGGCTGGTTCAACTTCCTCGGCGAGGTCGCGGTGACCGCCGCGATCGACTACGGCGCCGCCGTCACCATGATGGCGTTCGCGAATCTCACGTGGGGCGTCGAGCCCAATCCGGTCAGCACGTTCGTCCTGTTCGTCGTCCTCATCGTCGTGCACGGCCTGCTCAACGCATTCGGCGTCAAGATCGTCAGCCTCCTCTCGAACGTCTCGGCGTGGTGGCACATCGTCGGCGTCGCGATCATCGTGGGCGCGCTGTGGATCATGCCGACCGCCCACCAGTCCGCGGCCTGGACGTTCACGGCCTGGCACAACCAGACCGGCTGGTCCTTTGCCCCGTACGTGTTCTTCGTGGGCCTCCTCATGGCCCAGTACACCTACACGGGATATGACGCCTCCGCCCACGTTGCCGAGGAGACGAAGAACGCCTCGATCGCGGCCCCCCGCGGCATCGTGATGAGCGTTGTCATCTCGATCATCGGCGGCTGGATTCTTCTCTACTCGATCACGGCGGCCATCCAGGACGGGAGCGACGACGGGCTCACGACCCTCGCCGGGACGTCGACCGGGCTCCCGCCGGCGCAGGTCTTCCTCGACGCGCTCAACAACCCGACCGTCGCGAAGTTCCTGCTCTTCATCGTGTGCGGCGCCCAGTTCTTCTGCGGCATGGCTTCGGTGACCGCGAACTCGCGCATGAGCTACGCGTTCTCTCGCGACAACGCGATCCCGGGCTCGCGCCTCTGGGCGCAGGTCAACCCGCGCACGGGCACGCCGACCAACTCGATCTGGCTGTGCGTCGTGGTCTCGATCGTCCTCGCGGCACCGGCACTGTTCAACTACACGGCCTACCTCGCGGTGACCTCGATCGCCGTCATCGGCCTCTACATCGCCTATGTGACACCCGTCTTGCTGCGCCGCCTCGACACGAACTTCAAGCCCGGGCCGTGGCACCTCGGGAAATGGAGCCCGCTCGTCGGCTGGATCGCCGTCGTCTGGGTCGTGTTCATCGTCGTGCTGTTCGTCCTTCCGCCCGTTACGCCGATCACGGTCGACACGTTCAACTACGCGCCGATCGCCGTCGTCGTCGTCGCCCTGCTCGCCACGGTGCTCTGGTTCGCGAAGGGCCGGAAGCACTTCATGACGGCGGAAGAGGCCTCCCACCTGACCATTCAGGCCGAAAAGCTCCTCGAGGAATAGCCTGACGCCATGACCAGCACGATGGATTCGCCTCTCGTCGACGCCATGCTCCACCCCGTCCGGGGCCACATGGCCTTCGAATCCTGCGTCGAGCAGCTCGGCTCGGCCATTCAGCTCGGGATCTTCCGGCCGGGGTCGAAGCTGCCGAACGAGCGCGAGCTCGCCGAGCGGCTGAACGTCTCCCGCGCGACGCTTCGGGAAGCCATCAGCGCCCTGCGCGCCGCCGGGTTCGTCTCGACGACGCGCGGGCGCGGCGGCGGGACGATCGTCGAGCCGCTCGCGGGCGAGTGGCCCGGGGAGGCGCATCCATCGCCCCATCGCCAGGCCGAGATAGAGGACATCGTGGTGTTCCGCTCCGTCATCGAGCCGGGCGCGGCCTACCGGGCCGCCAAGACCGTCCTCGGACCCGCTCAGCGCGCGCTCCTCGCGGAATGCCTCGCGGACCTCGGCAAGGCGAGCACTCCCGCCGACTACCGGCAGGCTGACGCGCGGCTGCACCTAGCGATCGCCTCGGTGTGCGGCTCCGACGAGCTCTCCAAGGCCTGCAGCCTCGTCCAGGCCAAGGTCCATCAGTTCCTCGCCGAGATCCCCTTCCTCCCCGCGAATATCGCCAATTCGGATGAGCAGCACTACACGATCGTGCACGCGATTCTCGAGGGCGACGCCGAACGCGCTCGCTTCGTCATGCATGAGCATTGCGACGCGACCGCAGCTCTTCTCAAGGGTCTATTGAAATGAGTTCACCAGCATGAACCTTTCCGCTGCGTCACTTAGCCATATGTCACTCGGCCAAACATCACCTCGCAACGACCGCATGCTCACCGTCGAGCAGCTCCGCTCCGCGATCGAGATCGGCGAGATCGACACCGTGATCCTCGCCTTCACGGATATGCAGGGCCGCCTCCAGGGCAAGCTCCTGCACGGGCAGTTCTTCCTCGACTCCGTCCTCGAGCACGGAACGGAGGGCTGCAATTACCTTCTCGCGGTCGACGTCGAGATGAATACCGTCGACGGGTACGAGATCTCGTCGTGGGACAAGGGCTATGGGGACATGGTCTTCGAGCTCGACCTCGGCACGATCCGGCGCCTCCCGCACCGCCCGGGCAGCGCGATGATCCAATGCGACCTCGCGCTCGAGGGCGGCGGTCCTGTCCGCGTCTCGCCGCGCCAGATCCTCCGGGCCCAGGTCGAGCGGGCCGCCTCCCACGGCTGGAAGGCCCTCGCGGGCACCGAGCTCGAGTTCGTGGTCTACGACACGAGCTACGAGGACGCGTGGGCGAGCGGCTACCGCAGCCTCAACCCCGCGAACCAGTACAACGTGGACTATTCGATCCTCGGCTCGGCCCGTGTCGAGCCGCTCCTGCGCGAAATCCGAAACGTCATGTATGGGGCGGGCCTCAACGTCGAATCGGCCAAGGGCGAATGCAACCTCGGCCAGCATGAGATCGCCTTCAAGTACGACGACGTCATCACCACGGGCGACAACCATTCCGTCTACAAGACGGCGGCGAAGGACATCGCGCAGCAATTCGGGAAGTCCATCACGTTCATGGCGAAGCCCAATGAGCGCGAAGGCAATTCCTGCCATATCCACATGTCGCTGCGCGGACTCGACGATTCGCTCGTGTTCTGGGATCAGGGCCGCCGGACGGCGGTCTACGACCACTTCATCGCGGGCATCCTTGCGACCATGCGCGATTTCACGCTCTTCTACGCGCCGAACATCAATTCGTACAAGCGCTTCGTGAAAGGCTCGTTCGCGCCCACCGCGATCGCGTGGGGCCTCGACAACCGCACGTGCTCGATCCGGCTCGTCGGCCACGGCCAGAGCGCGCGCCTCGAGAACCGCCTGCCCGGCGGCGACGTGAACCCGTACCTCTCGCTCGCCGCGATGCTCGCGGGCGGCCTCTACGGCATCGAGCACGAGCTCCCGCTCGAGCCGCAGACGCTCGGGAGCGCGTACGACTCCGGCGCCCCGACCGTCCCGACCAATCTGCGCGAGGCACGCGAGGCCTTCGCCCGGTCGGCGATCGCGGCCGAGGTGTTCGGCGAAGACGTCGTCAAGCACTACCTCAACTACGCCGACATCGAGCTTGCGGCCTTCGATGCGGCCATCACCGACTGGGAACTCCGCCGCGGATTCGAGAGGCTCTGACATGCGCATCCCCACGTCCCCCTTCGGCGCGGGCGGCGACGTCACCGTCCTGAACCCGGCGACGGCGGAACCTGTCGCCGTCGTGCCCCTCGCCGACCTCGCCGAGACCGACGCCGCAATCGAGCGCGCGCACCGCGCCTTCCCCGCGTGGCGCGCCGTCGCCCCCGCGGACCGGGCGCGGCTCCTGCGGAACTTCGCCGCCGTCGTCGACTCCCACCTCGAGGAACTCGCGTGGCTCGAGGTCGCCAACGCGGGGCACACGATCGGCAACGCCCGCTGGGAGGCCGGGAACGTCCGCGACGTCCTCACGTACTACTCGGCCTCGCCCGAGCGGCACTTCGGACGGCAGATTCCCGTGGCGGGCGGGCTCGACGTGACGTTCCACGAGCCGCTCGGCGTCGTCGGGGTCATCGTGCCGTGGAACTTCCCCATGCCGATCGCGGGCTGGGGCTTCGCTCCCGCGCTCGCGGCCGGCAACACCGTGGTGCTCAAGCCCGCGGAGCTCACGCCGCTCACCGCGATGCGGCTCGGCGAACTCGCGCTCGAGGCGGGGCTCCCTGAGGGCGTGTTCACGGTCATCCCGGGCAAGGGCAGCATTGTGGGGGAGCGCTTTGTGACGCATCCCCACGTGCGGAAGGTGTGCTTCACGGGCTCGACGTCCGTGGGCAAGGGGATCATGCGCGGCTGCGCGGACCAGGTCAAACGGGTCACGCTCGAGCTCGGCGGCAAGAGCGCCAACATCGTGTTCGCCGACGCCGACCTCGAGAAGGCCGCCGCGAGCGCGCCCGGCGGGGCCTTCGACAACGCAGGCCAGGACTGCTGCGCGCGTTCGCGGATCCTCGTCGAGCACACCGTGTACGAGCGCTTCCTCGAACTCCTCCAGCCGGCGGTCGAGGGCTTCCGGGTCGCTGACCCGTCGCAGCCAGACGCCGAGATGGGGCCCTTGATCTCCGCCCGCCAGCGCGACTCGGTCGCCGCGTACCTCGACGGGGCCGACGTCGCCATGACGGGACAAACCGTGACGCGTTCGGGCTTCTGGCTCGCCCCGCGCGTCGTCCTCCCCCGGGGCGTCGAGGACCCGGTGTGGCGGCACGAGCTGTTCGGGCCCGTCGTCGCCGTCCTGCCGTTCACGGACGAAGCCGACGCAATCGCGAAGGCCAACGACACCGAGTACGGGCTCTCGGGCTCGATCTTCACGCGGGACGTCGGGCGCGCGCTGCGCGTGGCGCGCGGCGTCGAATCCGGCAACCTCTCGGTGAACTCGCACTCCTCGGTGCGGTATTGGACCCCCTTCGGCGGGTTCAAGCAGTCGGGCCTCGGGCGCGAGCTCGGCCCGGACGCCCCCAACTCCTTCTCCGAGGTGAAGAACGTCTTCATCTCCACGGACAGCTGACTTTTACGAATACCGCACAACGCACCTACACGAAAGGCATCAGAAACATGGGAAAGCTCGACGGCAAGGTTGGCGTCATCACGGGCGGCTGCAGCGGGATCGGCCTCGCGACCGTGCGGAAATTCGCGGCTGAGGGCGCGAAGGTCGTCATCGCGGACCTCGACGAGGTGCGCGGCAAGGAGATCGCCGACGAGGTCGACGGCTCGTTCGTGCGGGCCGACGTGACGGACGCGGACGACGTCGCGGCGATGTTCGCGCACGCGAAGGAGACCTACGGGCGCATCGACATCGCGTTCAACAACGCGGGGATATCGCCCGCGGACGACGACTCGATCCTCAAGACCGGCATCGACGCCTGGGATCGCGTCCAGAACGTCAACCTCACGAGCGTGTACCTGTGCTGCAAGGCGGTGCTGCCGTACATGCTCGAGCAGGGGAGCGGCTCGATCATCAACACGGCCTCCTTCGTGGCCATCATGGGCGCCGCGACGTCGCAGATCTCCTACACCGCCTCGAAGGGCGGCGTGCTCGCGATGACGCGCGAGCTGGGAGTGCAGTTCGCGCGCAAGGGCATCCGGGTCAACTCGCTCTGCCCCGGCCCGGTCAACACGCCGCTGCTCCAGGAACTGTTCGCGAAGGACCCCGAGCGCGCCGCGCGGCGCCTCGTCCACGTCCCGATGGGTCGCTTCGCCGAGCCCGAGGAGATCGCGAACGCCGTCGCCTTCCTCGGGAGCGACGAGTCGAGCTTCATCACGGCGACGGACTTCCTCGTGGACGGCGGGCTCTCGAACGCGTACGTCACGCCGCTGGAGTCCGACTTTGAGTGACACTCCCGTCATCGGCCTCACGACCTACCGCCAGCCGGCCGATTGGTCGACCTGGCGGCGGGTCGAGGCCGACCTCCTGCCGTCCGACTACGCACGCTCCGTCGAGCGCGCGGGCGGCATCCCCGTGCTCCTGCCGGCGTTCGCGACGGCGGACGCCGCGGCGGCCGCCGTCGACCGCCTCGACGGGCTGCTCCTCGCGGGAGGCGCGGACATCAACCCGGCCCGCTACGGCCAGGCG
Source organism: Sinomonas sp. ASV322 (assembly GCF_030908245.1). GTDB lineage: Bacteria > Actinomycetota > Actinomycetes > Actinomycetales > Micrococcaceae > Sinomonas. The sequence goes on from NZ_JAVFJJ010000017.1 coordinate 46,075, forward strand.
CCGCACGAGAGCATTGCCGGCTGGTACGACGAGCGCGACGCCTCGGAGCTGTGGCTCCTCGCGGCGGCCGACGCGCGGGAACTCCCCGTGCTCGGCATCTGCCGGGGCATGCAGCTCATGGCTGTCGCGGCCGGGGGGACGCTCGTGCAGCACCTGCCCGACGTCGTCGGCCATGCGCGGCACGCGGGGGGCGACAGCGAGTATTCCGCCGTGCCCGTCTCGGTGGGGCCCGGGCACCGCATCTCCGAGCTCATCGGAGGGGCCGTGCTCGCGCCCTGCCACCACCACCAGGCCGTCGCGACGCACCCCGCGTACGTCGCGACGGCGCGCGACGGCGACGGCGTGCTCCAGGCGATGGAGGCGCTCGGCTCGCGTTTTGCTGTCGGCGTCCAGTGGCACCCCGAGACTGCGGACGATCCGGGTCTGTTCAAGGGGCTCGTCGCGGCCGCGCGGGAGTACGCGGAGCGGCGGGCGTAGGCACGCGAGCTCGGTGACACGCTGGCCGCGGCGGACGACGGCGTGTCGCGCCGTCGTCCGCCTCAATGATGGGGAGGTTGGCGCAGAAGCTGGGGAGGTCGGCGCAGAAGCTGGGGAGGTCGGCGGAGGGCCGGCCGGCCGCCGGCGCCCTAGCCCCCCAGTGCCCCCCGCACCGTCGCCGTGAGCGAGGCGAAGCGGGGGTTCGCCGCGAGTTCGTCCAGCAGGACCGCCTGGCCATCCGGGCCCGCGAGCGGGATCCGCCAGTTGGGGTATTCGAGATGCGTACCGGGCTGATTCTGGGTGCGGGTCTCGCCGACGGCGTCGACGAGCGCGACGCCGAGCAGGGACGACGGCGTGAGCGCCGTGAACGCGTACAGCGCCTCGACGGTGCGCTGCACCTCCTCAGGCGAACGACGGCGGCCTGGCCCACCGCCGTCGCCGTGGTCGCCGTCGCCGTGGTCGCCGTCGCCGTGGTCGCGGTCGCGCGGAGACAGGAGCCCCCTCTCCCGCACGCGCTCGAGGACGGCCTCCTGCTCCGTGGCGTCGGCGGCGAGTTCCTCCTCGACCGGCCGGCGCAGGAGCCCGAGCGACTCGCGCAGGGTCACGTGCTCGCCCGCGAGGTAGCCGGCCGTGGGCGGGAGGTCGTGCGTGTTGACGCTCGTGAGGCACTGCTGCCGGTACCGTTCGGGCGCAAGGGGGCCGCCGCCGTCGTGCTCGAACCACAGGATCGAGGTGCCGAAGATCCCACGCTCGGCGAGGTAGTCGCGCACCCACGGCTCGAAGACGCCGAGGTCCTCGCCGATCACGATCGCGTCCGCGCGCTGCGCCTCGAGCGCAAGGATGCCGACGAGCGCCTCGTGGTCGTAGTAGACGTACGTGCCCTCCTCCGGCCCGGCGCCTTCGGGGATCCACCAGAGCCGGAAGAGGCCGAGGACGTGGTCCACGCGGATCCCGCCGGCGTGGCGCAGGATCGTGCGCAGCATGTCCCGGAAGGCCGCATAGCCGGAGGCCTCGAGGCGGCCTGGGTGCCACGGGGGCTGGCTCCAGTTCTGACCCTGCTGGTTGAAGACGTCCGGCGGGGCGCCGACTGTGACCCCCTGGGCGAGGACGTCGGACAGGATCCACGCATCGGCTCCGTGCGGTTCGACGCCGACGGCGAGGTCGTGAACCACGCCGATCCCCATGCCGGCGCGCGTCGCGGCGCGCTGGGCCGCCTCGAGCTGCTCGTCGCAGATCCATTGGAGCCAGCGGTAGAACTCGATGCGCCCGGCCAGCGCGTCGCGCTGCTGGTCGGCGCCGGCCCACTCGGGTGCGTCCGGCGATAGCTTCTCTCTGAGCGCGCACCACAGCGCGAAATCGTCCAACCCGGAACCGTGCTCGGCGCAGAACCGACGGAACTGGAGCTCGCGCGCGGGGCTTCGGGGCACGCGCGAGAGGAGTTCGAGCGCGGCCAGCTTGGCGGCGAAGCTCGTGTTCCGGTCCAGGAGGCCCGCCGAGTGGTTCGCGGGCTGCGTCCGCGCGGCGAGCCCTTCGACCTGGTCGCGGGCCGCCGCAGCGAGATAGCCGTACTCGTCGATCTCCTCGACGCGGACGTACAGGGGGTTGAAGAACCGGCGGGTCGCGGGCAGATAGGGCGAATCTTCGATGGGCGGCGTCGGCGCGGCCGCGTGGAGGGGATTGACCAGGACGAAGCTGGCGCCCTCGGACCCGGCGATCGCGGCGAGGTCGGCCAGGTCGGCGAAGTCCCCAATGCCCCACGAGCGCGACGAACGCACCGAATACAACTGCGCCATGAGACCCCAGTGGCGCCGCTCGAGGAGCCGCTCCGTCGTGTGGAGCCGTGCGGGGGTGACGACGAGCGGGCACTCGGCCGATCCGCCCAGGGCCTCGGCGTGCAGCGAGTGCCAGCCGAGCGGGAGGTCGCGGGGGAGCGCGAAGGTCGCGCGGCCGGTGAGGACGCCGTCGACGACGCGTGGCTCCTCCCAGTCCTCCTCCTGCGTGACCTCGTGGCGGCTCCCGTCCTCGGCCGTGATCCAGACCTCGACTTGGCTCCCGTGGCTCACATGGACGTGCACCGAGCGGTCCCCGCCCTCGCGCTGCACGACGATGGGCGGCAGGAGCCGTCGCCACGGCGCGAGCTCGGCGTCGCGGAGGCCCCGTTCGAGGTCGTCGGGGCTGTCTGCGGGGACCCCGAGCGCCGTGAGGACCTTGCGGAGCGTTTCGTGGGAGACCGGACGGTCGACGCCGTCCCAGCCGTAGAAGGACGTCGCGACGCCATGGCGCCGCGCGAGGTCGAGGAGGAGTTCGGTTCCGTCCGCCATGGGTTCACTGTATGGGGCCATGCCTAACTTCGTCTCCCGGCCCGCCGATAGTGGTCTGCGACAGCACCCAGCTGCCATCCCGCCACGAGCCCTCGACCAGAAACGGTTCCATGATCGTCGTCACCCGCCTCAACGGGTCCCGCTTCGCGGTCAACCCGGATCTCATCGAGCGCATCCAGGAGAACCCTGACACGACGCTCGTGATGATCGAGGGCACCACGTACGTGGTGCGGGAGACGCTTGCCGAGGTCATCGAGCTCATCGCGGGCTACCGCGCGCGCGTCCTCGCGACCGCCCGCGGCCTCCCGGCGGTGGAGGGCCAGCGGCTCAGCGTCGTCCGGAGCCCAGCGGACGACGACGGAGCCCGCCCGGGTGCCACACCCCTGCGGCCGGCGCAGCGCTAAGGAGGACAGCTCGTGGATCCCTCGGTCGTCATCGGCCTTCTTCTCGCGTTCGGTTCGGTCGTCGCCATTGTGACGATGGAGGGCGCGAGCATTTCGGCGCTCCTCCTGCCGCCGCCCATGATCCTCGTGTTCGGCGCGACGCTCGCCGTCGGCCTCGCCGGGAACACGCTCAGGGACACGGTCCAGGCGTTCAAGGCCGTCCCCAAGGCCCTGCTCGGCAAGGCGCCGAGGCCGCAGGAGAGCATCGACAAGATCATCCAGCTCGCCGAGAAGGCTCGCGCTGAGGGCCTTCTCGCCCTCGAGTCCGAGGCCACGGACACGAAGGATCCGTTCCTCTCGCGTGCGCTCCAAAACGTCGCAGACGGCACCGACGCCGAGGAGCTGCGCATCATGATGGAGGACGAGATCGGCACGAAGGCCCGGGCCGACCACGCAAGCTCGAAGTTCTTCGCGGCGCTCGGCGGCTACGCCCCGACGATCGGCATCATCGGCACGGTTGTCTCGCTCACCCACGTCCTCGAGAACCTCTCCGATCCCGGAAAGCTCGGCCCCATGATCGCGAGCGCGTTCGTCGCGACGCTGTGGGGCCTCCTCTCGGCCAACTTCATCTGGCACCCGTTCTCGTCCCGCATCGCGCGCCTCTCCGAGCTCGAGGTCGAGCGGATGACGCTCATCATGGAGGGCGTCCTCGCCGTCCAGGAGGGCGCGCAGCCCATGCTCCTCGCCGACCGCCTCCGGGCGATGGTCCCGGACCACCATTTCAAGGGGAACGGGAAGGCGGACGCGAAGGAGAATGCGCGGGCCGCGGCGTGAGGGTGACGTCAGGTCGGCGCCGTGCGGGGGGACAGCGTGAGAGGTACAGCGTGAGGGGGACAGCGTGAGCCGGCGCCGCCGCAAGCCACAGAGGAAGCCCGAGGCCTTTCACGTCGACGAGCGATGGGCCGTCTCCTACATGGACATGATCACGGTCCTGTTCTGCCTCTTTGTCGTGCTCTTCGCGATGTCCGCCGTCGACCAGAACAAGTTTGAGAAGCTCCGCAATTCGCTCGCGACGGGCTTCGGCACGACCATCTCGGACAAGATCGACACCGCGTCCGGCACGGTGGTCCCGCCGGACAAGGCGAAGGACGGCGCCGAGGGCTTCGCGAGCCTCGATCTCGCCCTCAAGGAGGTCGACCGGCTGACGGGACTCATGAACCAGATGAACGCGCGGCTCACCGCAGCGGGCCTCGCGCAGGACGTCCAGTTCCAGATCGACCAGCGCGGCCTCACCGTCAAGCTCGTGGGATCCCAGACGTTCTTCGAGCCGGACCAATCGAGCCTCACATGGCGCGCGGATCAAGTGCTCGACGCCGTGACCCCAGCCATCGTGCCGACGCCCCTCGACGTCTCCGTCGAAGGCCACGCCGCCAACCTCATCACTGCCTACCCGTCGGTGTGGGAGCTCTCGTCGGAACGCGCGACCAAGGTGCTGCGATACATGGTCGAACGCGACGGTCTCCCGGGCGCACGCATCGGCGCGACGGGCTTCGGGGCGTCCCGCCCCGCGAACTCGGACCAGACCGAGGCGGACCACGAGCAGAACCGGCGTGTCGACGTCGTCGTCCTCTCCGACCAGCCCGAAGCGGTACGGGCGCTCATCCCGGAGGCGCTCAAGGCGCGGCTGGCGGGGAAATAGCGGGCTGCGATCAGTCAGTTCTGTGAATCAGCCCGGAGATATCGCCGCAGGCCGGGAATGGCGAAATCGACTTTGCCGTATCCTGCTGATTCGATGAGGCCGGCATCCAAGAGCCTCGTCCGGTAATTGGAGACGAGGTTTGATTTGGCTCCGAGGCGGTGGCCGATGTCGCCGACTGCCGATGGGCCGACGTCTTCGGCCATCGCGCGCAGGAATTCAAGGTCTTTGGCTGAAGCCGCGGCGAGGGCGGCTTCGATGACCGTGCGCACATGACGGCGGTTGGCGGCTTCGAACGCCCGGTGCGCCGTTGCCGGGTCGACTGATCCACCACTGTTCTCAGCCTCTTTCCAGAGGAAATAGCCGACGAGTTGGATGAGGAACGGATATCCGCCAGTCGCTTCTGCGGCCTGGCGCATTAGCTTGGGCTCGATTGTGAAGCCTGCCGCGGAGAACGTCTCAGTGAATGATGCCTCAACGTCTCGGACCGCAGCGGCGTGAAGGTCGATTTTGTCGGCCCGCCGAAGGAATGTTGCAACACCCTCGTTGAGGAGATCCGATACTGTGCGGGCTCCTTGTGAATGCCTGTGTATCTTGTGTATCTTGTGTATCTTGTGAGTCTAGCGTCAGCGACCTTACGCCCGCCCGCCGCCTGCCGATAGTCGCCGCTGTGACCGTGCAGGACCTCGAAGCGCCAGCCCCGAAGACCGTCGAGGCCTACGATTTTCGGCGCCCCACGACCCTCGCGCGCGAGCACAGCCGCACCCTCGAGGTCGGCTTCGAGACGTTCGCGCGCCAGTGGGGCACGCAGCTCACGGCGAAGGTGCGCGTGAAGTCCACGGTCTCAACCGAGTCGGTCATCATGCAGACCTACGACGAATACGTGGCCTCGCTCCCCTCAACCACCGCGATGGTCCTGTGCGCCGCGGACCGGATCTCAGCCAGCTCCGGCAAGATGGTCATCCAGTTCCCGACGACGGCGGCGCTCGGCTGGGTCGCGAGGATGCTCGGCGGCCACGGCGACAAGTCGGGCCTCGACCGCAAGTTCACGCCTCTCGAGCACGCGCTCATCAAGAGCCTCATGGACGAGGCCCTCGAAGACCTCTCGTATTCCCTCGGGGGCCTCCTCGAGGGCGATGCTCGCGTCGAGGCGATCCAATACAACTCCCAGTTCGCGCAGGCCGCCGCGACGACGGACCTCATGATCGTCGTCGCGTTCATGGTCCGCGTCGGCGATTCGGCCTCGGACGCGACGCTCGCGATCCCCGCCGACGCGCTCCTGCCGCAGCTCGGCGCCGTCAACCCCATGGCGAGCAGCGCGAACGCCTTCGAACTCGTGGGCGGGCAGATCGCCCAGGTCCCCGTCGATGTCGCGGTTCGCCTCGCGCCCGCCGCGGTGACCCCGGCCCAGATCCTCAAGCTCGCCGTCGGGGACTTGCTGTTCCTCCCGCACGCCGAGCATGAGCCGTTCGACGTCTCGGTGGGCGGCAAGAACCTCGCGCAGGCGATGGTCGTCCGCAAGGGCTCCCGCGTCGCCGCCCGCATCGTCGCCTCGACTCCGACCCCCACCGAGGAGAACCACCCGTGAGCAGTCTGGCCCTCCACGCCTCCGCCGCCGATCGCCTCGCGGCGTCCCTCCCGGTCCCGGGCCTCGCCGTCACCGGGACGGTCGGAGCGGGTGCCGCGCCTGAGTACGCGGCCCTCGTTTCGGCCTCCTTCGTGGGAGCGCTCACTGCTGACTTCGCGCTCGCGCTCGCCGACGCGGGCTTCGTCGCCGGGGCTGGCGGCGGCCCGGGGGCGAGGGCGACGGCGGTGCTGCGGCCCGCCTTCGAGCGCGCCGCCGAGGCGCTGCGAGACGGCGTCCTGTCCGACCTTGCCGACGGCGACCCGGCGGGCGTCTTCGCGGATCCCGACGCCGCCGTCTTCGAGATCTCGGACGGCGCCGCGCCGTTCGGCTGGTTCGCCGTGCGCGTTCGGGAGCACGTGAACTCAGCCGCGACCCCGGACGCGTTCGCCGGCCGCCTGGGCCGGATCCACGACGTCGAGATGGCACTCACGGTCGAGATCGGCCGGACGCGCATGAGCGTCCGCGACGCGCTCTCGATGGAGCCGGGCAAGGTCATCGAGCTCGACCGCTCGGCCGGCGCGCCCGTCGACGTGCTGCTCAACGGGCGGAAGATCGCGCTCGGCGAGGTCGTCGTCGTCGACCAGGACTATGGCGTGCGCATCACGCGGATCCTGGACGTGGCCGAGGCGCCACGCTGAATGGACTCACTTCTCCTGGGCCTGCGGGTCCTCGTCTCCCTCGCGGCGGTGCTCGGCCTCATGTGGCTCCTGCACCGCCGCCTCCGCCGTGGCGCGGCGCCCGCGCGCGCGAAGGCCCTCGCGGTCGTGTCCCGGCAGGCGGTGGGGTCGAAGGCCTCCGTGGTTCTCGTCGAGGCCGACGGCCGACGCTTCCTGCTCGGCGTGACGGAGCACGGGATCAGCGTGCTGCACACTGCTGAGGCGCCCTCCCCGTGTGACGCGCCCGATTTCGCGGGCGCCGCGACGGCCCCGGAAACCCGGGCGACGGCGGTGCTGCCGCTCCCGACCGCGTCGGGGCGGCGTGCGGCGCGGCTCGCGGAAGGCGGGGCCGCAGCCTTCGGCGACGCGCTCGACACCGAGCTCGAGCGGCAGCCGCGAGTCCAGCAGCCGATGGCTGGCTCCATCCTTGACCTCGGCACGTGGCGGCAGGCCGCGGATGCCCTGCGGACCGGTCGGCGGAAGTGACCCGGCCGTGAGCCTGGCCGGGGCCCGCCCCCGCGCCGCGAACGCGACGGCGCGGATCGCCGTCGTCGTCCTTGGTGCCCTCGCGGCCGCCTGCGTGCTTGTGCTGCTCGCGGCGGCCGCCAGTCACGCCGCCCCCGGCGGGCCGACGCTCCCGGCCGGCCCCGCGACGCCGTCGCCCGCCCCCGCGCCGTCGAACGGGCCCCCGAGCATCCAGCTCAACGCGCCGGACAACGGCCCGTCGGCCGCCGTCGTCACCCTCATCGGCATCACGCTGTTCTCGGTCGCGCCCGCCCTCCTGCTCATGATGACGTCGTTTACGAAGGTCTTCGTCGTGCTCGCGATGACGCGCAACGCGCTCGGGCTGCAGAACGTCCCGCCCAACCAGGTGATCGCGGGGCTCGCGCTCTTCCTCTCGCTGTTCATCATGTGGCCGGTCGTCAACGACATCAACAACGGCGCCGTCCAGCCCTACCTCAACGGGCACCTCGACTTCGGGGGCGCGTTCAACGCCGCGACGGGGCCGCTCTCGAAGTTCATGCTCGCGCACACGCGGCAGGAGGACATCGCGCTCATGCAGCGCGCGGCGGGCCTGCCGAACCCCGCGACCCCGGACGCGACGCCGCTCCAGACGCTCATCCCCGCGTTCATGATCTCGGAGCTCCGCGCCGCGTTCATCATCGGCTTCGTCGTGTTCGTGCCGTTCCTCATCATCGACCTCGTCGTCTCCGCGGCGCTCATGTCGATGGGCATGATGATGCTCCCGCCCGTCATGATCTCGCTCCCGTTCAAGATCCTCCTGTTCGTGCTCGTGGACGGCTGGGACCTCGTCATCACGTCGCTCATCCAGAGCTATCGGGGAGGCTGAGCGTGAACTCGTCCGCCGTCCTCGACATCTGCCTCCAGGCACTCATCGCCGCCGCGAAGCTGTCCGCGCCGGTCCTCGTCACGAGCCTCGTGGTCGGCCTCGCGATCTCGCTCGTCCAGTCCGTCACCCAGCTTCAGGAAGCCACGCTTTCCTTCGTGCCGAAGGCCGTCGCGGTCGCGATCGCGCTCGTCGTGTGCGGGAACTGGATGATCTCCGAGATGGTCGGCTTCACGAACGACCTCTTCGCCCGCATCCCCTCGCTCCTGAGCTCGCCGTGAATACCCCGGTCTTCAATGTTCCGATTGACCAGGCCTTCATCGAGGCCGTCATCCTCGCGGCCGTCCGCGTGACCGCCTTCCTCTTCGTCGCGCCGCCCTTCGCCCACAACGCGTTCCCGGCCCGCATCAAGGCGATGCTCGGCGTGGGCCTCGGACTCGCCGTCGCGAATCGCGCGGGGGCCGGGTACGGCGCGCGGGATGCGGCCGGGTTCGTGACCGGCCTCGTCCTCGAGCTCGTGACCGGGCTCGCGCTCGGCTTCCTCGTGTACCTCGTGTTCGCGGCCGTCCAGTCCGCGGGATCCCTCATCGATCTCTCGGGCGGCTTCCAGCTGGCCCAGGGCTACGATCCGCTCAACATGGTCAACGGCGCCCAGTTCACGCGCCTGACCCACATGGCCGCACTCGCGCTGCTCATCTCGTCCGACGGCTACCAGCTCGTGATCGGCGGACTCGCGGGCACGTTCGGGTCGCTTCCGCTCGCGGGCGGCCTCGACCTCGCCCACCCCGTGCAGGCCATGACGACGGCGGTGAGCGGCCTCGTCGTCGACGCACTCCAGATCGCGGGGCCGCTCATGGTCGTCCTGTTCCTCGCCGATCTCGGCCTCGGCCTCCTCACCCGGGTTGCGCCGGCGCTCAACGCGTTCCAGCTCGGCTTCCCGCTCAAGGTCCTCATGACGCTCATGCTCGCGGGCGTCCTCTTCCTCGCGCTCCCGCGCATCGTGTCCTCGCTCGCGCAACAGTCCGCTCGGCTGCTGCTGGGGGTGGGGTGAAATGGCGGACACACAGGAGCGCACCGAGCGAGCCACCGAGAAGCGCCTACGCGAGGTCCGGTCGAAAGGCCAGCTATCGCGCTCGCAGGACCTCACGGCGTGGCTCGCCGTCGGGGCAGGCGCCCTCATGCTCCCGTCGACGATCGCCGCCGCCTCGAACGCGGGCGCCGCGCAGCTCTTCCGCGTGCGCTCGGTCGTCGCGAGCCCCGACCCCGGGACGGCGATGACGGCGCTCGGGGACGGATTCGGCTCGCTGGCCGGGACCGTCGGGCCGCTCGCCGCCGTCGTCTTCCTCACGGTGCTCGTGGGCGCCGCGGCCCAGGGCGGCGTGCACGCGCGGCGATTCGCGCCGTCGTTCGAGCATTTCAACCCGGTCGCGGGGTTCAAGCGGATGTTCGGCGTCCAGGCGCTCTGGGGCGGGGCCAAGGCGCTCGCGAAGACCGCCGTCGTCGGCCTCGTGCTGTGGGGCGTCGCGCAGGGGCTTATGCCCGTGCTCCTGTCGGCGGGCGCGTTGCCGCTCGCCGGGGTGCTCGCGGCCGCGAACGACGGCGCGGCCTCGCTCATCCGCTTCGCCGTCGCCGCGGGGCTCGTGCTCGCCGGCGCGGACGTGTTCGTCGTCCTCCGTCGCAACCGGGCGAAGACCCGCATGACGAAGCGTGAGCTCAAGGACGAGTCCAAGAGCTCGGACGGGGATCCGCTCATTCGCGCGCAGCGCCGCTCGCGCCAGCTCGCGATGTCGCGGAACCGCATGATCGCCGCGATCGCGGGGGCCGACGTCGTCCTCGTCAACCCAACGCACGTCGCCGTCGCCCTCGCATACGAGCCGGGGAAGTCGGCGCCGCGCATCGTCGCGAAGGGGGCAGGCGTGGTCGCGGCCCGCATCCGCGAGGAGGCCGAGGCGAAGCGCGTGCCGATGGTCCAGGACGTCCCGCTCGCACGGGCGCTGCACGCTGCGTGCGAGCTCGGCCAGGAGATCCCTGTTGAGTTCTACACCGCCGTCGCGGGCGTGCTCGCGTTCGTCATGGCGCTCAAGGCGCGCGGCGCGGCCGCGGGGCTGCACACACTGCCGGCCCGCCCGTCCCTCCCGAACTCCCGGCCCGCGCCAACCCAACCCCCAGGAGCCCGCGCATGAACCGGAACCTCGCCCGCCTCGCCGTCCCCGTCGGCATCGTGGGGATCGTGCTCCTGCTCGTCGTGCCGGTGCCGGCACCGGTCCTCGACGTGCTCATTGTGTGCAACATCCTGCTCGCGCTCGTGATCCTCCTGACGAGCATGTTCGTGAAGAAGCCCCTCGACTTCTCGGTCTTCCCGTCCCTCCTGCTCGTCGCGACGCTCTTCCGGCTCGGCCTCAACGTGGCCTCGACCCGGCTCGTCCTCGGGCAGGGCTACGCGGGGCAGGTCATCGACGCGTTCGGCAAGGTCACGGTGGGCGGATCGATGATCATCGGCGCGGTCGTGTTCGTGATCCTCGTGGTGATCCAGTTCGTCGTGGTCACAAAGGGTGCCGAGCGTGTGGCCGAGGTTGGGGCACGCTTCACGCTCGACGCGATGCCCGGCAAGCAGATGGCGATCGACGCCGACCTCAACGCGGGACTCATCACCGACGTCGTCGCGCGGCGGCGGCGCGCCGAGGTCTCCGCGGAGGCCGACTTCTACGGCGCGATGGACGGCGCGTCCAAGTTCGTCAAGGGCGACGCGATCGCGGGGATCGTCATCATCATCGTCAACATCGTGGGCGGCCTCGGCGTCGGCATGGCCCAGCGCGGGCTCTCGATCACGGACGCCCTCAACACGTACTCCCTCCTCACGATGGGCGACGGCCTCGTCTCCCAGATCCCTGCCCTGCTCATGGCCGTCTCGACGGGCATGATCGTCACGCGCTCGAACGCGGAGGCGGACCTCGGCCAGGCCGCGTCCTCCCAGCTCGCGCAGTCCCGCACGGCGCTCCTCATCGCGGGGATCGCCGCCGTCGTCATGGCGCTCATCCCGGGCATGCCGCCCCTGCCGTTCCTCGGCGTGGGGGGCGCCTTGATCTTTGCGTCGCGCCGGATCAGGCCGGCGGACGACGGCGCCGCCTCCTCTGAGGGGGGCGGCACCCCGGGCGCGGGGGAGCCCGATCCGAACCAGCGGCTCCTGGAAGAGATGCGCGTTCACCCCCTTGAAATCCTGCTCGCGCCAGATCTCGTCGACCTCGTGGGCGGCTCGGCCGACGATCTGCTCGCGCGCGTGAAGTCGCTCCGGCACAAGATCGCGATGGACCTCGGCGTCGTCATCCCGCCCGTCCGCACCCGCGACTCCGTCGAGCTCCCGCCGTCGACCTACGCGATCCGCATCGCCGGCGTCGAAGCGGGCCGCGGCACGGCACCGCCGGGCAAGCTCCTCGCCCTCGGCGACTTCCTCGACGCGCTCCCGGGCGCGGCCGTCGTCGAACCCGTTTTCGGGCTCGCCGGGAAGTGGGTGCCCGCGGAGATGCGGCACAGCGCCGAAATGACGGGCGCGACCGTGATCGACCGCGCGAGCGTGCTCGTCACGCATCTCTCCTCGATCGTGACGGCCAATGCGTCGCGCCTGCTCTCGCGGGAGGACGTGCGGGTGCTGGCCGAGGGCGTCAAAGCGGGGAGCCCGGCCGCCGTCGAGGAGCTCACCCCGGGGCTGCTCTCGCTCGCGGAGATTCACCGCGTGCTCCAGGGCCTCCTCGCCGAGCAGGTGCCGATCAACGACCTCACGCGCATCTACGAGGCGCTCACGCTCCGCGCGAAGGCCTCGACCGAGCCGGAGGGTCTCATCGAGGCCGCCCGGCTCGCGCTCGGCCCGGCGCTCGTGGGGCGGCACCTGGACGGGGGCAGGCTCACGGTCATCACGATCGAACCCGTCCTCGAACAGAGCCTCGTCCAGGACCTCCGCCCCGCGGACACCGGGACGCAGCTTGTGATGGAGCAGCCGAAGCTGGACGCGATCATGACGTCCCTCAGCTCCGCCGTCGCCGCGGCCGAGTCCGCGGGAAGGAGTGCCGTCCTCGTGTGCGCGCCGGTGCTCCGGCCTGCCGTCCGGAAGCTCGTGCCGCTGCCGCCGGGCGGCGTGCCGGTGCTCTCATACGCCGAGGTCACGTCGACAAACGTGAACATCGAGACGATCGGGGTGGTGCGCCTTGCCTCAGCAGTACCGGCTTAGCGGCGGATCGCTCGAGGCCGTGGCCCGCACGGCGTCCGAGCTGTACGGGCCGAAGGCGCGAATCGTGAGCGCCGAGCGGGTGCTCGACCCGGGATTCGGCGGGCTCCTCGGCCGGCGCCACGTCGAGGCGATGGTGCTCGTGCCGGACGACCACGGCGGGCAGCACGCGCCGGACGGCGATGGCGGGCGGCTCGAGCCGCCGTCGTCCGCGCCGTCGTCCGGGCCGCACACATTCCTCGCAGCCCGCGGCGGGATCGCGGCGCTCCTCGAGGAGGCTGAGCGCGCCGAGGACGTCCTTCAGAGCGAGACGGCTGAGCCCGCCGACGGCCGGCCTGCGGATGACAGGCCTGCCGACGCTCAGCGCGCCGAGGCCCGGCGCGCTGATCCTTGGTCTGCCGACGTCGGGCCCGCCGAGTCCCGGCGCGCCGTCGCCGGGCCCGCCGAGTCCCCGCGCGCCGTCCCCGGGCGCGCCGCTGGCCAGGCCGCCGTCTCGACGCAGACGGAGGGCTTCGACGTCGTCCTTGCGCGCTTGCGAGAAGAGACCTCCGTTGTCGATGAGCCCGTACCGGCCCTGCTCGGCGAGCCCGGGGACCTCGTGCTCGTCCTCGGACCGAGCCCGGCCGTGTTCGACGTGGCCAGCTCGATGGCGCGCAGCGCGCCGCAGTGGGTATGTGCCGCCGTCGGTCCCGCCGTCGGTCCCGCCGTCGCTTCGGGCGCGGCACCCGACTGGCCCGCGCTCACCGGGCCTCGTGATGCCACCGCGGCCCGCGCCCGAGCCGTCGAGGCGGGAGTGGCCGTGCTCGCGGTCGGCACGCTGACTCCGCTCGAGCCCATCACGGCCCAGCTCCGCGAGGCTCTCGCGCTCCACCCCGATCAGGTGTGGCTCGCCATCGACGCTCGCCACAAGCCCGACGAGACGGCAGACTGGGTCGACGCCGTTGCGGAGCGACTCCCGGTCGACGCGCTCGCCGTCGTCGGCGCTCGCGAGACCCGCACGGCGTACACGGTCAACGGGCTGGGAATCCCCGTAGGCTGGGTGGATGGCCACGCGGCACCACGGACGGTGCTCTGACAGCGCTCCACGGAAGGGAAGCCATGCTCGTTCTCACACGCAAGCCCGGCGAGAAGATCATGATCGGGGACGAGATCGTCATTACGTTCCTCGAGAGCCGCGGAAACGAAGGCATCCGGATCGGCATCGACGCGCCGCGCCACCTTGCGATCAAGCGGGAGGAGATCTTCGAGGCCGTGGCCGGCTCCAACCTCGAGGCCGCACAGGCTGAGGCCGAGGACATTCTCCGAGGGCTCCCCGGGGTGGGGGCCTAGGGCCGCCCGGGACGACTTCTCCGGTTCCACCGCCCGGTTCCACGGCCGACCGCCCCAACTTCTGCGCCAACCTCCCCGCGTTCTGCGCCAACCTCCCCAACTCCTGCGCCGACCTCCCCGACTCCTGCGCCAATCGCTCTCCCTCTCGGCGGTTCTCGCCCCGGTATCCCGCGGATTTCGGGGTCGGCGAGCCCCGCCGTCAGCCGTAGAGCTGGGGCGGTTGGAACAGAAACTGGGGCGGTTGGAACAAGAACTGGGGAGGTCGGCGGAGAAAGTGGAGCTTCGCCGCCGCGGCCCTGACCCGACCGCGGCCCTGACCCGACCGACTCCCGCACCCGACCGCCCGCCCCGCGCCCCCAATCCACCCGCCCGCCCCGCCCCCCCATCCACCCGCCCGCCCCGCCCCCCTCCCGAAACCGCAACCACACGCTCGCAACCCCGCCCGCAGTCGTGACGCCGTCTGTCAAGTCCGCGACACGCAGCGATTAGACATGTACAACCTCGTCTTAGACATGTACAAATGGACATGTCCAACGGGATGGTCGGTTTGAGCTGCCCAATCCTGCGGGCTCCAGTTCGCGCAGGCTATGGAGGGGGCGCACATGAACATCGACGAGCGGAACCGTCTCGTGGTGGAGAATCTGCCGCTGGTCGGCTACCTCGTCTCCGACCTCTGCGCGCGCGCCACGCACCTCTCGCGAGAGGAGATGGCCTCGGCGGGGTCGCTGGGCCTCGTCCTCGCGGCCGACTCCTTCGATCCCACGGCCGGCGTCCCGTTCGGGGCCTTCGCGCGCCGGCGCATCACGGGAGCGCTCATGGACGAGCTCCGCTCGATCGACTGGGCCGGACGCGGCGCCCGCAAGCGCATCAAGGCCGTCCAGGCGGTCGTCGAGACGCTCACGGGGGCTCTCGGTCGCCGCCCGTCGAATGACGAGATCGCGGCGGCCCTCGGCGTCTCGCGCAGCGACGTCGAGACGGCGGCCGCGGACGCCGCCCGGACGGTCGGCCAGCTCGACGAGGCCGTTGCGGAGACGCTTGTCGCGGAGACGGTCAGCCCCGAAGACGCGGCCCTAGCGGGCGAGCAGACCCGCTACGTGCGGGCCGCCGTCGCCTCCCTCCCCGAACGGCTCCGCCACGTCATCACGGCCATCTACCTCGAGGGGCTCAGCGTCAAGGAGGTGGCCGACACGCTCGGCGTCACGTCGTCGGCCGTGTCCCAGCAGCGCAGCGAGGCGATCCGCCTCCTCCGCGACGGCCTCACGCTCCACTATGCCGACGCGCCGGCGTCCGCGCTCGACGTGCCGGGTGCAATGCCCGGCTCCGAGCGGCAGCCGTCCGCCCGGCACGCCGCCTATCTGCAGGCCTTCGCCGACTCGGTCCACGAGATCAAGCGGATGGGCGTGCCCGCGGCCGCGCTCGTGGCCCGCGCGGCGTCCTGAGCGCCGCGGCCCGAGGGCCCGCGTGCGAGCGATGCGCGCGGGACAACCCGGGCGAATGTCTGTGACCCGCAATACACTTCACCCGTAGGCTCAGTGTCGAGGGGAGACTCTTGTGGACGTCGGCATCGCGAGGGAACGGATCGAAGGGGAGAGGCGCGTCGCCGCGACCCCGGAATCCGTGCGGCAGCTCGTCGGGCTCGGCCTCGGGGTGAGGATTGAGGCCGGCGCGGGCGCCTCCGCGGGCCATGCCGACGCCGACTACGAGGCCGCCGGTGCGCGCATCGTGCCGGTTCTCGACGTCGGCGCGGTCGACGTCGTCGCCCACGTCCGCCCGCTCGACCCGACGACGGCGGCCCGCCTCAAGCCCGGTGCCGTCACCGTTGGCCTCGCCTCGCCGTCGACCGAGCTCCCCACGGTCCGCGCGCTCGCCGCGGCGCACGCCGCGGCCTTCGCGCTCGAGCTCGTGCCCCGCATCTCGCGCGCACAGTCGATGGACGCGCTCACGTCCCAGGCCCTCGTGACCGGGTACCGCTGCGTGCTCGAGGCCGCGATCCGCTTCCCGCGCTTCTTCCCGCTCTACATGACGGCGGCAGGCACGGTCCCGCCGGCGCGAGTGCTCGTGCTGGGGGCGGGCGTTGCGGGCCTCCAGGCCATTGGCACGGCCAAGCGGCTCGGCGCGCGCGTCTCCGCGAACGACATTCGCCCCGCCTCCGCTGACGAGGTCGCGTCGATGGGCGGAACGTTCATCCGCCTCGACCTCGAGACGGCCGAGGCCTCCGGCGGCTACGCGCGCGAGCTCACGGCGGACCGCGGCGCGCTCCAGCGCCAGCTCCTCGCGCCCCACGTCGCGGAGGCGGACGTCCTCATCACGACGGCGGCCGTCCCCGGGCGCCGGGCTCCGCTCCTCGTCACGAAGGACATGGTCGCGGCGATGCGGCCGGGGTCCGTCGTCGTCGACATGGCGGCGGAGTCGGGAGGGAACGTCGAGGGCTCGGTCCCCGGCGAGGACGTCGCCGTCCCGACGGCCGACGGCGACGGCGAGGTCATCGTCGTCGGCCTCAAGGACGCCGCGTCCGACATGGCCGCGGACGCCTCGCGGCTCTACGCGAAGAACGTCGCGAACTTCATCGCCCTCATGACGTCCGAGGGCGAGGTGGTGCCGGACTTCTCCGACGAGGTCGTTGCCGGGGCGTGCCTGACGTACGACGGCGAGGTGCGGCACGAGCCGACGGCGGAGGCCCTCGCGGCGCTCGCCTCGGCGACGGCGGGCCCCGGAGGGCCTGGCCAGGGCGGGCTGGGTGGACGGTTGGACGAAGAGATCGAGGGAGGAGCCGGCTGATGGGCGGGATCGAACTGCTCACGATCACGGTGCTGGCCGTGTTCGTGGGCTTCGAAGTGGTTTCGAAGGTGTCGAGCATCCTGCACACGCCGCTCATGTCGGGGGCGAACGCGATCCACGGCATCATCCTCGTCGGGGCCATCACTGTTGCCGGGCAAGCCACAGACGGGTGGGTGCTCGCGGTGGCGCTGCTCGCCGTCGTCCTCGCCACGGCGAACCTCGTCGGCGGGTTCGTCGTGACGGACCGGATGCTCGAGATGTTCCGGGGACGGAAGCCCGCAGGGCAGGACGCGTCGAAGGAGGGAGCCAAGTGACCCTCGCGTTGACCATCCTTGACCCCACATGGACCGCGCTGCTCTACCTCCTTGCAGCGGTCTCCTTCATCCTCGCCCTCAAGGGCCTCAGCTCGCCCAAGCACGCGCGGCGCGGCAATCTCGTCGGCGCATTCGGCGCGCTCGTTGCCCTCGTGACGGTGTTCCTCGCGAGCCGGCTCGAGAACATCCCGTGGATCCTCGGGGCGATCGTGGTCGGATCGGCCATTGCGGCCCCCGTCGCGCGGCGCGTCAAGATGACCCAGATGCCCCAGCTCGTCGCGATGTTCAACGGCGTGGGCGGCGGCGCCGCGGCGCTCGTGGCGCTGCTCGAGCTCCCGCACGCCGAGGACGGCTGGCTGCGGCTCGCGATCGTGTTCACGCTGTTCGTCGGGGCGGTCTCGTTCGCGGGCTCCGCCGTGACGTTCGCGAAACTCCAGGAGCTCATGACGACTCGCCCCGTCGTGTTCCCCGGTCTGCCCGTGCTCATGGGCGTCGTGCTCGTCACGGCGGTGGGCACGGCGGCGGCCGTCGTCATGGGCGGCTCGGTGGGCCTCGCCGTCGTCCTTCTCGCGGTGGGGCTCGTTACCGGAGTGTTCCTCGTGCTCCCGGTGGGCGGCGCGGACGTGCCGATCGTCATCTCGCTGCTCAACGCGTTCACGGGTCTCGCCGTGGCCGCCTCGGGGCTCGTGCTCGGCAACGTGCTGCTCGTCGTCGCCGGCACGCTCGTGGGGGCCTCCGGTACGATCCTCACCCGGCTCATGGCCGCCGCGATGGGCCGCAGTGTCGCGGGCATCATGTTCGGCGCGTTCCGGGGAGGCTCGACGGCGGGGTCGACGGTCGTGAGCGAGCGGCCCGTGCGCTCGTCGAGCGCCGAGGACGTCGCGATCCTGCTCGGGTACGCGCAGCGCGTCATCATCGTGCCGGGGTACGGGCTCGCCGTCGCGCAGGGGCAGCACACGGCCGCCGAGCTCGCGCAGGCGCTGGAAGAGCGCGGCGTCGACGTCGAGTTCGCGATCCATCCCGTGGCCGGCCGCATGCCCGGGCACATGAACGTGCTGCTCGCCGAGGCGAACGTCCCGTACGAGTCGCTCAAGGAGATGAGCGAGGTCAACGGGGACTTCAAGCAGGCCGACGTTGCCCTCGTGGTGGGCGCGAACGACGTCGTGAATCCCGCCGCGAAGTCCACGCCCGGCTCGCCGATCTACGGCATGCCGATCCTCGAGGCCGGCGACGCGCGGCAGGTCGTGTTCCTCAAGCGCTCCATGCGGCCCGGGTTCGCGGGCATCGAGAACGAGCTCCTGTACGAGCCGCAGACCACGCTCTTGTTCGGCGACGCGAAGGAGTCGCTCACGAAGGTGCTCGGGGCCGTCAAAGCCCTTTAGCGTGCCCGCTGCGCGCTCCAGCCCGCTTCTTCCACGCCGACACGCTGGCTTCGCCCCGACGCGCCGCGTTCTGAGTGATTGAAAAATCACAACCGGGCCGGAGCGCGGGGGCTGTGGCCAGGCGGGGGCCGCCGCGAGCGACGCCACCTCCCGCGTGCGTCAGATACTCGTAAGCTCGCGCCGTTGCGCTGTGGGGGCCCCGGTGCGACCTTTGGTGCGTGGTCGACTTCAGCGTTCTTCAATCGCATTCCCGCGGGCAGGTCATCACCCCCGACAGCGGCGACTACGACGACGCCCGTCAGGTGTGGAACGGCTCGATCCAGAGGCGTCCTGCCGCCATCCTCCGCTGCGCCGGAACGGCCGACATCATCACCGGGGTCCGCTTCGCCTCCGACCACGGTCTCACGCTCGCCGTGCGCGCGGGGGGCCACAACATCGCCGGCCTCGGCACGTGCGACGACGGGCTCGTCCTCGATCTGCGTGACCTCCGCGGCGTGCAGATCGATCCGACATCGAAGCACGCGAGAGTGCATCCGGGCGTCACGTGGGGACTCTTCGACGACGAGGCGCAGGCGTTCGGGCTCGCGACGACGGGCGGCATCATGTCGACGACCGGCGTCGCGGGCTTCACCCTCGGCGGCGGGATGGGGTGGCTCATACGGCGCCACGGCGCGGCCTCGGACAACCTGCGGTCCGTTCGGCTCGTCACGGCTGACGGGGAGTTCATCGCCGTCGACGGCGAGAGCGAACCCGAGCTGCTGTGGGCGCTCCGCGGCGGAGGCGGCAACTTCGGCGTCGCGGCGTCGCTCGAATTCGACCTGCACGACGTCGGCCCCGAGGTCATCGCCGGCCCCGTCATCTATCCCCTCGATCAGGCCCGCGACGTGCTCGCGGAGTGGTCGGCCGTCGCCCCCTCCCTCCCCGACGACGCCATGAGCATCGCCGTCCTCCGTACGGCGCCCCCGGACCCGCCCTTCCCCGAACACCTGTGGGGGCAGCCCGTGCTGTCGGTCAACATGATGTGGCTCGGCGCCGCCGACGAGGCCGCCTCAGTGCTCGCGCCACTGCGGTCGCTGGGCCGCCCGGCGGTCGACGCCGTCGGCCCCAAGCCGTACGTCGCCGTGCAGTCGTCCCAGGACCGCTACTGGGAGCCGGGGGCCCAGAACTATTGGAAGGCGGACTACCTCACGGGCCTCGACGACGCCGCGATCGCGAGCCTCGTTGATGCCGCGGCCCACTTCACGTCCCCGCTCTCCGACATCAAGCTCGCTGCGCTCGGCGGCGTCCTGACCGGGATTCCGGAGGACTTCAGCGCCTACGGGAACCGTGACGCCGAGATCCTCCTCAACATCAACACGCGATGGGGCGACGCCGACGCCGACGATCGCCACATCGGCTGGGCCCGCGAGCTCTGGACCGCGCTGCACCGCCTCGCGAGCGGCGTCTACGTGAACTTCCTGGGCGAGGAGGGCGCCGGTCGCGTGCTTCAGGCGTACGGCGAGGAGAAGTACAAGCGGCTCGTCGAGCTCAAGCGGCGCTGGGATCCGGACAACTTCTTCCACGTCAACCAGAACATTCCGCCCGCGTAGGCCGGGCGCGGCGTCCACGGCTCGCGCCCGTGTCCGCTTCTTCGACGCCGACACGCCGATTTCGGACGACTCGCCGCGTTCCTGACCGATTGGGAAATCACAACCGGTCAGGAGCGCGGGCGGCGTGGGTGCTCAGACAACGGCAGGCTGAATGGCAGCTGCCGGGCTTGCGGCAGTTCGGAACCCGCGGATCACCAGGTAGAGGGCCAGGCTGACCTCCCACGCGAAGACCGGGATCGCGGCGAGGCCGGCGGCCACCGAGGCCTGCGGGACGGCGCCAAACATCTGGGCCATCCCGGACGCGAAGACCAGCGGGCCACCGACGAGCCCGAGGAGGGGGATGAGTCGCGGCACGAGACCGGAGCGAAGTAGGAGGGCGGCGAGCACCACGGTGTTGGCGCCGCACGCGAAGCTCGGGCCAATCAGGAACGTCCAGTTATGGAGGGACGCAAGGGCCTGGATCAATGGTGCGTTCTGGACCCCGCCGGACTGCACAACGGTCACAGCCGCCATGAGCGGCGCGACTCCGACGGCGATGATGCCCGCCTCAAGCGTGCGCAGCGCAGCGTAGCCAAGGGCCATGCCCTCGCTGATCCGCTTCACGACGGGGTAGAAGGCGACCCCGGTGCCGACGATCGCGAGGCTGAGGACCACCTCGAGGAACCCTCCGGAGAGCGCTCGCGCGCTCGCGCCCGGGCCCGCCAGATAGTCGGCGTAAGCGCTGCTCGTCAGCACGGGGCCGTAGAGCGCGAGCCCCGCGACCGACGTGACGTGGGTGGTGAGGTAGAGCGCGCCGATGACAATAGCGCTGCGCCGTGTGGGGGCCATGTCAATCCCGTTCCTTGTCCCAAGGAGGTGTACGGCGTACACCTCTCATGGACCGACGATAGGTGTACGTCGTACACTTGTCAATCACCGTGTTGCAGGGTTCAAGGGAGTGGGTCGTGACGACGACGAACGACGGCGCGCAGCGGCAGCCGCTCAGCCGCGAGCGGGTGCTCCACGCCGCCGTCGCGCTCGCCGATGAAGCAGGCCTCGAGGCCATCAGCATGCGCAAGCTCTCCCAGACCCTAGGCGTCGTTCCGATGGCGCTCTACAAGCACGTGGCCAACAAGGACGAATTGCTCGACGGCATGGTCGATTCGGTTCTCGGCGAGATCGATCCGCCTCAAGAGGGGGCGGACTGGAAGGGCGCCGCACGCCGTCGGATCCTGTCTGCCCGAGGCGTCATGTTGCGCCATCAGTGGGCCCGACGGGTCATGGAAGCGCAAGCCGCCCCGACCGCCGTCGTCCTCGCGTACACCGACGCGATGATCCGCATGTTCCTTGCGGGCGGCCTGTCCGCTGACCTCGTCCACCACGTCATGCACGCCCTCGGAAGCCGGATCTTCGGCTTCACCCAGGAGCTCCACGAGACGAGCCCGACGGCGCCCGCGGACCTCACGCCAGAACAGGCGCAGTACATGATGGCCACGTTCCCCGGGATCGTGGCGGTGGCGACGAGCCGCGCCCACGACCCGGGCAGCGTCGTGGGCTCCGGCTGCGACGACCAGTTCGAGTTCGAATTCGGGATCGACCTCATGCTCGACGGCGTCGAGCGGCTTCACCGCAAGGGCTGGCGGTCCAGCGATCACGATCGCGAGGCCGCCTCGGTCCTGTAGCCTTCAGGCCGTCTCCTTGGTCCTCACCGCCTCGAAGACTGTTGTGACCGGCGGCAGGGGATCGCTGAAGTCGATGCCGAAGGCCTCACCTGCCTGGGTCTTGAAGTAGGTCGCGAAGTCGGAGGCGTGAGCGGCGAACTGTCGGTTGGCTTCGGCAGGATCGGGCGCCTCGAAGTAGACGCTTGCGAAATCGCCCATCGGGGTCGCGATGATGTACGCGCGGTGCAGCGTGACCCCAAGGTCTCGGTTGAGGGCCTCCCACCCCGCCTTCCTGGGACCGGCAGTCTCGGTGCTGAGGGCACGTAGCAGATCGGTCTTCCCCGGCTGGATCGGCACTGAGAACCCCAGGCCCGGATGCCGGGATCCGCCGGGTTCCGTGTACTCGAGCCACTGCTCGGCCTGAGGAGCCGGCATCGCCGAGACGTCGATGCCGTGCGCGTTCTTGATGTGCTCGCGGAGGAGCTGCGCCACCTCGGAAGGATCGTCGATCTGGTTCTGGAAGGACCGTTCGATCGAGTCCCCTTCCTGATAGGTGGTGACCACGTCCCCCATGGGCGTCGTCATCTGGTACACCCGGACCAGGTTCAGCGTGCTACTGGCCAGAAAATCCTGCAGTCCAGGATGCTCGGCCAACTTCGCGCCGACCTCGGCGGGCGCCGCCTCCCTGCCGGGAAGGACGGGCGAGGGGAATGCTAACGAACCCATTGTTCTTACCTCCGATTCATGGGATTCGTTGAGGTCGCCACGCGGCGTGCGCGACGGCCGGAACCTCGCGGGGTGCGGCGCGGTCTCAGCATCATTGCGCGCTTCGCGGGACAGCCGTGTCAACGCTTCGAGAGCCGATCCTGTGACCTGCACCACACCGCTGCAACCACGCCGCAACCCACGCACTCCTACGCTCGTCGCAACGCCGGCACCACCGGCCCCAGCGATGGGAACCACAGACAAAGGAGTCGCCATGACCGTCTACGCGCAACCGGGCACCGAGGGCAGCAAGGTCACCTTCAAGGACCGGTACGAGAACTTCATCGGCGGCGAGTGGGTGGCCCCGGTCGCGGGCCAGTACTTCGAGAACGTCACCCCGGTCACGGGGCGGGTGTTCTGCGAGATCCCGCGCTCGCAGGCCGCGGACATCGAGCTCGCCCTCGACGCCGCGCACAAAGCCGCGCCCGGCTGGGGCAAGACCTCGGTCGCCGAGCGCGCCCTCATTCTGCACCGCATCGCCGACCGGATCGAGGAGAACCTCGAGCTGCTCGCCGTCGCCGAGACGTGGGACAACGGCAAGCCCGTCCGCGAGACGCTCGCCGCGGACCTGCCACTCGCCGTCGACCATTTCCGCTACTACGCCGGCGCGATCCGCGCCCAGGAGGGCTCGCTCTCCCAGATCGACGAGACCACCACGGCGTACCACTTCCACGAGCCGCTCGGCGTCGTCGGCCAGATCATCCCGTGGAACTTCCCGCTCCTCATGGCCACGTGGAAGCTCGCCCCCGCGCTCGCGGCGGGCAACGCCGTCGTTCTCAAGCCCGCGGAGCAGACCCCGGCGAGCATCCTGGTCCTCGCCGAGCTGATCCAGGACCTCCTCCCGGCCGGTGTGCTCAACATCGTCAACGGCTTCGGGGTCGAGGCGGGCAAGCCGCTGGCCTCGAGCCCGCGCATCCGCAAGATCGCGTTCACCGGCGAGACGACCACGGGCCGGCTCATCATGCAGTACGCGTCGCAGAACCTCATCCCGGTCACGCTCGAACTCGGGGGCAAGAGCCCGAACATCTTCTTCAACGACGTCGCCGACGCCGACGACGCCTTCTACGACAAGGCCCAGGAAGGCTTCACGCTCTTCGCGCTCAACCAGGGCGAGGTCTGCACGTGCCCGTCGCGCGCGCTCGTCCAGGAGGGCATCTACGAGAAGTTCCTCGGCGACGTCGTCGAGCGGACCAAGAAGATCAAGCAGGGCAACCCGCTCGACACCGAGACGATGATCGGCGCGCAGGCCTCGAACGACCAGCTCGAGAAGATCCTCTCCTACATCGAGATCGGCAAGGCCGAGGGCGCGAAGGTCCTCACGGGCGGCAAGCGCGCCGAGCTCCCGGGGGACCTCGCGGGCGGCTTCTACGTCGAGCCGACCATCTTCGAGGGCAACAACTCGATGCGGATCTTCCAGGAGGAGATCTTCGGCCCGGTCGTCTCGGTCGCGAAGTTCTCCGACTACAACGAGGCCCTCGAGATCGCCAACGACACCCTCTACGGCCTCGGCGCCGGCGTCTGGAGCCGCAACGGCAACGTCGCGTACCGCGCGGGCCGCGAGATCCAGGCCGGGCGCGTCTGGGTGAACAACTACCACGCGTACCCCGCGCACGCGGCGTTCGGCGGGTACAAGTCGTCCGGCATCGGCCGCGAGACGCACCTCATGATGCTCGAGCACTACCAGCAGACCAAGAACCTCCTGGTCAGCTACAGCGAGAACAAGCTGGGGTTCTTCTAAACCCCGCCTTCCCACCCGAACTCACCTGCCGCGTCCAGCGCCAGGCGAGCGGACGACGGCGGTGCCTCGCCGCCGTCGTCCATCCCACCGTCCGCCCGTCCCCCCGGCGGTTCCTCGCCGCCACCGCTCCGGCCGCCTCCAAATTCCGACCAACATTGGGCGCCAAACCTCGATATCCAGCGGCGTGTCGCGCCGACACGCCGCACCGCAGCAGGCGATCCCGGTCGGAATCTGCGCCGCAACGTCACTACTCAGCCACCCCATGCAAAGGAGCATGACCTTGAGCGCAACTTTCAAAGCCGCCGTCGTCCACGCCTTCGGCCAGGAGCTCGGCGTCGACGAGCTCGAGATCCCCACGCCCGGCCCTGGGCAGGCGCTCGTGAAGCTCATCGCGAGCGGCGTGTGCCACACCGACCTCCACGCGGCGCAGGGCGATTGGCCCGTCAAGCCCAAGCTTCCGCTCGTGCCGGGGCACGAGGGCGTCGGCACCCTCGTCGCTCTCGGCGAGGGCGTGACAGACCTCGCAGTCGGCGACGTCGTCGGCAACGCGTGGCTGTGGAGCGCGTGCGGAACGTGCGAGTTCTGCCGCACGGGCTGGGAGACGCTGTGCGAGGCGCAGTCCAACGGCGGGTACGGCGTGGACGGCTCGTTCGGGGAGTACATGCTCGTCGAGGCGAAGTTCGCCGCGCGCATCCCCGAGGGCGCGGATCCGTACGAGATCGCTCCCGTCCTGTGCGCCGGGGTCACGGTGTACAAGGGGCTCAAGCAGACCGAGGTGCGGCCGGGGGAGTGGGTCGTGATCTCGGGGATCGGTGGGCTCGGGCACATCGCAGTGCAGTACGCCGTCGCGATGGGCATGCGCGTGGCTGCGGTGGACGTTGCGGACGAGAAGCTCGCCCTCGCCCGCAAGCACGGCGCCGAGGTGACGGTGAACGCGTTCGCCGAGGACCCGGCGTCGGCCATTCAGAAGGCGACAGGCGGGGCGCACGGCGTCCTCGTGACCGCCGTCCACCCGGCAGCGTTCGGTCAGGCCATCGGGATGGCGCGCCGCGGCGGCACGATCGTCTTCAACGGCCTCCCGCCCGGGGACTTCCCGGCGCCGATCTTCGACATCGTGCTCAAGGGCCTCACGATCCGCGGCTCGATCGTGGGGACGGGGCAGGACATGGTCGAGGCGCTCGACTTCTACGCGCGTGGCCAGATCCACCCGACGTTCCACACGCGGGACCTCGAGGAGATCAACCAGGTCTTCGACGAGATGCATCACGGGAAGATCGACGGCCGCGTGGTGATCAAGTACTGATGTCCACGCCGCCGAGGTCAACGCTCGACGCCCGGCCGGTGCGCCCGGGGGAGGACTTCTCCCGGGTCGCGCTGACCGAGCCGGCTCTCGCGCTGCTCGACTCGCTCTGGGAGCGGCACGGACCGCTCATGTTCCACCAGTCCGGCGGCTGTTGCGACGGCTCCGCACCCATGTGCTATCCGGCGGGGGAGCTCCTGACGGGCGACGCCGACGAGCTCCTCGGCGTCTTCGACCTCCCCGGGCGGGGCGAACTGGGGTTCTGGATGTCGAAGGAGCAGTTCGCGTACTGGTCGCATACGCATCTGACTGTTGATGTCGTGGCCGGCCGGGGGAGCGGGTTCTCGCTCGAGGCCCCCGAGGGGAAGCGCTTCCTCATCCGGAGCGAGATCTTGGACATCCCGTAGCGACCGTCTGCGAGATCTGGCCACGGGAACGCGAGAGGTGGCCACGCGTCCTGGACGCGCGGCCACCTCCTTGCCGACGAGTGGCCGGATCCTTACTTCGTGCCGTGCACCTTGTTGCCGAGTTCGTGGATCGGCGTGCGGAACGTCTCGCGAGCCCACAGTGCCCCGATCACGGCGAGCACCGTCGACCCCGCGACGATCCATGCCGCAGGGCCCCAGTTGGCAGGGGTGCTCCCGACGAGCGCTGCGCCGAGCGTCGGGGTGAAGCCCGCGCAGAGGATGCCGATCTGGAGTCCGAGCGCCATGCCCGAGTAGCGGACGCGGACGTTGAACAGCTCCGAGAACCACGCCGGGTAGATCGCGTTCGACATCGCGTACGTCCCGGCCGTGATGAGGGTGCTCGTGAGGAAGATGAGCGGGATGTTCTTCGTCGAAATTGACGAGAAGTACACGAAGATGAGGATCGCCGAGCCGATAACGCCGCTGATGAACAGCGGCTTGCGGCCGAACCGGTCCGCGAGGAACGCCGCGACCGGCTGAGTGAAGACGGCTACCACGTTGCCCACGGCACTGACCCAGAGCATCGTCGTCGGAGGGACGCCGACCGATACGGCATACGCGATCCCGAAGGACTGCATGAACGTGTTCGTGACCGTCTCGAAGGACATGAGCGCGACCTGGAGGAACTGCGGCGTGTGCGTGCGGAACATGTCGATGAGCGGGAGCTTGACGAGGTCGTGCTGCTCGGCCTTCTCCTCGAAGACCTCAGGCTCCTCGAGCGAGCGGCGCACGAGGTACGCGACGATGAGCACCACGAGCGACGACCAGAACGGGATGCGCCAGCCCCATGAGAGCCTGTCGGCGTCGCTCATGGCGGCGACCGGGATGAACACGAGGGACGCGAGCACGATGCCGGCCGAGATGCCACTCATGGCAAACGCCGGGAAGAACGCGCGGCGGCCGACCGGCGACTCCTCCATCGTCAGGGCCGACGCGCCCGCAGTCTCGGCGCCAGCGGACAGGCCCTGGAGGAGGCGCAGCACGACGAGCAGGATCGGGGCGAGGTAGCCGGCGGTGCGGAAGTCGGGAAGAACCCCGATGAGGAACGTTGCGCCACCCATGAGTACGAGCGTCAGGACGAGCGTGTTCTTGCGGCCCATGCGGTCGCCGAGATGTCCGAAGAAGATCGCCCCGAACGGCCGGGCCACGTAGGCGAGGCCGAGGGTCAGGAACGAGGAGATGAGGGCGATGGTCTGATCGCCCGACGGGAAGAAGATCTTCGAGAACACGAGCGACGCCGCCGTCGCGTAGACGAAGAAGTCGTAGTACTCGAGTGCGCCGCCGAGGAACGCCGCGAGGGCTGCCTTCTTCGCGCGCCTGAGCCGGCGCTCCTGCTCTGCGGGAGTGGTGATGTCGGGGTCGGCGATGCCGGTGAATTTGGCCATGGCTCCTCTTTGGGCGAATGGTCTGTGGGCGGAATAGGGTGCGGGCGGTGGGTTGGGTGCTGTGCGGTTGGTGCGGGCGGTGCGGGTGCGGTGCGGGTGCGGGGCGGTCAGCCCACGAGGGCCGGGGCCGGGGCCGTGCTCCCGCGCACGATGAGGTCCCCTGAGAGGTGGACGGCGGTTGCGGGGCGGCCCGGTTCCGAGATCCGCTCCGTGAGGAGGCGAAGGGCGACGGCGCCCCCGCGCTCGAACGGCGTGTCGACAGTGGTGAGCGTGGGCCGCGAGGCCGACGCGAGCCAGATGTTGTCGAAGCCGACGACGCTCACGCCTTCTCCGACCGTGACGCCGCGGTCCACGAGCCGGTTGAGGCAGCCGAGCGCCATGAGGTCGTTGTGAGCGATCACAGCAGTGACCGACTCCGCGAGCACGAGGTCGGCCCCGCGGACGCCGGCCGCGTACGTCGGTTCGGCGTGCGCGAGCACCTTGAGCGTGCACCCCAGTTCGGCCGCCGCCTCCTCGGCGGAGGCGAGGCGCACCTTGCTCGAGTAGTTGTCCTCGCGGCTCGCGAGGTACGCGATGCTGCGGTGGCCGAGGGCTACAAGGTGCTCAACCGCCTGGCGCGCTCCCTCGGGGGCGGAGAGCACGACGGACGGAAGGCCTTCGGCGACGTGGTTGATGAGCACGACGGGGGCGACGGCGTCGAGCGCCCGGAGGCGTTCGGCGTCCATGCGCGGCGCGAAGACGATCGCGCCGTCGACGCGCCCGATGATCCGGTCGAGCTCGTCGGCGTCGGCTTCGGGGTCGTCTTCGCCGTCGATCACGAGGAGCGAGAGCGACTGCCGGCGGCACGCCGACTGGATCGCCTTGACGAGCGGCGGATAGTACGGGTTGGCGATATCCGGGACGAACAGTGCGATCGTGCCGGTCGACGCGGCTCTGACGGGGGCGGGGGTGTAGCCGAGGCCGGAGGCGACGGCGAGGATCCTGTCGCGGGTCTCGTCGTTGACCGAGCCGGGGCGGGAGAACGACCGCGAGACCGTCGATTTCGAGACGCCTGCGGCCCGAGCGATGTCGGCGATCGTGGTCATCCCCACCTCCTTGTGCGGCTGGTCGTGTCCGGTCAATGTGTCCGGGGTCACGTGAGCTTGATTTCACAAGACTGACATCGTTTCTGCAACAAGTCAACAGGTTGCTGCAACATCCCCGTGCAAGCGCAACGCCACCGCGCCTCACCGCCCCTTCCAGCGCGCGTACACGAAGGCACACGCTCCGTCTAGTACGCGGGCACGAAGGGACACGCTGACCTTGGCTGACACGCTCGTAGCGATGCACCGCGTGGCTAACCTCCTAGCGGCGTTGGCGTTCCACACCCAACATCCAACTGATCTCGCTGTCGAGTTGGAATTTTGACTGAACGCTCCAACTCGCGTTGACATTGCCACGCAACTTCCAACTGAATTGGATATTGAGTTGGAAGTTGGGTCCGAGGCTCCAACTCGTGTTTGAGTTGCCTCTCAAGTTCCAACTCAAGGCGATGATTAGTTGTATGTTGGGTGCGTGGATGCGAGCCGTTTCATTGAGTCACGCTTCGGCGGGCCCGCGAAGGAGCCGGGAAACAAGTGGGGGTTCGTCTACTACTTGCCCAAGCCGATGCCACGCCAGGTGGAGCTGCGGGCTGATGTTGTGGCTGCGTTGTCCGATGCTGATGCGGCGCTTGGTTACCTTCAAGGCCTCGGCATGCTCATCACGGACCCTGGGTTGCTCATCGGACCGTATCTGCGCCGTGAGGCGCTCGCGAGCTCACGGATTGAAGGTACCCAGGCGTCTCTCTCTGAGATCTTCCAGTCTGAGGTCGACGAGACGGCGACGAATGATGAGACGGCTGAAGTTCACCGGCACCTCGAGGCTACGAAACAGGCCTATGAACTCGCGAAGACGCTTCCTATCACCCAAAGGCTTATCCTGAAGGTCCATGCAACCTTGCTTGAAGGCGTGCGCGGGGACGAGAAATCACCGGGGGAGTTCCGTCGCTCTCCGGTGTGGGTGGGTCAGGCGGGGGCCACTCCGGATAATGCGAAGTTCGTTCCCCCGCTGCCGGAGCACCTCGCGGAACTGCTCGCGGACTGGGAGCGGTTTGTCAACGACGACGGCCGGGAGCTGCCTGCGCTCGTGCAGGCGGCACTGATGCACTATCAGTTTGAGACGATCCATCCGTTCCTCGACGGCAACGGTCGAATCGGCCGACTTCTCATCAACCTGCTCCTGATGGAGCGCAGGCGTCTCCCCCTGCCATTGCTTTATCTGTCCAACTATTTTGAGACGCATCGCGACGAATACTACGAGCGACTTCAGTCAGTGCGTGAGCACGCAGACATCGACGGGTGGCTCCTCTTTTTTATGCGCGCGGTGCGAGCACAAGCGGATGACGCAGTCGCCCGATCGGGGAAACTCATCCAGATTCGCAAGGAGTACCACGACGAAGCGATCAAGGAGCGGTCGAGCCTGCCGCGCCTTGTCGACATCATTCTCGGGAACCCGTTCGTTACAGTCCGGCATGTGCAGGCGCGGCTGGGTCTTACTAACCAGGGTGCTCGGAACCTGATCAAGAACGCCGAAGCGCGGGGGTGGCTACGAAGCTTTGGCACGCATGGCCGCGGGGGGCGGGAACACTGGTATGCCCCTGCCGTGCTGGATGTCATGGAGTCGCCGATGGCCTACGACGAAAGTGGCACCCAGACGCGGGACTAATAGTGTCGCGTCCTAGGTTCCGGTCATCCCCCGTTTGGCGCCCAGCAGTCAACTCAGCTGGCTGGCGGCAGGGGTTCTGATCCTGCGGCTGGAGGGCGAAAGCCCCGAATCAGATCCTCATTCCTGTGCGTGGGAAGACCCGGGTCCGTCGAACCGAGCCCTCCTAACGGAGTCTGGATGGCGAGCGCTATAACGGGTTTGTTTCCTTTCCCGGCCATGTCAGTCGAGACGGAGTTACCTTCTCCTCATGGAAGGCAAGAACGGGGCGACCAGGATTGGCGCGGTGACGAGTGGGACCGGGACGGGTGCGGGGACCGGCGGGTCCGGGACGGGTGCGGGGACTGGGGTGAAGGGAACCGGGGCGGGGACCGGCGGGTCCGGGACCGGTGCCGGCACTGGCGGGTCCGGGACGGGTGCGGGGACCGGTGGGTCCGGGACTGGCGCCGGCACTGGCGGGTCCGGGACGGGTGCGGGGACCGGTGGGACCGGGACGGGTGCGGGGACCGGCGGGTCCGGGACGGGTGCGGGGACTGGGGTGAAGGGAACCGGGGCGGGGACCGGCGGGTCCGGGACTGGCGCCGGCACTGGCGGGAAAGGGACCGGGGCGGGGACTGGCGGGTCCGGGACGGGTGCGGGGACCGGTGGGTCCGGGACTGGCGCCGGCACTGGTAGGACTGGGACGGGTGCGGGGACCGGTGGGTCCGGGACTGGCGCCGGCACT
>NZ_JAVFJJ010000018.1 GCF_030908245.1 Sinomonas sp. ASV322
CCACCCACGGGAAGTGACCCCAAACGCTCCGCCACCCACGGGAAGTGACCCCCAAACGATCCGCCACCCACGGGAGGTGACCCCCAAAACTCTCCCCCACCCACGGGAGGTGACCCCCAAACGATCCGCCACCCACGGGAGGTGACCCCCAAACGATCCGCCACCCACGGGAGGTGACCCCCAAACGCTCACCCACCCGCGGGAGGTGACCCCCAAACGATCCGCCACCCACGGGAGGTGACGGCGCAACCGGAGGGGTCAGAGGGCGGCGACCGCCTTGCGGTGGGCTCGGGCGAGATCCACGTAGTGGGAGGCGTTGCGGTGCACGCTCTGCACCTCGTCGTCGGTGAGCTCGCGGCGCACCTTGGCGGGCACGCCCGCGACGAGGGAGCGGGGCGGGACGATCGTGCCCTCGAGGACGACGGCGCCCGCGGCCACGAGCGAACCCTCGCCGATGACGGCCCCGTTCATGATGGTCGCGCTCATGCCGACGAGGACGTTGTCCTCGACCGTGCAGCCATGCACGACGGCGTTGTGCCCGATCGAGACGCCCGCACCCACCGTGCACGGGAAGCCCGCGTCGGCGTGCAGCACGACGTTGTCCTGCAGGTTGCTGCCCGCGCCCACGATGATGGTTGCGGTGTCCGCGCGAACGGATACGCCGTAGAACGCACTCGACCGCTCGGCGAGATGCGCGTCCCCGATGATGCTCGCGGTCGGGGCAACGAAGGCGCTCGGATGAATGTCGGGGCTCTTGCCCCCGAAGTCGATGACTGGTGCCATGGGCCAAGACTAATTGGCCTCTGACGAGCCACGTCTTTGCGCCACAATTTGGACTTTTGTGTTCACTTCTTGACGGCAAGCGTGCTCGGGACCATGCTGTGAGCCATGGTCTCCACCCTGCGTTCGACGGCGAGCGCTTCCGACAACCCCGGCTCTCAGTCTGCACTCAGGCGGCTGAACGAGCAGCGCATCGTGGAAGCGCTCATGGCGGGCCCCGCCACCCAGGCCGAGCTCTCGCGTGCCACGGGGCTCTCGACCGCGACCGTCTCGAACATCGTCAAGGTCCTCCAGGAGGCCTCGATCGTCGCGACTGAGCCGACCACAAGCTCGGGCCGAAGGGCCCTGAGCGTGCGGCTCAACAGCAACAGCGCCGTGGCCGTCGGGATCGACTTCGGCCGGCGGCACCTGCGCGTCGTCGTCGCCAATCTCGGCTATGACATCCTCGCCGAGGAGACCGTGTCCCTCCCCCTCGGCCATCGCGCGGACGTCGGGATCGCCGCCGCCGTCGACGTCCTCGACAGCCTGCTCGACGACGCAGGAATCGACCGGCGGGACATCCTCGGCGTGGGCACCGGCATCCCTGGGCCGATCGACCACAGGACAGGCTCGGTGGCCCAAGGGGCGATCCTGCCCGAATGGGTCGGCTTCAACCTCCTGAGCCATCTCGAGGAGACCCTCGGGCTCCCCGTCTTCGTCGACAACGACGCCAATCTCGGCGCCCTGAGCGAGGTCACGTGGGGGCCACACAGCTCCGTGGCAAATCTCATGTTCGTCAAGATCGGATCGGGCATCGGAGCCGGCCTCATCCTCAACGGAGAGCCGTTCTACGGGCATGTCGGTGTGACCGGCGAGATCGGCCACGCGACGATCGCCGAGCACGGCCTGGTATGCCGCTGCGGGAATCGGGGATGCCTCGAGACGGTCGCGTCGACGACGACGATGGTCGAGCTCTTGAGCCGAGGGCGGAAAGAGCCCATCACCCCCGACGACATCGTGAGTCAGGCCCTCGCGCACGACCCGGCGACGCTGCGCGTGATCGACGACGCCGGGCTCGCCGTCGGACGTGCCCTCGGCAACGTCGCAAACCTCATCAACCCCGAGGTCATCGTCCTGGGCGGGCCCCTCGCGGAGCTCGGCGACCTCTTGCTCGACCCCGTCCGCCGCGGCCTCCGACGCCACGCCGTGCCCGTCATCGGGCAGACGACGACGGTCGCGATGTCGTCCCTCGGGACGCGCGCTGAAGTGCTCGGGGCCGTCGCGCTCGTCTTCCAGCATGCGGACATTTCGCACCACGCGTAGGAAGCGTTTGTATCGATTGCGTTAAAGCCTTGACGACAACCTGAGCGAGACTGTTTACTCATTTGTCAGACGGCCTCGCTCGAGCGGATGGCCGGACAACGGGGTTCGACCAGGAGGCGAAGGGCGTATGGCTGACCAACCTGTAATCCTGCAGATGCGATCCATCACCAAGGAATTCCCGGGAGTCAAGGCGCTCTCGGACGTGAACCTCAGCGTCAAGGCCGGCGAGATCCACGCGATCTGCGGCGAGAACGGCGCTGGGAAGTCAACTCTCATGAAGGTGCTCTCGGGCGTCTACCCGCACGGCACCTACACGGGCGACATCGTCTACCAGGGCTCAGTGCAGGAGTTCAAGGACATCCGCGCGAGCGAGCACGCGGGCATTGTCATCATCCACCAGGAGCTCGCGCTCATCCCCGAGCTCTCGATCATGGAGAACATCTTCCTCGGCAACGAGCCCGCGAAGCGCGGCGTGATCGACTGGAAGGAGGCCCGCCGTCGTTCGCTCGACCTCATGGCGCGCGTCGGGCTCTCGGAGGACCCGGACACCCCGATCAAGGAGATCGGCGTCGGCAAGCAGCAGCTCGTCGAGATCGCGAAGTCGCTCAACAAGTCGGTCAAGCTCCTCATCCTCGACGAGCCCACCGCGGCGCTCAACGAGACCGACTCGCAGCACCTCCTCGACCTCATCCTGGGGCTCAAGGGCCGCGGGATCACGTCGATCATCATTTCCCACAAGCTCAACGAGATCGAGCAGATCGCGGATTCGATCACGATCATCCGCGACGGAAAGTCGATCGAGACGCTCGACGTCAAGGCCGACGGCGTCGACGAGGACCGCATCATCAAGGGCATGGTCGGGCGCACGCTCGAGTCTCGCTTCCCCGACCACACGCCGAAGATCGGCGGGGTGCTCTTCGAGGCGAAGGGCTGGACCGTCCAGCACCCGACCGTCGCCGACCGCCTCGTGTGCAAGGGCTCGGACTTCTTCGTGCGCCAAGGCGAGATCGTCGGGTTCGCGGGCCTCATGGGCGCTGGCCGCACAGAGCTCGCACGCTCGATCTTCGGCCACTCGTACGGCAAGTTCCTCTCGGGCCAGACCTTCATGCACGGCAAGGAGGTCAAGATGCACAACGTCCCGCAGGCTATCGATGCCGGACTCGCCTATGTGACCGAGGACCGCAAGACGCTCGGCCTCAACCTGCTCGACGACATCAAGTCGACGACCGTCTCCGCCGCGCTCAAGAAGATCACGAAGGGCCTCGTGGTCGACGAGAACCGCGAGTACCAGGTGGCCGAGGAATACCGGAAGTCGCTCCGGACCAAGGCCCCGAACGTCGACGAGGGCGTCTCAAAACTCTCGGGCGGCAACCAGCAGAAGGTCGTCCTCGCCAAGTGGATGTTCACCGATCCCGAACTCCTCATCCTCGATGAGCCCACGCGCGGCATCGACGTCGGTGCGAAGTACGAGATCTACGGCATCATCCAGAGGCTCGCCAGCCAGGGCAAGGGCGTCATCGTCATCTCCTCGGAACTGCCGGAGCTGCTCGGCCTCTCCGACCGCATCTACACCATCTTCGAAGGCTCCATCACGGGCGTCCTCGACAAGGAGGAGGCCACCCAGGAGAACCTCATGAAGTTCATGACCCAAGCCCGCAAGAACGCAGCCTGAAGCAGGAAGAGAGCCTAGGAAAGACCATGGACGCCCTCAAGAAGCTCTTCGGCGGCAACGCCCGCCAGTTCGGCATGATCTTCGCCCTCGTGGCGCTGATCGTCCTGTTCCAGATCCTCACCGGCGGGCTGACCCTCACGCCGGACAACGTCATCAACCTGTTCAACGGCAACTCGTACATCCTCATCCTCGCGATCGGCATGGTCCTCGTGATCATCGCGGGCCACATCGACCTCTCGGTGGGCTCGGTCTCCGCGGCGGTCGGCATCATCGTGGCCATCACGATGCGCGACTGGCACCTCCCCACGTGGGTCGGGATCCTCCTTGGCCTCGTGATGGGCGCGATCATCGGCGTCTGGCAGGGCTTCTGGGTCGCCTACGTCGGGATCCCGGCGTTCATCGTGACGCTCGCGGGCATGCTCATGTTCCGCGGCTTGAACCAGTTCATCGGCCAGTCGAACACGATCCCCGTTCCGAAGGACTTCCAGTACATCGGCGCCGGCTACCTGCCCGAGATCGGCCCCGACACGGGCTACAACAACCTGACCCTGCTCATCGGCCTCGTCGGCGCGGCCGCCGTCGTCTACTTCGAGCTCAGGAGCCGCCGCGCAGCGAAGGCGCTCGGCGCCGAGGTCCCCGAGCTCTGGGTGACGGTCACGAAGCTCGTGCTCATCGCCGCCGCGATCCTCTACGCGACGTACCTCTTCGCGACGGGCCGCCCCGGCACGTCCTTCCCGATCCCGGGCATCATCCTCGGCGTCCTCGTCCTCCTGTACGGCTTCGTCTCCGCGAAGACGATCGTCGGCCGCCACGTCTACGCGGTCGGCGGCAACCGCCACGCGGCCGAGCTCTCCGGCGTCAAGTCCAAGCAGGTCAACTTCCTCGTCATGATGAACATGGCGATCCTCGCGGCCCTCGCCGGCATGGTGTTCGTCGGACGCTCGACGGCCTCGGGCCCGTTTGACGGCACCGGCTGGGAGCTCGACGCGATCGCGGCCGTGTTCATCGGCGGCGCGGCCGTCACGGGCGGCGTCGGCACCGTGATCGGATCGATCGTCGGTGGCCTCGTCATGGCCGTCCTCAACAACGGCCTCCAGCTCCTGAGCATCGGTGCCGACCGCACGCAGATGATCAAGGGCGCCGTGCTCCTCGCGGCCGTCGCGTTCGACGTCTACAACAAGACGCAGGGCAAGAAGTCGATCATCGGCCTCCTCATGCGGGGCATCAGCGGCAACGGCGGCCGCGGCGTCCCGGCACAGCCGGACGAGACGACCAAGACGAGCGAGGTCGTCGCGAAGGAGGCCTAGGACCTCACGCTTCGCGCCACCCGCAGCCCCTCGGCCCACCCCTTAACCCACCCGACCCACCCCTTAACCCACCCTTTTTGTCCCTTCTACCTGGTTCCACCCTGTGCACCACCCTCCACCCCACGATTTCCCCACCGGAAACCACAGAAAGCGAAACACCATGCGTATGTTTGGCAAGGCAGGAAAGGCAGCAGCAGTCGCTGCCATTGCAGCACTGGCGCTGACCGCCTGCGGTCGCTCGGAAAGCCCTTCCAGCGGGGGCACAAGCGGAGCCTCGGGAGGCTTTGCCGCGAACTCCACGATCGGCGTCGCGCTTCCCCAGAAGACCTCGGAGAACTGGGTGCTCGCGGAGAACCTGTTCAACGACGGCCTCAAGAACGCGGGCTTCACCGCGAACGTCCAGTTCGCGAACGGCGGCGTCACCGAGCAGCAGAACCAGATCTCGTCCATGGTGACGAAGGGCGCGAAGGTCATCATCGTCGGCGCGATCGACGGCTCGCAGCTCGGCACCCAGCTCGCCCAGGCGAAGGCCGCGGGCGCGACGATCATCGCGTACGACCGCCTGCTCAAGAACACCGACGCCGTCGACTACTACGTCGCCTACGACAACTTCAAGGTCGGTGTCCTCCAGGGCCAGGCGCTCCTCCAGGGCATGCAGGCCAAGAAGCCGAGCGGCCCGTACAACATCGAGCTCTTCGCGGGTTCCCCGGACGACGCGAACGCGAAGGTCTTCTTCGACGGCGCCATGAGCGTCCTGCAGCCGAAGATCGACGACGGCACGCTCAAGGTCGTCTCGGGCCAGAAGTCGTTCGACCAGGCCGTGACCCAGGGCTGGAAGGCCGAGAACGCGCAGAAGCGCATGGACACGCTCCTCGCGGCGAGCTACAACTCCGCGGCGCTCGACGGCGTCCTCTCCCCGAACGACACGCTCGCCCGCGCGATCATCACCTCTGTCAAGAGCGCTGGCAAGCCGGTTCCGGTCGTGACAGGCCAGGACTCCGAGGTCGAGTCGGTCAAGTCGATCATGGCGGGCGAGCAGTACTCGACGATCAACAAGGACACGCGCAACCTCGTGGCCAAGGCGATCGACATGGTCAAGAAGCTCCAGGCCGGCCAGAAGCCTGACATCAACGACGACCACTCGTACAACAACGGCACCAAGGTTGTCCCCGCGTTCCTCCTCCCGCCGGTCATCGTCACGAAGGCCAACGCCAAGGAGGCCTACGCGAACGACCCGACCCTGAGCAAGCTCACGTCCTAGTCGCGCCGGCAATCCGCGCAATACGGCGGCCGTCCCACTCGGGGCGGCCGCCGTCGTCGTCGGTGGACTGTGGCCCGTCGGCGCTCCAGCCCGTTTCTTCCGGCGCCCGCACCGTTTTGCACGGAACACGCCGCGTTCCGGACCGATTGGGAAATCACAACCGGGCGGGACCGGGAGCCCGGCGAAAACACCGACCCGGATCTCGGCGTCCGTGAAAGGCGTGCGTGAAAGGATGGGGCGTATGACGCGTCACATTCAGCACCCGTGGCTCTTGCTCCAGGACAACCCTGACCCGCTCGCGGCAACCGGCACCACGGTGCGCTGGGGTGTCGCCGCGACAGGCGGGATCGCCCGGACAGTCGTGCGGGACCTCGCGATGCTCCAGGACGTGGCGCTTCAAGGAGTGAGCTCGCGCAGCATCGAGCGGGCCGCGGACTTCGCGCGCGAATTCGGCTTCCGGCGCCACTATGCGGACGACGGCGGGGTGCCCGGCTACGTGACGCTGGCCCGGGATCCCGACGTCGACATCGTGTACGTCGCGACGCCGCACGCCCAGCACTACGAGGTAGCGAAGGCCGCGATCGAGGCCGGGAAGCACGTCCTCGTCGAGAAGGCGTTCACGGTCAACGCGCATGAGGCCCACGAGCTCGTGGACCTCGCGAAAGCACGCGGCGTGTTCCTCATGGAGGCCGTGTGGTCGCGGTTCCTGCCCTCGATGCAGCGCGCGTTCGAGATCGCCGAATCCGGGGAGATCGGCGAGGTCCAGTGGGTCTCCGCCGACCTCGGATTCCCCGCCCCGAAGGACCCCTCGAACCGTATCTGGGCCGTCGATTCCGGCGGCGGAGCGCTCCTCGACCTCACGGTGTATCCGCTCCTCTGGGCGGTCGGGACGCTCGGCTTCCCCGATTCGCTCACGGCGCTCGGCAGCCTCAACGCCGACGGCGTCGACCAGCAGAACGTCCTTGCCCTCGGCTACAGCGGCGGCCAGCTGGCCACGCTCACGTCCTCGCTCCTCGCCCACGGTCCGCGCGCCGCGACCGTGGCCGGCTCCGAGGGAGTCCTCACGACGGTCGGGAGCATCAACAACCCGAGGGAGCTCGTCGTGCGGCGCGGATGGGATCCGCCCCGGACCGAGAAGTTCGACGTCGTAGGGCGCGGCTACGTCTACGAGCTGCGCGAGGCGACCCGATGCGTCCAGCAGGGCCTCGTAGAGAGTCCGACGATGCCGTGGTCGCACACGCTCAGCACGATGCGGCTCTTCGATGGTGTGCGGCGGCAGCTTGGCGTGCGGTACCCCAACGACGAGCGCGCGTCGCGATAATCCATATCCTTCACGCTATTTTTCGCTGATCCGACTCTGGTGCGGTCGGACCCCGAGTCCTACGATGGCCGCGTTGTGTGGCAACCGAGCCCTGAAGCTGGGGAGGAGGGGACATGCGGTTGACGCCACCAGCGCGATCTCGCGCCCTCGCCTTCTTGGCCCATGCTGTCGCCGCCGCTGGCCTCGGCCTCGGATGGCTGCTCCTCTCGGGCACAGCGGCCGACGCGTCCAATGGACCCGCGATCCCGCCACCTGCACCGGCCTCCGTGACATCCGCCGTGGCTCCCGTCGTCCAGGCGGCGTCGGGGGCGCTTCCGGCGGTGCCCGGCCTCCAGGCAGCCGGCGCCGCAACAGTGCAGAGGACGACGACGGCGCTCGCCGCCAGCGTGGAATCGGCCCCGAGCGCTGCAGCACCCGTGCTGACGGGACCGCTCGCGCCAGCTGCGCCAGTCGCCCAAAGCCTCGCCTCCGCGGTGGGGCACACCGTGGCCTCGGCCGGCGATACGCTCAGCCAGGTCGTGGCCGCACCGCTACCGATCGTGGATGCGCTGGTCACTCCGGCCGGGCAGGCGCCATCCGGCGACGTGTCGCTGCCGGCTGCCCCCGTACTCGTGGCATCTGAGCAGGTTCAGCTCGCGCCCCCCGTCGGCGACGACGGCAAGGCAGTCACGCCCGGCGCTCCGGGGGAAGCCCGCGACTGGCTGGCCTTCACCCTCTCCGCGACGCCGTCGGGCGCCGCCCTCGCCGCGGGAGACCCGCGGGCCGCCCTGCCCGACGAACCCTTGTTCTCCCCGGAACCCGCCCGCTCGGGCTCTGGTTCCGCGAGCGCCTCCGCCGATGGCCCGGGCGCCGCGACCCTCGCGGCTGGATTCCTGCTGGCCCCTGCATGGCTCGTGAGCGGCCGAATGCGTGGGCCCTGCGGTCTCATGCCGCCTTCCCCGGCCTTCGATCCCGGATCAACTCCCGACTGACAGGGGACGAGTCTGCCCTCTGTGGCGGACGCATGCGTCCCGGCGCTCGCGAGCGCCCTGTCTAGTCAGGAGAATGCCATGAACACCCTTGCGCGCCGAGCACTTCTCGGCGTCCTTGCCGCCGGCGGCCTCCTAGGCCTCGGCGAAGCGGCCGCAATGGCCGACAGCGCGACAGCAGCGGCCAACCCGGTCGCGACTGTCTCCATCCCGGTGATGGCTCAGTCTTCGGCGGGACCGCCGTCGACTGGCCCAAGCCTCGTTCTCACCGCTCCTGTGAGCGTTGCCTCCAGATCCACCGCGCAGGGCACTCCCGGGGTGCCGGCGGTTTCAGTGCCGGCGGTTTCAGTGCCCGTCGTGTCGGTGCCGACCGTGTCGGTGCCGACGGTTCCCCATGTCAGCGCGCCGGTTGGGAGCGTGCCCGTTGACACGGCACCGGCTGTTGCAGGGCCCGTTGGCACGTCCTCAACGCCGTCCCCGGTCGTCGCGGCGCAGGCTTCTTCAGGCGCCGGCGGCGCTGTGAGCGGACTCGTCTCGCTGCCAATCGCGACGACACCGTTCACGTCCGTCGAGGCGACGACGACCAACGGCGACTCGGGCTCGGCAACGATCTCGTTGCCTGACCTCACCGGGCTCACCGGCACCGCCCCCGCCGTCGGACTCCCCGACCTCACCGGGCTCACCGGCACCGCCCCCGCCGTCGGACTCCCTGACCTCATCGGGCTCACCGATGGGCTAGGTTCCCTTGCGGAAGCGCCGTCCCTCCTCACGGGTGCGCTCGCCGGCCCCGGCGCCGAATCGGCGGGGAACCCGAACCCGCTCGACGTCCTTCTCGGCCTCAACGCCCCCGTGCCGGCCGCGAGCGCCCTCTCGCTGGGGCTCCCGAGCCCCGACCTGGGCACCGGGGACCTGCTGTCGGTCCTCATGAACTCAGCGGCCCCAGGCTCGGCGACGGGTCCGAATGAAGCCGCCGGAGGACCGGCTCCGGAGCTCGTGGCGGTCTCGCCTTCGGGCACGGCTGCGAACGAACCTCCCGCAGGCGGGACAAGTGCCCGAAGCACATCCGGCTCGACCGCCCCGCTCGTCGGCTCGCTCGTCGCACCGACCAGCGGCGGCGCGTCCGGCGGCACGTCCGAGGCCCCAGCCGGCGGCGCAGCCACGGCCAACGGGGGGTCCCCGGCGGGTGCCGTGCCGAACAACGGCGGCCCGCCCGCTGGAAGCGGCAACGGCACCCCCGGCACGGGATCCGCCGCCGCCGGGCCGCAGCAGTGCCTCGCGCCGAGCTCCTTCGTCGGCGAGGGTCCACTGAACGGGCTGACCATCGAGGCGCTCGTGGCCCTCTCGGCATTCCTCGGGATCGGGCTCGGGCTGGCGCTGGGCGGGCTGTCAGCTGGCAGGCGGTCCACCGGCCGCCGTCCAGCGGACGGCCGCTCGGCCGGTGTCCGCGGCGTCAGGACGTTCCCTGCCGCAATGATGCCCTGAGACCCCGCCCGGGGAGGCCACCTAGACCAGTCGATCTGGGCAGAGCTGACTGGGATGGGGGCCTGGCCTCCCCGGGACCGGGCCCCCGGTGCCCGGCACACCCCGCGTGCCGGGCACCGGGGAGGGCAGCAGACCAACAGAATGAGTCTCAGACAAAGGACCGAGCGACATGTACAGCATCGGCAACTGGCCAGATCCCATGTAGTGATCAGCCGGACCCGTTAGGAGATCATCAGGGAGGAGGGATGCCAAGCCCGACCATCTGCGGGCGGACCTGGCTTGGCGCGGCGCTGGGGGCCGCGCCAAGCCTGGCCGTCCGCCGGTCGATCCGCAGAAACGGCGAAGCCCCGCACTCGGGAGAGCGCGGGGCGCCGCGATGGAGCCGGTGCCTCGCCAAGAGGCGGCCGGCTGACTAGCCGCGCAGGCCGTCGACGATGCCGTTGAGGGTCGCCGAGGGACGCATGACGGCGTAGGTCTCCGCCTCGTCAGGGCGGTAGTAGCCGCCGATTTCGACGGCGTGGCCCTGGACCCCGAGGAGCTCGCCCACGATGGCCTCCTCCTGGGCAGCGAGCGCCTCGGCGACGGGCGCGAACGCGGCGGCCAGGCCGGCGTCGTCCGTCTGCTCGGCGAGCTCCTTGGCCCAGTACTGCGCAAGGTAGTAATGGCTGCCCCGGTTGTCGATCGTCCCGAGCTTGCGGCCCGGGGACTTGTTCTCGAGGAGGAACGTGCCGGTCGCGCGGTCGAGCGTGTCGGCGAGGACCTTGGCCGCCGGCAGGTTCGCCTGCTCGGCGTAGAGCTCGAGCGAGGGAACGAGCGCGAAGAACTCGCCGAGGCTGTCCCAGCGGAGGTAGTCCTCTTCGAGGAGCTGCTGGACGTGCTTCGGGGCAGAGCCGCCCGCACCCGTCTCGAAGAGGCCGCCACCCGCGATGAGCGGGACGACCGAGAGCATCTTGGCGCTCGTGCCGAGCTCGAGGATCGGGAACAGGTCAGTGAGGTAGTCGCGGAGCACGTTTCCCGTGACGGAGATCGTGTCCTCGCCGCGGCGGATGCGCTCCACCGTGAACTTCGTGGCTTCTTCCGGGGAGAGGATCTCGATCTGGAGGCCCTCGGTGTCGTGGTCGTTGAGGTACTCGCGCACCTTCGCGATGAGGTTGCGGTCGTGAGCGCGCGTCTCGTCGAGCCAGAACACGGCCGGCGTCTTGGACGCGCGGGCACGCGTGACGGCGAGCTTGACCCAGTCGCGAATCGGCACGTCCTTGGCCTGGCATGCGCGCCAGATGTCGCCCTGCGCGACCTCGTGCTCGATGAGCACGTTGTCCGCGCCGTCGACGATCTGGACGCGGCCGGCGGCAGGGATCTCGAACGTCTTGTCGTGGCTGCCGTATTCCTCCGCA
The DNA here is from genome assembly GCF_030908245.1 of Sinomonas sp. ASV322. GTDB lineage: Bacteria > Actinomycetota > Actinomycetes > Actinomycetales > Micrococcaceae > Sinomonas. The sequence goes on from NZ_JAVFJJ010000018.1 coordinate 11,488, forward strand.
GCCTGCGCCATGAGGCCCACGTTCGGGACGGTGCCCATCGTCGTGGGGTCGTAGGCGCCGTGCGCGCGGCAGTCCTCGATGACGGCCTGGTAGACGCCCGCGTAGGAGGAGTCCGGGAGGACCGCGAGGGTGTCGTGTTCCTGGCCGTCCGGGCCCCACATGTGGCCGCCGAGGCGGATCATGGCCGGCATCGACGCGTCGACGATGACGTCCGAGGGGACGTGCAGGTTCGTGATGCCCTTGTCCGAGTTCACCATGGCGATCTCGGGGCCCTCGGCGAGGCCCTTCGCGACGAGCGCCGTGACGCCCTCGCGGACGTCCTCGGGGAGCTCGTCGAGGCCGTTGAGGATCGAAGCGAGGCCGTTGTTCGGGCTCAGGCCGGCGGCAGCGAGCTGCTTGCCGTACGTGGAGAAGAGCTCGGAGAAGTAGGCCCTGACCACGTGGCCGAAGATGATCGGGTCCGAGACCTTCATCATGGTCGCCTTGAGGTGGGCCGAGAAGAGGACGCCCTCCTCCTTGGCCCGCTCGACCTGCTCGGCGAGGAACGCGTCGAGGGCGGCGGCGCTCAGGAACGTGCCATCGATGACCTCGCCCGCGAGGACCTTGAGGCCCTTCTTGAGGTCCTTGACGGTGCCGTCCTCGAGGACGAGCTGGATCGTGAGCGTGTCGTCCTTCGGGATCACGACCGACTTCTCGTTGTGCCGAAAATCACCGGCGGCCATGGTCGCGACGTTGGTCTTCGAGGCGGGGGACCATGTGCCCATCGAGTGCGGGTTCTTGCGCGCGTAGTTCTTGACCGAGAGCGGCGCGCGGCGGTCCGAGTTGCCCTCGCGGAGCACCGGGTTGACGGCGGAACCCTTGATCTTGTCGTAGCGCGAGCGGATGTCTGTCTCCTCGTCGGAGGCGGGGTTGTCCGGGTAGTCCGGAACCGCGTAGCCCTGCGACTGGAGCTCGGCGATCGCGGCCTTGAGCTGCGGGATCGACGCCGAAATGTTCGGGAGCTTGATGATGTTGGCCTCGGGGCGCTTCGCGAGCTCGCCGAGCTCGGCGAGGGCGTCCGCCGTGCGCTGCTCCTCCGCGAGGTAATCGCCGAACGTGGCGATGATGCGGCCCGAGAGGGAGATGTCGCGGGTCTGCACGTCAACGCCCGCCGTCGAGGCGAAGGCCTGGATGATCGGAAGGAACGAGTGGGTCGCCAGCATGGGCGCCTCGTCCGTGTGGGTATAGATGATCGTGGCCATGGGTGGCGCCTCCCTGGAGGTCAGCAGACCGCGACGACGGTGTGCGTCAGCGTTCGCCGCAGCATGCATGCGTGATGCTATGTCAACGTCCTTAACTTACCGGTTCCCAGGGCGTGGCGCGGTTCGTGACAGATTCCCCGTCGCAGGGCGCGCGGATTCGGGCCCGTGAGTCGTTGTCGGCCGGCCAGCACCGGCCCTACCCTTGTGCGTGTTCCGTCCTCCGCCCCGCCGAGGGGCGGAGGAGCACTTTGGTTCGGCGGTTTCGCGCCGCCGAAGCGGCGTGTTGTCGGTGCTGCTGAGGACGCCGGCATCGGGCCGCACACAGCCTGCCTGTGCTCCGCACGGGCGGCACCCTCCGCCGTCGTCCGTGTGCGAGCGGCGGCCCCGTGGTCCCCATGAGGAGCATCCCCAGATGTCAATCCGTCCGTCCCTCGGGCGTTCCCTCGCGGTCGTGCTAGCCCTGACCGGGCCGCGCACCCCGCGATCAGGACGCCTGTCCCTGCGTTCGAGAAGCGTTGTCGCGCTGGCCGCGGCGTCGGCCATCGCGCTCGCCGCGGCACCCGCCGTCAGCTCGGCCCCCATCAGCTCTCCCACTACCGGTGACGCCATCGTCACGTCCGGGAGCCCAGCCGTCCCGTTCCCCCAGAACAAGCAGAACGAGCCGTCGATCGCGCGCGACCCCATCTCGGGAACCCTGATCGCGGGCGTCAATGACGAGATCGACCTCGCTCCGTGTGTCCAGCGCGCCAGCGGGGCCGGGTCCTGTCCGTTCACCCCCGGAGTCGGCCTGAGCGGGGTCTATTTCTCGACGGACAACGGCGCGTCCTGGAAGCAGCCCACCTACGCGGGATTCTCGGCTCGCAGCGGCACCGGCAAGGCGGGAGGCCCGATCGGGACCCTGCCCAACTTCGCCGAGGCCGGGCTCGTGTCCGGCGGCGACCCCATCGTGTCCGTCGGACCCCGGCCGGACGCCCAGGGACACTTCTCGTGGAGCAACGGAAGCCGGTACTACTACTCGAACCTGACGGGCAACTTCCCGGGGACGAGCACCCTCGTGACGCCCAATTTCGCCGTGGCCGTTTCCCACACTGACGACGTCAAGGGCGCCGTCGCGGGCCACAACGCCGCGTGGAGCGCGCCGTCTATCGCGAGCGGGCGCCTCAACCCCGTGCTGTTCGACGACAAGAGCAGCATGTGGACCGACAACGCCGCCTCGAGCCCCTTCTTCGGGCGGGTCTACGTTTCTTGGACCGCGTTCCGCGCGGCCAACAACACGCACACCCCGTCCGAGCCGGAGCCCATCTTGGCGGCCTTCTCGGATGACGGCGGCGACACGTGGTCGCAGCCCGCGCAGGTTAGCCCGGCCCACGACAGCGCCCACAACGGCGGTCGGCAGGGCTCGACGATCCGCACCGACTCCAAGGGCAACGTCTTCCTGTTCTTCGAAGGCACGGTCGGGACCCAGAGCGTGCAGATGATGGCCGTCTCGGATAACGGCGGCCGCCAGTTCAGCACGCCGCGGCCGGTCGCTGACGTGGCCGACGTCGGCGTGCTCGACGCGTTTGCGAACAGGTTCACGTTCGACGGCTTCGCAGGCGCGCGGACCAACAGCTTCCCGAGCGTGGACATCGCGAACGGCGCGCCGTCCGGACAGGGAGCGAGCGACCGGATCCTGCTGGGCTGGAGCGACGCGCGGAACGGCCTCGGGCACGAGGAGGCGCTCCTGCAGACGTCTGCCGACGGCGGCGCAAGCTGGTCGACGCCGGTGTCTGTGCAGGCCCGCGGCGACCGGCCCGATTTCACCGCCGTGGCCATCAGCCCGGACGGCCGGACCGCCTACGCGGTGTATGACGCGTTCCACGCCGTCTACACCGACCTGAGCGCGCCCCGGCCCATGGAGGGCGTCGTCGTCGCCCTCAATGGCGATCTCAGCGGCCCGGTGTCGATGCTGCACCGCGGAGTCAGCGGAGACGCCCGCGCGGCGTCCTCGAACAGCCTCGTGAGCGAGTTCATCGGCGACTACAACTCGGCCGTCGCGAGCAACACCGCGGTCTACCCCGTGTGGAACGACGTGCGCAACGGCGACAACTGCAACGCCGTGGACGCCTACCGCACGGCCCTCCGGACGCCGTCGGGCTCGGCCGCCAACGCGTCGAGCGGCACCGATTGGGGCGAGGACAGCTCCACGGCGGCGAGCACCGACACGACGCCGCCTCGGCCGTTCCCGCCCGCGGCCTGCGGCGCAGGTTCGCGGTTCGGGAACTCCGACATCTACTCGGGAGTGTTCAGCCGCTAGGCAGCACTCGGGCGCCTCGTCACCGCTCTCGCGGCTCCACGGTCCGGATGGACCTTGGAGCCGCGATTGCGTGCCGGAAACGCATTGGCTTCTAGCGGTGCAGGGCTTCCAGAGGAGGGACTCGGGCAGCGCGGATGGCGGGGTAGAGACCAGCGAGCGCACCGGTGACGGTCCCGATGAGGGGCGCAGTGAGGGTGACGGCTGGGTCGAGGATCGCGGTCCATTGCAAAAGAAGGGCCACACAGAGAATGGCGGCCACGGCCAGCGCCGTTCCAACAAGTCCCCCGAGCGTGCCGACGAGGATTGCCTCGGCGAGGAACTGCACATAGACGTCGCGGGGTCGTGCGCCCAATGCGCGGCGCAGACCGATCTCGCCAGTGCGCTCGACGACTGCGACGAGCGTCGTATTGGCGATGCCAACCCCGCCGATCAGAAGCGTGAGCGCGGAAAGCGAGAAGAACACGGGGTTCAGCGCGGCGAACACGCTTTCCTCTACTGCGCGGTCGGTGCGCGGTGGGTTGACGCGGAGCAGCTCGGGTCGGTCCGGCCGCAAGGCCACAGGCAGCTGGCGGGCCACTTGATCGGCAGCCCCGAGCTCGGTGGCCACGAGCATGGCCGCGGCACCGGTGGACGAGGGCTGACCATGGGCTGCGCGCGCAGTGGTGTCGGGGATGAAGACTGCTGACAGCGCTCCGGCCTGTCGTTTCACGTCGTCGATAATCCCTACCACGGTGTAGGAGGCTCCGTGAAGGAACACGGTCGGTCTCAGGGCGGCAGAGGTCACACCGAGCTGCGCGGCAGCGTCCTTGCCGAGGACGGCGACACGAGTCTCGCGGGCCTGGTCGAAACGATTGAACAGTGTTCCGGAGGAGGTGTGGGCTCCGAGCGCCTCGAGGTATCCGGGGGAGGCGGCGTAGACGCCGAGCTGCCGTGGCATGACGCGGGGGTCGAGCGTCGTAGTAACATCGGCCGGCCCTCCAGGTAGAGGCCACGACACCCCTGCGGCGGTGACCCCACGCAGGCTGCCGACGACCTGGTCCGCGTCGGCAGGGAACGAGGCCAGGGTGCCGTCGAGGCTCGCTGGGCCGACATCGTCGACGGTGACTTCGGTGGCCCGGAGCACCGAGAAGGTACCGGTGATCTGCGCGGCGGCCATGCCGGTGAGGCCAAGCACGACGACGAACGCCCCGACACCGAGAAGGGTGCCCAACATGGTCATCACAGTGCGTCCCGGCCGGACTGTGAGGCTGTTCAGGGACTCTGGCAGCAGGTCGCGCCAGGCCAGCCGGGTTCTCACCACGGGCGGGCGCACCAAGGGCTTCTTCCACCTCACTGGGTGGCCCTCCTTGTCATGGGCTGGCTTCGGGGAACAGCCGCCCGTCGCGCAGGATGACGCGCCGCTCGGCCCGCGCCGCTGTCGCCTGGTCGTGGGTGATCACGATGACCGTGACTCCCTGCGCGTGCAACTCGTCAATCTGGTCCAGGACCGCAGAGGCGGTGGCGGAGTCGAGGTTCCCCGTCGGCTCGTCGCAGAGCAGGATGCTGGGTTCTCCGACGAGGGCGCGGGCGATCGCCACACGCTGCTGTTCGCCCCCGGAGAGGGTCGACGCCAGCGCGTCGGCCTTCGCTCCGAGCCCCACCCGATCCAGGGCGGCCTGCGCGGCGGAGAGGCGCTGGCTGGCCCGCGCGCGGGTGTAGAGCAGACCGAGGGCCGCGTTCTCGGACGCCGTGTAGTGCTTCAGGAGCTGGAAGTCTTGGAACACGAAGCCGATCCGGCGTCCGCGCAGGGCGGTTCGTTCACGCTCGGCCAGCCCACCCGTGTCCACGCCGCCGAGCAGGTAGTCGCCTCCGCTGGGCACGTCGAGCAGGCCCAGGAGGCTAAGCAGCGTGGACTTCCCCGACCCCGATGGGCCGAGCACCGCCAGATACTCGCCCGCCCAGACCGTCAGGTCGACGGGCCCGAGGGCCCGGACCCGCGGCGGGCCGGCGTGCACCTTGGCAAGGCCCTGCGTCTGGATGACCGGCACCAGACGGTCCTTCTCCGACGACTGCGATGTCCTTCCGGGAATCATCCGGTGACGACCCTGTCCCCAGCGTGGAGCGTCCCGCCTTCGTGCGGGGTCACCTCGACGAGTCCCTCGCTGATCATCCCGGTGCGCACCTTCACCGTGGTGCGGGTCCCGTCGCCGGCAAGAACGACGACGGACGTGTCCCCGGATGCCTCGCTCACGACGGCGGAGGAGGGGACCGTGAGCACCGGCCCGTCAGTGGCGGCCCCAACGATCTGGGCTCTCACGCTCAGCCCGAGCCAACTGAGGTCCAGCGGCTTCTCCGGGGCCACGAGCACCGGGTATCCGGTCCGGGCGCCTGTCCCTTGTCCGGGGTTCAGGCCCGCTCCCGTGCCCCCGCCTCCCAGGTTGCCTTGGGCTCCCGTGGTCCCGCCCTGATCGGGCCGGGCGTTCTGGCCGGCGCCGGAGGTGAACGCGCCGACCTCCTTCACGACGCCGTCCATCTGCCGGCCGGCGATGTCGTCGGTGATGAGCACCCTCTGACCGGCCTTGATCCCACCCTGTTCGCCGGAAGGGACCATCGCCTGGACCATGAGCGCCCCGGTATTCAGCTCGATGAGGGGGTCCGTGTCCGTTTCCAGCGGCGCGCCGCTCGCGGCGGGCACGCTCGCGATAGTGGCCGGCAGGATGGGGACAAAGGACAGCTCGGACAGCGGAACGATGGTCGCGTTTCCGCTGCCCGATGTCGTGTACCCGGCCCTCGCGTAGAGCCGTGCGACGGCATTCTGCGTCCTCCAGTCGAAGACCCCGGTGACCAAATCGGAGGACAGATCGCCAGTGGCTGCCAAGGCCTTCTGCAATTGCCGGACATCCTGCCCCTCGATCCCGCGTCCGAGATCGCGGTACGCGGGCACCTCCCCGGTCATGGCGAAGAGTGGCCGTCCCGAGATCTCCAGCACGACCTGCCCAGATTCAACGCCCGCCCCCTTCGACAGGGGCCTGCCGGTCACCACCCGCCGCCCCGACGACCCCGCTGTCAGCGATCGGACCTTGAACGTGGCGGGCGCCTCGACGATGGCCCGGACGGCGACGGTCTGCGCGAGCGGCATGCTGCGGACCTCCGCCGTGAGGACCCTCGGTGGCGGCGGGGACAGCTCCGACGCCAACTGGGCGGGAGACTTGACGGACCATGACGCCACGAGCCCACCCACGGCCAGCACCGCGGCGGCCACGGCCACTGCGAGCAGCGCCCGCTGCCTTCGCACCGTGCGGCTCAACGAGCGGAACCCTTCCTCACGTGGAAGGACCATCTCCTGCCCCTCGGGAATAGTCATTTCGCACGGCGAAGATAGCCGTCCCAATCCGCCGCGAACGCGTCCAGGGCCGCGCGATGCTTGGCGATGTACTCCTGGTCGTACGCCGTCTGAAGGGCAGCCCCGATCCCGACGAGATTTGTTGAGATCTTGCACTGGACGTCCGCTACCGCCGCCGCGATCTCGGTCGAATCAGCCACCCCAACTCCTCGCCACCGTGGATCTCCGATAGCGGCACGCGGATCGTCATAGCCGAAGCCGCGGTCCTTCATGCAGGCCCGCCACGCGGCTACGGCCGTCACATACCGCGAATCCTGCGCGGGCACCTTGGGACCGCGGTCCGGAAGGAGCCCCTTTCCAGCAAACGCCCCCCAAAAATGACCCCCGAGGGCAGATTCCCCCTCCTTGAAGCACGATTCAGTGGTATCTGGAGTGCCGCCCTGCGGAGGTTGGAAGAACATACCTCCGGGCACGTCGGGAGGCCCCTTGTATCCAAGGGCGGGCGCACGCTGGACATCGAAGAACCCCCAAAGCTCCGAGCGCACAACGCGGTCCGCGATCTCGCCGCGGAGACCGGCCCGCAATTTTTCAGGCTCAGCGACCGTGATGGTCCCTTTCGCTCCATTTCTGGCGAAGCACGAATTCGCCGCCGCGGTGAACACCGCATAGAGCTGCTCGTATTGGTCCGCCGACGGGAGATACCGGTCGATCGGACGGGTGACCTGTTCCGGTCGCGACACCGTGAAAACTGTACCCAGTGAGGGTTCCGCCGCGGCTACGGACTCATCGCGTGCCGGAGCGCAGGATGCACACCCGAACGCCAGACAGAGCACCACGATCCCAGCGAGCCAGGAGAAACCCAACGTTCGCACGTTCAACAGAGGATCTCGACGGCCGGTCAGTAGATAGCGACCAGGCCGACTGCCTGACGCGGAAAGGCAGCAGTCCTCCAGTGGTAGAACGTCTGCCAGCCTCCCGAGCTGAACTTGATGTACCCGGCATTGTTCCCCGCGGAGAGCCCCTGGACATCAGCAAGGTACACGTCTACGTAGCCCGCGTTGGCCCAGCAGGTGGTCTGTCCTGATTGGAGCCACAGGTATTCGTAGCTCGAGCAGTCGACCCGGTTGATTGCGTTCGCCGCGGCCGCGCTGGAAAGAACCAAGGCCGCGGCGACCCCTGCCGCAAGGAACGTTCTACTGACCTTTCGCATTACTCCCCCTTGTGAGCTCATGTCAGGCGCGTGAAGAGACGCGCACTCTTGCACTGTAGCGCCAAGGGAAAGTACGGAGAGGCCGCAGGATCCGCGATCTCCGTGGTCCTTCAGGACGTCCGTCAGTACCCGCGGTCTGCCCTGATTCCCGCCCTCGGATCTCCACTGAGGTTGCGAACACCCATAGGTCCGAAGCGCGATGCTACGCGAGCGCCGTCAGGCGTCCCGGCCGCGGGTCAGGCCGGGAATCGTGTCGTACCCGATACGTGAGCTGCTCGGTGCCCGCGGGCTCGTCGCCGTCGTCGGGGGCCACGTGCAGGAGCGTCTCACCGCCGCTGCGCGTGAGCACGAACGGGTTGCGCGTGATCGTGTGGCCCGCCGCGCTGAACGCCGGCACCGGCACCTCTGCCGCGAGTCGGCGCTCCACGAGGTCGACGACGGCGATGCCCCCGAGCTCGAAGACGTCGCCCCGGGCGTCGGGCAGCTCGGCGACGCCCGCGGCGATGAGCCGCCCCGCGCCGTCGTACTGCGCATCCTGGAAGTCGACGAACGCGCTCGGGTTGCCCCATGCCTCGGGTTCGCGGCCGCCGTCCTTGACCGCCAGGCCGTCGAGGCGCCAGCGATAGAAGCGCCTCGAGCCCCAGCTCGCACCGTAGAGCTCGCCTGCGGTGGAATCCGCGGCAAGCCATGAGACATGGTCGGCGACGGTGAAACGCGCCGTCGGCTCGAGGGTGCCCAGGTCGAGCGTGTAGACGATGCTGCGGCTCTCGGCCCGGTACTCGGCCACCGGGACCCACAGGACTCCCCCGGCGACGTCGATCCCGCCCGGGTGATAGGCGTCGCCGTCGCCCACGGGAACGTCCGCGACGAGGGTGCCGTCTGGGTCGATGACGAGGACGTGCCCGCGGCCGCGGCCCTCCGTGCGCAGGGCTGGGTCGGCCGGGAAGGCCATATCCGGGCCTGACTCCGGCACCGGCACCGGGCGCTCGAAGAGCTCCACGGTCGAAAGGAAGATCCTCCCGCCCGAGAACGCCATACCCTGCGGATGGTGCGTCGGGAAGCGGAGCGGGAGCCGGCGCACAAGCTCGAAGCGCGTGCGCCGGCTCCACGTCTGAACCTCCGAGGACAGACTCCCGTCGCGCGGGGGCTCAGCCCACACCCAGTGCGTCCCGCGCATCGCCCTGCGCAGCGCCTCGCGCCGCCGACCACACCTCGTACAGCTCGGCCGCGGCCTCGGGCCGCGCCGCGAGGATCCCGCCGTCGGGCCACAGCGTCGCGTTCCCCGCGTCGTCGAGCAGGACGCCGCCCGCCTCGCGCACGATGAGGACGGCCGCGAGGTGATCGATCGGGCTGAAGCGCTCGATCACGCTGCCCGCGCCGCGTCCGGCTGCGACCCCCGCGAGGGTGAGCGTGCTCGACCCCATGATCCGCATCGTGCAGAAGAGCCCGCGCAGCCCCTCGACGAACGCGTCGAGGCCGGGCCACGGCTCGTACGCCAGGAGCTCCGTGCCGACGACGGTGCCCGTGATGCCGTCGGGCACATCGCCGGCCCCGGCCCGGAGGTCAAGGCGCCGCCCGTCGACCTCCGCCCCGAGGCCCGCGACCGCCGCGAACACCTGCCCGCGCCACACATCGCCGACGACGGCGACGAACGGCTCGCGGTCCACAGCAAGGGCGAGGGAGAACGCCGTCCACGGCACGCCGTTCGCGAGGTTCGCCGTGCCGTCCACAGGATCGACGTACCACGTCGGGACGCCCGGCCGCGCGGCGCCGCCCAGCTCCTCCCCCACCACAAGATGACCGGGGAAGCGCTCGGCGATGACCTCGCGGACGCGACGCTCGACGGCGAGGTCCACGGCCGTGACGTGATCGGCCGCGTGCGCCTTCGCGCCAACGATTCCGATCTCCGCGCCGCGCGTGTACTCGACCGCCCAATGGGCGAGCTCGTGGGCGACGACGATGGCCGCTGCGAGCTCGTCGCTCGCGATCCGCGCCGGCCGAGGTGCGGCCGACCACGCGTCCGGGCCCTCGGCCACGACCCTGCGCAGGGCGCTCAGGCGGTTCGTCGTCACGGCGTCCGCGCCGAGGGCGAGGACCCAGCGCATGGCGTCCTCGTCGTCGACCGTCCAGCACGCGACGCGGAGGCCCTCGGCGTGCGCCGCGTCGATGAGCTCGCGGCTCAGCACGGGGTACTCGGAGTTGACGACGTCGGGGCGCAGCTCCGCGAGGAGCCCGGCAGGCGGGAGGTCACGGCGGTTCCACGGGAGCCACACGCTCGCGTCGCCGTCGAGCGCACGCACCGTGCGCATCGCGTCGAGATCGCCGCACCACGCGACGCGGGCCGCAGGCCCGAAAGCGCGGACGACGGCGGCTGCGGGTTCCGCGCACTCCGGATCCTCGACGTCGATGAGCAGGGTCGATGGCGTTTCGGCCACGAGCGCGAGGGCGTCCGAGAGGAGCGGGATGCGCTCGGTTCCGCCGCCGAGGGCCGCGACCTCGGCCCACTCGATCTCCGAGACGAGCCGGTTGAGTCCCCACAGGCGCTCGAGCGTGCGGTCGTGGAGGAGCACGACGTGACCGTCCCGCGTGACGTGGACGTCGATCTCGACGAAGTCGGCGCCCGCCTCGATGGCGGCCTGCACGGCGTCGAGCGTGTTCTCGCGGAAGCGCTCGACGTCTCCACGGTGCGCCGTGAGCTGACGGTGCGCCGTGGCCAGAGGGCGAGCCGTCCTGGCGCCCTGATCGGACGCGGTGCCGGCGATCTCCGCGGGGGCCGTGTTCACGCGCTTCCCTTCCGGACGAGCTTGCCGTCCTCGAACTCGAGCCATTTCGCGATGTGCGCCCGGCCCCGGGCCCCGACCGCGGGCGGCGCACCGGTCGCGAAGCTGCGCAGCACGGCGTCCTCGCGGCGCACCGTGAGCTCGGCGAAATGGCCACGCGGGACCACGCGCTCGACGGTCGCGGGGAGCCCGGCGTCCGCGGAGCTGCCAGAGTCGCCGTCCTCAACGAACGCCACGTCCTCCGGCCGGATCCCGAGCACCCCGCCGCCGGCTACGATCCGCCCCTCCTCGATGCGCCCTTCGACGCGGTTGAGGCTCCCGACGAACGTCGCGACGAACTCGGTCGCGGGGGCGCTGTACAGCTCGGCGGGGGTGCTGAACTGCTCGATCCGGCCCTGGTTCATGACGGCGATGCGGTCCGACATCGACATGGCCTCCTCCTGATCGTGCGTGACGATGAGGGTCGTGATGCCGAGGCGCTGCTGGATCTCGCGGATGTCCTCGCGGACCTTGACGCGCAGCTTCGCGTCGAGGTTGGACAGGGGCTCGTCGAGGAGCAGCAACTGGGGCTCCTGCACGAGCGCGCGGGCGAGCGCCGTGCGCTGCTGCTCGCCGCCGGAGATGCGGGCGGGTCGCGAATCCTTGTGGTGCAGGAGGTTCACGAGGGCGAGGGCGGCGTCGACGCGTTCGGCGATCACGGCCTTGGACAGTCTTGGGCGATTGCGCAGCCTCAGCGGGAACGCGACGTTCTTCGCGACCGTCATGTGCGGCCAGAGCGCATAGTTCTGGAACACCATCGCGCTGGGCCGCTGCTCGGGGCCGAGGTGCACGACCTCGCGGCCGCCCACCATGATCGAGCCCGAGTCCGGGGTAAGGAAGCCCGCGATCATGCGGAGCGTCGTCGTCTTGCCGCAGCCGGACGGGCCAAGCAGCGAGACGAGCTCGCCCGGACGGACGGCCATGTCGAGGCTGTCGATGATGGTCCGCCCGCCGAGGACCTTGGTCAGGCCCTTGATGTCGAGGCCGCCGGTGCGGGGCGCGCCGCCGGTGCGGGGCGCGCCGTCGGAGGCGGCGCCGTCGGACGCCGGGGCGGTAGCGCTGTCGGCGGCGTGCGACGCCGCGCGGGAGAGGGTGGGATTGCTGGTCATGGCGCCTCTACTTGATCTGGAAGCCTTCGGCGAGCTGGCCGCCGACGATGTGCTTGTGCGCGGCGAGGAGCAGCGCGACGGAGGGGATGGCGAGCAGGATCGAGAACACCGCGGCCACCTGGGTCGGATAGTTGAGCACGAGGCTGTACATCTGGGTCGGCATCGTCATGTAGTCCGGCGCGCCCACGAGATACGTGCCCTGCGCCTCGTCGAAGGACGCGAGGAAGCTCATGATCGCGGCCACGAGGATGCCCGGGAGGGCCATGGGCAGCGTCACGCTGAAGAAGACCCGCAGCTTCGACGCCCCCGCGTCCCGGGCGGCCTCCTCGAGGCTCCGCGGCACGGCCGCGAACGCCGCGGCCGGGATCCACGTCATGAACACGACCGTCCCGAGCACATGCACGATGAGGATGCCGAGGATCGAGTTCATGAGGTTGAACGCGTAGAAGAGCGCCGCGAGGGAGACGAACAGGCCCATCTTCGGGAAGGCGTTCGCCGCGAAGAGCCCGATGAGGAAGAACCGTCGGCCGGGGAACTCGAACCGCGCGAACGCGTACGCTGCGGGGAGGCACACGAGCGCCGAGACGAGCACCGTGAGCGGCGCGAAGAACAGCGAGTTCTGCACCGCGATCCCGAGGCTCCGGTCGCGGAACACGACCTCCCACCAGTGGAGGGTCCAGCCGTCCGGGAGGAGGTTCGGGTACGTCCAGCTGTCCGCGAACGCGCGCACGGCAAGCCATGCAAGCGGCCCGATGATGAACACCGCGAGCGCGACGGCGAAGACCGCCGCGAGCGCGCGGGCGAGGACTTTTCGCGATACGGCGGTCATCGGACGGCCTGCTTTCCGGCGTTTTCCTTGGCCGAGCGGAAGTTCGCCCACACGTACACCGCCGCGATCCCGGACGCGATCGCGAACACGACGAACGCCATGACCACGGCCTGCTGGGGCTGGTTGAACGCCGAGAAGTAGTTCGACATGTCGACGCCGAGCATGTTCGGCGAGTTCGGCCCCGTGAAGTACGGCACGGTGAACGAGCCGAGGATGCCGATGGCCGTGAACGTCGTCGCGATGACAATCGGGACCCCCGCCATGGGGATGACCACGGAGGCGACGACCCTCGCGAAGGAGGCTCCGGCGTCGCGCGCCGCGTCGATCATGGCCCGCGGAACCGCTTGGAGGCCCGAGGTCACGAGGAGCGTCGCGAACGGGAGCGACGTCCACACCGAGCCGATGATCACGGTGACCATCGTGAACGACCACACGGGGAAGTCGACGCCGAACTGCGCGGCGACGCTTCGGAGGAAGCCGTCCGCGGAGTAGAAGCCGAGGATCGCCCACGAGGCGATGACGACGGGGATGAAGAGCGGCACGACCGCGAGCGCGGACAGCGCCTTCGCGATGACCCCGTCCGCGAACTTGAGATACAGGCCGATCGCCACGGCGAGGAGGACGACGACGGCGGTGCTCACGAGCGTCACGACGACAGTCACGATGAGGTCACCGAGGAAGCGCCGGTCCGCGAACATGTCGCCGTAGGCACCGAACGTCGGGAGGCCCTGGGCCTCGTGCACGTTCTGGCCGATGAGGGCGATCGTGTGGTTGAGGCCGCCTGTGAAGCCGAGACTGAAGCCGAACGCGAGCACGATCGGGACGCCGATGAAGAGCGCGATGATCAGGATCGGCGGGAGCGCCATGACGAACCCCCGGGCCTGTCCCGCGCGCGCCGAGCCTCCCGCAGGACGACGGCGGCCCGGCGCGTCAGGCTGCACCGGCCCCGAGGCCGCGGGAGCGGGGCGCGCAGGCGCCCCGCTCCCGGTGTGGAGGCCGGTCGTCACTGGCCCGGGACCTTCTGGTCCCACAGGTTGTTGATGTCCTTGGACATCTGGTCGAAGTACCCCTTGCGGAGGTTGTTCGTGTCCGCGTTCGCGAACTTCTCCTTGAGCTCGGCCGGGAGCTTGTCGAGCGAGATGGCCGGGTAGCCCGAGATGTCCTTGACGATCATCGCCTGCTGCGCGGGCTCGAGCACGAAGTTGGCGAGCTTGACCGCGGCGTCCATGTTCGGCGTGTTCGCCGGGATGCCGAGGTACGCGGCGCCGCCCGTGAACGAGGGGTTGGAGATCTGGACGGCCTTGACGGTCGACGGGATCGAGCCGTTCGCGACGCCGGTCGTGAACTGATCGGACCAGACCGGGGCCATCGAGATCTGCCCGCTCGCGAGGAGCGTGAGCGTCTGCTGGTTGCCGTTCGGGTAGACGCCCTTCTGGTACACGTACGGGGTGAGGCCCTTGAGCTCGGCGAAGCCCTGGTCCCACGTGGACTCGAGGTCCTTCTCGTAGCCGACAGTCATCTTCTGGCGCGCGTCCGCGGGAACGTACTTGTCGAGGACGGTCGCGACGAACGCGCCGCCCGAGCCGCCCGACTTGGGCGAGTTGTACGTGAACTTGCCCGGGTTCGCCTTGATCCAGGCGAGGAGCTCGTCGAGCGTCTTCGGCGGCGTGGCCACGGCCTTCGTGTCGTAGGCGAGCAGCACGGACGAGCCGCGGTACGGGATGCCGCCCGTTCCGCCGGCCTTCACGACGTCCGCCGGGACGCTTCCGAGGGCGGAGATCTTCGTCGCGTCGACCGCTGCGAGGAGGTTGGCGGCGGACGCCTTCGCGACGAATCCGCCGTCGACGAGGTCGAAATCGGGCGCCTTCTTCTGCTCGATCGAGCTCGAGAGCTTCGCGAGCGTCTGAGCGTCGTGCTCGCCGTGGAGGTCGATCGTGACCTGGACCTTGTAGCCGGGGTTGGCCTTCTCGAAGGCCGGGCCGAGGTCCTTCTCCCAGAGGTTCTGGATGTTGGTGTCGCCGCTGATGAAGACCTTGACGGTCTTGGCGCCGGTGTCTCCGGCGTTGGCGGCGGTCGTGCTGCTCTGGGCGCAACCCGTGAGCGCGAGGGCGGTCGCGGTCACAGCGGCGGCAGCCCCGAGGGCGAATCTGAGCTTCATGGAGGTCTCCTGGTACGCGGGCAGGTTCTCTGCCTGGGACGTCTCTGGCGGCATGTGGCGCCTCGCTCCCCCGGGAATGACGCCGACATTCCATCCCAAACCTTTGTCCTGACCACCTGTCAACGTCGAGGTTTCCGCCGGGTGAACGGACCCGGAAGCTTGCCATACGGACGGCTCACGGACTCAATCCCGCACCACGCGTCACTTCCCCGCCTAGACTGCCTCTCATAAGTGGGGGTACTTCCGTGCACCCGCCAGCTTTGGCCCCACCGCGCCACGACAGAGGAGAAGATGGCACAGCATTCGGCGCCCGACGCAGATTCCGAGCCGCATGAGGCGGGTCTCGAGGAGCTCGGCACCCTCGTGCTTCGCGTATGGAACGGACCCGAGCCGGAGGACGGTCCGCGAATTCGGGTCCTCACGTCCGACGGCGCATGGGAACCGTCCGAGCTGACGCTCACCTCCGACCCCGCCGCGGCACTCGACATTGTGCGCTCGTGGCTCGCGGGTCGAACTGCAGACGCGGGCTCGAACGAGAACTAGCCCGTGTGACGCCGCCCTGCGGTGACTGCCCCGTGTTACAGCCGCAGTCACAATCTCGGGAGTGCACTCGCGGTAAGCCCAAAGATCTGGTCAAGTTGAGAAAATCCATTGACTGGATTATCTCCCCATCGTCATGCTTGTAGACGTTCAGCTGGCGTGCATCTGCGGGGAGAATCGCTCACAAGACGAATTTCCCGCGGGCTCTCGCTTCTCGATGGAGGGTCACCGCCCATGGAATGGGAATTACGCCTCTTGGGATGCTGGCAACTCCTCCGCAACGGGACCACCGTCCCTGTCGGAGCCCGCCAGCAGCGCCTCATCACGGCACTCGCCCTCTTGGGCCCCAAGCCCCGCTCGTTCCTCGCGGGTCTCCTCTGGCCCGAGAGCACGGATCAGCAGGCCTCGGGAAGTCTCCGGGCCACCGTGTTCAAAGTCCGCCATCAGCTCCCCGGCCTCCTGGGCGACGCCTCAGAGCCCGTCTCCCTCTCAGCCGGCGTCGTCGTCGACCTCGACAGCGTCCGCCGAACCGCGGAGGAGGCCCGCGCGGGCAACGCGGTCGACGCGCGGCACGCCGAGCGCCTCTACTCGGCCGAGCTCCTCCCGGGCTGGTACGACGACTGGGTCATCTTCGAGCAGGAGCGGCTGCGCGAGCTGCGCATTGCCGCCCTCGAGTCGATCGCCCAGCAGTGCCTCGCCCAGAACGATCCGCACGCCGCGATTGCCGCCGCCATGCACGCGGCCGCCATCGAACCGCTCCGGGAGTCCGCCCACGCGCTCGTGATCCGGGGCCAGCTCCGCGCCGGGAACGCGGCGGGAGCCCATCGAACCCTCGAGGACTTCCGCCGCAGGCTCCGCGACGAAATGGGCCTCGCGCCCTCGCGACGGCTCGAGGCCGCCATCGGGGGAAACTCGGCCGACGACCTCGGCCTTCCCGGACCGCATGCCGCGAAGGCCCACGCGGACCGGGTCCTCATCCATCGCTAGCCCCGGAAGGATGTGGCGGCATGGCTCGTCGCCCCCAGCACAAGATCTCGGCCGTTCTCCTGGCAGCCCTCGCCGCCGCGACGCTTGCGGCGGCCATTCCCGCGTCGGCCTCCGCCGAAGGCCGCGGACCGTCCGACGATTCGAGGGCCTCCTCGTCGCTCGACGCAGCATCCTCGGCGATCCCCACCTCCGCCCGCCCCCTCGTCACGGACGCAGCACGGTCCGAGGCCGTCCTCCGCCCCGAAGGAGGCAAGGCGGTGGCGACCGCCGTCGCCACGAGCGGATGCGACGGGTGCTCGGGGACCGCGACGACCCTCCAGACCGTCACGCTCGCAGGCCGCGCCGCAGCCATCGGAGACAACGTCGCGACCGCCTGGTCGAGCTGCGCGGGGTGTTCGTCGACCGCGGTGTCAGTCCAGATCATCACGGGCCCCAAGGCTGCGGCCGTCCAGGCCAATAACCGCTCCCTCGCCCTCAACGTCGCGTGCTCGGGCTGCAGGACGACGGCCGTCGCGCTCCAATTCGTGATCCTCGGCGGCACTCGGCGCGATCTCTCGGCCCAGACGAAGGCCCTCATCCAGCGGATCGAGCAGGAGCTCGGCCTCACGCTGTCCGCGCAGAACGCGCGCAAGGACGACGATCCGTCCGAGTCGGGCCACGACGACGCCCGGCGTTCGGCGGATGAGTCCGCCGAACGGGCCCGCCAGGCCATCAAGGACGACACCGGCGCGGACGACGTCTCCACGCGCGTCGACGTCGAGATCGGGGACTGAGCGCCGCAACACGGCGTCACGCACGGTCATCAACGGGCGTCCGCGACGCCGCGTTGCGGTGTTACGGGCGCCCTCGACCAGCCGTCGGGGCGGCGCCTAAGGTCGAGTCCAGGATCAAGAGTCCCGGCGGAAAGCTCTGGCTGGCCGGGCGGCAACCCTCTCCCGTAGCGGGGTGCCCCAGATGAGGATCCGGCCGCGGTGGCCATCCGCGGCAAGTACGGCGCCCGTCAAGGGCGTCCGGTGGGGAATGCCGAGGGACAGCCGATGACCGTGACAACTGTGCAGAACACCGTCGACGGGGCGGAGCTCCGCCGCGCCATGGGGCACTGGGCCACCGGCATCTCGGTCATCACCACGGACCACGCGGGCACTGTCGCGGGACTCGTGAGCAACTCGTTCACCTCCGTGAGCCTCGAGCCCGCGCTCGTTTCGTGGGCCGTGGACAAGCGGTCCTCGTCCTTCGATGTCTGGAACTCGACCGACAACTTCGCCGTGCACATCCTGTCCGAGTCGGACCGCGGTCTCGTGCAGCGCTTCGTAGCGAGGGGAACGGACAAGTTTGCGGGACTGGCCTGGGAGCCCGGCGCGCTGGGCTCGCCGATCGTGGCCGACGACGTCCCGCGCATCGAGTGTCGCCTCTGGCAGCGGGTGGACGCAGGGGACCACGTGATCCTGATCGGCGAGGCAGTGAGCGTCTCGGATCCGGAGAGCTTCCGTCCCCTGACCAACCACGTCTACTGGGCGAAGTAGCCTTCACCGCCCTGTAGCGCGCCGAGCCCGCCGCCCCGGTCGGAGGCGCCTCACGTCCGGGCGCGGCGGCCTCGGCCCGCCCTTCTCGAACCCACACCCCCTACCTCGAACTACCTCTTTCACGCTGCGCGCGGACTGCCCATCGGCCACTTCGACGCGCGCTCCACACGGCTGCCTTCGTGCGCCGCAGAACCCCTAGGAAAGCCCCATGAAAAGCATCACGTCCATCGCGGGCGCGGCCACCGCCGTCGTCATCGCCCTCGCCGTCTCGGCCTGCTCAGGCCCGGCCGCAGCCTCGGGCGGCGGGCATCAAGTCACCGAACTCCGGTACCAAGGCTCCGCGAACAATGTCACCCTGCCCGAGCTGGCCGAGGATCTCGGATTCCTCGGCGACGTCAAGCTCAAATGGGTCGGGAACACCACGAGCGGCCCGCAGGACATCCAGTCGGCCGCGACAGGCCAGACGGATTTCGGCGGAGCGTTCGCCGGCGCCGTCGTCAAACTCGTCGAGGCGGGGGCGCCCGTAAAAGCCGTGGTGAATTACTACGGCGAGGATGAGAAGACCTTCTCGGGCTTCTACGTCAAGAACGAGAGCTCGATCCACAATGCGCGCGATCTCATCGGCAAGAAAATCGCGGTCAATACGCTCGGGGCCCATTCGGAAGCGGTCATCGACACCTGGCTCGAGAAGAACGGGCTGACGCCGGACGATATCAAGCAGGTGCAGCTCGTGGTCCTCCCGCCGAATGACACGGAGGAGGCTGTTCGCCGCGGCCAGGTGGACGTCGGCTCGCTGAGCGGGCCCCTCCAGGACCACGCCATCGCGGCTGGCGGCCTGCGCTCGCTCTTCAGCGACTATGGACTGTTCGGGGCCTTTGCGGGCGGCCAATACGTGTTCCGGAGCGATTTCCTCGCCCAGAACCCGGATACCGTGCGCACGTTCACGACCGGCGTCGCGAAGGCCATCGAATGGGAGCGCACGACTCCACGCGACCAGGTGATCCAGCGCTTCACGGAGATCATCCAGAAGCGCAATCGCGGCGAGAGCACCGCGAACCTCCAGTACTGGAAGAGCGTCGGCGTGCCGAACGCGGGAATCGTCTCCGACGCCGATTTCTCCCGCTGGGATTCGTGGCTCCGCGAGACGGGCATTCTGAGCAGCCCCATCACGCCGGCCAAGTACTACACCAACGAATTCAATTCCCTCGCGAAAGGGTGAGACATGACCCCGAAAATCAGCCTCCGGGACGTCAGCCAGCATTTCTCGGTGCGCGGCGGAACCCTGACTGCGCTCGAAAGCCTCACGCTCGACGTCCGTGAGGGCGAGTTCCTCACGCTGGTCGGGCCGAGCGGCTCCGGCAAGACCACGCTGCTGGACCTGCTGGCGGGGCTCACGAAACCCACGTCCGGCGAGGTCCTCGTCAACGGCCGCCCCGTCACGGGACCGGGACCGGATCGTGCGGTCGTGTTCCAGCAGTACGCGCTCTTCCCGTGGCGCACGGCCTCGCAGAACGTCTCGATCGGGCTCGAAGGAACGGGTCTGAGCCGCCGCGAACGCGCCGAGAAGGCCAGGCACTACCTCGGGCTCGTGGGCCTCGCCGGCTTCGAGGACCGCTACCCGCACGAGCTCTCGGGCGGCATGAAGCAGCGCGTGGCGATCGCCCGGAGCCTCGCCTACGAGCCGGACATCCTCCTCATGGACGAACCGTTCGCCGCGCTCGACGCGCAGACCCGCGAACAGCTCCAAGGCGAACTGCTCAAGATCTGGCGGACGACGGGCAAGACGATCGTCTTCATCACCCACGGCATCGAGGAGGCCGTCTACCTCGGCCAGCGCGTCGCCGTCCTGAGCTCCCGGCCCGGGCGGCTCAAGGCGATCGTCGACGTGGACCTCCTGGCGTACGACGACGAGGCCGACATCCGCTCGCACCCCGCCTTCGTCGAATATCGCCACCGGGTGTGGGACCTCCTGCACGACGAGGTCCGCCGCGCTCAGGAGGCCGGCCACCGGAAGATCCTTCCCGACGGCTCCGCTCCCGACGAGCCGGCCGCCGCCGTGAACGACCAGCACGAAAGGAACCTCGTCAATGTCAGTGCTCGCTAGCTCTCGCGTCGCGTCCACTCCGCGAGCCCTCGAGGCGGCCACGGCCGCTGCCCAACAAGACGCCGGGCAGGCTTCGACCGATCAGGCCGCGGCGACCCACCGCCGGGAGGCGGGCCGCGCGCTCCGGCGGGCCGGCGCCGTCGTCCGATCCGCCCTCTGGAAGTCCGCGGCGATCGTCGTCTTCCTCGCTGTGTGGGAGGCCGGGCCGCTGTGGCTCGTGCCGCCGTCGACCCGGGTGTTCCTTCCGCCGCTGCACGAGGTGCTCATCGCAACGTGGAAGCTGCTCGCGAGCGGCGCGCTCGAGGGGCACCTCGCCTCGAGCCTCACGCGGTCGGTCGCTGGGTTCGGCGTCGCCGTCGTCCTCGGGGTCGCCGCGGGCCTGCTCATCGCGTGGTACCGCCCGGTCAACACGTTCATCACGCCGCTGCTCGAGGTCTTCCGCAACACCGCGGCGCTCGCGCTGCTCCCCGTGTTCACGCTCCTGCTCGGGATCGGCGAGGAATCGAAGATCACGATCGTCGCGTACGCGGCGTTTTTTCCGGTGCTGCTCAACACGATCGCGGGCGTGCGGACGGTGGATCCGCTGCTCGTGAGGGCCGCGCGCTCGCTCGGGCTCTCGAACCTCGCGCTCTTCCGCAAGGTGATCCTGCCCTCGGCCGTGCCCACGATCTTCACGGGAATCCGGATGGCGGGCACGGCCTCGATCCTGGTCCTCATCGCGGCGGAGATGGTCGGGGCGAAGGCCGGGCTCGGCTACCTGATCGTCAACGCGCAGTCGAGCTTCCTCATCCCAGACATGTACGCCGGAATCCTCACCGTCTCGCTCCTCGGGCTTGCCGTGAACTCGCTCCTCGTCGCCCTCGAACGCCACTTCTCGCGGTGGCGGGTCGAGGTCCGCGCCTAGCCCACCGCTCCACCACCCTGCCCACCCTCGCCGCCTCAATCACGCAAAGGACCCCGACATGACTGCCGCCATCGACACCCGCCTCGAATTCACGAAGCTCGGCTCCCGCATCGGCGCCGAAATCCGCGGCCTGGACCTGAGCCAGGACCTCTCGGACGACGTTGTCGCCCAGATCCGCGAGGCCCTCAACCGGCACAAGGCCCTCGTATTCCGCGAGGCCAACATCCGCACCGACGAGCAGCAGGTGCGCTTCGCGTCCCGCTTCGGACCGCTCACGAAGGCGCACCCGACGGTCGCGTCGGTCACCGGCGCCGAGAACGTGCTGCCCGTGGACAGCGAGGACGGGTCCGCGAACACGTGGCACACCGACGTCACGTTCGTGCTGAACCCCCCGCAGGCCTCGACGCTGCGCAGCATCGTGGTCCCCCGCTACGGGGGCGAGACGCTCATCGCATCGTCGGCCGGCGCATACCAGGACCTGCCCGCCGAGCTTCGGAACTTCGCGGACACGCTCTGGGCGATCCACACGAACGACTACGACTACGCCGTGCCGAAGAATCTCGAGCACGAGGGCGCCGAGGACCGCCGCAAGATCTTCACGCGCGTCAAGTACCAGACCGCGCATCCCGTGGTCCGTGTGCACCCGCTGACTGGGGAACGCGGGCTGTTCATCGGGGGCTTCGCGCAGCGGCTCCGGATCGTTGGCCTCTCGAACACCGAGTCGAAGGACATCCTGCGCCTCCTGCAGGCCTACATCACGCGGCCCGAGAACATCGTCCGGGTCAACTGGGAGCCGAACCAGCTCGTCCTGTTCGACAACCGGATCACCCAGCATTACGCGCCGTCGAACTACGACGACCAGCCCCGGCGCCTCAACCGCGTCACGATCGCGGGCGACATCCCCGTAGCAGTCGACGGCAGCCGCAGCCAGGCGATCGAGGGCGACTCGTCGCACTACTCGGCGGTTGCCTCCACCCAGGCGGGGGCATGACCGTGGCCCGCAAACTTCATCTGAACGCGTTCCTCATGAGCACGGGCCACCACGAGGCGTCGTGGCGGCTCCCCGAGAGCGATCCCCACGCTGGGACAAGCCTCGCGCACTTCACGCGGCTCGCGCAGACCGCTGAGCGCGGCAAGCTCGACTCCGTGTTCTTCGCAGACTCCCCCGTGCTGTGGGGATCGGTCGAGCGGCGGCCCGTGAGCGCCGTCGAGCCGACCGTACTGCTCGCCGCGCTCGCGGCAGCCACCGAGCGAATCGGGCTCATTGCGACGGCATCGACAAGCTACAACTCGCCCTACAACCTCGCGCGGCGCTTCGCGTCAATCGACCACCTTTCCGGGGGCCGCGCCGGGTGGAACGTCGTGACGACGGCGGGGGCCGACGCCGCGCGGAACTTCGGCCTCGACGACCAGCCCCTTCACCGCTACCGGTACGAGCGCGCCGCCGAGTTCCTCGATGTCGCCTTCAAGCTGTGGGACTCGTGGGACGACGACGCGATCCTCGCCGACAAGGCGGCCGGGGTGTGGGCGGACGAGGGGCGGGTTCACGCCGTCGACCATTCCGGACCGCACTTCTCGGTGCGTGGCCCGCTCGACATCCCTCGCTCTCCGCAGGCCCACCCGGTCATCGTCCAGGCGGGATCCTCGGAGGACGGCAAGGATCTCGCGGCGCGCTATGCCGAGGCCGTGTTCACGGCGCAGCAGACCCTTGAAGAAGCACAGGCGTTCTACGAGGATCTGAAGGCTCGGACCGTGGCCGCAGGGCGCGATCCAGACTCGATCAAGATCCTGCCGGGCATCGTCCCGGTGCTCGGCGGGACCGAGGCCGAGGCGCTGCGCCGCGAGCGCGAGCTCGACGAGCTCATCCGGCCGGAGTACGCGCGGATCGAGCTTGCTCGGACCCTTGGCGTGGCGCCCGAGGAACTCCCGCTCGACCGGGAGCTGCCTGCCGATCTCCCGGACGAGGACGAGATCGAGGGCGCCAAGAGCCGCTACACGCTCATCGTGGAGTTGGCCAGGCGCGAACGGCTCACGGTGCGCGAGCTCATCGGGCGCCTCGGCGGGGGCCGCGGCCACCGGACGTTCGCCGGCACGCCCGAGCAGGTCGCCGACGCGATCGAATCGTGGTTCGT
Source organism: Sinomonas sp. ASV322 (assembly GCF_030908245.1). GTDB lineage: Bacteria > Actinomycetota > Actinomycetes > Actinomycetales > Micrococcaceae > Sinomonas. Next base: position 34,662 of record NZ_JAVFJJ010000018.1, read on the forward strand.
CGCGGGGGCCGCAGACGGGTTCAACATCATGCCGGCCGCGCTCCCCTCAGGGCTCGACGAGTTCGTTGACCACGTGGTGCCGCTGCTTCAGGCCCGTGGCCTGTTCCGCGAGGAGTACACCGGCACGACGCTGCGCGAGCACTACGGCCTGGGGCGTCCGGCCAGCCGGCTCACAGCGGTGTAGCACCCCTCACACGCCGCGCCCCCGACTGGTGGATTCTCCAACCGGTGGGGGCGCGGCGTTTCGCGCGTCACGTCGGCGCCGGGTTCCCCAGTTCTTCCGCCGGGTTCCCCGATTTCTGTGTCGTTGTCTGAGCTGAGTCTCGCGTGCGTCCCCGGTATTCCGCGGAAGGGCGCGGCGTCGTCGTCGGCCGTGCCCTAGAAGCTGGGGAACCCGGCGCCGAAGGCGGGGAGTCCGGCGCGGAAGGCGGGGAGTCCGGCGCCGAAGGCGGGGAGCCCGGCGCGGAACGTGGGCAACTTGGCGCGGAAGCCGAGGAGGTCAGACCGGCAGAGCCGCTCGCGCTGCCTCAGCCCAGGTGCTTCTCGAACGCGAGGTGACCGAGTTCCTCGGGATCCGCGTCGAGGTCGAAGAGCGGCGTGTACCCCGCCGCGAGGTACAAGGCGACGGCCTCGGGCTGCCGCGGGCCCGTCGTGAGGTAGAGGCGGGAGTAGCCGCGCTTCGCGGCCTCGGCCTCGAGCGCGCCGAGAACCACGCGGGCGAGGCCGCGACGCCGATGTTCGGGGTGCGTCCAGATCCGCTTGAGCTCCGCGGTCCGCGCATCGAAGCGCCTGAAGGCCCCACCCGCGACCGATGTCCCCGCCTCGCGCACCATGAGGAACGCCCCGTGCGGCGGGGCGAAGTCCTCGGCCGGGAAGCGTGCGAGCTCGTTCGTCGCCCCGCCGTACCGGTCGCCGTAGCGAGCCGTGTACTCCTCGAGGAGGCCCGAGAGCAAGGGCGCGACGCGGGGATCGCCGAGCCGCAGCGGCAGGATCGTGTGGGCGGCCGACGGCGACTGGGCGGCTTGCGTGGACGGGCTGGTCACAGGGGGTCCTTTCGGGAGGGTCAGCCCGCGAGGCTGTGCACGAGGGCGACGGCGGATTCGATCCGGCCGAGGGGTTCGGACGTGAGCTGGGCAAGGACGCGCCGCGCGAGCGCGTCGGTCTCCCGGAACGGCGCGGCATTGCTCTGGGGGCGTGCGAAGGCGCCGGCCCCCCAGCCCGTCGTCCCCGCCCCAACGGCGAAGAGCCAGCCGGAAGCGGTGCCGAGGACCCGGGCGTCGTCGCCGGTACGGAGGCGACCGGCCAGGTCCGCGCGCGCGAGGCCGTCGGCGGCGAGAGAGCGCAGCACGGGGTTGGCCGATCCCGCGAGAGCGGGCCCGGGAAGGCGGGCCTCGACGAACGCGCTCGCTTCCGCGGCCACGGCGCCGCCCGCGGCGCGTGCCCGGAACATGCCCGTCGACTCGTCCGCCTCGACCCGCAGGTCTGGCCCGAGGAACTGCACGAGGCCAGCCCGTTCGAGGGCGAGGAGTTCGCGAAGCCGCCGAGGCGGGGGGCCGGAGTCCACGAAGCTGAAGAAGCCGTGCCACCACCCGCACACGATCTCGCGCGATTCCGGCGAGAGCCGATCAAGTGGCACGAGCCGACCGAGATCCATGTAGGCACGCAGGAGGCCGAGGAACAGACCCAGCGTCTCGGTGCGGTCCCCCGAGTCGCGCAGCCGCAGGTCCTCGCGGACGTGGCGTACGACGGCGTCGTGCACCTCCGCTGCCGCTCCCGAGAGGCCCTCGAGGGGCCGGTCGAGGCGCGCGAGGTCGAGGCGGTCCGCGGCGACGGGGACGGCGGAGCGGACGAGGGCGTCGAGCGCGGCTCGAGAGGATCGGGCCGCGACCCCGAACCGGGCCGAGAACTCGGCCCAGGGAACCCTCGCCCGCTCGGGGTAGCCCGTGAACAGCTCGCGGTAGTACGCGTACTCGACGTCCTTCGCGATGAGCGGCCACAGCTCGCCCACGAAATCGATCTCGCCGCGGCGCGCAAGCAGCGGCGCGACGGCCTGCTCCGTGAGGAACCGCTGAGGCCCGGGCTCGTCCCCGCGCAGAGGTCCGCGCGCCTTCGAATGGTAGGGCACGCCGCGCCGTGATCCGGCTAGGAGGCGCGGCTCGCGGCCCGACCGCACGTACGTCAGCGCTCCCTCCTCGGGACCCGCAGCGTGGTCGGGCACGAAGCGCCCTCCGCGCCCCTCGAACAGCAGCACCATGAGGTCGACGAACGCGAGGCCGAGGCCTGAGACGATCACATCGGCTCCCGGTGCGAGGCCGGTGAGGTCGGCGTCGGTCGTGTAGTCCGGCGGGACGTAGGCAGTACCGTGCCGGAGCGCAAAGTCGGCAAGAGCGGACGACGACGGCGACGGCACCGCATCCGTGTGCCCGAGGGCGAGGACGACGGCGTCTGCCGCGAGCGAGTGCCCCGAGGCGAGGTGCACGCGCGCCGGCCTGCCACGACCCGGCCGAGCCTCGACCTGCACCGCCGTGTCACGGTGCACGGTGACCGGAACTCCCGCGCGCCCCAGCGCAGCGACAGCCCGGCGGAAGAACCACTCGAGGTACAGCCCCTGGAGGCGGCGCGTCGGGAACGAGTCTGCCGCGAGGCCCCGCGCCTCGGCTGCGAGCTCGGGGGCGGCGTCGAGCGCGCGCCGCAGCTCGGCGTCGTCCGCAAGGAAGGTGCCGGGCCCGCTCACGGCGGCGGCCCACTCGACGAGGCTCGGACCGTCGACGACGGGCCCCTCGCAGTCGACGGACGCATCGGTGAACGCCGTGACATCAGCCGCGCGAGAGTTGAGAGCGAGGAGCGGGGATTGATGCTGCCGCCAGATGCGCCCAGATCCAGGGGCGTGGGGCTCGACGACGTGGATCTCGAGGGTGCCCGACGCCGGGAGGTTCGCGGCCAGCCGTTCGAGGAGCATGGCGGCGCGGGGCCCTCCCCCGACGACGGCGAGAACAGCTGGCTGCACGACGGTCCCCCTCTCACGGCCGACCCGCGCGGGCCGTTGAGCAGCCACGGTAGGCCTCCGCCTCCGGGTCTTCCACCGCCCTGCCACACGCCGTCACGGCCCGTCGCACAGGGTCACCATGACGTCGTATTTCTGAACGTGACGCTTCACGTCTTTGGGTGACGCCGCGCAACGGGTGCGTTGAGAGGCCCCAGAGGCACTCCTAGATTGAGGACCACTCCCGCCCGCCCACTCGCCGAAAGAGAGCTCCCATGTCCGCCGCATCATCGACCGCCGGCGCCGTTGTGCCAGCGTGGCCGCGAGCCGCCGGACGGCCCGACTACGCGTCCTACGCCGTCGTCCCCGCCCGCCACCCGTGGCGCTGGGCGGGCACCGCCGTCGTCGCCCTCGTGACGGCCGCCATCATCTGGAGCCTCGCGACGAACCCCCGCTGGGAGTGGGGCGTCGTCGCCCAGTGGTTCACGGCCCAGTCCGTGCTCACGGGCCTCGCCGAGACGCTCAAGCTCACCGTGGTCGCGGGGACGCTCGGATTCCTCCTCGGCTTCGTCCTCGCGCTCATGCGGCTCTCGTCGTCGCCGCTCCTCGTAGGTGTCGCGTGGACGTTCTCGTGGATCTTCCGCTCGACTCCGCTCCTCGTCCAGCTCCTGCTCTGGTACAACCTCGGCTACCTGTACGAGAAGATCAGCCTCGGCATCCCGTTCACGGACGTGCGGTTCTTCGAGGCGCCTACCACGACGCTCATCAGCCAGTTCGCGGCCGCGGTCCTCGGCCTCACGCTCAACCAGGCCGCGTACTCCGCGGAGATCATCCGTGGCGGGATCCTCTCCGTGGACCACGGTCAGCTCGAAGCCGCGGCCGCCCTCGGCATTCCGGCGTGGCGGCGTTCGACCCGGATCGTTCTCCCGCAGGCCATGCGGGCGATCCTCCCGACGGCGTTCAACGAGATCATCGGGCTCGTGAAGGGCACGTCGATCGTGTATGTCCTCGCGTACTCGGAGCTGTTCTACACCGTGCAGGTCATCTACAACCGCACCCAGCAGGTCCTCCCGCTCCTGCTCGTCGCGACGGTCTGGTATGTCGTCATCACGTCCGTGCTGAGCGTCGCCCAGTACTACATCGAGCGCCACTTCTCGAAGGGCGCCGTGCGGACGCTCCCGCCGACGCCGCTGCAGCGGGCGCGGGCGTTCTTCTCGGTGCACGCCAAGGGGATCCGATGACGCGCGGGCTCGTCGAGATCGTCGACGTCCGCAAGTCCTTCGGAACCCACGAAGTCCTCAAGGGCGTCTCGCTCACAGTTCAGCCGGGCGAGGTCGTCGTCGTCCTGGGACCCTCCGGCTCGGGGAAGTCGACGCTCCTCCGGACGATCAATCACCTCGAGAGGGTCGACGGCGGGTACGTCGCCGTCGACGGCGAGGTCGTGGGCTACCGCCCGTCCCGGGGGAAGCTGCACGAGCTCCGCGAGCACGAGGTACTCAAGCAGCGGTCCGAGATCGGCTTCGTGTTCCAGGCGTTCAACCTCTTCCCGCACCTCACCGCGCTCGAGAACATCGCAGAAGCGCTGGTCTACGCTCAGCGCAGGCCCAAGATCGAGGCCCGGAAGCGGGCGCTCGAGCTGCTCGGCCGCGTGGGCCTCGTCGAGCGCTCGCAGGCCTACCCACGCCAGCTTTCCGGCGGGCAGCAGCAGCGCGTCGCGATCGCACGCGCCCTCGCCCTCGATCCGAAGGTCGTGCTGTTCGACGAGCCCACGTCCGCCCTCGATCCCGAGCTCGTCTCGGAGGTCCTGGACGTCATCCGCGACCTCGCCTCGTCCGGGACCACGCTCATCGTCGTGACGCACGAGCTGGGCTTCGCGCGCGACGTCGCCGACCGCGTCGTGTTCATGGACGACGGCGTGATCGTCGAAGAGGGGACGCCCGCCCAGATCTTCGGGGCACCCCGCGAGGACCGCACGCGCGCGTTCCTCTCCAGGTTCATCGAACCCACCTTCCAGATCTGACGGCCAGCTTGGCAAGCAGTGGCCACTCGTTCGTCAAGAGGTGGCCGATTCTTGCCGTCCTATCCCCGAGAGGTTTTCCGTTGACTCCCGCACCCACCCACACCCCGCCTCGCACCCAGGCGAGCACGCCCCGACGCACGTTCGCCGCGCTGGCATTCTGGAAGACGCTCGCCGGGCCCGCCGCCGTCGTCCTTCTCGCGCTCGCCGGATGCGCCGACCCCGGCGCGCAGGCCGCGGGCGGCAGCGCGTCCGCGACGCCGTCGAACGGCGTCCACTACAACCTCGCCCCCGAGCAGAACCGGATCCGAGCGCAGAAGGACCCTGCGGCCGCAGCCAAGGTCCCCGCCGCGATCGGCGCGGACGGGAAGCTCACGGTTGCGACGACGGCCGGCTCGATCCCCCTGAGCTTCCAGGCGACCGACAACCGCACCATCATCGGCTCCGAGATCGACATCGCGCAGCTCGTCGCGGACAAGCTCGGCCTCGAGCTCGACCTCCAGCAGACCTCATGGGAGAACTGGCCGCTCAAGACGCAGTCAGGCGCGTACGAGGCAGTGTTCTCGAACGTCGGGATCAATGCGGACCGGGCGAAGCTCTTCGACTTCTCGACCTACCGTGCCGCGTTCATGGGCTTCGAGGCGAAGAAGAGCGCCACGTTCACCGTCAATGGCGCCGACGACATCTCCGGCAGGAAGGTCGCCGTCGGCTCGGGGACGAACCAGGAGAAGATCCTCCTCGCGTGGAACAAGGACCTCGAATCGCGCGGCAAGGCACCCGCCGAGCTGCACTATTACGCCTCGGAGGCGGACACGATCCTCGCGCTCTCCTCGGCGCGGATCGACCTCAACCTCGCGCCCTACCCCTCGGTCGTGTACCGGGCGGCGACCCGGGATGACCTCAAGGTGGTCGGCAAGGTCAACGCAGGATGGCCCAAGGAGACGCTCGTCGCGGCGACCACGAAGCGCGGCAACGGGCTCGCCGACGCCATCACGGCGGCGGTCAACTCGGCGATCGCCGACGGCTCGTACCGCAAGGTCCTGGACCGGTGGGGCCTTGGCGACGAGGCCGTGCAGAAGTCCGAGACCGTGACGTCCGAGACGCTCGCGCAGAAGGCAGGGAGCTGACATGAAGTTCCAGCTGCTCGACATCATTCCGCACCACCGACATCCGCTCACGGGCGAGCGTGTGCGCCCCGCGGACCGGCTCGCCCAGGTCATCGAGACCGCGCAACGCGCGGAGGACCTCGGCTTCGACTCGTTCGCGGTCGGGGAACGGCACGCGGGCGAGTTCCTCTCGTCCTCTCCCGCGACGGTCCTGGCCGCCATCGCTGTCGCGACCTCCCGCATCCGGCTCCACACGGGAGTCACGGTCCTGTCCGTCCTCGATCCGGTTCGAGCCGCCGAGGACTACGCGACCGTCGACCAGCTCTCGCGGGGCCGCCTCGAGCTCACGATCGGCAAGGGCAACGAGGTGCTCCAGTACCCGCTCTTCGGGCTCGACCTCGCCGATCAGTGGGACCTCCTCGCTGAGAAGCACGAGCTCCTGCGTCGCCTCTGGCACGAGGAGGGCGTCACGTGGAGCGGCCGCTTCCGGCCGCCCCTCGACCAGCCGACGACGACGCTCCCGCGACCGTTTGCCGGCCCGCCGAGGATTTGGCACGGCAGTGCGACATCGATCGCGTCGGCGGCCCTCGCCGCGAAGTGGGGCGAGCCGCTCTTCACGGCCAACGCCATCCAGCCGCGCGAGAACTACAAGGTGCTCATCGACCACTGGCGTGAGCAGTACGCCGCCCACGGCCACGATCCGCGCCACGCGTATCTCGGCTCAGGCAGCGGCGCGGGCGGGATCTTCATCGCGGACACCACCCAGGAGGCGAAACGCCGCTTCGGTCCGGTCTACGAAGCACTGACGGCGGCTCGGGACGTTCCCGGGAACAACACCCCGTTCCGGGACATCGACCACGCCGTGGCAGAGGGTCCGTCACTCGTCGGCAGCCCCGAGCAGATCGTGGACAAGATCCTCTCGTACCACGAGCTCTACGGGCATGACCTCCAATCCGTCTCGCTTCCGACCGTCCTCCCATTCGACGAGCAGCTCGCCGTGCTCGAGCGCTTCGCGCTCGACGTCGTCCCCGCCGTCCGAGCGGCGGCACCCACCACGCTGTGGGGCGACAGCGACCCGTATTCGGGGCGACCCGAAGCCGCACCGCCGGGGACAGAACCCCTGACACCACGCACCCCGCAAGGAGCCGCATCATGACCCGTCCCAACGGACTCATCGGCCTCGACCTGGACGACGCCCACCCCTCGGGGTGGCGCTTTGCCGCCGCCCCGCCGTCGTCCGCCTTCTCCCCCGAGCGCTCGCTGCGGCGGGTTCTCGACGCGGAGTCGGCGGGCTTCCACTTCGCGACGTTCTCCGACCCGACCCCCGCGCGCGGGGCTGACGAGCACGGGCGGCTCGACGCCGTCCAGCGCGCGGCCCACGCCGCCCCTCTCACGCGGACCATCGCGCTCGTGCCCGAGGTCGAGGCCACCTCGACCGAGCCGTTCCACGTCTCGACCCAGCTCGCAAGCCTCGACTACGTGAGCTACGGTCGCGCGGGGTGGCTCGTCGCCGTCGACGGCTCCGCCCCGCGGCACGCCGCCGTGGGGCGCGGCCCCCTCGCCGCCGACGACGCGTTCGTCGAGGCCGCCGACGCCGTCGAAGTGGCGCGGCGCCTGTGGGACACGTGGGAGGACAACGCCGAGATCCGCGACGTCGCCGCCGGCCGGTACCTCGACGCGTCGCGCGTGCACTACGCCGAGTTCCGCGGGCGCAGCTTCTCCATCAAAGGGCCCTCGATCATCCCGCGTCCCCCGCAGGGCCAGCTCCCGGTGTTCGCCCCGTATGGGCAGGTTCCGCCGGCCCAGGCGGATGTGCTCCTCACCACCGCTCCGGCGTGGGACCTGCTCCTCGCCGAAGCAGCGCTCGTGCGCGACGAGAATCCGGAGCGTCTCGTCGTCGCCGAGCTCGATCTCGTCCTCGACGCTCGCGGCCAGGCGGGGGGCGAGCGGCTGGCGGCGCTCGACGCGACGTCCTCGTGGCAGTCTCCGCACGCACTCTTCGCGGGCGGCCCGGCCGAGCTCGCCGACTACCTCGGCGAGCTCCTCCGCGTGGCCGACGGCGTGCGGCTCCACCCGGCCGTGGTCGACGTCGACCTCCCCGAGCTCGCGCAGCTCGTCCTTCCCGAGCTGCGCCGACGCGGCCTTCTCGCCCCGACTGTCCCGGACACCTCGCTGCGGTATCGCCTCGGGCTGCGCCGGCCGCCCAGCCGCTATGCCGCCGGCCCCCTGCCCGTGTACCCGGCGCCCACCGCCGATTCCACGATCTGAAAGGCGCCTCATGAGCATCCATCCCGATTTCACACCGAGCCGTCAACTCCAGTTCGGCGTCTTCTTCCAGGGCGTCAACTCGGGCACCGTGTGGAAGCTGCCGCAGTCCGGCTCGCAGACGGACTTCCTGTCGTTCCGGCGCGTCGCGCAGACCGCCGAGCGCGGCCTCTTCGCGGCGTTCTTCCTCGGCGAGGGGCTTCGCCTCCGCGAGCACCTGGCGCGCGTCCACGAGCTCGACGTCGCCGGCCGCCCCGACTCCCAGACCCTGCTCGCCGCACTCGCCTCGGTGACGCATCGCATCGGCCTCGTCGCAACCCAGAACACGACGTACAACGACCCCGCCGACCTCGCCCACCGCCTCGCCTCGCTCGACCTTCTGTCCGGCGGGCGCGCGGCGTGGAACGTCGTGACGACGGACAACGCATGGACCGGCGCGAACTTCCGCCGCGGCGGCTACCTCGACCACGCAGACCGCTACCGCCACGCCGAGGCCTTCGTCGAGGTCGCGCTCGAGATCTGGGATGGCTGGAGGCCCGGCGCACTCGCCTCGGATTCGCGCGGGAGTACGACGGCGCGGCGCTGGCTTGCGCCCGACTCCGTCCGGTCCGTGCACCATGAGGGCCAGCACTACACCGTGGACTACGAGCCGCGCCTGCCGCGCAGCCCTCAGGGACGGCCCGTGCTGTTCCAGGCCGGGGATTCGCCCGAGGGTCGAGACTTTGCCGCGCGACGTGCCGACGTCATCTTCTCGGCGCATCCCGGGCTGGAGGACGCCATCGAATTCCGGCGCGACCTCGTGTCTCGGACCATCCGGGCCGGACGGCGCCCGGAGTCGCTCAAGATCATGCCCGCGAGCGAGTTCGTACTCGCCGAGACGCCCGCGGCCGCGCGCGAGAAGCTCGCGTGGCTGCGTGAGCTCCAGATCGGTCCGCAGCAGGCGATCGCCTACCTCGAGCAGTTCTGGGGGCGCCCCCTCGGAGGCTACGACCCGGCGGGGCCGCTCCCCGACGTCGAGCCCGCCGTCGAGACGACCTCGGAGACCCGCGGGAGCGGCTTCCACGGCGCCAAGGCGCGCGAACTCGCTGCCTCGTGGAGGGCTGAAGCCGCTGAGAAGGGGTGGAGCATCCTCGAGTTCGTGCGCCAACGGAATGCGCGCGCGTCGCGGAGCTTCGTGGGCTCGTATTCCGAGGTGGCGGACCGACTCGCCGAGTACGCCCGGATCGGCGCCGTAGACGGCTTCAACGTCTCGCCGTGGATCGTGCCGAGCGGCCTCGACGACATCGTGGACCGCCTCGTGCCCGAACTCCAGTCGCGGGGCGTGTACCCGACCGAGTATGCCGGGACGACGCTGCGGGAACATCTCGGCCTCGAAGTCCCGGCGTCGAGCTGGGCGTGACGAAACCGGCCACGCGTCGGGAACGATCTGGCCACGCGTCCGCAAACGGGACGCGTGGCCAGATCGTTCCCGGACGCGTGGCCAGGGTCTCAGCTCTTGGGCAGGCCCTGAGGGTTGAGGTCCGAGTGCGTGATCGCCTCCGACGTCAGCCCCCAACGATCGAGGACCTTCCCGTACGCGCCGGAGTCGATGAGCTTGTTGAGCGCGGCCTGCGCTGCCGCGGCGAGGCCGTTGCCCTTCTTTGTGGTGAATGCGATCTGCGCCGTGAGCGGCCATCCCCCGCTGAGCGTGCCGACTTGCTTGGTCTTGCCGTTCACCGCCGCCTTGTACGCGGCAGTGGCGTTGGGCCCGAAGGTCAGGTCTGCGCGCCCGGACTGGATCGCGAGCGACGACGCCGAATCGTCGTCGTAGTACTGGAACTGCACAGGAGCCAGGCCTGCCGCCTTGTTCTGCTGGTCCCACTTCACAAGGATTGCCTCCTGGTTGGTCCCCGAGCCGACGATGATCCGCTTGCCCGCGACGTCCTTGGGCTCCCTGACTGAGCTGATCGAAGAATCGCTCTTCGCGTAGAAGCCCAGAAGGTCATTGCGATAGGTCGCGAAATCGAACTTCTCCTTGCGCGCCTCCGTCACGGTCACGTTGGACAGGACGGCGTCGTATTTGCCCGACTCAACGCCGAGTGGCCAGTCGGCCCACGCGACCGGGGCGACCTCGACGGTCAGACCGAGGGTCTGGCCGATCGCATAGGCGATGTCCACCTCGTTGCCGATGGGCGTCTTGTTGTCCGTCGCATAGAGCGAAAGCGGCGCAGCCCACGGCGCTGTTGCGACCACGAGCTTGCCCCGGGCCCTCACGTCAGCGGGCACGAGGGCCGCTGACGCCTCGTCCTTGGGCGCCTGGAAACGGTCCTGCTGCGGCGAGAGGTTGAAGGCCTTTCCGGCCACAGTGGCCTGAGTCGTGGCGCTTGCGGCCTGCGCGCCGGGATCGCTGCACGCGCTCAGCCCGAGGAGGGCGACGGCGGCCAGCGCGACAGCCGGCAGTCCGGCGGCATACCCGGCTCGCGCCCGACGGCGGGCAGCGGGAGGGCGATGAGTCCCACGTTCGGTGGGGCTGGCAGTGAGGGATCGTGTCATCTCGGGTCTCCGGGGCTCAGGCGGCCCTTGTGGGCCACACGTGCCACCACTGAACACGCACCGAGGAGGGCCTCTCAAAGCGGCCGACGCACGCCGAAACGGGCGGAAAACCGCGGCAATGCAACGCAACGCACCGTCATCGAGCGTCTCGGGCCGTCACCCCCGCCAACATCCGCCCACGTCAGGCCGATAACGCGACGATAACGCGCGAATAACAATCCATTCGATGTACTAACTACAGCGATTGGCAGTCAATCGCCAACCACACCAAGAAAACCCCATCGATCAAGGAGTTGAGTCCCATGACGAAGCTGACCATTACCGAACTGACCGCCGAGACCGTCGAGCTGCTTCCGGGCCGCGAGACCCTCGTGTTTGACGGCAACTGGGCGGGCATCCTCGCCTCGAACAGCTCGGTCGCCCTCAACGCGATGACGATCGCCTCTGTCGCGAACAGCGGCGCCGGCCAGTTCATCACGGTCACGCAGGGCTGACCCAGCCGGGTGATTCCGGGGCGGCCACCTCCCAGCACGGCCGCCCCGGAGACCCGCCGGGGATCGCCCGCACGGCGAGCGACGTCGTCGTCCGTCGCACGAGGCACCCACGGCCTCGCTTCCCCACCCACCTGGACACCCCACCCACCTGAGGAGCCCCGACCATGACGCAAGGACTCGCGATACCGACGCAGCGCTGGCAGCGCGTGGCCGGGATCGAGCTCTTGGGCCTCGTGTCCGGTTCCGGCCTCAACCGCTCGACGTACCTCGTGCGACGGGCGGATGGGCAGGTCGTCCAGCTGAGCGAGCTCCTCCACCGCATCGTCGAGGAGGCCGCCCGGCCGCTCGCATCGGGCGAGCTCGCCCGGCGCGTGAGCGCACGCTTCGGCAAGGAGCTCGACGTCGAAGGCCTCACCCTTCTCGCGGAGGGCAAGCTCGAACCGCTCGGGCTGCTTGAGCGTCCTGAGAGCGCCGCCGCGCCGCCCGCACCCACGGCCACTCCCCTGCTTGCCCTGCGGGCGAAGGCCACGATCGTGCCGAAACGCGGCGTCGAACGCCTCTCCCGCCTCCTCCGTCCGCTCTACGCTCCCCCGATCGTCGTCGTGGCGTGCCTCGCGCTCGTTGCCCTCGACGTCCGGATCTTCGTCGCCTCGAATGCGGGCGCCGCCCTCGGCGACGTCCTCATGACGCCCGCGATGCTCCTCGGACTCTTCGTCCTCATGAGCGTCGGCGCGCTCGTCCACGAAGTCGGCCACGCTACCGCGTGCCGCTACGGGGGCGCGACGCCAGGCGTCATCGGCGTCGGCCTGTACGTCGTCTTCCCGGCGTTCTTCACGGACGTCACGGACTCGTACAGGCTCAGCCGGGCCGGACGCATCCGCACCGATCTCGGCGGGCTCTACTTCCACCTGTGGTGGGTACTCGCGATGGGCCTCGTGTACCTCGCGACGGACAGCCCGCTCCTGCTCCTGCTCGTCATCATGACCCAGCTGCAGATGGCGCAGCAGCTCCCGCCCGCGATCCGGCTCGACGGCTACTTCGTCCTCGCCGACCTCGCGGGAGTCCCAGACCTCTTCGCCCGCGTCGGGCCCGTGCTGCGGAGCCTCGTGCCCGGCCGCCCCGCGGATCCGAGGGTGAGCGAGCTCAGGCCCGTCTCACGGCTCATCGTGACGTGCTGGGTCCTCGTCGTCGTCCCATTCCTGGCCGGCGTCACCGTATGGCTCGCCATTAGCCTCCCCTACATCCTCACGACGGCGTTCGAGGCGGTCCTCGCCCACGCGCGGCATCTCGCCCTCGCCCTCGCGACCGGACAGCCGATCGACGCCGTCCTCTCCCTCCTCGCGATCGGGATGCTCGCGCTTCCCGCGATCGGATCCGTGCTCATGCTCTCGCAGGCCCTCGGAACCATCGTGCGGGCCATCATCCGCCGGCTCACGCCGCGCCTCCCGAATCCCCTCCCGCGGCACATTGCGCCGCGCCCCAAGCTCCGGATCGGCCGACACGGCTGAACCGGACCAGCTCTCACCCGTTGAGAGTCACCGACCAGACCCTGAAAGGGGGTGAACATCATGCAGAAGCTCACTATGGCCGACCTCGCCGCCGAGGACGTGGAGCTGCTCCCCGGACGCGAGACCCTCGTGTGGGACCTCAACGCCGCTCTCGTCGCCGCGACGAACGCCTCTTACGCCGTGAACGCGGCAACCGTGCTCTCGTCCGCGAACAGCGTGGCGCTCCAGGGAATCACGGTCAACCAGCACTGATCGTGACGGCTGTCCCGGCTCGGGTCCCCCAGCTCCGGGCCGGGCACCAAACCAACCCAGGAGGACATCATGACGGCACTCACTGCCGCGGACGTCGCCGTCGAGCATGCCGAGCTGCTTCCGCAGCGGGACACGATGCTCTTCGACATCAACGTCGCGCCCGTCGTCGCAGTCAACCTCGCGATCGCGGTCAACGCCGCGACGATCGGGTCGACTGCGAACGCTACCGCGCTCCAAATGGTCGGCGTGCTCCAGCACTGACCGCCACCGACGGACCGGGGCCCGGCGCCCTGCGGAGGGGAAACTCCCGCTCGGCGCCCGGACCGGCCCACCTCAACCAGCCACACCCCACGGCGCCGAGGCGCCACCACCCAAGGAGATCAACATGACCAAGCTCACCATCGCCGAACTGTCCGCCGAGACCGTCGACCTGCTCCCGGGCCGCGAGACGCTCCTCTTCGACCTCAACTCGGCTCTCATCGCCGCGCACAACGCCTCGTTCGCAGTCAACGCAGGGACCGTGCTCTCGGCCGCGAACAGCCTCGCGGTCCAGGGCGTGACGGTCACGCAGGCCTAAGCGTTTTCGCACCCACCCAAACCGCCCTACCCCGGCGGCGTTCCTCCCCCTTGCGGCGCCGGACAGCAGGAGGGAGGCCCGGTTTCCCCGGGCCTCCCTCCTCACGCGTGCCGGGCCCGTTCTGTGCCGGGCCCGTTCTGTGCCGGGCCCGTTCTGTGCCGGGCCCGTTCTGTGCCGGGCCCGTTCTGTGCGGGGCCCGTTCTGTGCCAGGCTCCCCAGCTTCCCGGCCAACCTCCCCAGCTTCGCCGAGGACGACCACGCAACACGCCGCCGCTTCAGGCGACACGCCGCGCGCCGAGACCAAGAGTTGGGGCACTCGGCCCAAGACCTGGGGAGGTCGGCGCAGAGGTTGGAGGCCGCGGCGCGAGCCCTAGCGCGAGCTCCAGTGCCATCGCGGCGTCAGTGCCATCGCGGCGTCAGTGGAAGAAGTGCCGCGCACCCGTGAGGTACATCGTGATGCCGGCGGCCTGGGCCGCGGCGATGACCTCATCGTCATGAATCGAACCGCCCGGCTGGACGACGGCGCGGACGCCCGCCTCGAGGAGGATCTCGAGGCCGTCGGCGAAGGGGAAGAACGCATCGGAGGCCGCAACGGCCCCACGGCTCCGCTCGGGCGCGCCACTCGCGCCGGCGGCAGCCGCGGCGCCGGACGCCCCGCCAGGGGCGTCAACGGCAGACTCCACGGCGACGCCCAGCGTATTGGCGCGCTCAACCGCGATGCGGCACGAATCCACGCGATTCACCTGGCCCATGCCGATTCCGACCGACGCGCCGTCCCTCGCGATGAGGATCGCGTTCGACTTCGCCGCGCGAGAAGCGCGCCACGCGAACGAGAGGTCGGCGAGAGTCGCCTCGTCCGCGGCCTCGCCCGTTGCGAGCGTCCAGTTCGACGGGTTGTCGCCCGAGGCGTCCAGCCGATCCGAGACCTGCACGAGCATGCCGCCCGAGATCTGTCGGAACTCGGTCGGGTACCGGTCGTAGCCCTCGGGCAGCACGAGGAGGCGGATGTTCTTCTTCTTGGAGAGGATCTCGACGGCCTCGGGCTCGAAGTCAGGCGCGACGACGACCTCGGTGAAGATCCCGGCGAGCGTCTCGGCCATGCCCTTCGAGACGGTCCGGTTCGCCGCGACGACGCCGCCGTAAGCCGAGACGGGATCGCACGCGTGGGCCTTGCGGTGGGCGTCCGCGATGGGATCCTCGGCACCCGGCGTCGCGACGGCGATGCCGCACGGATTGGCGTGCTTGATGATCGCGACGGCGGGCTCGGCGAAGTCGAACGCCGCGCGGAGGGCCGCGTCGGCGTCGACGAAGTTGTTGTAGCTCATCGCCTTGCCGTGGAGCTGATCGGCCTGCGCAATGCCCGCGGGCGCGGCCTTGTCGACGTACATCGCAGCCTGCTGGTGCGGGTTCTCGCCATAGCGGAGCACCTCAGAGCGCTCGAGCGCGAGGCCCGCGTACGCCGGCCACTCAACTACGCCGTCGCCATCCCCGTCCTTGAACTGGCTCGCGGTCCACGTCGCGACGGCGGTGTCGTAGGCCGCCGTGTGTGCGAACGCCTTCGCAGCGAGGCGCTGGCGCGTCTTGAGGGTGAATCCCCCCGCCGCGGCGGCCGTGACGACCTCGCCGTAGAACGCGGGATCGACGACGACGGCGACGGCGGCGTGGTTCTTCGCCGCCGAGCGCACCATGGCGGGACCTCCGATGTCGATCTGCTCGACGACGTCGTCCATCGCCGCGCCCGACCGCACCGTCTCAACGAACGGGTAGAGGTTCACGACGACGAGGTCGAACGGCTCGATCTCGAACTGCTCGAGCGTCTTCATGTGCTCGGGCACGCGCCGGTCTGCCAGGATGCCGCCGTGCACGCGCGGGTGCAGGGTCTTGACACGGCCGTCGAGCATCTCGGGCGAGCCCGTGACCTCCTCGACCTCCTGCACCGGCACGCCGGCGGCGGCGATGCGCTTCGCCGTCGAACCCGTCGAGACGATCCGCACCCCGGCCGCGTGGAGGCCCTTGGCAAGGTCCTCGAGGCCCGTCTTGTCGTAGACCGAGATGAGGGCACGTCGGATGGGGACACGGTCAAGCTGGATCACGGGGCACTCGTCTCTCTCGCGCGCGGCAGGGCAGGCAGGTGGGTTCCACAGCATTCTAGCGAGGCCCACTCGACGCCAGTCCCATGGGCGCACGTCCCAGCCATGTCGGCAATCGCCGCACTGGGGCCCCGAGCCCGCAGTGGGCGCCCCTCCCCGCTTTGGGCCCCGAGCCCGCAGTGGGCGCCCCTCCCCGCTTTGGGCCCCGAGCCCGCAGTGGGCGCCCCTCCCCGCTTTGGGCCCCGAGCCCGCAGTGGGCGCCCCTCCCCGCTTTGGGGGCCCGGGCCCGCCACCCCAGTGCGGGGAGGCAGCCCCAGTGCGGGGAAGCCACCCCAGTGGCTCGAGGTTGACCGTTCCCATTGAGCTTCGGGCTGACAATCTCGCCCCGGCTCCCTAGGCTGAAGGCGCGCCTTGCGACGCGACGGGCGCCTTGACGCGAGCGGATTGAAGGAGAACTCATGGGATTCACGCCGAGCCACGCCATCCTGCGCCTTGTCACGGGGGCGTACATGATCAATTCGGGCGTCTCCAAGCTCTCGCTCGACGAGGAGAAGGCCGAGGCCCTCCAGAACATGGCGGCCAACGCCATCCCGCAGGTCAAGCAGATCCCGGCCGCGACCTTCGGCAAGGCCGTCGCGGCGAGCGAGATCGCGCTCGGGTCAGCCCTCGTGCTGCCGTTCGTCCCGACGAAGCTCGCGGCCCTCGGTCTCACGGCGTTCGCCTCAGGCCTCGTGGTGACCTACGCCAGGACCCCCGGCCTTACCCACGCCGACGGCATCCGCCCCACTCCCGCCGGCGTCGCCATGGCGAAGGATTCGTGGCTTGCAGCGATCGGCCTCGCCCTGCTTCTCGACCGCAAGCGGCGCAAGGCGCCCAAGCCCGCGGTCGAGGCGGCGAAGGCCAAGAAGGCCGGCAAGGCGTAACTCGAGCATCTACGGCCACAATTCGCGGGCCGAATGGCATATTCGGGGCCCGAAAGGCCCGTGAGTTGTGGCGTAACGAACCGTGCCGCGTCAGACCGCGGCGGGCGGGGCGAGTTCGCCCGCGGCGAGTCGGCGCAGGACGTCGACGAGGAGCCTCCGCTCAACGACCTTGATCCGCTCGTGGAGGCTCTCCTCGTCGTCGTCCGGCTCGACGGCGACCGGCTCCTGGGCGATGATCGGCCCCGTGTCGACGCCGGCGTCGGCCCAGTGGACCGTGCAGCCCGTGACTTTGACTCCGTAGGCGAGGGCGTCACGCACGCCGTGCGCGCCCGGGAACGCGGGCAGGAGCGCCGGGTGCGTGTTGACGTAGCGCCCGCCGAAGCGCTCGATGAAGTCCGCGCTCACGATCCGCATGAAGCCCGAGGAGACGACGACGTCCGGCGCGTAGGTCGCGACCCGTTCCGTGAGCGCGGCGTCCCATTCGTCGCGGGTCGGGAACGAGTTGAAGTTCACGACGAAGGTCTCGAACCCGGCCTCATCCGAGCGCGCGATCCCGTAGGTCCCCTCACGGTCGGCTCCCACGGCCGCGATCTCGAGATCGAGTTCACCGGCCTTCACGGCGTCGATGACAGCCTGGAGGTTGGAGCCGGTGCCGGAAACGAGGACCACGATGCGCATGGATCAACGATATTCGGTGTGCAGGCCGCCTGGCGCCGCACCTAAGCCTTGGCCGCGACGTCGTCCGCGCGGGAGAGCTGGCCGCGTTCGAGCCACGGCGCGAGCGCATACCCGATGACCGCGCCGATGGCGGTCTCCGCGCCGACCCACACGAGCGTCCAGAGCGGATTCGGACCGAGCTGCGTGAACCGGCCGATTCCGGCCGAACCGCCCGCGAGCCACGCCGCGCCCGCGCACAGTGCACCGCCTACGAGGCCCACGAGCGCGCCGACGACGAGCGCCGACACCGAGGCCGTGAACCAGCGCGCCGGGACCTTGATCGCGAGCCACTCGTCGAAGTGGTCCTCACCGGCGCGCTGGAACCACCACCCGCCGAAGACCCCTGCGACGACGGGCAGGACGAGCGCTGCCGACGCGACCGGCACCGACGAGGTTGGTATCGCCGCGAGCACGGGGATCGGCGGAAGGGGGCCCACCGCCGTCGCGAGCGCGCTCGCGCTCGAGCCGACGCCGAGCGAGACGCCCGCGCCCGACGACCAGCCCAGCGTCCACACCGCGAGGTTGGGCGCGTAGCCGAGCTGGGCGAAGGTGAGCGCCGCGCCGCCGACTCCGCCGGACCCGAGCGCCTCGTACACCGTTGCGATATCTGCCCATCGAGCCGCGAGATCGACCGCGAGGAGCGCGGCCGAGAGCCCGAGCGCCGCGACCGCTGAGACGAAGCCGGCCCGGATCACCGCCCACACGTAGCTCCCGGCCCAGCGAGAATACTGGCCCGTGCGGGAGATCCAGTCGACAGCCTCGACGCCGATGAGCCGTGCCCAGGAGCCGGCCTCGCGGCGCGCCCCGACGACGAGGCCGAGGACCACGGGGATGAGCGGGATCCCGGCGCTGACGCCCACGCCCGCGCTCACGTCGGGCGTGCTGCACACGAATGCGGTGGCGAACCCCGCGAGCGAGTAGAGGGCCGCCGCGCCGACGAGACCCTGCCACAGGGTGTCCGCATAGGACGCGCGGGCGAGGCGGCGCCCGGCGCGCCACGAGAGGAAGAACGGGATGAGCGCGAAGCCGAGGGGCACGAACTCGAGGATGCTCGACGCGGGCGCGGCCCCGCCGTCGGACGCCATGCCCGCCCCGCTCAGCCGGAGCGGGACGCCGTGGATGACGAGCCAGGCCTGCCCGCCGAGCCGCGCGGCCTGATCGACCGCAAGCGATCCAAAGCCGCCGGTGAGCCAGACCGCCGCGATGGGGACGAGGACGCCGAAGGCGGAAATGGCCACCGCTTGGAAGGACTCGACGGCGCCCTGGAGCCAGAGCGGCATCGGGAGGCCTCGGAGCCCGGACTGGTCGGCGCGCAATTTCATCGCGATCCACTTTGCCATGCGCGGCTCGACGGCCCGTTCAGGCGCACCGTCCAGGCGCGAAGCGCTCTGCGCCGGCGAGCGCCGCGCTCCCCGTCCGCTTCTTCGGCCGCAACACGCCCCGGGGCCGCGACGCGCCGCCCTCCCGACCGATGGGGAACTTACAACCGGACGGGAGCGCAGCGCCGCGGGGTTCAGCTCAGGGTTTCGCGATCCTCGGCGCGGAACGGACGGATCTCTTCGTGGCGGCCCTCGCGGATCTTCTCGATCCACGCCGGATCGCTCAGGAGGACGCGACCGAGGGCCACGAGATCGAATTCGCCTCGTCCGAGCTGCTCGAGCACGGGCTCGAGTCCGGACACGCCGGCGCGGCCGCCAGCCTGGAAAGCGACCTGGAACGCCTCGTTGAGCCCCACCGAGCCGACCGCGATCGAGGGAAGGCCCGTGACCTTCTTCGCCCAGCCCGCGAGACCGAGCCGCCCGTCCGGGCCCTCAACCTCAGGGAATGCGGGCTCCCAGTGGCGGCGGGTCGACGCGTGGAACACCGAGACGCCGGCGTCGGCGAGGCGCCCGAGGATCGCCTCGAGCTCGGCGGGGGTGTTGGCGATGCGGGCGGTGTAGTCGCCGGACTTCCACTGCGAGAAGCGGAAGATGACGGGGACATCCGGCCCGACGGCTTCGCGCACCGCAGCGGCGACCTCCGCCGGGAAGCGCGTCCGAGCCTCGAGCGAGCCGCCGTACTCGTCGTCACGCTTGTTGGTGCCCTCCCAGAGGAACTGGTCGAGGAGGTAGCCGTGGGCGCCATGAAGTTCGACGGCGTCGAACCCGGCTTCCCGTGCGGCGGCGGCAGCTCGCGCGAAGTCGTCGCGGATGCGGGCGAGCTCGTCGGCGGTCGCAGCGCGCCCGCGGCTCTTGCCCGAGGACGAGAGGCCGGAGGGGCTCAAGGTGGGCAGCCCGGCGTTGAAGGCCGGGTGATCGCCCCGCTCCGCGCCGAGGTGCCAGAGCTGCGGCGCGATGAGCCCGCCCTCGGCGTGCACCGCGTCGACGAGCCGCGCCCAGGCGGCGAGCTGGGCCTCTCCGAACAGGCGCGGGACGCGCGTGCTCGGGCCCGAGTCCTCGGAGACGTAGACGCCCTCGGTGATGAGCAGGCCGACTCCGGCCGCTGCGCGGCGCGCGTAGTACGAGGCGACCTCGTCCGTCACGGTCCCGTCCGGCGAGAACTCCCGCGTCATGGGGGCCATCGCGAAGCGGTTCCGGACCCGGAGCGGTCCGAGCTCGACAGGCCCGAAGAGGTCGGCGAGGCGGGCGGAGGACTTCGCGGCCTGGCCCGCGCGGCTTACGGTGTGCTCAACGGTCATGATTGGGCCAACTCCGTGCACGGGGTAAGCATTTCCACGGCGCTCCCGCTCGCGCAGTGACTTTGGTCACGTATGGCGTCCACTACCGGACGTAGAATTAATGTGTTGATGCAGCGACCTCCGCCCGCTCCTGGGGTGGGACCAAGGGGTGGCGCGCCGTGACACCAGCGCCCCGAGGCGTTCGCCTCACGGGCAGCTCAGCAGGTAGTAGGAGGAGAGATGACTACCGCCGCGCCTCACGCACACCACGGTGTCCACTTCGGGCGCAAAGACATCCAGCTGCTGGCCATGGGAGCTGGCGTGGTCTGGGCCCTCGTCGGGATCTTCGGGTTCATTCCGGGTCTCACGCAGGACTACAGCAGCCTGAAGTTCCTCGGCCCCGACTCGCACGCGATGCTGTTCAGCGTCTTCCAGACCTCGATGCTGCTGAACATCGTTCAGCTCGTCATCGGCGTCGTCGGCATCGTCATGGGCCGCTCGGCTGCGGGTGCGCGCCGTTACCTCATGTGGTTCGGTGGCCTCTTGGCGGTGCTCGCGATCTACGGATTCGTCACCGGAACGTCCGCCGCGAACGTCTTCGCGTCCACCATGGTGGACAACTGGATGCTGATCGTCCTCGGCCTGCTCATGGCAGGATCCGGCTGGTACGTGGCACACAACGTCGAGGATCAGACCTAGTCCCCCGACACCCAGGATGCCTTCCGAAAACGACGGCGCGGACCTACTCGGCGGGGGCGGACGACGGCGGGCGGGGGCGGACGACGGCGGGCGGGGGCGGACGACGGCGGGCAGACAGCGGCGGGCGGGGGCGGACGACGGCGGGCGGCCGGCGTCGCCGTGATCCGTAGACTCGGACCGTGAGCCTCCCCCGCACCCAACCCGCTCCGGCGAGTGCCGCCGTCGTCCCTTTGTACGCCGCGGGCTTTACGACGGCGTTTGGCGCCCATAGCATCGCGGCTGGCCTGGGCGCGACGAACTTCGCGGAACACCGCGACGTCGGCGCCGATCTCCTCGTGCTCGGCGTCCTGCTCGCGCTGTACGACGTCGCCGAGGTGTTCCTCAAGCCAGTGTTCGGCTCGCTGTCCGACCGGATCGGGCCGAAGCCGGTCATCATCGGCGGGCTCATGGGGTTCACGCTCGCCTCGCTCGCGGGCCTGTGGTCGGGGCAGGTGGTCATGCTCGCCGTCGCGCGCCTCGGGCAGGGCGCGGCGGCCTCGGCGTTCTCCCCTGCGTCGTCGGCGAGCGTGGCAAGGCTTGCCGGCAAGAGCACCGGGCGATACTTCGGCCGCTATGGTTCGTGGAAGGGGCTCGGCTATGCGTTCGGGCCGTTGCTCGGCGCCGGCGCGATCCTCGTGGGAGGCTTCCCGCTCCTGTTCGGCGTCCTCGCGGCCCTTGCCCTCGCTGTGGCGGTGTGGGTTTCGGCCGCGGTGCCGCGCCTCGACCCGCTCCCGCGCACCCGGTACACGGTCGCCGACCTCGCGCGCCAGCTCACGGACCGATCGTTCCTCGGGCCGACGCTCGTCCTTGCGGGTGCCACGGGAGCGCTCGGGGCGGCGGTCGGCTTCCTCCCGGCCCTTGCGATTCGCGCGGGCATGGGGACGGTCGCAAGTGTGGGCGCGGTGACGGTCCTCGCGGTCGCCTCCTCGCTCGTCCAGCCGCGGATCGGCCGGCTTCGTGACGCGGGGCGGATCCAGGACCGCGCCGGCATGGCGGGTGGCCTCGGCGTCATCGCGACCGGGGCCCTCGTCGCCTCGTTCACACCGCTCGCCCCGGGCGCGTGGGCCGCCGTCACGGTCTACCTCGCGGCGCTGCTCGTGGGGGCGGGCATCGGCGTCGCGACGCCTGTCGCGTTCGCGCACCTCGCGGATGCGACACCGCACGAGCGCATGGGCCGCACGATGGGCACCGCTGAGCTCGGCCGCGAACTCGGCGACGCGGGCGGGCCGCTTCTCGTTGGCGCCGTCGCGAGCGGAGCGGGGATCGGATGGGGCCTCGGGGCGCTCGCCGTCGCAGTCGGCGCCATCGCGGCCTCCGCCCCGACTGGCAGCGCCCCGACGGCGGCTGCCGGGTCCGAGGACCCCGAACGCAGGCCTTAGCCGCCGACCTCCCCGTCTCAGCACCTTCACGAACCGGACCAACCAACTCCCCCACCGAATTCCCCAACGCCCCCGCCAGATTCCCCAAGCACTGAGCCGATGTCCTCGGCCGCGAGGGCTGAACCACCGGCATTTCACGGAAGCAGTACGACTCCGCGGCGCAGCGCGGCTCAGAAGCTGAGGATGTCGGCGCAGAAAGTGGGGAGACCGGGCCCGAGGCTGGGGAAGTCGGCGCAGATCGGCCAAATCGGCCCCGCCCGACGCCGCGCGTTAACCAATCCTTCCCCTCCGCGTCACGGCGTTTCCGCCATCTCGTTAGGCACTCCCGTGACCGTGGAAGCGTGAGGATAGCGATAGTTGCCGAATCGTTCCTTCCGCAGATGAATGGCGTGACCCACTCGGTTCTGCGGGTCCTTGACCATCTCCAGGAACGCGGCGACGACGTCCTCGTGATCGCCCCCGCGGGCGAAGCCGCCTCCGAGCCCGAGTACGTTTCGGGCGCCCTCGTGCGACGCCTCCCCGCCATGCCGATGATGGGCTACTCGAAGGTGCGCGTCGCGTTCGGGGCCGTCCCGAAGGTCAAGCGCATCCTGCGGAAGTTCGCGCCCGACGTCGTCCACCTCGCCTCGCCGTTCGAACTCGGCTGGCGCGCCGTCCGCGCTGCTCACAGCCTCGGGATTCCGACCGTGGCCATCTACCAGACCGAGGTCCCAAGCTACGCGGCCCGATACGGCTTCCCCTTCCTCGAGAACTGGGCGTGGCAGCGGGTCGAGAAGATCCACCTCCTCTCGGACCGCACGCTCGCCCCGTCCACGTTCGCGATCAACCAGCTGCGCGGGCGCGGCATCTTCGACGTCGAGATGTGGCGCCGCGGCGTCGACGCCCAGCGCTTCAGCCCCGCGAAGCGCGACGCCGCGTGGCGGGCTTCCGTCGCGGGCCTTACGGCGAGCGGGCGGCCGCGGAAGATCATCGGCTACGTGGGCCGCCTCGCAGCCGAGAAGCAGGTCGAAGACCTGCGGGTCCTGGCCGACCTCCCGGACACGAAGCTCGTGATCGTGGGCGACGGCCCGCTCCGCCCGACCCTCGAGGCCCAGCTTCCCACGGCGCATTTCACCGGCTTCCAGGGCGGCGAGGACCTCGCCCGCATCATGGCCAGCTTCGACCTGTTCGTCCATCCGGGCGAGTTCGAGACGTTCTGCCAGACGATCCAGGAGGCCATGGCCTCGGGCGTGCCCGTCGTCGCGACGGGCCGAGGCGGGCCCCTCGACCTCGTCGAGAACTCGAAGACGGGCTGGCTCTACACGCCGGGCCAGCTCAACGAGATGCGCTCCTATGTGCAGGACCTCATCGGCGACGACGCGAAGCGAGCCGCGTTCGCCGAGGCGGCTCTGCGGACGGTCCAGGGGCGCACATGGTCCTCGATCTGCGATCAGCTCGTGGGCCACTACGAAG
Source organism: Sinomonas sp. ASV322 (assembly GCF_030908245.1). Classification (GTDB taxonomy): domain Bacteria; phylum Actinomycetota; class Actinomycetes; order Actinomycetales; family Micrococcaceae; genus Sinomonas. The sequence goes on from NZ_JAVFJJ010000018.1 coordinate 58,351, forward strand.
ACGTCATCGCGGCCCGAGCGCTGGTTGCCCAGCGCTGACCGCGGCACAGCACTGAAAGGAACCCTATGAAGATCTCGGTCATCGGATGCGGCTACCTCGGGGCGGTCCACGCAGCGACCCTCGCGTCGATGGGCCACGATGTGGTGGGCGTCGACACCGATGCCGAGAAGGTCGGGCATCTCGCACGGGGCTTCGCGCCGTTCTTCGAGCCGGGACTCGAGGATCTCCTGAGGGACGGGCGCACCAACAACCGGCTCACCTTCTCAACGGACATGGACCTCGTCGCGGACTGCGACGTCCACTTCCTGTGCGTCGGCACGCCGCAGTCGAAGACGAGCGAGCTCGCTGACCTCGCGTACGTCGAGGCGGCCACGCGCGCGCTCGCCGAGCACGCGAAGGCGGGCTCCGTCGTCGTCGGCAAGTCCACGGTGCCGGTGGGGACGGTCCAGCGGGTGCGGGGCTGGCTCGCGGGAACGAGCGTCGAGCTGGCATGGAACCCGGAGTTCCTGCGGCAGGGCACGGCGGTCAAGGACTCGCTCGTGCCGGATCGGCTCGTGTACGGGGTGGACGACGCCGACCTCGCCCCGGGAGCGCAAGCCGCGAGCGCCGTCGTGCGTGCGCTCGATGAGGTCTATGCGCCCCTCCTGCACGCGGGAGTCCCGCGCATTGTGTGCAATTTCGCGACGGCCGAGCTCATCAAGTCGGCGGCCAACGCGTACCTCGCGACGAAGCTCTCCTACATCAACGCGATGGCCGAGCTGTGCGACGCGGCGGGCGCGGACGTCACCCAGCTCTCGGCCGCGATGGGCCTCGATCCGCGCATCGGCCAGCGCTACCTCGCGGCCGGCCTCGGCTTCGGCGGAGGGTGCCTCCCGAAGGACATCCGCTCGTTCCGGGCGCAGGCGCGCGAGCTGGGAGTCGACTCGGTCGACGCGTGGATGGGGCTCGTCGACGAGATCAATATTAACCAGCGCACGCGCGTCGCCGAGGTGGCGGCCGAGCTGTGCGGCGGCTCAGTGTCGGGGCGGCGCGTGGCCGTTCTCGGGGCCGCGTTCAAGCCGGACACGGACGACATCCGCGATTCGCCCGCGATCGACGTCTCGCTGCGGCTCGCGGAGGCGGGCGCGCACGTGATCGTGACGGATCCCAAGGCGATCAACAACGCGTGGATGCGCTACCCGCAGCTCCAGTTCGAGACCTCGGTCGCGGCGGCGTGCGACGGCGCCGAGATCGTGCTGCTCGTGACCGAATGGGCGGAGTTCCGGGCGGTCGATCCGGTCGAGCTCGTCGAACGCGTCGCCCGGCCCGTCATGGTCGACGCGCGGAACGTGCTCGATGCCGACGCGTGGCGCGCAGCGGGCTGGACGTTCCGCGGGCTCGGGACGGGCGAGGGGGCTCGTCGGCTCTCGGACGTCCAGGCCGGCTGAGCCAGGCCGGCTGAGCGACGTTCACCGCTTCGGGCCCGGCTCGTCGAGGCCCTCGGCCTGGCGTGCGAGCTCCTGAAGCGCCGCGAGGTGGCCTTTCAGGGCCTCCCGCCCGGCTTTCGTGAGGGAAACCCACGTCTTAGGACGCCCGCCCATCCCGACGGGCCGGCGAATCGAGACGTAGCCCTCCTCGGCGAGGACCTTGAGGTGCTTCGACAGGACCGAATCGGCGACGCCGAGCTCGTCCCGCAGGAGGCTGAACTCGAGTTCCTTGACGGCGGCGAGCATCGCACACGCCCGGAGTCGGATGGGAGCGTGAATGGTCGCGTTGAACTCTGCCCGCATCACGCGCCCGCTGCCAGGCGACGCGCCACGGCCCGCGTGCGGGTCACCATGGCGCCACCCGCGGCGACCCCGCTCACGGCGGCGACGAGCCATCCCGACCACGCGGGGAGTTCCTCGAAGCGCACGAGCAGGGCACAGAAGGCTCCCGCGAGCAGAACTGCCGTGACGATCGCCACGGCCCAGAAGTCGGCCGTTCCGAAGCGCGTCACCGCTCGGATCCTCTTGGCCGCGCCGGCGGCGAGTGCCGAGCCGCCGACGGCGCACAGCGAACCCGCTAGGGCGACAAGGGGCGCGGCGAACCACGCGATCGCGACCATGAGCAGGAAGATCTGCCCGCCCAAGGCCACGTAGTACCACCGGGGCGGCTCGAGCCGCGCGGCGAGGAGCTGCCGCGCGTCGTCGGCGTCCGCGAGGGCTTCGCGCGGCGAGTACGAGTTACTTTCCATAATGGAAAGCTACCTGAGCCGGTCACTTTCCGCAACGGAAAGCGACCGCGTTCTTCTGTCGGTCCCGCGTGGGAGGATGGCGTTGTGTCCCCCTCCCCCGCGTTCGAGTCGGCGTCGTCAGCCGCCAAGCTGCCTCACACCGAGGCGCCGGGCGCTGAGCTGCCTCGCCCTGAGCTGCCTCGCCCAGAGCTGCCGCTCGTTGACGTGCCGAGCCTCCTCAAGGCGGTGGGCCCCACGACGATGGCCCGCGCGACGGCGTACGCGCGCGGCGGGCACGTGCTCGAGTTCGACTGGGACGCCGCCGCGGGCGAGCTGACGTCGCGGGTGCAGGGCGGCGAGGAAGAACCATACGAGTGCATCATCAGGATCCGCCACACGGGGGGCCGCGACGCGTACGCGGGCGGATGGTGCTCGTGCCCCGTCGGGACCGACTGCAAGCACATGCTCGCGACCGTCCTCGCCGCGAACGAACAGACGCTGCGCTCGCGCATGGGCCTCGCAGCGGCGAAAGGCGACCGCGCCCCGTCGTCCGCGAAAGCCCCGGCGTGGCGCACGGCGCTCGACGAGATCCTCGCCCCGTCGGCCGCCGGCCGCGCGGGGGCGCGGCGACCGCGCGCCGCTTCCCTCGGGATCCAGTTCGAGCTGCGCGACCTCGACGCCCACAAGGTCAAGAAGTACGGACGCGCGTTCGCGCGGCAGCACCGCGAGGGGACGAAGCTCGGGATCCGTCCCGTGAGCTGGAATGCGCAGACGAAGCGCTGGCTGCGCGGCAACCTGTCGTGGCAGACGTTCAGCCGTCCCGACGCCGCGGGCGAGTACGACCCGGCCCACTTCCGGCTCCTCCAACAGCTCTACCCGCTCCACCACGCGTCCGGCAGCTACTACTGGCGGCCGAACGATCCGTGGATCTACCTCGACGACTTTGCGAGCCAGCTCCTGTGGGCCGTCCTCGCCGACGCGCAGGCCGCAGGGATCGAGCTCATCGCAGGGCGGGGCGGCGCCGAGGTCGTATGCGCGCGCTCGGCCGAGATCGGCCTCGACGTGAGCGCGGCCGACGACGGCGCCATCACCCTCGCGCCGACCCTCTCCTTCGAGGGCGAAGGGCTTCCGGCCCCAGCGGCGGCCATCGGCGCGATCTCCGATCACGGCGCGTTCGCCGTCATGCTCAGGGGGAAGGACGAGTTCATCGTGATCGGCCCGACGGCCCGGCTTCTCACGGATCGCGAGCGAGCCCTCCTGGGCCAGCCCGCGCCGATCGAGGTGCCCGCGCCTGATCGGGCCGCGTTCCTGACCGAGCTCTACCCCGATCTCGCGCGCACGCTCGCCGTCGCGAGCGGGGACGGGAGCATCGAGCTTCCGCCGGTCGAGCCGCCCGTGCTCGTCCTGACCGGGACCTTCGAGCCGAGGGATCGCCTTCGCATCGCGTGGCACTGGGAGTACAGGACGGGCGACGACGTGCGGCAGGCTCCGCTGTACTCTTCCGCGGGCGAGCGCCAGATCCGCGACGAAGCCGCCGAAGCTGCCGTGATCGAACGCGTGGCCGCGGCGCTCGAGGACAGCGTGCTCGGCCGTCGCGCTCTCGGCGACGCAACGCTCGCCGACCTGGACACGGCCGACTTCGCCGAGCGGACGATCCCGGAGCTCCGCGCGGTCGAGGGCGTCGACGTCGTCCTGCGCGGCGAACAGCCGGACTACCGTCGGCTCGACGGCGCCCCCGAACTCGTGCTGAGCGCAATCGAGAGCGAGAAGCGCGACTGGTTCGATCTCGGGCTCATGATCTCGATCGAGGGGCGCCAGATCGCCTTCCAAGACGTGTTCGTCGCGCTCGCCAAGGGGCGGACGAAGGTCATGCTGCCGGACAAGTCGTGGTTCCGGATCGATACACCGGAGATCCTCAAGCTCAAGGAGCTCATCGAAACGTCCCACGAGCTGCGCGAATGGCGCGTCGAGGGCGGCACGCCCAAGCCGCCGCAGCTGAGCCTCTATCAGGCGGGGCTGTGGGACGAGATCGCCGAGATCGCGGGCGAGACGATCGAGCCGCCGCGCTGGCGCGAGACCGTCCGCGGGCTCCTCGACCCCGGGGCGCTCGAGGCCGTCCCCGTTCCAAGCGGCCTCGCGGCCGAGTTGCGGCCCTACCAGTCCGAGGGCTTCCAGTGGCTCGCGTTCCTGTGGCGGCATGGGCTCGGCGGCGTCCTGGCGGACGACATGGGACTCGGCAAGACGCTCCAGACAATCGCGCTGTTCCTCCACGCCCGGGAGGCCGCGGGCGAGGCGACCGGCCCCGCCGAAGGCGAGACCCGCCGTCGTCCGTTCCTCGTCGTGGCGCCGACGTCGGTCGTGCCCAACTGGGCCGCCGAGGTCGCCCGCTTCGCCCCCTCGCTGCGGACGGTCGCCGTCACGGACACGGAGGCGGCCGCCGGGACACCCCTCTCTGAGGCGACCGTTGGAGCGGACGTCGTCGTCACGAGCTACGCGCTCTTCCGGCTCGACATCGACGCGTACGCGGCGCTCGAGTGGGATGGGATCGTCATGGACGAGGCCCAGTTCCTCAAGAACCGTGCGACCAAGGCCCATCAATACGCGCGCGACTTCGACGCGCCGTTCAAGCTCGCGTTGACCGGCACGCCGCTCGAGAACAACCTCATGGAGCTGTGGTCGCTCTTCGCGATCGTCGCGCCGGGGTTGTTTCCAGGCGCGAGCCATTTCGGGCAGGAGTTCGCCCGGCCCATCGAGAAGGGCGGGGACGCAGCGCGCCTCGGGCGCCTGCGCCGTCGCGTTCGGCCCCTCATGCTGCGCCGCACGAAGGAAGCCGTTGCGCGGGACCTGCCCGAGAAAGTCGAGCAGCGCCTCGACGTCGACCTCTCCCCCCAGCACCGGCGCCTCTACGAGCAGTACCTCCAACGCGAGCGCGAGAAGGTGCTCGGGCTTGTCGAGGACCTCGATCGGAATCGATTCATCGTCTTCCGCTCCCTCACGCTCTTGCGGCTCATGGCCCTCGACCCCTCCCTCGTCGACTCGAAGCTCGACGGCGTGTCCCCCGCGAAGCTCGACGTCCTCCTCGAGCAGCTCGACGACGTCATCGCCGAGGGCCACCGCGCGCTCATCTTCAGCCAGTTCACGTCGTTCCTCAAACGCGCCGGCGAGCGGCTCGCGGCGGAAGGCGTCGAGTTCGCCTACCTCGACGGGACGACGAAGCGCCGGGGCGACGTCGTGCGCGCCTTCAAGGAAGGCACGGCGCCGGTCTTCCTCATCTCGCTCAAAGCCGGCGGCTTCGGACTCAACCTCACCGAGGCCGACTATTGCTTCCTCCTCGATCCCTGGTGGAATCCCGCTGCCGAGGCGCAGGCGGTGGACCGCACCCACCGCATCGGGCAGACGCGCACGGTCATGACGTACCGCCTCGTCGCGCGCGGAACCATCGAGGAGAAGGTCATGGAGCTCAAGGAGAAGAAGGCCGCGCTCTTCACCTCGGTCATGGACGACGACGCGCTGTTCGCGTCCGCGCTCACCGCCGACGACGTGCGGAGCCTGCTCGAGTGACGCGCGCGCCTTCGGTCACGATTTTGCAACGACAGACTCGCACCCTAGGGTAGGTCAAGGTTCGATAACGAACTTCCCCTCCAGCGGGTACAACGCCGAGGCCCTTGTGCGCCGTCGGCTACATATGCCGGGTACTGCCGTCCACCGCTCGCCGCCGTCTGTGCAGCTACCAACGTCCTGACCTCAATCTGTCAGGGATCGGCGGCGCACGCAGACTTCCGGGGACGGAATGAGTGCCGGTGGAGTCCCGAGCATCTGAGAAACCCATGAAGAAGAACATCGTCTCCATCGCTGCACGCCGTTCGCTCGCCCTTGCCGCCATCTCTGGCGCCGCCCTCGGCGGCGCTGCCCTTGCGGCCCCCGCCGCGAACGCGGCCAGCACGTCCACGTGGGACGCGATCGCCCAGTGCGAGTCGGGCGGAAACTGGTCCATCAACACCGGCAACGGCTACTACGGCGGCCTCCAGTTCACTCTGGGCACGTGGCAGTCCTTCGGCGGCACGGGCATGCCGAACCAGGCGTCCAAGGACCAGCAGATCGCCGTGGCCGAGCGCGTCCTCGCAAGCCAAGGCTGGGGCGCCTGGCCGGCATGCTCCGCCAAGCTGGGCCTCTACGGCACAGCCGGCGCGAACCCGACCCCGGCTCAGGTCACCCCCGCCCAGGCCCAAACCCCCGTCCCGGTCAAGGCTGCGCCAGCGCAGCAGGCCCCGGTTCAACAGCAGGCGCCCGCGCCTGCGGCACCAAAGCACGTGGCCACGGTTCCCGTGACCGGCCAGACCTACACGGTCAAGTCCGGCGACACGCTGAGCGCCATCGCCGAGCAGCTCGGCATCAAGGGTGGCTGGCAGCTTCTCGCCGACGCCAACACGAGCACCGTCGCCGATCCCAACCTCATCTTCCCCGGCCAGACCCTCCAGCTCCCGGCCGAGTAAGCGGCCTCCGGCCCCAACTCGCCGCGCCGTCACCTTTGCGGGGTCCACACCATGCAAAGGTGGCGGCGCAACGCGTTTCTCCGGCAACCTCCGCGGGTCCCGCGTCGGCTCCGGCCAACCTCCCCTACTCCTCCCGCCGACACGGGCCAACCTCCCCAACTCCTCCCGCCCACGCGGGCCAACCTCCCCAACTCCTCCCGCCCACGCGGGCCAACCTCCCCAACTCCTCCCGCCCACGCGGGCCAACCTCCCCAACTCCCCCCGCCGACACGGGCCAACCTCCCCAACTCCTCCCAGCGTCGCGGGCCAACCTCCCCGACTCCCCCCGCCGACACGGGCCAACCTCCCCAACTCCTCCCGCCGACACGCCGCGTCATCCCTGTCGGCGTCGGCGTGTCACCACCTCCGAAGCCCAGATTCTGGGGAGCCCGGCACCACACCCCCGCAGAAACCGGGGAGCCCGGCGCGACGCGACCACAGAAACCGGGGAGCCCGGCGTCGCACCCCCACAGAAACCGGGGAGCCCGGCACCACAAACGGCGGGGCCCGGCGAGGCGCGCGAGAAACCGCCGAAAGCGACCCGTCACCGACCGGTATCCCAAACACTGGAATTACCCCCGGAAAAATATCTTCGGAGAACCTCTTGCATTGTTTGGTATCCCAGAGCTACCTTGTATACCAAGCGATGAGAAGTCGGTCACACCAGATCGTGACTCACCGCACACCGGCCCCCACACCGGAGCTGAGCCTCACAGCCCATAACAGGCCAGCGGATCCCCTCAGGCGGCGTCAGCCGCCACCATTGATCCGGAAAGAGAACCATGAACAGCAACCAGGACACCGTCGTCCAATCGCTGAGCTCCACCGGTGCCGCTGACGGCACCCTGACTTCCCCCGCCACACCAGACCGAGATCCGCGGCTCTCGAACAAGGACCTAGTTCCGCTCAAAGACCAGCACTGGGGCTCGTACAACATCTTCGCGTTCTGGATGTCGGACGTGCACAGCGTCGGTGGCTACGTGACCGCCGGAAGCCTCTTCGCGCTCGGACTCGCCTCGTGGCAGGTGCTCGTCTCGCTCGTCGTCGGTATCCTCATCGTTCAGTTCTTCTGCAACCTCGTCGCGAAGCCAAGCCAGGCCACCGGCGTGCCGTACCCGGTCATCAACCGCGCGATCTTCGGCGTCAAGGGCGCGAACATCCCGGCCATCATCCGCGGTCTCATCGCCATCGCGTGGTACGGCGTCCAGACCTATCTCGCGTCCCAGTCGCTCGTGATCGTGATGCTCAAGTTCTGGCCGTCCCTCGCCCCGCTCGCGGTCAACGAACACGGCTTCCTGGGCCTCTCGCCCCTCGGCTACGTCGCGTACGCAATCCTCTGGGTCGCGCAGGGCTTCGTGTTCTGGCGCGGCATGGAGGCCATCAAGAAGTTCGTCGACTGGGCCGGCCCGGCCGTCTACGTCGTCATGATTCTTCTGGCCGTCTACCTCGTCGCCAACGCCGGCTGGGACCACGTCTCCCTCAACCTCTCCGCGGGCAAGCCGCTCGACTTCGGCGCGTCCATCCCGGTCATGCTCTCTGCCATCGCCCTCGTGGTCAGCTACTTCTCCGGCCCGATGCTCAACTTCGGCGACTTCTCCCGCTACGCGAAGTCGTTCAAGGCCGTCAAGAAGGGCAACCTCCTCGGCCTGCCGATCAACTTCCTCTTCTTCTCGCTCCTCACGGTCATCACGGCCTCGGCGACCGTGCCGGTGTTCGGCGAGCTCATCACCGACCCGATCGAGACCGTCTCCCGCATCGACGCACCGTTCGCCACGATCCTCGGCGGCCTCACGTTCGTCATCGCGACCGTCGGCATCAACATCGTGGCCAACTTCATCTCCCCCGCGTTCGACTTCTCCCACGTCAACCCGCAGAAGATCTCGTGGCGCATGGGCGGCATGATCGCCGCCGTCGGCTCCGTGATCCTGACCCCGTGGAACTGGTACTCGAACGCGACCGCCATCCAGTACTCCCTCGGCATCCTGGGCGCCCTCATCGGCCCCCTGTTCGGCATCCTCATCGCGGGCTACTTCGTGGTCAGCAAGCAGAAGATCTGGGTCGACGAGATGTACACGATGAGCCCCAAGGGCCGCTACTGGTTCGTCAAGGGCTTCAACCCCAACGCGGTCTGGGCTACCATCGCGGCCGGCCTTCCCGCCATCGCGTCGGTCATCATCCCGACCATCACGGGCCAGGGCCACTGGATCTCGGACTACTCGTGGTTCATCGGCTGCGGCCTCGGCTTCGTCGCCTTCGCCGGCCTCGAACGGGCCCGCCCCCAGATCAAGACCGGCGCGGAACCCGAAACCGCTGTAATCTGAGCCTCTCGTAGGCCCAGGCACGGGCGGACGACGACGGCACCCACCCGCCGTCGTCGTCCGCCTCCCCTTTCGACCCCGCCAGAAGTTCCCGCCAGAAGCCGCTGCCAGTAGGCCCCGCTCTCCTGAGCCCCCAGCCCGCCCGAAAAGAGTCCCCGATGCGCATCCTCATCGCCAACGTCAACACCACGCAGTCCATGACGGACGCGATCGCCGCCCAAGCCAGGCGGGCCGCCCTCCCGGGCACGGAGATCGTGGGCATCACGCCGCGCATCGGCGCGGACTCGGTCGAGGGCAACTTCGAGAGCTACCTCGCCGCGGTCGCGGTCATGGACGCGGTCGCCCGCTACGATGGCGAGTTCGACGCCGTCATCCAGGCGGGCTACGGCGAACACGGCCGCGAAGGCCTCCAGGAGCTCCTTGACGTCCCCGTTGTCGACATCACCGAGGCCGCCGCCGCGACGGCGATGTACCTCGGCCACAAGTACTCGGTCGTCACGACCCTCGATCGCACCGTCCCCCTCATCGAAGACCGCCTCAAGCTCGCGGGCCTCGACGCCCGCTGCGCGTCGGTTCGAGCCTCCGGCATGGCAGTGCTCGAGCTCGAATCCGATCCCGCCCGCGCGATCGAGGCGATCGTCACGGAGGCCGAATGGGCGGTGCGCGAGGACAAGGCCGAGGTCATCGTCCTCGGCTGCGGGGGCATGGCGGATCTTGAGACCCGCATCCGCGAACGGTGCGGCGTTCCCGTGGTCGACGGCGTGGCGGCCGCCGTCGCGACCGCCGAATCGCTCGTCCGGCTCGGCCTCACGACCTCGAAGATCCGCACGTTCGGCGCCCCGCGGCCCAAGAAGGTCATCGGCTGGCCCCTGCCTGCGGTTCAGCTCGAGTCCGAAATCTCCTAGGCCGCGTCCAGCATTCGGGGCCCTCGGACCGGAACGAAAGTTCCCGGTCCGAGGGCTTCGCTGTCTCGGGAGCATGGATTATTCAATTCGCTAGGGATAAAATCGAGGAGCAGTCAACGCTGGGCAGACTGTCAGTCACGCCCGACTTCAGATCCAGGTTCATCCAATGTGCGAACTGCCCCGCCGGCGCATCCGAAATATCTTCAAACCCGTCCGATTGGCCGTCGGGCTCCTCGGGGTGGCCGTCGCGAGCACGGCTTGGCTCGTCCCGGGCTTCGTGAGCTCGCTGCCCATCGGCGCCGGAGCCCTCGTGCTGCTCGGGGCCGTCCTTCCGGCCCTCCGGGACTGGGAGCTCCAGCTTCCCGGCTTCAAGGTCTCGGGGTCCCTCGACAGCCACCGCGACGACATCTACGACGTCTTCGAACACCAGCGCGGCGACCTCCAGCTCTGCGCGCAGCTGCTGTGCGGGGACCCAGACGAAGCCAAGACCCTGCTCGAAGCCGCGCTGGCCCAGACCGCCGAGGCGTGGCGCGGACCCATCACGCCGCAATTGCGCCTCTACACGCTCTGCCTCTTCGTGAAGCTCGCAGAAGCGCACGAACGGTGGGCGACGCCGCAGCCCGCGAGGCGTCCGAGGTCGCCGTTGGACCCGCTTCACGCCCTGCCGTTCGCGGAACGCGCCGCCGTCGTCCTGCACGATTTCGGGCGTCTCACGATCGCCGAGATCGCGGGACTCACCGAGAGCACGACGCCGGCCGTGACGGAACAGCTCGGCGACGCGAGCCGACGGGTTGAGGCGCTCGAACGGGGGCGGCGATGAACCACGACGTGCGCGACCGCCTCCTCGCGGAGGCCGCGAGGCTCGCCGAAGAGCACCCCGTCGACCTCGCGCGCGCGGTCGACGAGGGAATCCGCCGGATGCGCCGGCGGTACGTCGCGGCCATGGTGGCCTCGATCGTGATCGTTGCGGCGCTCGCGACCGCGCTCCTCGTCCTGCGCGCGGCGTCCGGGCCGTTCACGTGGATCTTCCCCGTGTCCACAGCCTCGCCCACACAGTCGGCGACGCCGTCGGCCTCGCCATCCCCGAGCCGGTCCACGTCGCCCTCTCCCACGGAATCGCGGGAACCGCTTGCGACCGGCCTTCGCATCGACCCCGCTTCCGTCACGATGCCGGCGGGAAAGACCCGCGCCCTCAGCGCGCTGCTCGTCCTGGACGACGGCTCATCGATCGCGCCCTCCCAGGTCGAGGTGCGTTGGCAGGTCGCGTGGTCGTCGTCGAACGAACGCGTCGCGCAGGTCGACGGCCAGGGCATCGTGAAGGGACTCCACCCGGGCGCGGCGACGATCACGGCCGTCGCGACCGACCCGAACGGCGTCGCGTTCACCGCGACGGCCCAGGTCATCGTCCAAAACCCGGTCGTGGTGAGCATTCAGCTCAAGCCGCTGACCCTGAGCCTCCTGGCCGGCGGCGCCCCGGGCCAGCTGAGCGCGACCGTCACCCTGAGCGACGGCTCGACCGGGCCGCTCACCGGGGGCGACTGGGTGTCCTCCGACCCGCACGTCGCGAGCGTCACGCCGCAGGGCGCCGTGCGTGGCGTCGGCCGGGGAACGGCCACGGTCACGGTGTCCGTCGACGGCGTGACGAGCCCGCCCGCCACGATCACCGTCTCCGTGATCTCCTGATTCCGCCGCGGCATCGCTACCCTGAACGCATGGCTGCGAACGAGCGCACTCGCGTCGCGATCGTCGGCGGCGGGCCAGCAGGGATGTTCCTCGGACTGCTCGTGGCCCGCGCGGGCGTCGCCGTCACGGTGCTCGAGAAGCACGCGGACTTCCTGCGCGACTTCCGCGGCGATACGGTCCACTCGTCGACCCTCACCCTGCTCGACGAGCTCGGCCTCGGGCCCGCGTTCGCGGCGATCCCGCAGCGGCGCATCACGTCCGTGAGTGCGCAGCTCGACTCCGGTCCCGCGATCATCGGCGACCTCACGCGGCTGGGCGGGACGCATCCGCACATCGCCCTCGTGCCGCAGTGGGACCTCCTCGAGCTCCTCGCACGGGCGGCGGAGCGCGAGCCCGGCTTCCAGCTCGTGCGGAACGCGGAGGTCACAGGCCTGCTGCGGGAGGCCGCGACGAACGACGACGGCGCAGCAGCGGACGGCGGTCGGGTCACCGGCGTGGCGTGGCGGAGTCGCGAGGACGGGTCCGAGCACACGCTCGAGGCCGACCTCGTCGTCGCGTGCGACGGCCGCTGGTCCCCGGTCCGCGACGCCGCCGGCCTCACGCCCCGCACGTTCGGTGCGCCCATGGACCTGTGGTGGTTCCGCCTGCCCCGCCGCCCCGACGATCCCGACGGGGGCTTCGGCCGCGTCTCGCACGGCCAGTTCCTCATCATGATCGACCGTGGCGACTACTGGCAGTGCGGCTACATCATCCGCAAGGGCGCCGACGCGCGGCTCCGGGCCGAGGGCCTCGACGCGTTCCGGGCCCGGCTCGCCGCGATCCAGCCATGGCTCGCCGACCGCCTGGGCGAGGCACCGCCGTCGTTCGATGACGTCAAGCTCCTCGACGTGAGGCTCGACCGCCTCGAGCGCTGGCACCTCCCAGGCCTCCTCGTCATCGGGGACGCCGCGCACGCCATGAGCCCGGTGGGCGGGGTCGGCATCAACCTCGCGATCCAGGACGCCGTCGCGGCAGCGCGCGCCCTACGGCCCGCCCTCGGCCGCGGCGGGCCCGTGCCCGAGTCGGTGCTGCAGGCCGTCCAGCGGAGGCGCTGGTGGCCCACCGTCGCGGTCCAAGGCTTCCAGCAGGCCGCCCATTGGGGCGTCGTGAGGCGCATCCTCGACGACGACGGCGGGGCCTCGCGGGTGCCGACGCGGGCGCCGCTGCCGCTGCGCGTCCTCTCCCGCTACCCGGTGCTGCAGGGGCTCCCGGCCCGGTTTGTCGCCGTCGGGCCGCTTCCCGAGCACGCACCGCGGTGGGCGCGGCGGAAGCCGGGGCCGCTAGACTCCGGCTCATGAGCTCAATGCCCACGGTCGACCCCAGCCTCTTCGACGCGGCCCTCCGTACCCAGTTCGATGTCTTCCTCGACGAACACCGGACCGCACTCTATGACTCGCTGAACGGTCTCACCGAGGCAGAGGCCCGCGCGCGGCTCGTGCCGTCGCGGACCACGCTCCTCGGGCTCGTGAAGCACGCGACGTTCGTCGAGAAGGTCTGGTTCGACGAGGCCGTCTCGTGCCGCTCGCGGGCCGAGATCGGCATCCCGGCGACCCCCGACGAATCGTTCATCCTCGACGAGAGCGACACGATCGAGTCCGTGCGCGCCGCGCACCGCGAGGCGTGCGAGGACTCGCGACGCGCCGCCGCGGGCCTCACGCTCGACGACGTCGTCCGCGGCAACCGTCGCGGCCCCCTCCCGCTGCGCTGGGTGTACCTCCACATGCTCCGGGAGCTTGCGCAGCACTGCGGGCACGCGGACATCCTGCGCGAGCAGGTTCTCGCGGCGCGCCAAGGCTAGGGTCCGAGGTGTTCCGCCACAACTCGCGGGCCAAAAGTCCTGAATCCGCCCCTGATTCACCGCGAGTTATGGCGTTATGGAACGCACTCCGTCCGGAAGCGTGAGGCTCACCGCGCCGTCGTCGACGGCGACAGCGACGCCCGTGAGGTCGAGAACGTGGAACGTCGGCTCGTGGGCGGCGGCGCGCGGCCCGATGCCGAGGACGCGCATGCCTGCGGCGAGGCCCGCGGCGACCCCGGCCTCGGAATCCTCGAGCACAAGGCAATCAGACGGATCGACGCCGAGGCGTGCGGCCGCCGCGAGGAATCCCTCGGGGTTCGGCTTGCTCGCGGTGACGAGCTCAGCCGTGACCATGACGGGCGGAAGCGGCAGGCCCGCGGCGGACATGCGAACGCGCGCGAGCGTGTCGTCCGCGGACGTGACGAGCGCGTGCGGGAACCCCTCGAGCGATGCAAGGAACGCGCGGGCGCCCGCGACCGGCACGACGCCCTCGGTGTCCGCGGCTTCCTCCGCGAGCATGAGGCGGTTCTCGGCGAGGTTCTCCTCGACGGGCCGGCCGGGCAGGAGGATCGCCATGCTGAGGTGACCCTGGCGGCCGTGGACGACCTTGAGGACTTCGTCGCCCGCGAGCCCGTGGCGGTCGGCCCAGCGGCGCCACACGCGTTCGACGACGGCGTCCGAGTTGACGAGGGTCCCATCCATGTCGAGGAGCACGGCTCGGGCGGTCACGGTCGTGGTGGTCACGGGGTCTCCTGGGTGGGCGCGGCAGAGGAAGATGGTCCGCTAAGGCTACCGCCGCCGTCGTCCGGGCCGAGGTGCGACCAGCGGCCGACGACGGCGCCCACCCCGCCCGCGGAGCACTCCCCTTCACGTCAACTCGGCCAACCGTTCCCTCTTGACATGGGACCGCGGCGCACATCACACTGAACTGGTCATAACCAGACAGTACCTGCCGGTTCCGACTGGTTCTAGTCTTCCATTCGACTCACGCAAAGGTGCCTGCGATGTCTACCTCCGAAGCGGCCGTGGTGGCCGAGAAGAAGCCGAACGCGGTCTTCGCCACGCTCCAGCGGCTGGGCCGCACCCTGATGCTGCCGATCGCGGTGCTGCCCGCGGCCGGGATCCTGCTCCGGCTCGGGCAGGCGGACCTGCTCGGGGCGATCCCGGGGTTCTCGGCCGGGGCCGCGGTGATCTCCGCCGCCGGCAGCGCGGTCTTCTCCTGGCTGCCGCTGATCTTCGCCGTGGGCATCGCGATCGGCTGGGCGAAGAAGGCCGACGGCTCCACCGCCCTGGCCGCCGTGGTCGGCTACATGGTCATCGACGGGGTCTTCAAGGCCATGTCCCCCGTGGTCCTGGCCGGCCAGGTCGACCCGGCCGGCAAGCCCGCCGCGATCAACTACGGGGTCCTGGCCGGGATCATCGTGGGCCTGCTCTCGGCCGGGCTGTGGCAGCGGTTCTACCGCACCAAGCTCCCGGACTTCCTCGGCTTCTTCTCCGGCCGCCGCCTCGTGCCCATCCTGACCTCCGTCACCTCCCTCGTGGTCGGGGTCGTCCTGTCCTTCCTGTACCCGCTGTTCAACGCCGCCCTGTCCTGGGTCGGGACCGCCGTGGCGTCCAACACCGTCGTCGGCGGCGGGGTCTACGGCTTCGCCAACCGCATGCTCATCCCCGCGGGCCTGCACCACATCCTGAACTCCATGGTCTGGTTCCTCGTCGGGGACTACACCAACGCCGCCGGCACCCTCGTGCGCGGGGACCTGAACCGCTTCTTCGCCGGCGACCCGACCGCGGGGACCTTCATGACCGGCTTCTTCCCCATCATGATGTTCGGCCTGCCCGCCGCGGCCCTGGCCATCTGGCGCCACGCCAAGCCCTCCCAGCGCAAGATCGTCGGCGGCATCATGCTCTCCACCGCCCTGACCGCGTTCCTGACCGGCATCACCGAGCCGATCGAGTACTCCTTCATGTTCGTCGCGTTCCCCCTCTACATCATCCACGCCGCCCTCACCGGGACCTCCCTGGCCCTGGTGAACCTCCTGGGCATCCACGACGGCTTCACCTTCTCCGCCGGCCTGATCGACTTCATCCTGAACTTCGGCAAGGCCCACAACGCCTGGCTCCTGATCCCCATCGGCCTCGCCTACGCCGCCATCTACTACTTCCTCTTCTCCTTCGTCATCAAACGCTGGAACCTGCGCACCCCCGGCCGCGAAGACGACGAAGTCACCATCGAAACCCAAGCAGCCAAATAACCCCAACCC
>NZ_JAVFJJ010000019.1 GCF_030908245.1 Sinomonas sp. ASV322
GCAGAGTCCCCTGCCCGGCCTATCCGACATGCGTGGGAGGCCCCGGTGTTCATTGAGCGTACGAGTGTTGGGCTGGATGTGCACGCCCGTTCGGTTGCCGCGGCGGCGATCGACGGCGTGACCGGCGAGCTGGTGCAGGCCAGGCTTGCCCCGTCGGAGCAGGCGATCAGGTCATGGCTGGCCTGCTTGCCAGGCCCGGTCGCCGTGGTCTATGAGGCCGGCCCGACGGGGTTCGGGCTTTGGCGGGCCTTGACCTCACGGGGGGTCAGGTGCGTGGTTGCGGCCCCGTCCCGGCTCCAGCGCCCGTCGGGGGACCGGGTGAAGACCGATGCCCGGGACGCGGTGCACCTGGCGAGGCTGCTGCGCCTGGACGAGGTCACCCCGGTGGCGGTCCCGACCGTGGAGCAGGAGTCCGCGCGTGACCTGGTGCGGGCGCGGGAGGACTGCCGCGGGGACCTGATGCGGGCCCGGCACCGGCTCTCGAAGCTGCTGCTGCGGCACGGGATCGTCTACGACGGAGGCGATGCCTGGACCGGGGCCCATGACACGTGGCTGCGCAGGGACGCGGCCCCGGCGCTGGGCTCGAGGGCGACCCGGATGGCGTTCGACTCCGACTACGAGGCCGTGCTGACGGTCAAAGCCCGCCGCGACCGGCTCGACCGCGCGATCGAGGAGCTCGCTGCGGGCAGCGAGTTCGCCCCGGCCGTACACCGCCTGGGCTGCCTGCGCGGGGTCAGCACGCTGACCGGGTTCGCCCTCGCGGTAGAGATCGGAGACTGGCACCGGTTCACCGGGGCCACCATCGGCTCCTTCGTCGGGCTGACCCCGTCCGAGCATTCCTCGGGCGCGTCCCGGGCGCAGGGGCCGATCACCAAGACCGGCAACGCCCACGTCCGCCGCCTCCTGGTCGAGGCCGCCTGGCACCACCGTGCCCGCTACGCGGTCGGGAAGACCCTTCGGGACCGGTGGGAGCTCGCCCCGGCCGCGGCACGGGCCCGCGGCGACGAGGGCAACCAGCGCCTGCACGCCCGGTGGGTGCGGTTCCTCGAGCGGCGCAAGCGCCCGACCGTGGCCAACGTCGCCGTCGCCCGCGAGCTGGCCGGCTGGTGCTGGTCCCTGGCAGTCATGGACGACGACTGACTCCCGAAGGCCGCTTCGCCACGGCGCAAGGTGCCGGCGGCAGCGCGTGGAGCCACCCGCGGCGCAACTATGAACAGACCCCCTCCTGGGGCCAACGTTCGCTCCTAGACACGCGGACCGACTCCAGCCGAACCACCGCCCTGCGGTAGCCAACCCGCGCATATCAGCCTGACCGCGCGTCGCCCAACGACACGCTCGCCGGCGCCCGCCACGCGAAGCACAGAGGCGCCGCCAGGACTCCCTCCCGGCGGCGCCTCGCCATGCCCACTTGACAGCGGACTACTCCATATCAGCTGCCCGAGCTAGCTGCCAGCGCGTAGACCGTCGCGCCGCCGATCGTCTGGGACGGGAAGTTCGCCTCGACCCACGCCGCGATCTGCTGGGCGTCGTTCGAGCCCGAGCTTCCCTGCATGAGGCTCGCGGCGATGAAGTAGTGGACCTTCCCCTCCTTCACGAGCTGCTGGAACTGCGCGAGCGTTGGCGCCGGATCCGTGCCGTTGAAGCCGCCGATGGCCATGACCGGGAGCTGCGTGGCGAGCTGATACCCCGCGGCGTTGTTCGACCCGACGACGGCGGCCGCCCACGTGAACTTCGAGGCGTCCGTCTGCAGCGCGGTCACGAGGGCGGACGACGGCGTCGTGGCGCCCAAGAGGCCACCCGCACCTCCGCGCCCACCGCCGAAGCCGCCGGCCTGTCCGCCCGTGTCGCCCGCTGACGGGGCCGTCAGGCCGCCCTGGGTACCGGACTGGGTGCCGCCTGGGCCGAAGCCCTGAGCCGTGCCGCTCTGCGAGAAGCCGAGGAAGCCCTGGCCGTTGCGCTGGCCGCCCGGACCGCCGAAGCCGCCGCGTCCGCCGAAGCCGGAGGACGGGCCAGCCGCGACGATTGCGCCCGAGTGAGCGGTCGAGACCGTGTCGAGCGTGAACGCGAACGGGCCGGCGAGGGCTGCGACGAGGGCGAGCGCCGCCGTCGTCGGTCCCGCGAGCTTTGGGAGCCGGATCCCGAAGCCGCCCGCGACGATCGCCGCGGCCGCCACGAGCGCGGCGGTGGCCACGAGCCACGCGAGCCACGGGACGAACCCGGAGGCGCGGTTGAGCAGGACCACGCCCATGATTCCCGCGGCCGCGACCGCCGCGGCGAGCGCGGAGGCCTCGACCGGGTACTTCCGCCGGTGCCACAGGATCCCGCCGCCGAGGCCCGCGAGGGCCGCGATGCCGGGGGCGAGGGCCACCGAGTAGTACTCGTGGATGATGCCGTTCATGAGGCTGAACGTCAGCCCCGTGACGAGCACCCACCCGCCCCACGCCACCACGGAGGCCCGGACGGCGTCCGTGCGCGGCGCGCGTCGGCCGACCCAGAGCAGGGCGATGCCGAGGAGGAGCGCCGAGGGGAGGAGCCACGCGATCTGGCCCCCGAATGACGCGGAGAACAAGCGGAACAGGCCCGGCTGGCCCCAGCCGTTGCCGCCGCCCACGGAGCCCACCTCATCCCCGCTGAGCCGGCCGAAGCCGTTGTAGCCGAACGTGAGCTCGAGGATCGAGTTGGTCTGCGAGCCGCCGATGAACGGCCTCGCGCTCGCGGGCGTGAGCATGACGGCGACGATCCACCAGCCGGCGCCCGCGACCATGGCCCCGAGCGCGGCTAGGAGGTGCATGAGTCGCTTGCCGAGGCCGTGCGGCGCGGCCCACCCGTACGCGACGGCGAAGCCCGGGACGACGAGAAGGACTTGGAGCTGCTTCGTGAGGAAGCCGAAGCCGAGCAGGATTCCCGCGACGACGAGCCAGCGGGCCTTGCCGTCCTGGACAGAGCGGACGACGGCGTAGCCCGCCGCGGTCATGAGCAGCGTCAGGAGCGCGTCGGGGTTGTTGAACCGGAACATGAGCGCCGCGACCGGTGTGAGGGCGAGCGCCGCGGCCGCGACGAGGCCCGCGCCGTGGGCCGTGCGCTCGCTTCCGGTTGCCGGGCGCACCGCCCGGCGCACCGCGAGGTAGAGGATCCACGACGTCGCGACGCCCATGAGGGCTTCGGGGACGAGGATCGACCACGAGCTCAGCCCGAAGATCCGGACCGAGAGGTCCATGATCCAGAGCGCGGCCGGGGGTTTGTCGACCGTGATCGCGTTCGCGGCGTCCGAGGAGCCGAAGAAGAACGCCTCCCAGTTCTGGCTCCCGGCCTGGGCCGCGGCACTGTAGAACGCGTTGGCCCATCCGCTCGCCGCGAGGTTCCACAGGTAGAGGATTCCTATCCCAACCAACAGCAAGGCCAGCTCGAGTCCGTTGCGCAGACCCCTGGTCCCCGCGCTGCCGCGGCCCGCGAGGCGGCGGAGCAGGGGATAGCGGAGAGCCGCGTCAGAGGGAGACGAAGGAGCCCAGCGGCCGAAGCTGTCGCCTGTGGAGCCGCCGGAGGCGACTGAGGAAGCGGTAGGGGAGTCGGGGTCAGCGAGAGGCTCAGACTGCGTCGCCGTCATCACTTCACCAGCTTGTAGACGGTCGTGTTGCCGACGGTCGTAGCCTGGAAGGTCGACTCGACCCACTGGGTGATCGCCGAGCTGTCGCTCCCGCCGCGGCCTCCGAATCCACCGCCGCCCATGCCGCCGCCGGCGATGTAGTACGAGATTTCCCCGTTGGCCACGAGGGCCTTGAACTCGTCGAGGCTTGGGTAGGGGTCGCTGCCCGTGAAGCCGCCCATCGCGATGACGTTCGTGTTCGAGGCCAGTTCGAGGCTCGCCGCGGAGTTCGAGCCGTTGGTGGCTGCCGACCACTTCGTGGTGGTCTGCGTGAGCAGCGCCACGAGTTCGCTCGATGCGCTCACCTCGCCGCCGGGGCCGCCGAAGCCGCCCTGCTGGCCGTTCGCGCCGTCCTGCGTCGAACCTGCGGCGCCGTTCGCGGAGCTGCTTCCCGAGGAGCCGAGGCGCTCGCGGAGGCCGCCGAAGGATGCACGGTTGCCGAAGCCCCCACCGAACCCGTCCTGACCCGAGGGACCCGACGTCGGGATCGCGCCCGTGTGCCCCACGGACGCGGTGGCGATCGTGAACGCCGTCGAGCCGAGGCCGCCCGCGAGAAGCGCTGCAACCGCGACCGCGACGGCGCCCATCCGCAGCCGATCGAAGCGCACAAGGAGCCCGAGGGCCGCAAGGACGCCGAGCGTCACGATCACGAACTTGAGCCACGGGAGCCACGAGGCGTCGCGGCCCAGGAGCACTGCGGTCCAGATGCTCGCGGCCAGGACCGTCACGGCCAACACGATGCGCGAGGGCCAATACGCCCGCCCGCGCCACAGCTCGGCCCCTCCGATGCCGATCACCCCTGCGATGCCGGGAGCGAGCGCGATCGCGTAGTACGGGTGGACGGTGCCGGTCATGAAGCTGAACACGAGGGCCGTGGAGACCATCCAGCCGCCCCACACGATGAGCGAGGCGCGAACGCGGTCGGTCCGTACCGCGCGGCGCGTGAACCAGAAGCCGGCCACGAGGAGGATGAGTGCGGCCGGGAGCAGCCACGAGATCTCCGCGCCGAAGCTCGAGCCGAACATGCGCAGCAGGCCGGCGGAGCCGCCGAAGCTTCCCCCTCCCGGGCCGCCGTTGCCGGCTCCGCCCGGGAATCCGCCCGCAAGGTCGCCGCCCGGGAACCCGCTGATCGCGCCCGAGCCGGCGGCAGCACCGACGTCGGCCGCGCTGCCCGGGGCGCCACTCGAGAGGCGCGCGCCACCACCGCGGTTGCCTCCTAGGTTGCCGAAGATGCGGGCGAGGCCGTTGTACCCGAACGTGAGCTCGAGGAAGCTGTTGGTCTGCGAACCGGCCATGTATGGTCGGACGCTCGTCGGGGTGAGCGTGAACGCGAGGATGTATGCACCGGACACCGCGACGAGGCCTCCGAGTGCCCCGAGAACGTGCAGGATGCGTCGGCGCAGCGGCGTGGGCGCCGCCCACACGTAGGCGAGGGCGAGGGCCGGGACGATGATGAGGCCCGCGAGCATCTTGGTCAGGAACGCGAGGCCGAGGATGGCGCCCGCGGCGACGAGCCATTTCCACCCGGCCTTCTCGATCGCGCGCACGATCATGTAGGCGGCCAGGACGAGGCAGAACGTGAGCATCGCGTCCGGGTTGTTGAACCGGAACATGAGGGCTGCGACGGGCGTCGCAGCGAGCGCGCCGCCCGCGAGGAGGCCTGCGGCTGGGCCGCTCACGCGCTTGACCGCGGCGTACATGAGCGCGACGGACGCAACGCCCATGAGCGCCTCGGGGAGAAGCATCGTGAACGAGTTGAAGCCGAAGATCCGGCCCAGGAGCCCCGGGATCCACAGGGCGGCGGGGGGCTTGTCGACAGTGATGGCGTTGCCCGCGTCGAGCGAGCCGAAGAACCAGGCGACCCAGTTCTTGCTGCCGGCCTGGATAGCGGCAGCGTAGAACGAGTTCGCGTACCCCGAGTTCGTGAGGTTCCACAGGTAGAGGAACGCGCTCACGACCACGAGCCCGAATGCGGACGGGCGGACCCAGTGCGGCTGGTCCGCGCCGAAGGCGAGACGCTGCCAGCGGCCGGGCGAGGACGAGCCGGAGGAGAGCGGACGACGGCGCGTGGCCGGGGCGGGCGGCGGGGCGCCCGTCTCGGTGGCGTCGGGGGCGAGGGAGGTTGTCATGGGACTGGCCTTTCGGTCGGAAGGAATCGTCGGGGGCGCGCGCCGGTCAAGCTCGACGGCGGAACACCCACAGGCGGAAGAGCAGGAACTTGACGGCCGTCGCGGCGAGGTTCGCGAGGGTCAGGACGGTGAGCTCGATCCATTGCCCCGGGTTCGGTATCGACGTCATCCAGAAGAGCGCGCCGGCGGTCAGGGCCCAGCCGATCCCGAAGACGACGAGCCCCTCGAGGTGGTGCCGCGTGAGCCGCTCGGACCCGAGCACGCCGAACGTGAAGCGGCGGTTCGCGGCCGTGTTGGCGACCGCGGCGAGGAGGAGCGCCATGAAGTTCGCGGTCTGCGCGTCCATGAACACCCGGCCAAGGAGGAACAGTGCCGCGTAGGCGAGGGTCGACGCGACGCCGATGGCCCCGAAGCGGACGAGTTGGCCGAAGAGGCTCTGGCGGCGCCCCGCCTCGGCTCCGCGCTCGCCCGCGGGCAGCGGGCCGCGCGCGAGGGCCGCCTGGAGCTGCGTGAGCGGGATGCGGCCGCGGGCGATGTCGCCCGTGAGGCGGTACATGCCGCGCAGGTCTTCGAAGGCTGTGCGGACGATGTCGACCTTCGAGTTCGGGTCGTCGGTCCAATCGACCGGGACCTCGGCGCAGCGCAGCCCGCACCGCTCGGCGAGGACGAGGAGCTCGGTGTCGAAGAACCACGCCTTGTCGAGCGTGTGCGGGAGGAGCTGCCGGGCGACGTCCGCGCGGATCGCCTTGAACCCGCACTGGGCGTCGCTGAACCTCGCCCCCATGAGCGAGTGGAGAAGGAGGTTGTACGAACGGGAGACGAACTCTCGCTTGGGCCCGCGGACCACGCGCGACGAGCGTGAGAGCCGCGTGCCGATCGCAAGGTCAGAGTGGCCCGAGACGAGCGGTGCGACAAGCGGCGCGAGGGCGTTGAGATCCGTTGAGAGGTCCACGTCCATGTACGCGAGAACCGGGGCGTCTGAGGCGAGCCACACGCGCCGGAGTGCGTTCCCGCGGCCCTTTTCGTCGAGGTGGACAACCCGCACGTTCTTGAGTTCGCGGGCGAGGCGCTCCGCGACGCGGAGCGTCGAATCCGTCGATGCGTTGTCCGCGATCGTGATCCGGTACGTGTGCGGGAACTGGACCGCGAGGTAGGTGTCGAGGCGCCGCACGCACGTCTCGAGGTCCTTCTCCTCGTTGTAGACGGGAACCGTCACGTCGAGAACGGGGACTCCGGCGCGGTTGAGGGCGGCGAGATCGAGCGCGATGCCCGGGCGGTGCGCGGGCGCGTCGCGGGTCGGGTCCGGGTGGGGGCCGGTGCGTTCCGTGAGGGTCATGCTTCGACTTTCGCGGGACGCGATGTGATCGGATTAGCGCGAAGCTGTGCCGCCCCTGTGACCTCGCGCGGGTTCCCACGGACCAAGCACACGACAGAGCACGGACGCCCCGCGGCCTCCCTGAGGAGTCCGCGGGGCGCCCGGTTCATGGGGTGCGGAGAGCGATCAGCCGTCGCTGTCTTGTTCGAGGCTGTTCGAGAACGCATGCACGGGGGCAGGCATCTCGTCGTCCGCGCCGCGCAGGGCCTTCCAGATCTCGCGGTTGAGCTCGTCGGCATCGGCCCGGTCGGGGTTGCCCCAGGTGTCCGAGTCCTTCATGACGAGCGAGTGGCTCACCGCCGGCGTGAGCGTCGGGCTCGTCGCGGTCGCGGGGGCCGCGACGGCCGCGGGCTGGGCGGCGGCGCTCGGGGCAGCCGACGACGGCGAAGCGCTCGCCGTCGTCGTGGGCGCCGCGGCGTGGGGTGCCGTGCCCACGGGCAGGGCGAAGGCGACCGAGATCGGGTACTGGCCGACCTTGATCGGCGCGCCGGCCGCACCCGTCGCCGTGCTGAGCGGGATGAGCTGGCCGGTGCCGGCCGCGGTCGCGTAGACGGTCGCGTTGTCCGCGCCGAGGGCAACCGCGGTGATGTTCTGGGCCACCGTCCACGGAGCCTTCGCGGTCTCGGTCGCGACGTCGATCGGCGTCACGGAGTTGGCACCGGTGTCCGCGACGTAGAGCGTGGTTCCGTCCCGCGAGAGCAGGACGTTGAACGGCGTCTGTCCGGCCGGGATGGCCTTGCGGGCTGTGGCCGTCGCGATGTCGATCGGCGTGACGTCGTTCGAGCCCATGTCGGAGACGAACGCCGTCTTGCCGTCACCGGTCACTGCCACGCCGAACGGCTGCTGCCCGGTCTGGACCGTGGCCTTGGCCGTCTTCGAGGACGTGTCGACGAGCGTAACGGTGTTGCCGTTCTTGTTCGCGGCGACGAGGGTCGTGCCGTCCGGTGTGAGCGCGAGGTTCTCGGGACCCGCGCCGACGGTGACCTTGGCGCCGGCCGCGCCCGTTGCGGCGTCGAACGCCTGGACCGCGTTCTCGCCGTATTCGGCGACCCAGAGCGTCTTGCTGTCCGGGCTGACGGCGAGGCCCGCGGGGACCTTGCCCGTCGGGATCGTCGCGACGACGGCGTCGGCCGCGATGTCGATGACGCTCACGGAGCCGGAGTTCTGGTTCGCGACGAAGGCCTTCGTGTGGTCGGGGCTCGTCACGACCGTGCCCGGACCGGAGCCCACGGGGATCTCGGCGAGGGACTTGCCCGTGCTGAGGTCGACCGCCGAGACAGTGCCGCTCGAGAAGTTGGCGACGAAGGCCTGCGGGATCGTCGCGACGCGGGGGTCGGGGACGACGGCGGCGAGGGTCGCCTTCTGGGTGCCCGTGAGGCGCCCGTCGATCGGGTAGGTGGCCGAGACGGTGAACAGCTGCTGCCCGGGGGTGGCCGTTGCCGGCACCGAGACCTTCCAGGCGAGGTCGGCGCTCGCTCCCGGCGCAAGCGATCCGAGGGACTGCGTCGCGGACGGATCGACCGGCCAGCCGTTCGGGGACGTGAGCGTGACGGTCGAGCCGTCGAGGGCGGTGCTCCCCGAGTTCGTGACCTTTCCGTGGACGGTCGTCTGGGAGCCCGGGGCGAGGATCGTGCTGTCCATCGTCACGGAGACGCCGGGCGCCGCGACGGCGTTGTACGGGGTCGTGTTCGCCTTCTCGCCGAACGAGTAGATCATCGGGAGCGCCGCTGCGTCGTACTGGGACATCGGCTTGACGCCGAGGAACAGCTCCATCGTGCGGAGCATCGAGACCTGGCTGTAGAAGTGCGAGTCCACGGAGCCGGTCTGGGTGTACGGGCTGATGACGAGGCCCGTCGTGCGGTGCGCGTCCACGTGGTCGGCGCCGCCCTGCGAGTCGTCCTCGACGACGAAGATCGCGGTGTTCTTCCAGTACTGCGAGTGCGAAACCTCGTCGACGATCTTCCCGAGCGCGAGATCGTTGTCGGCCACGAGCTGCGCCGCGGTCCCGCCGCCGGCCGTGTGGTCGCGCGGGAGGTCGATGAACTGCATCGAGGGGAGGTTCCCGTTCGACTTGTACTGCTGGAACTCCTTGTCCCACAGGTCGAAGCGATGCTGATCGCTCACGCCCATGTCGAACCACGGGTACTCGTGGTCCGAGTTCGCGTCGAGCACGGGGTCATGGGCGCAGAACGCGCCGGCCGCGCACTTGACCGGTTCCTGCGCGCTCATCCACGACGACGGGACAACGAACTGGCCGTAGTTGCGGAACGAGATCTTGTTCTGGTCGAGCTTGTCCCACAGATACGCATGGGCGGGGTCCGGGCCGGCAGCGGCGACGCCCGGGTGGTAGCCCTCGGAGTCGTAGTCGGAGCCATTCCCGGCGTAGCCCTGGGCGGTCGCCTCCTCGTTGTATCCGTTGGAGCTCGCCTGGGTGGCCCACTGCCAGCCGTTCTGGCTGACCTCGCCGTCGGCGTACAGGTTGTCCAGGGTCACGAACTGGTCGGCGAGCTTGTGGTGGTTCGGCGTGACGTCCTTGCCGAAGATGGCAAGCGAGGGATCGCCGTTGCCCTTGCCGAGGTCGCCGAACACCTGGTCGTACGTCCGGTTCTCCTTGACGACGTAGATCACGTGTTGGATCGGCGAGTCCTCGCCGGGCTGGCGCGGGACGCTCGTCTTCTGGTCGGCACGCTCGGTGCGGCCGCCGGCGTCGCCCGCCTTGTCGAAGCCGTTGTTCGCGCGCACCTGCTTCGTGTACTTCGCGAGTTCGTCGCTCGTCGGGGTCTTGACGAGGGAGAGGTAGCCTTTGAGCTGCCGCTCGATGTACGGGTGGTCATTCGGGTTCGTCGGGTTCGAGCCCTTGTTCGGACCCGTGCCGAGCCCCTTCGCGCTCGTGATGAGGAGGGACGTGCCGTCCTTCGTGGGCTGCACGGCGGTCGGGTACCAGCCCGTCGGGATGAGGCCCTTGATCTTCCCGAAGCTGTCCCGCTCGGAGACGTCGACGACCGAGACGTCGTTGTTGCCGCCGCCCGTCACGTAGAGCGTGGCCGCGTCGGGGGAGAGCGAGAGGTTGGTCGGCTGCGTGCCGCCGGGGGCGTTCTCATACGGGGCGAGCGAGATGGTCGCGGTCACCGCGTTCGTGGCAGGGTCGACGACGGAGACCGTGTCGCTGTCGCCGTTCGAGACGAAAATTCGGTGCTTCGTCCGGTCCACGAGCAGCGAGTTGGGATGGTTGCCCACCGTGACGCTCTGTCCCGCGGTGATCGTGAGCCCGTCGACGGCGAAGGTCGAGAGCGTGTTGCCGCCCTGGTTGCTCACGTACGCCGTGCGGCCGTCTTCGGAGAGCGCCACGCCGTACGGGTAGTCGCCAGTGGCGGCCTGCGCCGTCGTGCCGGTCGCAACGTCGACGGCGAGGAGGCGGCGGGAGAGCTGCCCGGCGGTGTACACCGTCTTGCCGTCAGGGGCGACGGCGACTGTCTCGGGGTAGCTTCCCGACGGCAGCTTGATCGAGCGGTTGACGGAGAGCTTCTTCGTGGCGGCGTCCCAGTCGAGCACGAGGATCGAGTTCTTGCCCGCGGTCGCGAGGAACACCTGCTTGCCGTCGGGGCTGAACGCGATGCCAGGGGCCACGCCTTGGGGGACGTTGCGGTTCGACGTATCGAGTTCGAGCTCCTGCAGGACGTCGCCGTCCTTGGCCTCGAGCACCTGGACGGTCTGCTTGCCATTCGCATTGCGCACGATGTTCGGCACGAGGACGGCCTCGCCGTCGGGGGAGAGGACGGCGTTGGCCGGGAAGAAGCCGGCGGTCTTCTGGACGCCCGCCGGGGTGACGGCCCAGCCGGATGGGGTAATGCCGGTGCCGTCGCCCTGCGGGCCCGCGTGCTGGGTGAGGGCCAGGCCGGCGAAGGCGGCCGTTCCGCCCACCGCGAGGCACGCGGCCGTGGCGATGGCCACGGCCGGGCGTTTCCACAACGGTCTCTGTCTGGGGAAAGACATAGTTGGTCCTTACGCTCGGGCTGGCCGCGCGAGGGTTCTGCCCGGGCCAGCCGCTGGGGAGTGATGGAAAGTCGGAAGGCAGCCACGAGTCGGCGGCGCCCTTCGCACGACGACTCTGCGCCCCCGGCATACCAAATCTCAAGCCAGATCCGCCGTTGTATATACAAATTCACCCAACGTTCGCGCCGTTCATCGAGGATTCATCGAGGATTCGCCTGCGGCGCGAACTCGTTTCAATGGTCGCTCGATGACTTGTATAGGCATGTTAGTGAAAATGGTTCACCTGAAAGGATTCGGCTATGGCCGAATGGTTAAGACTGTCGGGGGCTGGTCTTAGAGTTGTCGGGTGATCGATCTCACTTCCTCCGTCCCCGGCCTCGGAGCGCGCTCATGACGCGGCGCACGTGGCTCCTCTTCATCGCGATGTGCCTCATCTGGGGCGTCCCGTATCTCCTCATCAGCGAGGCCGTCGCCCAGGTGAGTCCCGCGATGGTCGTGTTCTCGCGTACGGCCATCGGCGCCGTCGTCCTCATGCCGTTCGCGTGGCGACAGCTCCGCTCGGTGTGGGAGCACCGGTGGCCCGTCCTCGCATTCGCCCTCCTCGAGATGGTCGGGCCATGGTTCCTCTTGAGTGATGCCGAGCGGCACATC
Organism: Sinomonas sp. ASV322; assembly: GCF_030908245.1. Classification (GTDB taxonomy): domain Bacteria; phylum Actinomycetota; class Actinomycetes; order Actinomycetales; family Micrococcaceae; genus Sinomonas. Next base: position 11,792 of record NZ_JAVFJJ010000019.1, read on the forward strand.
TCGAGCTCGCTCGCGGGGCTCCTCATCGCGTTCGCGCCGGTCCTCGCGCTCGTCGTCGCGCGCCTCATCGGCCTCGAGCGCCGCATTGGCGGCCTGCGGATCCTCGGGCTCGTGCTCGCCGTCGGCGGTGTCGCCGTGCTCGGGGGCGGAGGCATGGAGGCTTCCGGGGCGTGGCCCGTCGTCGAGATGCTCTTCGTGGCCGCGGGCTACGCGATCGCTCCGCAGGTCGCGGCGGTCAAGCTGGGCGGCGTCCCGGCCCTCCCGATGACGGCGGTGTGCCTCACGATCGCCGCGGTCATCTCCGCCCCGTTCGCGATCGTGACGTGGCCGGCCACCGCGCCGACGCCCACCGCGACGGGCTCGCTCGTGCTGCTCGGGCTCCTGTGCACGGCGCTCGCGTTCCTGCTCTTCTTCCGGCTCATCGCGGAGGCCGGCCCCGCCCGGGCGACCGCGATCGCGTACGTGAACCCCGTCGTCGCCCTCGCGCTCGGCGTGACTCTCCACGGCGACCCGCTCACGCCCCTCATCGGCGCCGGTGCCGTCCTCGTCCTCGCGGGCACGTTCCTCGCGACCCGCCGCACGCGCCACGACGCCGAGCCCGGGGGAGCAGGAACAGAGGCGAAGCCGACCCCGGAGGGCGCCTCGGCGGCCTGACCCTTTCGCCGCACGACCGTCCCTTTCTCCGCACCACCGTCCCTGAGCGTCACGACCGTCCCTGAGCGTCACGACCGTCCCTGAGATCGCGCTCCAAGGGACGGTTATGCCGCCGAGGGACGGTTATGTGGGCGCGATGCGCACTAACGCCGCGACGAGGTGCTCCTCACGCCGGGAGGTACACCGCGAACTCGGTCCGCCCGGGCCGCGAGCTGAGCTCGACCGAGCCGCCGTGCGCCTCGACGATCGCCTGGACAATCGAGAGGCCGAGGCCGGTCGAGCCCTCCGTCCCCGTGCGCGCCTTGTCCGCCCGCGTGAAGCGCGAGAAGACCTTCTTCTGCAGCTCGGCAGGCACGCCGGGGCCGTTGTCCGTGACGGTGATGACGGCGTCGCCCGCCGCGGACCGTGCGACCCCCGCCGTCACGACAGTTCCGGCCTCAGTATGTTTGCGCGCATTCGAGAGCAGGTTGACCATGACCTGGTGCAGGCGCGCGCCGTCGGCCCTGACCTCGACGGGCTCGGCGGGCAGCGCAAGGCGCCACTGGTGATCCGGCGCGATGACCTTCTGGTCGGTCACGGTCTCCACGACGAGCTGCGTGAGGTCCACCGGACCGAGCTTGAGCGGCTGGCCCTCGTCGAGCCGGGCGAGCGTGAGGAGATCCTCGACGAGACGGCTCATGCGGAGCGACTGCGTCTCGACCCGCCCGAGCGATTCGCTGCCCTGCGGCGAGAGCGACTCGGTCATCTTGAGCATGTCCGTGTAGCCCCGGATGGCGGTGAGCGGCGTCCGCAGCTCGTGCGACGCGTCAGCCACAAACTGCCGCACCCTCTTCTCCGACTCCTGCCGCGCCTGGAGCGCGCCGGCCACGTTGTCGAGCATGCGATTGAGCGCGTGCCCCACGTTGCCCACCTCGGTGCCAGGATGAGCGGCCGACGGCGGAACCCGCATCGCGAGCGCGACCTCACCGGCGTCGAGCGGGAGTTGGGCGACCTTCGCCGCGACCGACGAGACCTGGGCGAGCGGCTTGAGCGTCCTGCGGATGACGTAGGTGCCGACGAGGCCGATGAGTACGAGTCCGCCGCCCGAGACGATGATCGTCGTGAGCACGAGCTGGGCCAGCGCACTGTCCTTTGCCGCGAGCGGGAGGCCTGTGACGATGACGTCCCCGGTCGGAGACTTGGCGGCCACGAGCCGGTAATGGCCCACGCTGAGATCCCGGTCGATCGGAGAAGGGTCGGGCCGTTCGGATTGGGTGGCCTGCGAGCGCGCGATCGAGAAGATCACGGCAAGATCGGACGATGGAAGGCCGACGCGCTGCCCTTCGGCGTTGATGAGGCCCTGGAAGTCGAGGACATCGCCGTGCAGGCGCGCGTTGAGCGTGCCCGCGCCCTGCCCGCGTGCTCCGAGCGGGTCCGGATGGCTTGTGGGCGTGCTTTGATCGGTTCCGGCTGAAGCCTGCTGCGGGCTCAGGCTTCCGAACTGAACCGCCCGGCGGCTCGCCTGGAGAAGCTGGGTGTCGAGCTGCTGCGTGAGGAAGTTGTCCATCGACGCGTACAGGAGCGAGCCGACCACGGAGCAGATCGCGACGAGCAGGAGCATCGTGGCGAGGACGAGTTTCGTGCGGAGGCGCCACGAGTTGGGGTCGGTCCAGCGGCGGCCCGGCTCGCCGCCGTCGACCGTCGAACGCCGCTCGGCACCTGAAAGCTGGTTCATCCGTCAGCGGGCTTGATGACGTAGCCCGCGCCGCGGACGGTGTGGATCATCGGCGCGCGATTGGCGTCGATCTTCTTGCGCAGATAGGAGATGTAGAGCTCGACGATGTTGGCCTGCCCGCCGAAGTCGTACTGCCACACGCGGTCGAGGATCTGCGACTTGCTGATGACGCGCTTCGGGTTCTCCATGAGATAGCGGAGCAGCTCGAACTGCGTCGCCGTGAGCTGGACGTCCTCGCCGCCGCGCGTGACCTCGCGCGTGTCGGTGTTGAGCACGAGGTCGCCGACGACGAGCTCGGCGTCGTCCTGCGCCGCAACGCCGGAGCGCTGTACGAGGCGGTGGAGGCGCAGCATGACCTCCTCCATGCTGAACGGCTTCGTCACGTAGTCGTCGCCGCCCGCGGCGAGGCCCGTGATGCGGTCCTCGAGGGCGTCCTTCGCGGTGAGGAACAGGGCGGGCACCTCGGGGATGAACTGGCGCACGCGCTTGAGGACTTCGACGCCGTCGAATCCGGGAATCATGACATCGAGCACGAGGACGTCGGGCCGGAAGTCGCGCGCGGCCTTGACCGCGGCGGGCCCGTCGGCGGCGACCTGCACGCTCCAGCCCGTCATCCGCAGGCCCATGCTCATGAGCTCGGAGAGGCTCGGCTCGTCGTCGACCACGAGGGCGCGAATCGGGGAGCCGTCCGGGTGGGTGAGGGACGGCAGGTTGTTGGTCGTGTAGGGGCTTGCCATGATTCCAGCCTCCTGTGGATGGATAGTCCGAGCCTGAGTTCTTCCTGTGTGCACCCTGTGGAGCCCAGCGTAGACCCGGGGCCGAATATCGGTGCTCGTGCGCGGCCCCGAAGCACAGCCAGTCCAGCCGAACGGCACAGCGGCGGCACAGGATGCGCGGTGACTCTGATTGCAGCCGACAGACGACTCACGGAGGAACACCATGTCGCCCGAACCGCAGAACCCCACCCAGCACGACCCGACTTCGCAGGACCCAACCCCGCCGGTCCCAACCCCGCCGGTCGCAACCCCGCAGGACCCGCACGCCGGCGGGGCGCAGGCCACGCCGCAGCAGCCCGTTCCCCAGCAGCCTGCCCCCCAGCAGTCGGCGCGGCCCATCGACCCTGCCGCGCAGCCGACCGAGATGCTCTACCCGAGTCAGCCGCCCACCGCAGCTCAGCCCGGCATCCCGCCCGCGCAGGGCTGGGGCGGGCCCCAGTCCACTCCGGCACCGTCCACCCCTGCGCCCGGGTGGGGTGCGCCGTCGTCGTCTGCTCAGCCCCAGAGCCCCGGCTTCGGGCCGGGCTATGGGTCGCCGACGCCGGGCCAGAGTTGGGGGGCTCCGGGCGCGCCCGCTTCGGGCCAAGGCTGGGGACAGGGCGCGCCGAGCACGCCGCGCAAGAACCTGATCGCGCGGCTCACGCCCGTCCAGAAGGGGCTCGCCGCGGCGGGGGTCGCCGTCGTCGTCGTGGGCGGTGCCGGGGCCGCGGTGTATGCCGCGACGACCGCGAGCAACAACACCGGGAACGACAACGCGGGAGCCCCAGGCCTGGGCGGGCCGGGAGCCGGACCCGGCCAGAACGGCTCGGGTCAGAACGGGCAGAACGGCCCGGGCCAGAACGGCCTGCGCCAGAACGGCTTTGGTCCGGGGAACCTCGGCCTCGGCGCGGCGGGGCAGGCGGTGCACGGCGAGTATGTTGTGCTGCGCAACGGCCAGTACGTGACCGAGCTCGAGCAGACCGGCACGATCACGGCCGTGTCCGATACGCAGGTCACCGTCAAGAGCGCCGACGGCTACGTCCAGACATACGCCATCTCGTCACAGACCACGATCGCGAGCTTCGGGGCGCGCGGCTCGCGCCAGCAGTCGCCGTCGCCGTCGCAGGGCCAGGGCTCGGTGACGGCCTCGAGCCTGAAGAACGGCGAGACCGTGCGCGTGACCGCGCTCAAGGACGGCAACGCCGCACTCACGATCGTCGCGATGTCGGCCTCGACGAACTGACCGTTCGAAGCGTGAGCTCTTGGCGGAATAACTCGTCCGCCGCGACAAGAGCTCACCTTTCGGCGCGCGCAGGCAACGGACGACGACGGCGCCGCTCCCCACCGTGGCTTGAATCCACGTGGGGAGCGGCGCCGTCGTTCGCCGTGCCGTCCTGTACACGTACGCGAAGGGACGCGCCCTTCTCACGGCGTGTTGCGCGGAATGCACCGGCGCGTCGGCCGTTACGGCCCCGAATCCGTCGTGTACGCGTACACGACGGGACACGCGGGACGCTGCCGATCAGTACCAGGTGGGCGATCGGCGGCGTGCCGATCAGTACCAGTTGTGCGTGTAATGAAAGGCGAGGGCGTTCGCGGGGGAGCCGTAGCGGTCCTTGATGTAGCCGAGGCCCCAGTCGATCTGCGTGCGGTAGTTGGTCTGCCAGTCGCTGCCCGCGGAGGCCATCTTGCCGCCCGGGAGCGACTGTGCGATGCCGTAGGCGCCGCTGCTGGCGTTGGTGGCCGTGGTCGTCCAGTTGGACTCACGGTTCCACAGCGTGATGAGGGCCTGCATCTGGTCCTGCCCCCAGCCGAACTTGGCGAGCTGGCTCGAGGCGTAGGCCTGCGCACCGGCCGGGTCGTTGACCGGCTGGGTCTTGAGGAGCTCGGCCTTCGCCGCGTCGGCCGCAGCCTGGGCCTGCTGGTCGGACTGGGCCTTCGAGACGGAGCCGACGCTCGGGCGGATGAAGTCGAGCTTTGCGTCGGAAGCGGCGCTGATTTGGGGCGAGGTGGAGGCCGCCGGGGCGATGGAGCCGGCGGCAGCGATGTCCCCGCCATTGGCTGCGGCGCCACCGCTCACGGCGGCGGCAAGGCCGACAGAGGCGGCGACGACGGCGTTGCGGTAGCGCCCGCCGGTTGCCGTGTTGAGTCCAGCGGTGATGCGGGCGAGGCCGCGCGGCGGGGTCTCCGCCCGGTGGCGGCCCCGATGGCGCACAGGCGTACCCAGGGACTTGGTGTTGCTCACGCGAGGAACCTCTCGTTAGCGCCTGCGAAGTTAGCTGCCGGGTTCGGATGCGAGTCATCCGGCCCCGCCGTGTGGCGTGGGCTTCACCCCTGGCCGCGGCCCCGCACTTGGCGGGTCCTTCGGCGACCGATTGGGTCCTCCGTCTCTGCCTTGGTGTCACCCTGAGCTGTCGGCAGAGTTCGGCGAACGGGGCTCAGGGTTGCGCGGGGTCTCCCGTGCACTTGTTCCACCGTACGGGACGACGCGAGTCTTTGTCACATTTGGATAACAGCGGATAGGTGGAGGTGCGCGAGGGGCCGGTATTCTGCAGAGAGGGGAGTGTGCTGTCCAGTTCGCAAGCACATCGGCAGGAGTGATTTCTACAACTGTCCGCATGGTGAGACGGCCGCAAAGTCGCGGAGCGGCTCCGCGACGCGCCGATGGCGTCGAACAATATTCGATCGGAGCCGGATTTCGTGCCGTAGATGTGAAAAAACAAGTTCACATATGGCCCTCGCCGAATTGTGAGATATGTCACAATCTATTCATTCGTCTCACGATGTGAGACGCTGCACCCATTGTTACTTGCTTGTAGCTATTGTTACGGGGCACACTCGAAGTGTGAACAAGAACTCAACGGCACCTGCACTGGCAGACATCCGCAACGGCTCACCTGCCGCTCGGACGATGTGCCGCTGTCGAATGCATAGCTGACTGCGCCACCCCAGCATTTAGCTCTTCGCTCCCCTGTTCAGCATTCGAAGCCGTACAAGGCTAGTCACATTAGAGGTCAGCACTTCATGTCGGTTGCATCCGGATACGTCCACATCTCTGTCCGCAATGCGCAGCGCGCGCAGGCCGCTGCCACCCGTCAGCCCTTCGGGGCCCGCACGACGGGTCAGCCCGAGCCCTACGGGGCATCCCGACCCCTCCGTCCCGTCGAGGACTACTCGCCTATGACGGCGCCGACGCCCGTGATCGCGCCGGGCGTCGAGCCTGTCCGCTCCGTCTCGTCGGACACCGTGGCCCACGGCTTCGTCCTGTATGTCGGCATCTCCGAGGAGCAGGCCGCGGCGGCTGGATCCTCGATCGCCCGCATCGCCCAGGAGATCCGCGCCTACGCCCAGAACCTCGTTCCCGGCGTCGAGAGCTACGCTGCCGTCGCCGTCGCCCCCGCCGCCGCGCAGGGGAGCCCGCTCGACGTCGTCCGTTCGACGTTCGGCGACCCGACCATCGGGAACCGCCCCCGGCCGGAGCCGCGCGCGGCCCAGTCGAACGACAACCGCCCGAGCGGCGTCCTCATTGACCTCGCCCGCCGCGAGGTCCACCTCGACGGGCTAACGCTCAACCTCACGTTCAAGGAGTTCGAACTCCTCAACTATCTCGTCGAGAACGGCACGCGCACCGTGAGCCGCGACGAGCTCCTGGAGAATCTCTGGAAGAACGCCGAAGAGGTGCCGAACGAGCGCACGATCGACGTCCACATCCGCCGCCTCCGCTCGAAGCTCGGCCGCCTCGCGAACACCGTCCGCACGGTGCGCGGGCAGGGCTACCGCTTCTACGAGCACCCCGAGGTCGTCGTGTGGGCTGCGCCGGAGTACTCAATCTAGCGAGTCCGGCACCTAGGCTTGCTCCATGAGCAAGCACCACGTCAAGAGGCTCGTCGTCGTGCGCCATGCGAAGGCTGCGTGGCCGGATGGTGTGCCCGACCTCGAGCGCCCGCTCGCCGAGCGAGGCCACGCCGACGCTCCCGAGGTCGGCAAGTGGCTCCTCGAACACCAGGTGGTGCCCGACTTCATCCTGTGCTCGGTCGCGCTGCGCACGCGTCAGACGTGCACGTGGGTCTGCCGCGAACTGGGCGATCTCGCGCCCACGCCCAAGCTCGAGACCGGGCTGTATGCGGCGGGCGCGGCGCGCATGCTCGCCGTCGTCAATCACGTGCCGGAAACGGTGCGCACGCTGCTCCTCATCGCGCACATGCCGGGCGTCCAGGACCTCGTCCTCCGCCTCGCCTCGCGCGATTCGGATCAGGACGCCTATCTCGACGCCGCGAACCACTTCCCGACCTCGGGCCTCGCCGTGCTTGAGATCGACAAGCCGTGGGCCGAGCTCGACGGGCAGGATGCGCGGCTCACCGATTTCGCGGTGCCGCGGGCCGAGGGACGGAAGCACGGGCACCGGCAGTAGGCTTCGTGGCCACGGGGCGGGGCGGGGTCCGGCGCGTGCTCGGTGACGTCGGGCGCGAGGGCCTCGAGGGGTTCGGTCGGCGCGGGGCCTGCCGCTGTCGTGGCCACACCGCGCCCGCGAACAGGGTGGCGAGCGTCGCGACGAGGGCGACGGCGGCTCCCGCGAAATAGGGGTCCGCGTCGCGGCTCGACACGCTCGTGACGGCGGTGGGGTCGTCGTCCCACGCGACGCCGAGCACCCTGAGGAACGCCAGCGTGCATCCGATCGTGAGAGCCGCGCTGAGCGCCGCCGCGGCGGCCACCCAGTACCGGTTCATGGCGAGGATCGCGTAGAGCGCGCAGAGGACGAAGGCCGTCAGGGCGACGAGGGCGAGGGCCCCGAGCCATTCCTCGAGGGTCCACGCCGTGAGGGCGAGGAGAATCGCGGTCGCGAGCGTGCACCAGAGCGTCGCGCGGGCGCTGCGGCGCAACGGAACGAATCGCGAGGGTGCCACGGGGCTAGTCTGTCATCCGCGGGCCGGCCCGGGGCGCTACGCCTCTCCGGTCGGCTCGAGGGCTCCGCGGACAATGCAGAGCACCGCCTCGCCCGCTTCGTCGAGGCTGCGTTCGGGGTGGAACGCGGCCCTGTCCATGCCGGTCACAAACGCGGCCCCGAATAGCGCGACCGCGACCCCTCCCGGCGTGAGACCCTCCCGCAGCGGACGCACCTCCGCGACGTGGCGCACGGACGCCTCGATGACCTCGAGCACGTCGCCCCGCATGTCCGTGAGCAGGCCCTGCCAGGCGCCGTCGGCCCTCCACTGCTCGCCGAGCCACAGCCGCACGAACGCGGGGTAATCGGCGATGAACCCGAGCGCGCGCCGAATCTTCCGGCCCACCTCGTCGAGGGGGTCGAACGACGACGGCGCCGCGGACGAATCGGGCGCGTGGCCAGATCGAGCCCGTCGCGTGGCCGAATCCTCAGGCGCTTCCTCCGGGCCATCCCCGAGCCGGTCCATGAGGAGGCCCATCCCGTGCCGCAGGAGCTGCTCGACGAGCTCGTTCTTGCTGCCGAAGTTGTAGTAGACCGTGCCCTTCGCGACGCCGGCCGCGAGTGCGATCTCCTCGACCGTCACGCCGTCGGTGCCCCGCTGCCCGATGAGTTCCATCGCAGCCTCGAAGAGCCGCTGCTTGGTCACCGCTGTCCTTGCTGCGCCGCGTGACGCCGGGCTGCGGCCCGCACCGCCCGCGCCGCGGGCTGCACTCTGGCCTCCTGCCGGGCTCATATCGAGATCTCCGGCTGGAGGGTCTTGAGCCGCCAGGTCATGTTCCTCCGCGTCCCGAGGATGTTGAGTGCGGCCCCGACGAGCGTGTATCCCACAAGGCCCGCGACGAGCGGGAGGATCCCGGACAGGTCCCCGCCGTAGATGAGGTGCCGCATGCCCGTGACGACGTACCCCATCGGCAGAATCGCGTGCGCGACCTGGAACGGCGCGGGCGCCATCTCCCATGGGAACGTTCCGCCGGAGGAGACGAGCTGCAGGATGAGCAGGATGAGCACCACGAACTTCCCGACCGAGCCGAGCAGCGAGACGATGCCCTGGATGAGCGCGCTGAACGCGATGCCGCCGAGCATGATGAACAGCCACATGAGCCACGGGTGCACGGGTTCGAGCCCGAGCCCGAAGTCGACGACGGCGGTGAGCACCGTCGCCTGGGCCGCGGCGACGGCGGCGAAGGGGAGCCATCCGCCGATCGCGATCTTCCACGCGGGGGCGTTCGACGCGAGTGCGCGCTTCGTCACGGGGCGCATGGCCTGCGTCAGCATGAAGATGCCGACCCACATCGCGAGCGAGAGGAAGAAGGGTGCGAGGCCGGCCCCGTAGGTCGCCGCCTTCGCCTGCGAGACGCTGTTCACCGCGACGGGGTCCGCGATGACCTGGGAGAGGTTCGATTTCTGGGCGTCGTTGGGGTTCGGGACCTTGCCCGAGCCCGCGGTGAGGGCGTCCGCGAGCTGGGTGGCGCCGTCGTGCGCCTTCGCGGCGCCCGCCTTGAGGGCCTGCGCGCCGTCGTTCGCTTGCGCCGCGCCGTCGGCGAGCTGCCGTGAGCCGGCGACGGCGGTCTGCTCGCCGTCCGCGAGCTGGGAGGCGCCGGCCGAGACCTGGTGGGCGCCGGCGTCGGCCTGGGCAATGCCCTGCGCGAGGGCCGGCATGCCGTTCGCGAGCTGCCGCGCGCCGTCGGCCACTTGCTGCGAGCCCGCGGCGAGCTGCGGGACCTGCCCCGCGGCTGCGTGGAGCTGGGCGGCGGTGCTCTGCGCCGTCGGGTTCTGCGTCGCGGCGCTCAGGCGCGCTCCGATCTGCTGCGCCTGGGCCGGGGTGATCGTGCCGTCAGCGACGAGCGCCGCGAGCGAGTCGCTCACCTGCTGCTGGAGCTGCTTTTGGGCCGAATCGGCGGCGGCAGCCGCACCCTGCATCTTCTCGTTGAGGAGCGCGTTCCCCGCCGCGACCCGCGCCGCGCCGTCGGCGAGCTTCTGCGTGTCCGCGGGGAGCGACGCCGTCTTCCCCTGGAGCGTGTCGAGGCCGCCGGCGAGCTGGCCCGCGCCGTCGCGCAGCGCGAGCGAGCCGTTGAGGAGCTGCTGCTGCCCGTCGGCGAGTTGCGCCGCGCCCGTGCGGAGCTGGGACGTCCCGTCCGCGAGGCGGGTCGCGCCGTCGGCGAGCTGGCCGACGCCGTCGCGGAGCTGCCCCGCGGCGTCCGCGGCCTGGACCATCTGCGTGTGGATCGTTCCGTAGCCCGTGAGGAGCTTGTTCGCGGTCTCGGTTCCGACCTCCTTCGCGACGGAGTCGTGGACGGCCCTCGTGACCTTGTCCACGATGGTCGAGAGGAGGTAGTTGTTCGCGTCGTTCGTCGTGACGTCGAGCATGGCCTGCTTCGCGGCGTCGAAGCTCGCGGGCGAGGCGAGGTTGGCGGAGAAGTCCGCGGGGATGCGCAGCGCGAACGAATAGGTGCCGTTCCGCACGCCCGCCTCGGCGGTCTGAGCGTCGGGGACGCGCTGCCAGTCGAACACGTGCCCATCGACGAGGCTGTCCGCAACCTTGGGGCCCGCGTCGAGGCGCGAGCCGTCGGCGACGGTCGCGCCCTTGTCCTCGACGACGAGCGCGGCCTTGATGTGCCCCATGTTCGAGTACGGATCCCAGTTGGCATAGAGGTACACGGCGCCGTAGAGGAGCGGGACCATCGTGAGCGCGAGGATCGCGAGTTTGGGGAGGAGGCCCGAGGTCATGCGCTGGAGCTCGGAGCGGGCGAGTCGGATGACGGTCACGCGAGGACCTCCTCTTCTTCCGCGGCTTCCGCTTCGGGAGCCTCGAGCGCATTGCCGACGACGGCGACGCGCCCCTCCCAGCCGAACGGCGCCTCGCCGACGATCGCGACGACGGCGAGCTCGCGCCCGGGGTTCGTCGCGAGGGCGTCGAGGCGGGGGAGCCAGTCCTCGGTGCGGTCCGAGTGGCGGTCGGGGGAGTCGACCACGAGCAGGCGGACCTCGGGATCGGCGAGCGCGAGCTCGGTCAAGAGCTCGACGCGACGGTGCGGGGCGAGCTCGTGTGCCCAGTCTTTCGCGATGTCCTCGAAGGCGTGGACCGTGAGCCAGGCATCCGCGTCGTGTTCGCGGCGGCGACGAGGGAGGAGGGCGAGGTCTTCGGCGACGAGGCCGCGCACGCTCAGGTGGCGCTCGGCCTCGTTGATGCTCGGCGAGTCCACGAGGGCGGTCGCGCGGCGGAGGGCCTTGAGGTTCTTCTTCGGCGTGCTCGTCTCTCCCCACACGGCGCTGCCGGCGTCGGGGGCGTACCGACCGCTCGCGGCGAGGGCCAGCGCGGTGCGGGTCTCTTCGCCGTTGGCCTGGACGAGGGTGAGCGCGCCGGCTGGAGCGTCGAACGAGGTGGGGGCGACGAGGTCGCCGCGGCGCCCGGCGATGCGGAGCTCACGAACTGAAAGCATGCTCTCAGTTTAGTCAAACTGACTGGTCAGTACAAATTAGGTCGGGCGAGCCACCACGGGTCGGGGTGTGCGGATGCCTAGGTCCGGTCGTCGACCGCGGGAGGGGCCGTCTCCCGACTTCCTCGAGGGGAAGGGGACTCCGCGCCGTAGCTGCCCAGGAGCGCGAGCGAATCCGCGGACGCCGAGCCCGGCTTGGCCGTGAAGACGCGCAGCGTTTGGTCGGGATCGTGCCTGAGGGCGAGGTCTTCGAAGTCGAGCTCGAGATTCCCGACGATCGGGTGGCGCATCCGCAGGATCCCCGCGTACTCGGTCACGACCCGGTGGCCGGCCCACCAGAGCCGGAACTGCTCGCTGTGCACGGCGAGCTCGCCGACGAGCTGATTGGCCTGCGGGTCGTTCGGGTGGCGCCCGACGTCGACGCGCAGCGCGCCGGCCGCCTCGGCCGCGACGACCTGCCAGTCGGAGAACAGTTCGCGCGCTCGCGGATCGAGGATGATCCACCGCGTGAGGTTGCGTTCTTGCGGGGGCATGGCCGGGAAGTCCGCGAAGAGAAGGTACGCGAGGCGGTTTCCCGCGAGGACGTCGGTCCGACGGCCCAGCAGGAGGGCGGGCACGCTGCCGACGGCGTCGAGGAGCTGCGCGAGTGCGGGCCGCACGTGCTGCGCGGGCGCGGGACGGCGCTGGGATTTCGCGCAGTTCTCGAGGAGATCGATCATGTGCGCGTGCTCGCTCTCGTCCAGGCGCAGCGCCCTCGCGACCGAGTCGAGCACCGACCGGGACGGGTGGATGTTCCGCCCCTGCTCGAGCCGCGTGTAGTAGTCCGTGCTCACGCCCGCCAGCCGGGCGATCTCCTCGCGCCGCAGGCCGGGGACGCGCCGTCCACGGTCGACGGCGGAGATCCCCAGCTGCTCGGGCGAGAGCCGCGAGCGCATGGCTTTGAGGAAGCGGCCGAATTCTGCGCTTTGACCCATGGCTCCCATTCTCGTCTCGACCCCGCCGCCGTTCTACGGCGAGGGTAGGACTTCGCGTCCTAGGCGGCAGGCTGCGACGATTCCTCGGCCGCCGTCTCGGCCCGTTCGCCGCTGCGGGTACGGTCCGCGGGCATGGCGAGGACGGCGACGACGGTCAGCGCGGTGCCGATGAACACGGCGAGGAAGACCGCGGCCGAGGCGGGAACAATCGGCAGCGGGTGCGAGCCGCCGGTCGGTGCCGCGCTGGACGCTCCTGTGTAAATAGCGTTCGCGACGGCGCCGAAGACGGCGACGCCGAGCGCACTGCCGATCGAACGCGCGAACAGATTCGTCCCCGTGACGACGCCCCGCTCGTTCCATTCGACGCTCGACTGGGCCACGATGAGCGTCGGGGTCGCGACGAGGCCCATCCCGAGGCCGACGACGAAGCAGCTCGCCGCGACGAGCACGATGTTGGGCGTGTAGGCCGTGAACGCGAGCGCGGCGGCGCCGACCACCGCAACGAGGATGCCGATCGTGGCCGTGCTGCGGAAGCCGATCCGCAGGTACAGACGGCCGGACTGCGACGCGCTGATGGGCCAGCCGATGGTCAGGGCGGCGAGGGCGAGCCCCGCGAGGATCGGGGAGACCGACTGAGCGCTCTCGAGGAACGTCGGGACGTAGGACGTGAGGCCGAGGATGACGGCGCCGACGCCGAACGAGACGAGCGTCGTCGTGAGGAGCAGCCGGCGCGAGACTGCCCACAGCGGAAGGACCGGTTCGGCGGCGCGTCGCTCGGCGACGAGGAACGCGGCGAACAGGGCGGCGCCGACTCCGAAGGTGCCGAAGCTCAGCGGGGAATCCCACGCCCATGCCTGCCCGCCCTCGAGGGCGCCGAGGATGAGCAGAGTCATCGAACCGGTCAGGAGGCTCGCACCGAGGTAGTCCACGCGGTGACGCAGGCGCTCGATGTTCTCGTGGAACGTGCGCCACAGCATCCAGCCCGCAAGGAGGCACAGCGGAATATTGATGAGGAAGATCCCGCGCCACAGGTCGAGCGAGGCGAAGATCCCGCCGAGCGTCGGGCCGATGACGGACGAGACAGCCCACACGCTCGCGATGTACCCCTGGACTTTGGCGCGCTCGGCGAGCGAGTAGATATCGCCCGCGATCGTGATCGACATGGGCTGGACAGCACCCGCACCGAGGCCCTGGAGGACGCGGAACGCGATGAGCGCGGGCATGGTCACGGCCACCCCGCACAGGATCGAGCCGAGGAGGAAGAGCCCGATGCCCGCGAGGATGATCGGCTTGCGGCCGAGCATGTCGGAGAGCTTCGCGTACACCGGGACCGAGACGGCCTGTGCGAGCATGTATCCGGAGAACAGCCACGGGAACGACGAGAACCCGCCAACGTCCTTGACGATGGACGGCACCGCCGTCGCGACGATCGTCGAGTCGATCGCCACGAGGCCCGTGGCGAGCATGAGGGCGATGAGGATGGGTCCTCGTTCGGAGCGGAAGCCTACGTCCGTGCGTGTCGTCGTCATCGATCCGGTTCTCTTCGGCGGTCGAGGGAATGCGTGCTCGGCGGGCGGAGCCCACACAGACCTGAACCGCGACCCGGGGCAGATTAGTCCCGGCGTGGATAGGTCTCCGATTCCTAGGAACGAGGGGGTGTTCCTGCCCTGCTGACACGGCCGGGCCGCGTTCCCTAGCGTTGAAGCCATGGAACATATGGCCCTCATGGCTCTCGTCCTCCTGCGCCCCGAGTTGTATGGGGAAAGCCGAAGCGCGCTTCCCGATGCGCCGGTCGTGGACGACGGCCGCGCACCGCGGCCTCCGAGGCTCGCATCGGCGCGGACGTGGCTCGCGACGGCCTTGCATCGGGCCGCCTGGACGCTCGAACCCGAATCACGCACCATCTGACCACTCACGAAGGAAGCACTGTGCAGACCAACCCCGGAACCCCCGTCCCCACCGTGACGCTCAACGACGGCACCGAGATCCCGCAGCTCGGCTTCGGCGTCTTCCAAGTGCCCGCGGACGAGACGCAGCGCGTCGTCGAGGCCGCCCTCGAGGCGGGCTACCGCCACATCGACACGGCGGCCGCGTACCGCAACGAAGCAGGGGTCGGCGCCGCCATCGCGGCGTCCGGCATTCCCCGCGAGGACCTCTTCATCACGACCAAGCTGCGCAACGGCGAGCAGGCGAAGCCGCTCGAGGCCTTCGAGACCAGCAGGACCGCGCTCGGTCTCGACTACATCGACCTCTACCTCATCCACTGGCCCGTGCCGTCTCAGGGGCTGTTCGTGGACGCCTGGCACGCCATGGAGGAGCTGCGAGCGAATCAGCTCGTCCGATCGATCGGAGTCTCGAACTTCCTTCCAGAGCATCTCGAAACCCTGCTCGCCTCAGCCCGGGTCGTTCCCGCCGTCAACCAGATCGAGCTTCATCCGACATTCCAGCAGCGCGAACTCGCGGCCCTGAGCCGTTCGCGGGGCATCGCCGTCGAGGCCTACAGCCCGCTCGGCCAAGGCGCGGACCTTGGCGCCGAGGCCGTCCGGGCGGTGGCCGAGGCCCACGGTGCGACTTCTGCGCAGGTCGTGCTCGCGTGGCACCTCGCCCAGGGCACGATCGCCATCCCGAAGACGACGAGCGCGCAGCGGATGCGCGAGAATCTCGCCGCGATCGCGGTCGGGCTCAGCGCCGACGAGCTCGAACGGATCAGCGCACTCGATTCCGGCGCGCGAATCGGGAGCGATCCGGCGACCGCGGCACACACCCAGCTCTGAAGTTGCGCCGTCACCTCTGGCGGGTGCGCACGCGTTGCGCCGTCACGTCTGCAGGGTGCGCACCCTGCAGAAATGACGGCGCAACGAAAAGCTCACAACCCGTACGCCTCGAGGAAGCGCAGCCACACTTCGCTCACGGTCGGGAACGCGGGGATCGCGTGCCAGAGCCGTTCGAGGGTGACCTCGCCGACGATGGCGATCGTTGCGGATTGCAGGAGTTCGGCTACGTCCGGCCCCACGAAGCACGCTCCGACGATGGTGCGGCGGTCCTCGTCCACGAGGAACCTAGCCCAGCCTTCGTAGTCGACGGCGTGCTGCCACGCGCCCGCGACGGAGATCGGCAGGTCCACGGCGCGCACCCGGATGCCGTGTTCCCACGCCTCTTCTTCGGTGAGCCCCACCATGGCGGCCTCGGGATCGGTGAAGACGACGCGCGGGACCGCGAGCTCGTCGGCCGTGCGGGCGTGCCGGCTCCACGCCGAGGGGCGGCCGTCGAGGTCGCCGCGGGCGCGCGCCACGATCGTGTCTCCGGTGATGCGCGCCTGGTACTTGCCCTGGTGCGTGAGCATTGCGCGGCCCGAGCAGTCGCCGACGGCGTAGAGCCACGCGTTGCCGATCACGAGGCCGGTCTCGTCGACTCGCAGCGAGGCCGGCTCGATCCCGAACGCGGGCAGTCCGAGTCCGTCGAGCGCTGGGCGCCGTCCCGTCGAGACGAGCAGCTTGGCCGCCTCGAGCGTTCGGCCGTCCGGAAGCGCGAGGAGGGCCCCGCCGTCGTCCGTCGGTTCGACAAGCTCAGGCGTGACGCCCTCGAGGATCTCGACTCCGTCCGCGCGAAGCCCCGCCGCGACGAGCGAGCGCGCGTCCTCGGGGAAGCCGCTCAGGAGGGTGCCGCGGGCGAGGACTGTGACCCGCGAGCCGAGCCGCGCGAACGCCTGAGCGAGCTCGCAGCCCGCGACGCCGCCGCCGAGGATCGCGAGGCTCTCGGGAACCTCGCGTGCGCTCGTCGCATCCGGCGTCGTCCAGTAGCTGACGTGCTGGAGGCCGGGCACTTTGGGGACCGACGGCGTCGACCCGGTGGCGAGGACGACGGCGTGGCGCGCCACAAGCGGGAAGTGGTTTCCGGCAGCGTCGGCCACGGTGAGTCGCTTCGCTCCCGTGAGGCGCGCGCGGCCACGGATGAGGGTGATGCCCGCGCCCGTGGCCCATTCGGCCTGCGAGCTGTCGTCCCACGAGTTGACGGCGTCGTCGCGGTGCGCGAGGACGGCGCCGACGTCGAGCTGGCCCAGCACGGCTTCGCGGGCGCCAGGGACGCGCCGGGCCGCGTGGAGCGCGGTGCCGGGCCGCAGGAGCGCCTTCGACGGCTCGCACGCCCAGTACGAGCACGCGCCGCCCACGAGATCGCTCTCCACGAGGGCAGCGCTCAGGCCGCCTTTCACCACGCGGTCCGCAGCGTTCTCTCCGGCTGCCCCGGCACCGATCACGATGACGTCGTACTCGCTCTCCACCCCACGATCGTACGGGAGCGTGGGGAGAGGACTGATCCGTCCTCAGCCGAGGGAGGCGATGGCTTCGCGCAGTCTCCGCGCCTCTGTCCGGCGTGCCTCCAACGCGGTGTCCATGGTGACCTCCGTGAATCGAGTCTTTGTTCCCGGGGCCGAGCGGGCGAGCAGGTCCATGTCGGCGCTGATCACCGTTCCCACCATGGCG
Source organism: Sinomonas sp. ASV322 (assembly GCF_030908245.1). Classification (GTDB taxonomy): domain Bacteria; phylum Actinomycetota; class Actinomycetes; order Actinomycetales; family Micrococcaceae; genus Sinomonas. Next base: position 28,749 of record NZ_JAVFJJ010000019.1, read on the forward strand.
TAGCCGCCCCCCGAGACGGCATCGCGGTGGAGCACGATGGGCTGGGTTCCCCCGGGGATCTGAATGGACCCGACGGCGTAGCCCGCGTCAACGATGTTCGACGGATCGGAGCCCGCTCCGAACGGCTGCTTCCGCTCGACCCATTCGACTCCGGGTCCGTCGTAGCGGAGTCCCATGCGGTCCGCGACGGGCGTAAGCGTCCATTCGCTCTCAAGGAACAGGGCCCGCCCACGCTCCGTGAGGCGGTGGGCGTAGAGCCCCATGATGACCCGGAGCTCACGGGGACCCGTGAAGCGGGGAATGTGGTTTTCCGGGAGCTGAGCCGCGTGCGGGAGGGGCCCGTTCGCGACGCCGATGGGAAGGACATCCCCCGCAGCGAGTTTGCGGCCCTGAAATCCGCCGAATGCCCCAAGCACGTATGTCGACCGGCTCCCGAGCACCATGGGGACGTCAATTCCGCCCCGCACGGCGACGCAGAACTTGGTCCCGCCCTTGATGACCCCAAAGCTGACTTCGTCCCCTGGTTTGAGCTCGAGCCGGGCCCACTGCGGACGGGGCTCGCCGTTGACCTTGACCTCGACGGGCGCGCCCGCCACCGCGATGCTCGTCACGGCGTCGACGCGGAACGTGGGGCCCACGTAGCTGCACTCGAGGACGGCGGCTCCGGTCCCCGGACCCGAATCGTTCCCGACGAGAGCGTTGGCGATCTCGGACGAGTAGCGATCCATCGACCCGCATTGCGGAATGCCCACGTTGTAGTAGCCGCTTCGGCCGCGGTCCTGGACAGTCGTCGACAGCCCCGGTGTGATGATTTCAAGCGCCATGGAGGGCCTCCAGGATCCGGTGGTTGTACGCGCGGGGGCTGCTCAGCGCCTCGTCCACATTGAAGGTGAAGGGGACCTGACGGTAGCGGAACGTCCCCGCCGCCACTTCGGCCTGGATCGCGCGGTACTCGCCCTCATCCACAGGACGGAACTTGACGATGTCGCCGGGCTTGAACAGCACCATGAACTCTTCGAAGTCCGGGAGTGCCTGAGCAGGCTCGAAAATCGGGGCCGCGGCGACACCGAACATTTGGTACCCGCCGGCGCCCCGGACGGAGTAGATGCACGAGAAGCACCCCCCGTGGCCGACCGTGAGGGCCGGTGTGTCCGTGCGGGGGCTGAGGTATTTCGGGACCTCCAGCTGGCGATCCCGCTCGACGAGCTGGAAGAGGAACGGAAGGCCCGCGACGAAGCCAACCATGGAGACGAGCCAGGGCTCTTCGTGATGGCGGCTTATGAATTCCTCCGCCGTCTCAAGCCCATTGACCTCGGCAGCGTAGTCGAGGTCCGAGCCTTCGGGACGCTGGTGATAGCCGCTGCGGAAACGAGCCTGCACCTCGGCGGTGAACGGATCTTGGTACCAGACCGGGATCTCGATGATGCGGGTGTCGACGTGAGGCGAGACCTCGGACGCCGCCGCGGCTTCGTGCTCGCGCACAGCCGACGCGAGCTCGTCGGGTGCGAGGAGATCCGGGTTGAAGCGGACGAGCAGCGAGGCGTTGGAGGGGCAGATGTCCACGATTCCTGGGATCTGCGCGCTCGCGAGCCTCGTCGCGAGGCTCATGGCCCTGAAGTTCGCCGCGAGGCTCATTTCCTCGGCGATTTCGACGAAGAGGAATTCGTCGCCGCCCCAGGTCAAGCGCGCGGTCTCGGGCAAGACTGCGGCTGGCACTATGACGTCGTCGACTGACTGTTCAGCCATGGATGTCTTCCTTCAGGGTTGCTTCCGTCAGTGTGGGGGTGCGCTCGATGAATCTTGTGTCGTGGCGGATCGCGGCGAACTCGGGGCTCGCCAGGAGCGCGAGGTGAACAGGAATGGTTGTCTTGACGCCCTCGACGCGGGTCGCACGGAGGGCCTTCTCCATGAGGGCGATCGCGTCGTCCCGGTCGGTGCCGTGGACAGTGAGCTTGGCGATCATCGAGTCGTAGAAGGGCGCGATGACGTCGCCCTGTTCGACGCCGGCGTCGACGCGGACGCTGTGGTCGGGCCAATCGAGCCGGCTGATGGTTCCGGGGCTCGGGAAGAAGCTGCGCTGCGGATCTTCGGCGTTGATTCGGCACTCGATCGCGTGGCCGGCGAAGTCGATGTCGTCCTGCGCGAGTGTTAGGGGCTCTCCGCCAGCTATCTGGAGCTGTTGGCGCACGAGGTCGATTCCCGTGATGGCTTCCGTGACCGGGTGCTCAACCTGAAGCCTCGTGTTCATCTCGATGAATGAGGCCTCCTCGCGCTCCGAGTCGTAGAGGAACTCGACGGTTCCGGCACCGCTGTAGTGGCACTGGTGGGCGAGCTCGACCGAGGATTCTCGCATCCGCGCCCGGACGTGGTCCGGGATGTCGGGAGCCGGAGCCTCCTCGACGACCTTCTGGGAGCGTCGCTGCAGGGAGCAGTCGCGATCGCCCAGATGGATGACGTTCTCGCCGTCGCCCAGGATCTGGACCTCGACATGGCGCGCACGGACGACGAAGCGCTCGAGGTACACCTCGGGGTTTCCGAAATTGACGGCGGCCTCGCCGCGGGCAAGGTCGAGAGATTCGAGGAACTGCTCCTCGTCGGCGACGTGGCGGATTCCTCGCCCGCCGCCACCGCCGGCGGCCTTGATGAGCAGGGGGAACCCGATCGAACGGGCGACGGCGAGAGAGTCGCCGTCGTGCGCGAGCTGGCCCCGCGAGCCTGGAAGCACGGGGACGCCGGCCGCTTGGGCAGCCTCTCGTGCGCGCGCTTTGTCGCCCATGAGTTCGATGGCCTCGGGGGACGGGCCGACCCACACGAGCCCGGCGTCTTGGACGCGGCGGGCAAAGCCGGCGTTCTCCGAGAGGAAGCCGTACCCGGGGTGCACTGCGTCGCAGTGATGCTCGAGGGCCGCGGACAGCACCGCATCCTGGTTCAGGTAACTCGCCGTGGCCGGGGCAGGCCCCGTGATCGCGACCGCGTCCGCGAGGCGCGCGGCCAGAGACTTCGCGTCGGCCTCGCTCACCGCGACCACGGTGGAGATGCCCATTTCCTGTGCGGTCCGGATGATCCGGACCGCGATCTCTCCGCGGTTCGCGATGAGGAGTCGGCGGATCGGGCTCACTGGACGCCCTCGGTGGCGATGACGGCGAGCACGTCGCCGGGGTTGACCATGGCTCCCTCTTCGACGGCGAACGATTCGACCACGCCGGACACGTCCGCCTGGACCTCGGTGAACTGTTTCATGATCTCGACGATTCCGAGGGTCTGGCCCACTTCGATCCGCTGGCCCGGTTCGACGAACGGGTCTTTGCCGGGCCCCGGACGGCGGTAGAAGATGCCGGGGAGCGGGGAGATGATTTCAGGCATGTGAGGTCCTTTTCGGGAGTGGGCGGGCCGAGTGAACGGTAGGGGTCAGCGGTCGAGGTCGATGGCCATGCGCACGGCTGCCGCGACCCTTGCGGCGCCTGGCGCATCCGAGTGGACGCACACGCTCCCGAACCGGATCTGGAGCGGGGTCCCGTCGACGGCTTCGACCGGCTGGCCCCGCAGGGCGCGCGCGACGCGGGCTGCGGCGGCGTCCGGATCGGTCGGTTCGGGCCGACGCAGGATGACCAGGCGCCCGTCTCGGGAGTAATTGAGGTCCACGTAAAGTTCGCCCACGAAGTCGACGCCGAGCTGCTGGCAGACGCTCTCATGCGCAGTTCCCGCGATGCCGAAGATGGGAACCCCGAACTGTTTGGCGACGCCGGCCGCGGCCGCCATAAGTTCTTCGTCCTCCGCAAGCATGCCGTACAGGGCCCCGTGTGGCTTGATGTGGTTCAGAGGAAGGCCATGCTTCGCCAGGAATGCCGAGAGAGCCCCCGTCTGGTACAGGAGGATCGACTCGACTTCCTCAGGACGCAACGCCATTCGACGACGGCCGAATCCGACCGGGTCGGGCAGGCCGGGGTGGGCGCCGACGGCCACCCCGTGCTCGGCGGCGAGGGCCACCGTGCGGTTCATGACGTCCGGATCGCCTGCGTGGTAGCCGCAGGCGACGTTCGCGACGTCAATGATCTTCATGAGCGCTTCATCGTTTCCGAAGCTGTGCAGGCCGAAGCCTTCGCCCATGTCCGAGTTGAGGGTCGGACGAGATCCTGCAGGCCGTCCGTCGGCCGCCGCTGTTGTGTTCTGGGTCACGGTGTGAGGCATGCTCGAAACGATAACCGTCCCGACGGTCCCCCCAATATTGTGCGAACTGCTGAAAGCGGTGGCACGTATAGTGTGAATTGCCCTGATTGGCCTCGAGCGCGGAGGTTCACGTGATCGTTTCTGAGATTCTCGAGGCCGAAGACCTCAAGCTCGTCCTCCGTGCCGGGGGCGACGAAGGCCGACTCCGGAGGGCGATCACGTGGTGTGCCCCCACCGAGCACATTGATCCGGCCCCCTTCCTGAGTGTCAACGCGCTCCTACTCACCACCGGAATGGGGATGAACATCCGGGACCAGCGCACGTGGGACGCCTACGTCGAGCGACTCAACGCCGTCCCGATCTCCGCCCTGGCCTTCGGTGTGGGATCGGCCCATCGCGAGCTGCCCGCCGGGCTCCTGCAAGCCTGCGAATCCTACGGAGTGCCGCTCCTCGAGGTGCCTGCTGAGGTCCCGTTCATCCGTGTCATGAGGTACGTCGAGCAGACTCTCGCGGCCGAGCGGTACAGCGTCCTGCGCCGCGGCTGGGAGATGGCCGATGCATGCGCTCGGCTCGCGGCGGTCGGCGGAACTCTGGGGGAGATGGTCGAACACATTGCGCACGAGGCGTCGGCACGAGTGGCCGTGGTGGACCGCGACGGCTTCGAGCTTCTGTCCTCGGGCCCCCTGTTGCGGGGAAAGGGGAAGAGGTCGCGGACGCTTCTGCGGATGCCTGGCGGCGAGGACGACACCTTCCGGCTCTTGGTAGAGGTCCCCGGCGCCGAGGAACTGCTCCAGCCGCTGCTCGGCCCCGTCGCGGCCGTGCTCGCGATGCAGCTCGCCCATACCCTCGGGGGCAAGGCTCCGCTCCATTCCGTCGAGGCCGCGCGCCTCGTCGACGCGCTCTACGCGCCGGCTGCCCCGAGCGAGGCCGAGCTTGCGGAGCTGGCCAGGGAGGCCGGCTTTGACAGCACAGCACCGTGGTGCATCGTCATCGTGCGCGCTCTTGACCACACGACGAAGGAGCGTCTGCGTGCTGTCGCGTGGCGCATCCGCGTGGGCCTTGCGCGGACCCTCAGCGCGGTCCGGTTCGTCGAGTCCCCGGGGGTCACCACGATCCTCGCCCAGGGTCAGGCCGACGAGCGGGGGCTCCTGGAGGCGGCCACCGAGCTGCTCGGCCAAGCTGCTGGCATCGCCGTCGCCGTCAAGATTGCCGACGAGGCGGCGGATCTGCCTCTCCTGCTCCGCATCGCGGCCCGAAGCGCTCGCACCCCAGGTGTGCACCGCGCCCCGGCCATCGACCTGTCCGGGATCTTGGAGTCTCTCCCGGACATGGCCCTCGCGTCGCTGTCCCGACGGCTCCTCGAGCCACTGGGAGACGAGGCAGGCTCCGCCCTGCGCAAGACCCTCGAAAGCTACCTGCGTCACGCGGGCAGCACCGCTGCCGTGTGCGAAGAGCTGTTCATCCACCGCAACACCCTCGCCTACAGGATCCGCCGCCTCGAGGAACTCCTTGGTGCGGATCTTTCCGATGGCGAAGTGCGCGCAAGCCTGCTTCTGGCGTTGAAGTTCCTGGCCGCCTAGAACCAGGGGCAGGGAATTGGGCAATCTGCATAATCCGGCCGCTATTCCTTGGGCTCGGAGCCGATAGGTCGCCCGTGGCGGGGATCACTACTGTCATCGTCCAAGACAGTCGTCCCCCGAGCGGTCTGTCTTGAGGCACCTTTCGTGCCGCTTCCGTTGACTGTCCCCATTCCCCCGGCCAGGAGCGACCATGTCGATTTCCCCGTCCCAGGAGGCTGCGTACTCCTCCTATGTCTTGCACCCCAAGCAGCGCGTGAGGCGCTGGTCGCTCACCATGGCCTGGTGGGCGCTCTTCTCGGCGATGTTCTGGGTCTATGTCGCCGTCGCCTCGGCGACGGCCTTCGGCACCGGCGCGACGATCGTCGGAATGATCCTCACGGTCGCAACGTATGGGGCCGCGAACTATGTCCTCTCGCGCTACGCGGCCCGGACCGGACTCACGGTCGAACAGCTGTCCCGTTCGCTGTTCGGCATCATCGGATCAGGACTTGCGACCCTCATCTTCGCCGCGACGGCCATCTACTACGCCGTGTTCGAGGGCTCCATCATCGCCGTCGCCCTCAAGCAGTTCTTCGGTGGTGAGATCACGCTGTGGTACGCCCTCGTGGTCCTGTATGCCCTTCCACTCGTGGCCGGCGGCGTGCAGAACTGGCTGGACCGCCTCAACGGCTGGCTCCTTCCGCTCTACATCGCCGGGCTCGCGGCAGCTGTGATCGCGACAGCCGTCCTCAAGGGTGCTCCTCCTGCCCTGCCGGCGGCGGCCGTGAGCGGGCCCGTTCCCGGCTGGCTTGGCGCCTATCTCGTCTACATGGGCGTGTGGATCATGATGATGTACACCTTCGACTACGCTCGCCTCGGCAAGAAGCAAGACGAGAAGTTCCACGGAACGATCACGTTCGGCTGGGTCTTCTACCTCTTCACGTTCGGTCTCAACGGCGCAGTCGGCATCTACTTGGTCAGCGCGTGGGGAGCCAAGAGCACGGAGACGGGTGTTGTCGAAGCCTTCATTTCAGCCCTGGGGATCTTCGGCGTCCTCGTGATCCTCATCTCCCAAACCCGCATCAACACGGCGAACTACTTCCTCGCCTCGACGAATCTCGACGCCTTCGCGCGCCGGGTGTTCAAGCTTTCCCTTCCCCGATGGGTCTGGGTTATCGTCAGCGGCGCGATCGCCTTCCTGCTCATGCTCACCAATGTGCTTTCCTACCTGCTCAAGGCCCTCGCGTGGCAGGGTGTCTTCGTCACAGCCTGGGTTGCCATCGCGCTCGTCTATATCGCGCTGTCCCGCCGCGACGGGCTCGGCCTGCCGGAGGTTCGCAAGTCCCATCTCCCCGAAGTCAATGCCGGGGCCCTTTCGTGGGTGGCCGCCTCGGTGATCGGCATCGTCCTCACGGAGCAGACCGCCGTCCCCGTCCTTGCGGAGATCGCGCCGTTGATCACCGTCGCGGTAGCCGGTGGCGGGTACTGGATTGCCTATAGCGTTCAGCGTCCGAGGACTCTCTCGCACGAGGACAGCGCGAATCCGGAACTCTCGGTGGAACATTCCTAGCCCGTCGCCTTGCCGAAGAAAGAGGAGTGGCCGCGATGCCCGCTGTCCTGATCGAGGTTCGGCGTCACGCCACCGTGGACGAGGAGGAAGCGATCATCGACGCCGTACGCGGCTCCCTGATCGCCGAGTTCAGGGCTTCCGCCGATGATCTGGACATTCGCCTCGCCGTGCATGAGCCACATCGCTTTGCCTGTCCGCCGAACCGAACCAGGCCGGAGTTCGCCACGCTCGTGACGATCGACTGCTTCGCCGGGCGCTCCGCGGACGTCAAGCGGAATGCCTACCGCGAAATCGTCAAAAGGCTCGAATCGATCGGGATCCCGAGGGATCACGTCTCTGTCATAGTCCACGACGTCCCGACCGAAAGCTGGGGCCTTCCGGGCGGCATCGCGGCCCGCGATGTCGTTTCCTGAGGCCGGCGGTGGTCCGTGCGGCCGGTCAGGATGCCTTTCGTGCATGGGCTCGGGGGCCCTGACGCCGACGTCGACCCCGAGGCGCAGCCCGCGGTCGGCGAGCTCCGTCAGGACGCCGAGGGCGGGGGTCGCGTTCGCGATGAAGAAGGAGTCGGGCGGCGCGTCGGAATCGAGAAGGGGCGCCGCGGCCGCCCGTCCTTCCTCGGCCTTGAACGGCTGGTGGAGGATCTTCTCGGTCCCGGACAGGCTCTACACGAATCTGCTGCTCACAATCGGCGTCCGACCTGCCGCATAGAACCGCTCACGCACGGCGCCCCCGGCCCTTTTAGGGCCGGGGGCGCCGTGCGTCGGTCGTCAGCCGTCTTCAGGTGGTTTTCGGCGACCGAACCAATATTGTTCGGGTGCAAAGAAGACGCCCAAGAACATCGCGCACGTGAAGAGGAATCCGAACAGGCTCGGTTCGGGGATCGCTCGATTGCTGAGGAGCCACACGAGGCAGTACCCAGCCCAGAGTGACCCTACGACGGCTGCGTAGAGCGCAGCGCGTCCGGCGAGCGTTCTTGGCGGCTTGGCGTCGCGAAGGCGCATAGCGTCGACCTCTTCACTTAGCTGCATGCGTCGTTCCAGTTAATTCCCATGCCGCCGGCCCATGCAAGCGCAGCACACACGGGGCGCCGGCTATCCCGCCACTCATGATTCCAAGGCTCCACAGATAGCCTTCCCTTTGAGTGACTTTACGAAGACCTGAGCCTGTTGAAGGGTCAGTGTCGCGGCGAGACCCTCCACACCGCCTGCTTCTGGGGATCCGGCCTGTGCTGTGAGGAATGAAGAGAATTCTTTGCTTTCCTTCAGGACGCGGAGTCGTTCTGCAAATCCCATCGGATCATTTGACTTGCTCTCGGCGATGACCTGTTTGTTCTCACCGGCTTGATGTCGAGGTGCTGCATGATATGTCTCTCCCGTTCTCCGAGGTCCCCCGCTGGGACGGTCCAGATGGGAATGAGAATAAACGACTCGCGCCGGATATGCCTGCGAAATGGACAAATTCGCCCATTCGTTGGAGCATTTGTCTGCCACAATTGCGGTGTCGATTCGCCGCAATTGTCATTGTTGCCCTGCCGCGTCCCGCGGGATCGCACCTCCGGGACGCGGCCTCGAGCCGTAGCGCTCAGCCCTGGCGGGCCTTGAGGCGCGGGTTCTTCTTGTTGATGACGAACACCCTGCCGCGGCGCTTCACGACCTGCGAGCCCGGCTGGTTCTTGAGGGACCTGATGGATGCGCGGACCTTCACGGGTCCTCCTTTCGTTAATAGGAACGATTGTCAATAGCGTACACTGGGTCGCGGATATTCCCGTGAATCGAAGGAGGCCTGGGCCGTGGTGAGCATCGTCGCCGTCGTCGGAGTGTGCGCGCAAGAGCGCCGCGGGTATGCCCGGCGGCTCGCCGCGGCCAACCGATGGCCCGTTGTCGAGGCGCTCCGCTCAGTCCCGGCCGAAAGGCTCGCGGAGACCCTCTCGACGGCCGTCCGAGGCGGGCCGCCGTGCGAGGCGGCGGTCTTCGATGCCGCGGGCCGGTGGGACGTCGTCGAGCTCATCGGCGCCTTGGGGTCGCGGGGCAAGGACGACGGCGGCGCGCACCTCGCGCAGGTCGTCGCCGTCGTCGACGTCGCCCACTTCTTCGACGACCTCGGGGACGACTCGGGTGCTCTGGAAGGCGCGACCACAGTGGCCGAGCGGCTCGTCCACGGGGTCGAGTTCGCCTCGACCGTGGTGCTCGTCAACTGGGAGCCGCTCTCGACCGCCGATCTCTCGATGCTCATGGCGCTCGTCAACCACCTCGCCCCGCGCGCGCGGCTCCGCCTCGACCAGCCTGCGGCGAACCTCGAACTCGAGCTCGGGAGCATCGGCCGCGAGCAGGACGGCGCGGGCTGGATGCGGCTCATCAACCGCGATTTCGTGCCGTACATGACGGATCCCCGCGTGGGCGGTTTCGTCTATGAGCAGGTGCGGCCGTTCCACGCGGGGCGGCTCGCGGAAGCGCTCGACGGCGAGATTGGCCGCGGGGGCTACGGCCGCCTCGTCCGGTCGGCGGGCTTCTGCTCCCTCGCGTCGCGCCCTGGCATCCTCGCGCAGTGGGAGCAGGTGGGCGGCGTGATCGGGCTTGAGCCCCTCCCTGGCGCGCACGACGGCGGGATGCTCGCCATCGGCCAGGAGTTCGCCGTCGTCGGCCTCGACCTCGACTTCGACGGGCTCGCCCGGGCGCTCGACGCGTGCGCCCTGACCGACCGCGAGCTTGCCGAGGGGCCGCTCGCGTGGATGGCGTACCCCGACCCGCTGCCAAGCTGGGGGAGCGGGGCGCGGGCCGAACGGGGCTAAGCTCGGATGCCTCGCGACGGGAGCCGGCTCGCGTTCAGGCGAGCGCCGCGTCGAGCGCGGCCTGGCAGTGGAGCGCCGTCGTCGGGAAGACAGGGACCGGGACGTCTCCGTCCTGCATGCTGAGTTCGAGCTCGGTGCAGCCGAGAACGATGCCTTGAGCGCCGCGCTCTATCAGGCGCAGCGCGATTCTGACGAGCCGCTCACGCGACTCCGGGCTCACGATGCCAACGCAGAGCTCGTCGTAGATGATCCGCTGCACGTCGGCGCGATCCGTCTCGTCAGGGATAAGGGACTCGACGCCGCCGGCCGCGAGCCGCTGACGATAGAAGTCCTGCTCCATGGTGTATCGCGTGGCGAGCAGGCCGACTCGATCCAGCCCGGTGTCGCGGACCGCTCGCGACGTGACGTCGCCGAGATGCAGCACGGGGCAGCTGACTGCGCCGGCAACCTGGTCATAGACCTTGTGCATCGTGTTCGTGCCAATCAGGATCAGCTCGGCGCCGGCTGCCTCGAGCGCCCGAGCCTCTGACGCGAGATGGCCCCCGGCGGCGCCCCAGTCGCCAGCTGCCTGCATCTTTTCGATCGGTGCGAAGTCCACCGATGAAACGATCACGCGCGCCGAATGCAGGCCGCCCAGGCGCTCCCGGACGCCCTCATTGAGCCGCCGGTAGTACTCGGCCGTCGACTCCCAGCTCATCCCGCCGATGAGCCCGATCTTCTTCACCTGGCCTCCGGGCTTCCGGTCCCGGGGTTCGGCGCGGCTTCGCGGAGCCCCTCGATGAGGCGCTCGAACGCGTGGAGGCTCGCGAGGCCGAGCTTCGGCGACTCGGCGGCGCGGACGCCGATGATGCGCACCGCTCCCGTGAGCAGGTGGGCCGTCTCCTCGATGTCGACGTCGGCGAGCTCGCCGCGGTCTGCCGCTGCGGCGAGCTCGACGACGAAGTCGTCGTGCGAGGCCCGCGAGCCGATGCCGCTCACGGCCGCGACGCTCGTGTAGTGGGCGGCGGAGATGTTGTAGAAGCGCCCGAGCGGCCCCTTTTCGGCGATGTCCACCATCGCGCGACCGTGCGCGACGATGCGTTCGCGCCACGAGCCGGCCTCGGCCTGGCGCTCGTGCACGCGCTCGATGAACCGAAGGGCCGCGCGCTCGTACGCCTTCGTGACGAGCTCGTCCATGCCCCCGGGGAAGTGCGCGTAGAGCGTGGCTCGCGAGACTCCGGCTTCGCCGGCGATCTGCTCGATGACGGGGCCGTCGGACGCGGACGAGGCGATGACCTCGATCACCGCCTCGAGGATGTCGTTCTGCGTCCGAGCGCGCTGCCGCTCGCGCAGCGACGTGGTTTCTCTGGCCATCCTGATCAGCCTACGCGGCACAGCCTCCGGCGGGGGGCGCCGACGTCCCGAAAGTTAAATTTCGGTGACAAAAGTCATATCGCGTGTCTATTAGCTGTACTCTCAGTTCAACAAAGCTTCTTGTGAGGAGAGTCACTATGGCTGACAGTGATCGCGATCGCTCCGTGCTCGCGCGCAATTCCCTCGGCGTCGCCGGGGTCGTCTTCCTTGTCCTGGCTGCGGTCGCGCCCCTGACGGGCATCGTCGTCATCGCAGCCCTCGGCGTCGCCCTCGGCAACGGTGCCGGGATGGTCGGCGCCTTCGTAATGGTGACGGTCGCGCTCCTGCTGTTCGCGGTGGGCTATGCGCGCATGTCGAAGGAGGTTGTGAGCGCTGGCGGCTTCTACGCCTACACCGTCAAGGGCCTCGGGCGCCCCGCGGGCGTCGCGGCAGGCTATGTGGCACTGCTGGGCTACAACTTCTTCGTCGCGGGGGCCGTCGGCACGAGCGGCTTCTTCATGCAGACGATCATCGCCTCGCTCACTGGCTGGGACGTGCACTGGTTCGTGTGGAGCCTCGTCTCGGTCGTCGCGGCATTCCTCCTGAGCCGCCAGGGCATCGACTTCAGCGCCAAGGTCCTCGGCGTCTCGCTCATCCTCGAGGTCTCGATCCTGCTCGTGTTCGACTTCGCGGTCCTCTTCACGAGCGGGTTCAGCTTCGACGTGTTCTCGCCGTCCGTCGTGTTCTCCGGCGCGGTCGGCGTCGCCCTCCTGTTCGCTGCCAACACGTTCGTGGGCTTCGAGGCGACAGGCCTCTTCAGCGAGGAGGCCCGCAACCCGCTCAAGACCATCCCGCGCGCCACCTACACGGCCATCATCTTCATTGGCGTCTTCGCGGCGTTCACGACGTGGGCGATCGTCAGCGCGACCGGAACCGAGCAGGCACAGAGCGCCGCGGCGGACCATCTTGCGACGGGCGACCTCGTCTTCTCGCTCTCGCAGCACTATCTTGGGCCCGTGCTGACCGACATCATGATGGTGCTGCTGCTCATCAGCCTCTTCGCGGCCCTCATGGCCCTGCACAACTCCGCGACGAGGTACCTCTTCTCGCTCGGACGCGCGCAGATCCTCCCGAAGCGCCTGAGCCAGACGCGCGCCAACGGCGTCCCTGAGTTCGCCTCGATCGTGCAGTTCGTGTTCGCGACGCTTGTCGCGGGGGCCTTCGCGGTCGCGGGGCTCGACCCGATCGCGTCCCTCGTGCCGAGCATGACCGGCTTCGGAACCCTCGCGATCCTCGCTCTGCAGCTCCTCGCGGCCCTCGCGATCGTCGTCTTCTTCCGGCGACGCAAGGATCCCCGGATCCTCTCGACCCTCGTCGCGCCGGGCCTCGGCCTCGTCGGCCTCGTGGTGATCGTCGTGCTCGCGATCATCAACTTCCCGATCCTCGCGGGCTCGGACGCCCCGATCATCGCGCTTCTTCCCGCGCTCCTGCCGCTCGCCGTCGTCGGCGGCCTCGTCGCCGCCGCGGCGCTGCGCAAGCGCAACCCTGTTGCGTACGAGGGACTGTCCGCGGACATCGAGCGCGCGGAGGCCAACGACGAGCCCGTCGCCGAGCCGGAGGCAGCGGGGGTGCTCTCGTGACGATGGCCGGCACGGAGCTCGTGCTCGCCCAGCAGGCGGTCGCCGCGTTCGGCTGCGCGCCCGGCTCGCGCGTCACTTTCGTCACGCGCCGGGAGAACCATGTGTTCCGGGTCGCGAACGACGACGGCGACTGGGCACTCAAGCTCCACCGCCCCGGCTACCGCACGGACCGGGAGATCGAATCCGAGGCGGCCATGTGCGAGCTCATGGCGTCCGCGGGCGTGCGGGTCCCCGTGCCGGTCCGCTCGCTCGCGGGTCCGTACGTCGCGCACGTCGGGGCCGAGGGCGAGGCATGGCAGGCGACGATGCAGGCGTGGGTCCGCGAGGCCAGCCCCATCGGCGATTCGGCCGACGTGTTCCTGGGCGAGTCACGACCGTCGGACGGGACCCTCCGCGACTTCGGCCGCACCATGGCTCTCATGCACCGCTGCGCCGAAACGGCCGGCACGCCCGAGGGCTACGAGCGCCCGGCGTGGGACGCCGAGGGGCTCGTGGGCGAGGCCCCGGTCTGGGGGCGCGCGAGCGAGCTTCCCGCGCTCGACGACGGGACGCGCTCGCTCATTCGCGCGGCCGAGGAACGCCTGGCTCACGATCTGCGCGGCCTCGAGCGCTCAGCCAGGTCGTACGGCCCGATCCACGCCGACCTCACGATGGAGAACGTGCTGCGGGACGAGGCCGGCCTCGTCGTCATCGACTTCGACGACATGGGGGAGGGCTGGTACGTCTTCGACATCGCGACGGCCTGCTTCTTCTTCACCAACCATCCCGAAGCGGAAGCCATGATCCGGGAGCTTATGGCTGGCTACGCCGTCGAACGCTCCCTCGCGCCGCAGGACGCCCTCGCATGGCACCCGCTCCTGCTCGCGCGGGCCCTCACGTATCTCGCCTGGTCGGTCGAGCGGCCGGACGAGGAGGCGACCGCGTTCCACATCGCCGAGCTCGTGCCGCGTATCGCCGTGGCCGCGCGGAACTACCTCGAGACCGGGCACACGGGCTGGGCCGACCTCCCCGTCAGCGCTTAGAAAGTAAGGAAGAACCATGGCAGACCTCCTCGAACGCCGCTACAAGACCCTGGGCCCGTACAGCCCTCTGTTCTACGCCCAGCCGCTCGAATTCGTCCGCGCGGAACGCGTGTGGCTCACGGCGGCGGACGGCCAGCGCTACCTCGACGGCTACAACAACGTCCCGCACGTCGGGCACACGCATCCGCGCGTCGTCGAGGCGATTGCGCAGCAGGCCGCGACGCTCAACATCCACACGCGCTATCTCAACAACCGCGTCGTGGACTACGCCGAGAGCCTCCTCGCGACGCTCGACGATCCGATCGACCGGATTATCTTCACGAACAGCGGCTCCGAGTCGAACGACCTCGCGCTCCGCATCGCGAACCAGCACTCGGGCGGCCGCGGCCTCCTCATCTCCGACTTCAGCTACCACGGCCACACGCACGCCCTCGCCCTCGCGACGACCGGACTCGTGGCCCACGAAGGCCTCGGCGCCCACGTCCGGCCGATCCGGATCCCGGACCTCGACGCAGCCGACGCGGGCCGCCCCGCGGCCGACGTGCTCGCGCAGAGCCTCGCCGAGGTCGACGCCGCCATCGCGTCGCTGCAGGAAGCCGGGCACGGCGTCGCCGCGGTGCTGTTCGACTCGCTCTTCTCGACCGAGGGTCTCAACCGCGTGCCCGAGGGGTACGTCGCGGGGCTCTCGTCCCGCGTCCGGGCGGCCGGCGGGCTCGTGATCGGGGACGAGGTCCAGTCGGGCTTCGGGCGTACGGGCCGCTCGTTCTGGGGCCATCAGAACCACGGGATCGTTCCGGACCTCGTCACGATGGGCAAGCCCATGGGCAACGGGCATCCGATCGGCGCCGTCGCGCTCTCGGCCGATCTCCTCGACGAATTCGGGCCGCGCAATATGTACTTCAACACGTTCGGCGGCAACCCCGTCTCGGCCGCGGCGGGCCAGGCCGTGCTCGACGTGCTCGCCGACGAGCGCCTCGTCGAACGGGCCGCCTCCGGGGCTGCGGGGATCCGTGCGGCGCTCGAAGGGTTCCGCGGAGACTACCCGTGGATCGGACCGGCGAAGGGCGAGGGCCTCTTCTTCGGCTTCGACGTCTACGACCGGCCGGTCGGCGAGGCCGGGGCCGTTCCGGATCCTGCGCGCACCAAGGCCATCGTCGAGTCGATGCGTGCGCGGAACGTCCTCATCAGCCGCATCGGCCGCACCGACAGCGTGCTCAAGATGCGCCCGCCGCTCGCGATCGAGCCCGGCGAGGTCAGCCTCCTCCTGGACACGCTCGCGGACTCGCTTGCCGCGGTCGGGGCAGTCGCGCGGGCGTAGCCGGCCGCCGTCGCCCTGCGTGTTCCGCGCGGGGCGGCGCGGCGGGGCGTGGCGTCCGCGCTTCTGCCCATTTCTTCGGCCAAGAACCGGTGCCGCGCCGCGACGCGCCGCGGTTCTGACTGATTGGGAAACCACAACCGGGCTGGAGCGCGGATTGGGCGACGGGGCGCGGGGCGGCGCCGAGGATGGCACAAAAAGGAACCCCGCTCCATCGGAGCGGGGTTCCATTTCGTGCGCCCAAAGGGATTCGAACCCCCGACCTTCTGTTCCGTAGACAGACGCTCTATCCAGCTGAGCTATAGGCGCATTCCAAGTCTCGCAAGCGGTTCTCCCACCGCGCCTTGGCCTCGAATAACTTTACGCGAAGACGAACGGACTTCCAAATCTGGGTGATGAGACCTGCGTGACTATACCGGTCTATGTGACCTTCATCACATAAAACAGGCCTTCCGGAGGCCAAATCCCCGAGAATCTGCAGTTTCGAGTGTTTAACTCTCATTTCCGGCATGTAACACGGTCGGGTGGTACAGACCACCTTCCCTACCATTGAGGGACACGCCGACCCAGCGAAGGAGGAAGACATGGGCGCAACGAGCGTTCGGCTTCTTGAAGGAGCCCCCACCACCTACGAGCCCTTGCTGGCCTGGGTTGAGGAAGTTGCGGAACTGACTCAGCCTGAACGGATCCACTGGGTGGACGGTTCCGAGGCGGAGTACCGCCAGCTGACCGATGAGCTCGTTGCTGCGGGCACGCTCACGCGGCTCAACTCGGAGCTCTTCCCGAACTCCTTCGCGGCCTTCTCGGATCCCGCGGACGTCGCCCGGGTCGAGGAGCAGACGTTCATCTGCTCGCAGAGCAAGCGCGACGCCGGGTTCACCAACAACTGGATGGACCCGAGCGAGATGAAGGCCAAGCTCAAGGGCCTCTTCGACGGCGCGATGCGCGGCCGCACGATGTACGTCATCCCGTTCGTCATGGGCCACCTCGACGCCGAGGACCCCAAGTTCGGCGTCGAGATCACGGACTCCGCCTACGTCGTCGCGTCGATGCGCATCATGGCGCGCATCGGCACGGACGTCCTCAAGAAGATCGAGGAGACGGGCGCGTTCTTCGTCCCTGCCCTCCACTCGGTGGGCGCCCCGCTCGCGCCCGGCCAGAAGGACGTCGCGTGGCCGTGCAACCCGGACAAGTGGATCGTGCACTTCCCCGAGGAGCGCTCCATCTGGTCGTACGGCTCGGGCTACGGCGGCAACGCCCTGCTCGGCAAGAAGTGCTACGCCCTGCGCATCGCGTCGGTCATGGCGCGCGACGAGGGCTGGCTCGCCGAGCACATGCTCATCCTCAAGCTCACGAGCCCCGAGAAGAAGGTCTACCACGTCGCCGCGGCGTTCCCGTCGGCCTGCGGCAAGACCAACCTCGCGCTCCTCGACCCGACGATCGAGGGCTGGAAGGTCGAGACCCTCGGCGACGACATCACGTGGATGCGCTTCGGCAAGGAAGGCGAGCTGCGCGCCGTCAACCCCGAGGCGGGCCTGTTCGGCGTCGCCCCCGGCACGGGTTGGGGCACCAACCCGAACGCGATGCGCGCCATCGCGAAGGGCAACAGCATCTTCACGAATGTCGCGCTCACGGACGACGGCGGCGTGTGGTGGGAGGGCATGACCGAGGAGGTCCCCGCGCACCTGACCGACTGGCAGGGCAACGACTGGACCCCTGAGGCCGGACGCCCTGCCGCCCACCCGAACTCGCGCTTCTGCACGCCGATCGACCAGATCGACATGCTCGCGCCCGAGTACTTCGCGCCCGACGGCGTCGAGCTCAACGCGATCCTGTTCGGCGGCCGCCGCAAGACGACCATCCCGCTCGTCACGCAGTCCCGCGACTGGGCCAACGGCATCTTCATGGGCGCCACGCTCTCCTCGGAGACGACGGCGGCCGCTGCCGGCGCCGTCGGCGTCGTGCGTCGCGACCCCATGGCGATGCTTCCGTTCATCGGCTACGACGCGGGCGACTACCTCAACCACTGGGTCGCGCTCTCGGCGAAGGCCAACCCGGCCAAGCTCCCGAAGATCTTCCTCGTGAACTGGTTCCGCCGCACGAAGGACGGCGGCTTCGCATGGCCGGGCTTCGGCGACAACTCGCGCGTGCTCAAGTGGGCCATCGAGCGGATCGAGGGGACGGCGGACGCCGTCGAGACCCCGATCGGCTTCGTCCCCACGTCCGAGAGCCTCGACGTCACGGGCCTCGACATGACTCCGGCCGAGGTGCAGGAAGCGGTTCGCTTCGACGCCGAGGAGTGGCACGCGGAGGTTCCCGGGCTCGAGGAATGGTTCGCGCGCTTCGGCGGCTCGCTCCCGGACAGCATCACGGCCGAGCTCGAGGGCCTCAAGGAACGCCTGGGCTGACCGCGCTGAGGCCGCAGGCCGATAAGACTCCGGCGAGCTGAACGGCGCCGGACCCCTAGGAGGGCCGCCCCGCTGCACACGGGGCGGCCCTTCTGCCGTTTGGGGGTCACCTCCCGTGGGTGGGAGGTGGTTCGGGGGTCACCTCCCGTTGGCGGGACCCGCGGGACGTGACCCTTGGATGGCGGCGCACCCGCGGGACGTGACCTCTGGATGGTGGGGGACCCGCCCGCGCGCGTACCGTGGGGCCATGGACGACGGCGCGCCATCACCTTTCCCCGCAGAGTCACCCGGGCTTAACCCAGCGCCCATCCTCCCGCTGGCATCCCTGCGGGCCACCGACCTCCCCGTCGCGGGAGGCAAGGGCGCGAACCTGGGCGAACTCATCGCGGCCGGGCTCCCGGTGCCGCCCGGCTTCGTCGTGACGACGGAGGCCTACCGGGCCCACGCGGTCGCCGCGGGCCTCGACCCCGCCGCGGCCGCCGAAGAACCCGCCGCCGCGCGCGCGACGCTCGAGGCCGCCCCCCTTGCCCCGGCGCTCACGCACGAGATCAGGGCGGCCCTCGCCGAACTCGGGCCCGTGGGCACGCGCGTCGCCGTCCGCTCGAGCGCGACCGCCGAGGACCTCCCCGGCGCCGCATTCGCCGGCCAGCAGGACACGTTCCTCGACGTCGAGGGTCCGGACGCCCTCGCCGACGCGGTCCGCCGCTGCTGGGCCTCGCTCTGGACAGACCGCGCCGTCCAGTATCGCGAGCGGCAGGGGATCTCGCCCGCGGACGTGGCGATCGCCGTCGTCGTCCAACGCATGGCCGAAGCCGACGCCGCGGGGGTCCTCTTCACCGCGAACCCGCTCACGGGCAGGCGCGCGGAGCTCGTCGTGGATGCGGCGCCGGGGCTCGGAGAGGCGGTCGTCTCGGGCCAAGTCACGCCCGAGCACCTCGTCCTGGACCGCGAGGGCGCCGTCGGCGAGTGGACCCCCGCGCACGACGGCGGGGCCAGGGTCCTGCCCGACCGCGCGGCCCGCGAGCTCGCCGAGCTTGCCGTCCGCGCCGAGAAGCATTTCGGCGTGCCGCAGGACATCGAGTGGGCGCTCGCGGACGGGCGGATCGTCCTGCTGCAGGCCCGCCCCATGACGGCGCTGCCGCTCGAGCCTCCGGTGCTCAACCGCTTTCAGCAGATGATGACGCCGTTCTTCCTCGAGATGTTCGTATCGCGCCCCTACCCGATCGACGTGACGGCGTGGCTGCGCCCCGGCGTCGAACGGATGCTCGGAATCATGATGGGCAGCGTCGGCGTCCGCTTCCCGCCGCTCGGCCAGCTCGTGCGCGAGCGCGACGGCGTGGCCCTCCAGCTTGTCCCCGCGCAGCCCCGGCCCAGTCCCCTCGTGCTCGGCGCGCCGCTCGCGATCCTTCGCCGCGCGCGGCGGTATCCGGTCCGCGATTGGACCACCGACCCGCAGTTCGCCGAATTCGAGGCGATCGTCGACGCCCTCGACGCTCAGGACCCGGCCACGCTCGGGTGGGCAGACCTCTTGGCGCGCGTCGATCGCTGCACCGACGCCATGGAGCCGCTCGCGAGGATTCGCGCCGCATACCTTCCCGGCGCGTTCCTTCCGTTCGCGCCGCTTCGCCTCGGGCTTGCGCTGCTCGGCCTCACCCGGCTCGCGCCCCCGCTCGTCGCGGGCGCCCGCACGCGCACGCGCGCCGGCAACGACGCGCTCGACGCGCTCGCCGACGCCGTCCGCGCCGACCCGGAGCTGTCGTTGGCGGCCCGCGAGCTGGACGCTCCCGCGTTCCTTGATGCCGTGCGTTCGCGGCCCGAGTTCGAGGAGTTCGACCATCGGCTTGACGCCTACCTCGCCGAGTACGGGCACCGCGAGTCCTTGAGCATCGTCCTCGCGACGGCGCCGACGTGGCGCGACGACCCGACACCCGTCGCAGCGATCATCCAGGCGGCCGCCTCCGAACCGCCCCGCGAGCGCGGACCCAATCCGGGCGACGCGGCGATGCGCGAGCTCCTGGCGCATCCCTTCCTGCGCTCGCCGCGGGCGGCGCGCATGGCCCGGGCAGTCGTCGACGCCGCGCGGCGGGGCCTCGCGTTCAGGGAGGACACGCATTTCTTCATCACCCGCGTCCTCCCGCCGCTGCGGGCCACGTTCCTCGAGCTGGGCCGGCGGCTCACCGCCGTCGGCGCGCTCCCCGCGGCGGAGGATGTCTTCCACCTCCGCCTCGAGGAGCTGCGCGAGGTGCGCCCGCCCGAGGCGATCGACGATGTCGACCGCGCCCGAGTGCGCGCCCTCGCCGCGCGCCGGGCCGCCCTGAGGCGCGAGTACGCCGGTGTGCCGATGCTGGACCTCGCGACGGTCCTTCCGGGCCGTGCCGGGGCGGACGACGGCGGGAGCGCGCTCATCAGGGGCACGCCCGCGAGCGGCGGGGTTGCCGAGGGGCCGGTCCGGATCGTGCGGGGGCCGGATGAGTTCGGGGCGCTGCGCGCGGGCGACGTGCTCGTGTGCCCGAACACCAACCCGTCGTGGACGCCGCTGTTCGCGCGGGCGGCCGCCGTCGTCGTCGACACCGGCGGGCTCGGCTCGCACGCTGCCATCGTCGCGCGCGAGTATGGCGTGCCCGCGGTCATGGGGACGCGGCGCGGCACATCGGTGCTTCGGGAGGGGCAGCGCGTGCGCGTCGACGGAAGCAGGGGACGGGTGGACGCAGCGTGACGGGACGGATGGGGACGGAGCGCGTCGGGATCGTCGGCGGCGGAATCGTGGGGATGGCGATCGCGCGGGCCCTCGCCCTCACGGGCGGCTTCGACGTCGTCGTGCTCGAGAAGGAGCGTCGCGTCGCGGCGCACCAGACGGGGCACAACTCGGGCGTCGTGCACGCGGGGCTGTACTACCAGCCGGGCTCGCTCAAGGCCTTGCTGTGTGCGCGGGGCCGGGAGCTCACGCGCGACTACTGCCTCGATCGCGGGCTGCCGTACCGCGAACTCGGCAAGCTCGTCGTCGCGGTGACGCCGGACGAGGTGCCTCGGCTCGACGAGATCGAGCGGCGGGCGCGGGCGAACGGTGTGCCCGACCTCGCGCGCATCGGCCCTGCGCGCATGCGAGAGCTCGAGCCCCACGTCGCCGGGGTGGGGGCCGTGCATTCGCCGCACACCGCCGTCGTCGATTTCTCGGCGATCACCGAGGCGATGGCCGACGACGTGCGGCGCGCGGGCGGGCGCGTGCTGCTGGGCACCGAGGTCGTGGGGATCCGAGCGGGGGAGGGCACGACGACGGTCGCGACCTCGGGTGCGACCCACACCTTTGATCGGCTCGTCGTGTGCGCGGGGCTGCAGTCCGACCTCGTGGCGCGCATGGTCGGGGCGTCGCCGTCGCCTCGGATCCTGCCGTTCCGCGGGGAGTACTGGGCGCTCGCGCCCGCGCGGGCCTCGCTCGTGCAGGGCATGATCTACCCCGTGCCGGATCCGCGTTTCCCGTTCCTCGGGGTGCACTTCACGCGCGGCGTGTACGACGACGTGCACGTCGGCCCGAACGCCGTGCCCGCCCTCGCGCGCGAGGGGTACCGCTGGGGGAGCGTGTCGGTGCGGGACACCCTCGGTTCGTTGATGTGGCCCGGCGCGGCGGCGCTGTTCCGACGGCACTGGCGGATGGGCGTGCGCGAGATCTCCGCCTCGCTGCTCAAGCCTCTGTATTACCGTCAGGCGCGGGCCTTCGTGCCGGACCTGCGGCCCACGGATCTCGCGTCGAAGGCGGGCGCCGGCGTGCGGGCACAGGCGTGGTCCGCGGACGGGTCGCTGCTCGACGACTTCGCCGTGGATCAGGTTGGGTCCGTGACGCTCCTCCGGAACGCGCCCTCGCCCGCCGCGACCTCCTCGATGGCGATCGCGGAGTACGTGCTCCGCGAACACCTCGGGGTGCCCGTCCGCGAGAGGTAGGCACCGGAGGGCTCCGTTCGGGGTCACGTCCCGTGGGTGTGCGCGCGTTCGGGGGTCACGTCCCGTGGGTTGAACCAGCGGGAGGTGACCCCTGGATGGCGGCTAACCAGCGGGACGTGACCCCTGGACGGTTAGGCGGCGGCGGCCGGCTCTTCCGCCCGATAACCCGCGCGCACGGCGAGCTCGCCGCCGTCGACGGTCACGCTCACGCGCCCGCCCTCGGCGACGGAACCCGTGACGAGCAGGTCCGCCACACGGTCCTCGAGCTCGCGCTGGATCACGCGGCGCAGCGGCCGCGCACCGAATTCGGGCTCGTAGCCGCGCTCGGCGATCCAGGCGACGGCGGCGTCGTCGACGGCGAGCGCGATGCCCTGTGCCGCGAGCCGCGCCTCGGTGCCGCGGAGCTGGAGCCGAACGATCTCGAGCAGCTCCCCGCGTGTGAGCTTCTGGAACAGCACGATCTCGTCGATCCGGTTGAGGAACTCGGGCCGCATCGTCTCGCGCAGCCGTCCCATGATCCTGGCCCGCAGCTCCGCGTCCGACGGCCCGCCATCCACCCCGCCCGACGCGAAGCCGAGCGCGGCGCCGCGGGTCGCGAGGAACTCAGACCCGAGGTTCGAGGTCATGATGACCACGGTGTTGCGGAAGTCCACGGTGTGGCCCTGCCCGTCGGTGAGCCGCCCGTCGTCGAGCACCTGGAGGAGCAGGTTGAACACGTCCGGGTGGGCCTTCTCGACCTCGTCGAGCAGCACGACGGAGTACGGGCGCCGCCGGACGCGCTCGGTGAGCTGCCCCGCCTCCGAGTAGCCGACGTACCCCGGAGGGGCACCGACCAGCCGGCTCACCGTGTGGCGCTCGCCGAATTCGCTCATGTCGAAGCGGACCATCGCGGACTCGTCGCCGAAGAGCGACGCCGCGAGGGCCTTCGCGAGCTCGGTCTTGCCCACGCCGGTCGGGCCGAGGAAGAGGAAGCTGCCCACGGGACGCCCTGCGTCTCCGAGGCCGGTACGGTTGCGCCGCACGGCCTTCGCGATCGCAGCGACCGGGTCCTCCTGCCCCACAACGCGTCCGTGGAGCTCGTCCTCAAGGCGCGCGAGCCGCTCGCGCTCGCCCTCCGTCACGCGCGAGGCCGGGATGCCCGTCGCGCGGGAGACGACTGCGGCAATGTCTGTGTCCTGGACGACGGCGTCCGGCCGGCTTGCGCCGTGGGCGCCGACCGCGTCCGGCCGGCTTGCGCCGCGGGCGCCGACGGCGTCCGGCCGGCTTGCGCCGCGGACGACGGCGTCGCTCGCCTCGAGCGCGGAGACCTCTTCGCGCTCGGGCTGCTCGCCCGTCGCGGCCGCCTCGATCCTCGCGGCAAGACCTTCGACCTGGTCGCGCAGCCGGGACGCGAGCTCGTAGTCCTCGGCCGCCACGGCGGCGTCCTTCCGCTCCTCGAGCTCAGCCGCCTCGGCGCGCAGTGCCTCGAGATCCACGCGCGGACCCCGGGCCAGGCTCAGCCGAGCCCCGGCCTGGTCGATGAGGTCGATCGCCTTGTCCGGGAGGTACCGGTCCGTGATGTACCGGTGCGAGAGCTCGACCGCGGCGCGGATGGCCTCGTCCGAGTAGGTGACCCCGTGGTGTTCCTCGTACCGCGACTTGAGCCCGTCGAGGATCGCGATCGCGTCCTCGATGTTCGGCTCGCCGACCGTCACCGGCTGGAACCTCCGCTCAAGCGCGGGGTCCTTTTCGATCTTGCGGTACTCGTCGAGCGTGGTCGCGCCGATGAGGTGCAGCTCTCCGCGGGCCAGCCTCGGCTTGAGGATGTTGCCCGCATCCATGCCGCCCTCGCCCGCACCGCCCGCGCCGACTACCGTGTGGAGCTCGTCGACGAATGCGATGACGTTCCCGTCCGCCGCGATCTCATCCATGGTCTTCGTGAGGCGCTCCTCGAAGTCGCCCCGGTACCGGGTGCCCGCGAGCATTGCTGGAAGGTCGAGCAGGACGACCGACTTCCCGTGGAGCTGCGCTGGAACCTCGCCGGACGCGATCGCTTGAGCCAAGCCCTCGACGATCGCGGTCTTCCCGACGCCGGCCTCGCCGATCAGCACGGGGTTGTTCTTGGTGCGGCGGGCCAGGATCTCGATGGCCTGCTCGATTTCCTCGCCGCGTCCGATCACGGGGTCGAGCTTGCCGTTGCGGGCGAGGGCCGTGAGATCGGTGCCGAATTTGTCGAGCATTGCGTTCTTGGCCGCATCGCCCCGAGTCTCAGCACCCCGACGGCGGGCGCGCTGGCCCGCGGCAGGGGCGGCAGCGCCGTCGTCGTTCGCGCCCGCGTCAGATGCGCCTGAGGCGCCGCCGCCCGCCTGGAGCGACTGCGGCGTGATGCCGTGCGAGACGAGGATCTGCCCGGCGGGGGCGTCGGTCGCGAGGACGAGCGCGAGGAACACGTGCTCGGGGTCGATGTAGGTGGAGCCGAGAGCGCGCGCGACCTTGTAGGCATCGAGGAGCACATGCTGGGCGGACGGCGTGAGCGACGGCGTGGCGCCGCCGAGTCCCGACTCGTCGGCGGCCGCGGCCGGAAGTCGCTGCTCGACGGCGTCGGCGATGTCTTCGACATGAACCCCGGCAGCCGCGCCCGCGTGCTCGATCATGGCGGCCACCGACTCCGTCTCGACCAGGGCGCGCAGCAGGTGCAGCGCGTCGACCTCGCGGTGGCCGTGGTCGACGGCGTAGCGCCCCGCCGCGTTCACAAGCTCCTGGGTTCCGCGGCTCACAAGGCGGCTGATGTCGAGCGGGCGGCCGGTGGGCCGAGCGCCCTGGCCCTGCAGGTAGCGGGCGAGGAAGTCATCGAAGGAGCCGTTGCCGGCGCCCGGACCGAAAAAGGTAGGCACACCATCCTCCAGAAAGTTGAGTGACATTCGCTCATGTTCAACGGTGTGGCGGAGCAGATATTCCCAAGGGGTACCAACTGCTCTCGAGGCGGGGCTAGCGTGGGCAGCATGACGACCATCGCGCAGAATATCGTCGCAACCCTCGCGGCCAACGGGGTCCGCCGCGTCTACGGCATCCCGGGAGACTCGCTCAACGGCTTCACCGACGCGCTCCGGGAGACGCCCGCTATCGACTGGGTTCACGTCCGCCACGAGGAGGCCGCGGCCTTCGCTGCGGCGGCCGAGGCCGCGCTCACGGGCGAGGTCGCCGTGTGCGCCGGCTCGTGCGGGCCCGGCAACCTCCACCTCATCAACGGCCTCTACGACGCGAACCGCTCGCGCGTCCCCGTGCTCGCGATCGCGGCCCACATCCCGAGCTCCGAGATCGGCTCGAACTACTTCCAGGAGACCCATCCGCAAGAGGTCTTCCGCGAGTGCAGCGTGTACGCCGAGCAGGTCACGGACCCCGCGCAGATGCCGCGCATTCTCGAGATCGCGCTCCGGACCGCCGTCGAGAAGCGGGGCGTCGCCGTCGTCGTCCTCTCGGGCGACGTCGCGCTCGCGACCGCGAAGTCAGATCGGGTCGCGATCGTGCGCCGCGCGCGCCCGCGCGTCGTGCCGGGCGACGCCGAGCTGCGCGAGGCTGCCGGCCTCCTCAACGCGGCGGGCAAGGTCACGATCCTCGCAGGAGCGGGAGTCGACGGCGCGCACAACGAGGTCGTCGCGCTCGCGGACGCCCTCGGCGCGCCCATCGTGCACGCGCTGCGGGGCAAGGAATTCATCGAATACGACAATCCGTTCGACGTCGGCATGACCGGCCTGCTCGGCTTCAGCTCGGGCTACCGGGCGATGGAGGACTGCGACGCCCTCCTCATGCTCGGCACGGACTTCCCGTATCAGCAGTTCTATCCGGCCGAGGCGAAGATCATCCAGGTCGACATCCGCGGCGAGCAGCTCGGGCGCCGCGCGCGGCTCGACCTCGGGCTCGTGGGCGACGTCAAGGACACCGCCGCCGCGCTCCTGGCGCTCGTCGAGCACAAGCGGCGCCGCACCCACCTCGACGCCTCGCTCAAGCACTACGCGAAGACCCGCGCCAAGCTCGACGATCTCGCGACGCCCACCCGGCGCGGCCAGCCGCTCCACCCGCAGTACGTCACACGCGTCCTCGACGGGCTCGCCGCCGACGATGCCGTGTTCACGGCCGACGTCGGGTCCCCGGTCGTGTGGGCCGCGCGCTACCTCACCATGAACGGACGACGGCGGCTGCTCGGCTCATTCAGCCACGGCTCCATGGCGAACGCTCTCTCCCACGGCATCGGCGCGCAGGCCGCGTACCCCGGCCGGCAGGTCGTCGCGCTCGCGGGCGACGGCGGGCTCGCGATGCTGCTCGGCGAGCTCATCACGCTCGTGCAGAACAAGCTCCCGCTCAAGCTCGTCGTCTACAACAACTCTTCGCTCAACTTCGTCGAGCTCGAGATGAAGGCCGCCGGGTTCGTGAACTTCGGAACGGAGCTTGTGAATCCCGATTTCGCGGCCGTAGCCGAGGCGCTCGGAATCAAGGGCATTCGGGTCGCGGACTCGTCCGAGCTCGAGCAGGGTCTCAAGGAGGCGCTCGCCCACGACGGGCCCGCCCTCGTGGACGTCGTGACGGCCCGGCAGGAGCTCGCGATCCCGCCCGCGATCACGCTCCAGCAGGCGGGCGGGTTCACGCTTTACGCGCTCCGGACCGTGCTCTCGGGCCGCGGTGACGAGGTGCTCGACCTCGCGAAGACCAACTGGCGGCGAGTTTTTTAGGCCGTCCTCCGTTTGGGGGTCACCTCCCGTGGGTGCGCGACCATCGAGGGGTCACCTCCCGTGGGTGCTCGGCCATCGAGGGGTCACCTCCCGCGGGTGCTCGGCCGTCCAAGGGTCACTTCCCGGTGGGTCTGACCCACCGGAGGTGACCCCTGAACGCGGATGGACCCACCGGAGGTGACCTCTGGACGCTAGGTGGCCGCGGCGTCGAACGCGTCGCGGGCGTCGAGGATCTTCCGCGCGTGGCTCTCGGCCCACTCGCGGATCGAGTCGAGCGGCCCGAGGAGGCTCGCGCCGAGCGGAGTGAGCCGATACTCGACGCGCACGGGGACCTCGGCGAAAACGGCGCGGGACACCAGGCCGTCGCGCTCGAGCGTGCGGAGCGTCTGGGTCAGCACCTTGGGCGTGATGCCGCCGACGGCCGCGCGCAGCGCGCTGAACCGGAGCGGCCCGACCTTGAGGGCCTGGACGATGAGCGGGGTCCACTTGTCGCCGATGCGCTGCAAGACGACGCGAGAGGGGCACTCAGGGTCCATAACGTCGAAGGCGAGACTATCCACGAGGTAACCATAGCACTTTGAAGTACTTAGTATCTCGTGGATACTGTTGCGTCGTTCGTCGGAATCGATGCAGAGGAGCACTCATGAAGATCGCCGTCTACGGAGCCACCGGCATGGTGGGAAGCCAGATCGTCGCCGAGGCCGCGCGCCGCGGGCACGAGGTGACCGCCCTCAGTCGCAAGGGCGCCGCGGTGGAGGGCGCCGCCGTCGTCCGCGCTGCGGACCTCGCCGACCTCGAAACGTACCGTTCCGCCGCTTCGGCGAACGACGTCGTCGTGCTGGCGACGGCGCCCGACCGCACCGGCGGATCGCGCGAGCCTTACCTCGCCGCGCACCGCGCGATCGCGGCCGTCCCGACTGACGCACGCCTGTATCTTGTGGGCGGCTTCGGCGGGCTGCAGTCGCCGGACGGGACGCGCATCAAGGATCTGCCGGACTTCCCGGCCGAGTACAAGGGCGAATCGGACACGGTGTTCGAGGCGTACGAGGCGCTACGCGATTCCTCGGCCGGACTCGATGTGACGGTCCAGGCCCCTGCTGCCGTCATCGCTCCCGGCGAGCGGACCGGCGAGTACCGCACGGCCGTCGGCGTCCCCGCGGGCGACTTCATCTCCGCGCAGGACTACGCGGTCGCAGCGCTCGACGAGCTCGAGACCCCGCAGTTCCGCGGAGAAATCTTCACGGCCGCCAACTGATCTCGTTCAGGGGTCACGTCCCGTTGGTTGGTGACCGTTCAGGGGTCACGTCCTGCCGGTTGATGCGCGTTCAGGGGTCACGTCCCGTCGGTTTAGCCAACAGGAGGTGACCCCCGGATGGTGGGGGACCCGCGTGAGGTGACCCCTGAACGGTTCGGGACCCGCGGAAGGTGACCCCTGGACGCTAGTAGGTCGCGGCGTTCGGGAGCAGAACCGGGCGCGACGGCGTCTGGCAGAAGTCGAAGTCGTTCGCGAGGTCGCCCAAGAGCGGGCTGGCCTCGCGAACGTCCGGGCGCGGATCGGGCCGGCCGTCAGTCGCGGGGTCGAGGCGCTGGCCGTGCAGGAAGACGTCCTCGATGAACTTCACGTACGCGTCGTGGCTCAGCGTCTGGTGGTCGATGTAGCCCTTCTTCGCGTACGGGCTGATCACGATCCCGGGCACGCGCAGCCCGTAGCCGTTCTGGTCCACGGCGGGCGGCGTGACGTGGTCGTAGAACCCGCCCCAGTCGTCCCAGGAAAGAAAGATCGCCGTGCTGTCCCAGTCCGGCCCGGACATGATGGCGTTCACGAGCCCGGTGACGTAGGCCTGGCCCGTGCTCACGAGCGCGGGCGGGTGCTCGCTCACGGCGCTCGTGGGGTCGATCCAGCTCACGGCCGGGAGCGTGCCGTCCTTGGCCGCCGAGTAGAAGTTCGTGAGGGCCTGGATATTGCCGAGCTGCCCGTTCTGTTTGACGGTGTCGAAGTAGGGGAGCGGATTCCAGATGCCGGGCGTCTTCGCGTTCTGCGCGACGGGCGCGCATGAGGCGGCGGAATCGTTGCGACAGTCCGGCTCGGTGCCGTTGAACACGTAGTAGCCCCACGAGACGCCCTGCCGGTGGAGGAGATACGTGAGGTCCGTCCACGCGTAGTCCGGCGGTGCGGCGGGCTTACCGGTCCGGCGCCCGAAGTCGGGCGGGAGCGCTGGCCCCTGGAGGGCGTTGACGCACGACTGCGGATCGCCCGCAGCACTGCACTTCGCCGACCATTCCGACACCATGTACAGGTGCTCGGGCAGGCTCCACGACGCGTTCGGCTCGAACATGTGGTCCTGAAGCGTGAAGTCCCTCGCGTAGGCCCAGTAGTTCGGGATGTCCCGCGCGTCGTGATAGCCCATGACGTCGGTGGTCCTGGCGCCGGCGCACGCCGGATCGTTAGGCGCGCAGTTCGACGACGCGCGCTCGGCCTGCGCGATGAAGCCGTCCATCTTCCCGCCGTCGACATCCGCCGTCGCGTTCGTCTGGCCGTGCGGGCCGCCCGAGTTCTTGTCCGCGGGATCGTAGTACGGCTTGACGCACGTTCCGCGCGCGGGGTCCGGCACACACACGGTCGGCACGCCGTCGTGCATGGGGATGCCGTCGGCGCCCGGGAAGGTGCCGAAGTAGCTGTCGAACGAGCGGTTCTCCTGCATGATCACCACGATGTGCTTGATCTTCGCGAGGCCCGAGACCGCAGCCGGGACAGCGCCGGGCGTTCGGATCGCGATCGCGAACACCCCGCCCGCCGCGACGAGCAGAAGGACGACGGCGCCCGCGGCCACCGCGGTCAGCGTCCGGTGGGCGCGGACCCACCGTCGGAACGGCCCGCGCGCGCGTGGCTGCTCGCCGCCCGCAGGTTGTGGGGGCGGACTCGGGGGTGCCTGCTCGACCACTTTGTGCTCCTCAGGTCATCCGCGCCTCAAGGGGCCGGGATGCACCGGATGGACACAAGATACTCCCGTGGAGGAATCACGCGGCAGGGCCGAGGCGCGCGCACCGTGTCAGGTCGAGCGGATCAGACGTCGCCGGCCGGCGGGCGCAGGCCGAGTTGGAGCAGGACCGGCTCCATCTGGCGTCGGTGGGGGAGCGAGCTGATGATCACGTGGTCGAGCGCCCGATAGAACGCCTCGCGCGCCTCGCGGAGCGCCGAGCGGAGGCCGCACTGAAGGTTGAAGGGGCAGTCGCCGTTCGGGGATTCGCAATCCGTGAGGTCTTCGCGCGTATCGAGGGCCCGGAGCACCTGGCCCACGGTGGCGCGACGCCCCACATCGCTGAGCTGCACGCCTCCGGACCGACCTCGCGTCGATTCGACGAGGCCGAGCTCGCGGAGTCTGAGCACCGCCTTGCTCACATGGTTGTACGGCGTGCCGACGCCGTCGGCGATGGCGCGCGTCGCGAGGGGTTCGCTGTTGTCGGCCGAGCTCAGCAGCATGAGGGCCCGAAGGCTCACATCCTCGAAGGCCGTCATGCGCATGCGAAGGATTCTACTCCTGAGAATGCAAACATTTGTACAATGAATCAGCGGATTCGTGGAGGAGCTTGACGAGGAGCCGCACGCCGGGGCTTGCCGACATCGTACGGCGATACGCCGCGGAGACGAGGCGCTTCGCCGGCTCTCCCGCGAGGGGGCGGGCCACGACCTCGGGCGGAAGCGCGCCGCGGCCGAGCCTCGGGATGAACGCGAGCGCGAGTCCCTGAGCCGCGAGCTCGACGTGCGTCGCGAAATCCGGATCGACAAATGCGACGCGCGGGGTGGTGCTTTCGTTCGCGAGCAGGCGCATGAGGGCCTCGTGGCAGATCGCCCCCCGCGGCTGCGAGCACCAGGTCTCCTCGAGCAGCTCGGCGCGCGGCACCGCGTCGAGTTCCGCGAGCCGGTGCGTGCGCGGAAGGATGATGTCGGCCTCGTCCTCGCAGAGCGGATCGAGCGCCACGTGCGCGGGCACCTCGAGCGCGACCGAGTTCCAGTTGTGGACGACGGCGAGCTCCACGTCTCCGTGGGCGACCTGGGCCACCGCCTCGGCGGGGTCCATCGCGACGATCTCGAGCCGCATGTCCGGCGCCTCGACCGCGACCCGCTTGGCCACGTGGCCGAGGAGTCCCCGCGCCGCCGTCGAGAAAGAGGCGACCGTGAACGTCCCCTGAGGCGCGTCGTCGGCGGCGAGCATCGACTCGACGCGCTCGATATCCGCAAGCAGGCGCACGCCGTGCTCGACGAGCGCGCGCCCGCGCTCCGTGAGCAGGATGCCCCGTCCACGGCGTTCGAGGAGCGCCGCGCGCGACTGGCGCTCGAGCTTCTTGATCTGCTGCGACACCGCGGACGGGCTGAAGCCAAGCGCCTCCGCCGCCGCGACGACCGAGCCGTGGCGTTCGACGGCGGCGAGCGAGCGGAGGGCCTGCAGATCGATCATGAAGAAATCGTAGATGGTTTCTCACACAAATCAACGCTGGTGCTTCATGGTGGCTTTCCCGGAGGATGGAGGGGTGAAACCGCAGCACTCCGCCCTCGCCGTCCTCGTCGCCGTCATCTGGGGCGTCAACTTCGTCGCGATCGAACTCGGCCTGCGCGACGTCCCGCCGCTCGTCTTTGCCGCCCTTCGCTTCGCGCTCGTGGCCGTGCCTGCGATGCTGTTCGTCCCGAAGCCTGCGGTTCCGTGGCGCGTCATTGCGGGGGTGGGGCTGTTCATGAGCGCGGGGCAGTTCGGCCTGGTCTACCTCGCGATGCATTGGGGCATGCCCGCGGGGCTCGCCCCGCTGGTCCTGCAGAGCCAAATGCTCTTCACGATCCTGCTCGCCTCGGTGGTGCTCAAAGAACGGCCGACGACGGCGCAGCTCGCCGGAGTGGGCGCGGGCGTGGTCGGCCTTGTGCTCGTCGCGCTCGGGCGTGGCGCGGTGGCACCCCTCGGGCCGCTCGTGCTCGTCGTGCTCGCGGGGCTCTCGTGGGGTATCGGCAACACGATCTCGCGCGCCGCGAGGGGCGCCTCCGGCCTCGGCCTCGTGGTCTGGTCGGCCGCCGTCGTCCCAGTGCCGATGCTCGCTCTCGCCGCGATCGTCGACGGGCCGGGCGCCGTCGTCGGCTCGCTCGCACACCTCTCGGCGCCGGCCCTCATGAGCACGCTCTTCACGGTCGGGCTGGCCTCGCTCGTGGGCTACACCGCGTGGAACTCGCTCCTCGGGAAGTACCCGGCGGCCGCCGTCGTCCCGTACACCCTGCTCGTCCCGCCCGTGGGCATGGCGGCGGCCTGGCTCGCGTTCGGCGAGGTTCCGCAGCTGCTCGAGATCGTGGGCGGGGCGGTGCTCCTCGCGGGAGTCTGCGCGACGCTCGCGCGGCCGCGGTCACGGAAGGCCGTGCCCGCTGCCGAGCTCGCGGAGGTCAGTCCGTGAAGACGCGGGCCTCGTGCCCGTCCGGCTCGACGGTCCCGTAGACGTAGCCGTCGGCGGTCATCTCGTACGGCAGGATCGCCGCGAGGAGACCGCCTCCGCGGTGCTCGGCCGCCGCATGGATCCCGTCGGAGCCGTGGTCGGGAAGCGTCACGTCAGTCGCGAAGGCCACCGCGCGGTAGGTGCCGCGGCTCTGCCTGAGCAGCTCCACGAGGTCGGCGAGCATGACGTCGGCGTCGAGATCCGCCTCGGGGTCCTCGTCGTCCTCAGGCTCGGGCGGGGCGACGAGCACGAGCCGCAACTCGCCGTCGTCCGCGAGGGTGACGCCGTAGGGGAGGAAGCCGCCGTTCTTCTCGATCTGCTCCTGCGCCATGGCGAGCGCCGTGCCGAGGACGTCGTGCAGCTCTCGCAGCATGTCGTCGTCGTGCGCGCCTGCGCCGGAATCGGCGCCCGCGGTCGAGTTCGCGGAACTCATGCGCGGACGATCGCGAGGACATTGTCGCGAACGGTCGCGAGAGTCTCGCGATCCTTGGCCTCGCCGTTGAAGCGCAGGTACGGCTCCGTGTTGGACGGGCGGAGGTTGAACCACCACGAGCCGTCGGCCGCGGAGAACGTCGTGCCGTCGAGCTCGTCGATCGCGACGTCCGGGCCCTCGTAGGCCTCGCGGACGCGGGCGACCGCCGCGGCCTTGTCCTCGATCTCCGAGTTGATCTCGCCTGAGGCGACGTACGGCTCGTACTCGGCGCCGAGCTCGGACAGCGGGCGGTCCTGGCCGCCGAGCGCCGCGAGGACGTGCATGGCCGCGAGCATGCCCGTGTCCGCGTTCCAGAAGTCACGGAAGTAGTAGTGCGCCGAGTGCTCGCCGCCGAACACTGCGCCCTCCTCGGCCATGACTGCCTTGATGAACGAGTGGCCCACGCGCGTGCGGACCGGACGCCCGCCGTCGTGCTGGACGAGCTCGGGCACCGCACGGGACGTGATGAGGTTGTGGATGATCACCGGCTTGGCCTCGCCCGCTGCCTTCGCGCGCGCGATCTCGCGGCGGGCGACAAGTCCCGTGATGGCCGACGGCGAGACCGGCTCGCCGTTCTCGTCGATGACGAAGCAGCGGTCCGCGTCGCCGTCGAACGCGAGGCCGATGTCCGCGCCGTGCTCGACGACCGCCTTCTGCAGGTCGCGCAGGTTCTCGGGCTCGAGCGGGTTCGCGGGATGGTTCGGGAACGTGCCGTCGAGCTCGAAGTAGAGCGGAATGATGTCAAGGGGAAGTGCCGGCAGGAGCTCGTCGCCGAGGACCGCCGGGGTCGTGAGGCCAGCCATCCCGTTGCCGGCGTCGACGACGACCTTGAGCGGTCGGATCGCGGACAGGTCGACGAGCTTGCGCAGGTGCGCGGAGTAGTCCGCGAGGACGTCACGCTCGGTGATCGTGCCGGGACGTTCGACGGCGGCGATCTCACCGGCCGTAAGGTAGGACTCCGCAGCGGCCTGGATCTCCTTGAGTCCGGTCTCGGACGAGACGGGCAGCGCGCCGGCCTTCGCCATCTTGATGCCGTTGTACTGGGCGGGGTTGTGGCTCGCAGTGAAGGTCGCGCCCGCCGCGCCGAGGGCGCCGCACGCGTAGTAGAGCTCGTCGGTCGAGATGAGGCCGATCGTCTCGACGAGGCCGCCGCGGGCCGCGGCGCCGCGCGCGAACGCGTCGATGAATTCGGGCGAGGACGGGCGCATGTCGCCGCCCACGAGCACGGTCTGCCCGGCGAGGCCGAGCACGTCGACGAACGCCGCGCCCACCGCCTCGACGATCCGCGCGTCGATCGTCTCGCCTACGATCCCTCGCACGTCGTACGCCTTGAACGAGGCGGAAAGGTCGATCTGCGGCGCTTGGCCAAGGCTGTTCACGTTGCTCGTCACGCCGCTGATTCTACGTGGAGCCGCCGACAGTTCATCGACGAGGGGTTCCCCGTGG
This sequence comes from Sinomonas sp. ASV322, assembly GCF_030908245.1. Classification (GTDB taxonomy): domain Bacteria; phylum Actinomycetota; class Actinomycetes; order Actinomycetales; family Micrococcaceae; genus Sinomonas. Next base: position 62,579 of record NZ_JAVFJJ010000019.1, read on the forward strand.
CGGTGGCGGGCCCTAGGTTGACTGCATGGACTGGACTCTTGAAGTTGTCATCCTGCCTGTCTCCGACATTGAACGCTCGGTGCAGTTCTATCGGGACAAAGTCGGGTTCCACCTCGACCACAACACGACGAACGAGCACATGCACGTCGTCCAGCTCACCCCCGAAGGCTCCGGCTGCTCGATCGTGTTCGGCGACCTGCCGGCCCAGCGCGAAATGGAGCCGGGTTCGATGAAGGGGCTCCAGCTCGTCGTCGCGGACGCCGAGGCCGCGCGGGCCGAGCTCGTGGGCCGCGGCGTCGACTGCTCTGAGCTCATGGTGTTCTCGCCGGACGACGGTGGGACCTTCTTCGGCTTCGCCGATCCGGACGGCAACACGTGGGCCGTCCAGCAGATCAGGGCCCGCGCCGAGAAGCCGCTCATCCCGGTCGAGAACCGCGGCCGCTTCGGCGCGTAGCGCCGTACGGTCCCCGAGGTGAGATCTCGTCGGAAAGACGCGTCCGTTCCGACGAGAGCTCACCTTTCGATCCGCGAGAACGGACGACGGCGGGGTCCCCGCCTGGGTGGGGACCCCGCCGTCGTCCGTTGCGTGCGGAGCTCGACTCAGTAGGCCTTGACGCGCTGCTCGACGATGAGGTGGATGAGCGCGAAGGTGCCGTCCTCGTCGATCGCGCGGAGGGCGGCCTCGATCGCGCGTGGGACGTCGGCGTCGCGCTCGACCCGCACGCCGAAGCCGCCGAACGCGCGCGCCATGAGTGCGAAGTCGGGGTTCCTGAGCTGGGTTCCGGAGACGCGGTGCGGGTAGGAGCGCTCTTGGTGCGTCCGGATCGTGCCGTATTCCTGGTTGTCCATGACGACGACGAGCGGCGTTGCGCCGTACTGCGCCGCGGTCGCGAGCTCTTGGCCGTTCATGAGGAACTCGCCGTCGCCCGCGATCGTCACGACGCGGCGCCCCGGGTTCGCGAGCGACGCCGCGATCGCCGACGGAACCGAGTAGCCCATCGAACCGTTGCGCGCACTGATCATCGACGCGTACTTCTGCGTCGGGAAATAGCGGTGCGCCCAGTTCGTGTGCTCGCCCGCGCCGAGGGTCACCATCGCGTCCTCGGGCAGCGTCGGCACGAGGTTGGCCATGAGGGTGTCCATGCGCGCGGGGCCGTCGCCCGGGGTCGCCGGCGGAAGCGCCGCGAACTTGACCTGCTCGCCGCGCATGCGCTCGGTCCACGCCGTCCATTGATCGCGGGCGGGGAGGTCCATGCGCACGAGGTCGCGCACGAACACGTCCGGCTTCGCGACGATCTGGTAGGAGACGGGGCCCGAGCGTCCGCGCAGGGACGGGTCGATCGTGACGAGGAAGTTCTTCTTGGCCCAGTCCTGGCGGACGAGGAAGCCGTCGGTGATGACGTCGCCGGGGACGGTCCCGACGAAGATCAGGAGGTCGGTCTCCTCGAGCAGGTTGTACGTCGGCTTGGGCCGGCCGTAGCCGATCGGGCCGACGTAGGACGGCGAGTCGAACGGGATCGTCCCTTCGCAGCGCCACTCCGCGGCGGCGGGGATCCGATGCTCCTCGAGCCAGTTCGTGAGGGCCGTCGCGCCCTCCTGCGTCCAGTCGTTGCCGCCGACGACGAAGAGCGGCTTCTCGGCCGCGAGCAGCGCGTCGTTGAGGGCCTTCCAGTCGTTGACGGTCATGCCGCCGTTCGCGACGGGGATCTGCGGGTGGATCGTCGCGTCGACTTCCTGCTGGATGACGTCCTCGGGAAGCCCGACGACGACAGGGCCGGGGCGACCGCTCGTGGCCGCGAACATCGCCTCGGCGACGAGCTCGGAGGCACGCTCGGCGTGGTCGAGGACCATGACGCGCTTCGCGCCGGTGTCGAACCACGACTTGATGTCGAACTCTTGGAACGCCTCGCGGTCGCGGTGCGCGAACGGGATGAGGCCTACGAAGAGGACCATCGGCGTCGAGTCCTGCCACGCCGTGTGGAGGCCCACGTGCGCGTTCGCCGCGCCGGGTCCGCGCGTGACCATCGCGATGCCCGGGAGCTGGTTCATCTTCCCGTCAGCCTCGGCCATGTAGGCCGCGCCGCCCTCGTGGCGGCACACGACGGTTTCGATCGGGGACTCGTGGAGGCCGTCGAGGACATCCAGGAAGGACTCTCCTGGAACCACATACGTGCGCGTGACGCCGTGCGCCACGAGCGAATCGACGATCACGTGCCCCGCGGACTTGCGGGTGGGTGCTTCGCTGCCGGGCAGATCCGGTTCGGAAACGGGCGGCGCCATTGCCGTCATGGGTACTTCCTTCGTTAAGGCACTGAGCATGAGACATTGACCACGGTATCCGGCGTTCAGGTTTCCGCGCAGCGAGAAGTGTCAGAGGTCACGGGGATACTGGGTCGCAGAGTCCGGAGTTCGAGACCGGGCGGAGGCTACCGAGGGGTAAGGGCGGTTCATGACGTTTTCTGACGGCAAAGTCACAGGTCAGGACGGGTTGCGTGAGCGGGCGCTCGACGTCTTGCACAAGCTCGTCGGGCGCGACGACGCCGCCTTCCATCCGGGGCAGTTCGAGGCCATCGAAGCGCTCGTTGCGCACCGCCGTCGGACGCTCGTGGTCCAGCGCACGGGGTGGGGGAAGTCCGCGGTGTACTTCGTCGCGTCGCTCCTCCTGCGCGCGCAGGGGGCCGGGCCCACGCTCATCGTCTCGCCGCTTCTCGCCCTCATGCGGGACCAGGTCGAAGCTGCCGCCCGCGCGGGCGTGCGCGCCGTCGCGATCAACTCCGCCAACCGGCTCGAATGGGACGAGGTGCACGCGGCGCTCGCGGCCGACACCGCCGACGTCGTGCTCATCTCGCCCGAGCGCCTCACGAATCCCTCCTTCCGCGAGGAGCACCTGCCAGAGCTCCTCGCGCGGACGGGGCTCCTCGTGGTCGACGAAGCGCACTGTATCTCCGACTGGGGCCACGACTTCCGCCCCGACTACCGGCGCATCGCCGCGCTCATCGACGAGCTCCCGCCGTCGGTGCCCGTGCTGGCGACGACGGCGACCGCGAACGCACGCGTCGTCGCCGACGTCGAGGATCAGCTCGGCGACGGCGTCCTCACGCTGCGCGGACCGCTCGGGCGCGACTCGCTGCGGCTGGGCGTGCTCCGGCTTCCGGATTCGCGGTCGCGCCTGGCGTGGCTGCTCGAACACCTCGGGGATCTGCCCGGGAGCGGGATCATCTACACGCTCACGGTCTCGGCGGCCGAGGACACCGCGCGGCTGCTCTCCGATGCGGGGTTCCGCGTGCTCGCGTACACGGGGAAGACCGATACGGCCGAGCGGGAGGAGGCCGAGCGCCTGCTCAAGGGCAATGAGGTCAAGGCGCTCGTCGCGACGTCGGCGCTCGGGATGGGCTTCGACAAGCCGGACCTCGGGTTCGTGGTGCATCTCGGCGCCCCGTCGTCGCCGGTCGCGTACTACCAGCAGGTGGGGCGCGCGGGCCGCGGGGCGGCGCATGCCGACGTGCTCCTGCTTCCCGGGACAGAGGACCGTGACATCTGGCGCTATTTTGCGACCGCGTCGATGCCCGATCGCGGCAAGGCGCACGCGGTCCTCGAGGCGCTCGCGAGCGCGGGCGGGCCGCTCTCGACGGTCGCGCTCGAATCGCTCGTCGAGCTGCGCCGCACCCAGCTTGACCTTCTGCTCAAGGTGCTTGCCGTCGACGGTGCCGTGGAGCGCGTGGGCGGCGGCTGGCGTGCGACGGGCGCGCCGTGGACGTACGACGACGAGCGCTACCGCCGGATCGCGGCCGCCCGGAGCGCGGAGCAGGACGCGATGGTCGAGTACGAGGAGACGCGCGGGTGCCGCATGGAATTCGTGACGGCCCAGCTCGACGACGACACCGCCGCCCCGTGCGGCCGCTGCGACAACTGCGCCGGCCCGTGGTTCCCTGCCGGCGTGGATCCGGGGCTGCTCGAGCGGGCGGGGGAGCAGCTCCGGCACGCGGGTGTGCCGATCGAAGCCCGCGCCCAGTGGCCGAGCGGCATGGAGAAGCTCGGAGTGCCCGTGAAAGGACGCATTCCCGCCGCAGAACAGCTCGCGGAGGGACGCTCCCTCGCCCGGCTCACGGACCTCGGCTATGGCGGCGTACTGCGAGAGCTCTTCGCGGCCTCCGCGGCCGACGGCGCCGTGCCGCCCGGGCTTCGCCCCGCCGTCGTCCAGCTGCTCGCGGGGTGGGCTCGCGGGGATTCCGCCGCGGGACCTTGGAGCGGTGTAGGACGGCCGGCGGGCGTCGTGGCGATGCCTTCGGCATCGAGGCCGCTCCTTGTCGAATCCCTCGCTCGTGGGATCGCCGAGGCCGGGCGCCTTCCATTCCTCGGGACCCTCGGGCGGACCGACTCGGCGCGGTCGGGGCAGGCGGGCGGCAACTCGGCGTTCCGGCTCGCGGGCGTGTGGTCCGCGTTCGACGTCGGGGCCGACCTGGGCGCGGCCCTCGCCTCGCTCGGCGGGGCGCCTGTTCTGCTCGTGGACGACCTCGTCGACAGCCGATGGTCGCTCACCGTCGCCGGGCGACTCCTGCGTTTCGCCGGAGCGGGTCCCGTTCTGCCGCTCGCACTGGCCCAGGCGGGGTAGCCGCGGGGCCGACGGCGTTTGGGGGTCACCTCCCGTGGGTGGTGGGGCGTTTGGGGGTCACCTCCGGTGGGTGGTGGGGCGTTTGGGGGTCACCTCCGGTGGGTGGTGGGGCGTTTGGGGGTCACCTCCGGTGGGTGAGCCGCCCGCTTTGCGTCTGTCCCGCCGTTCTGGGTAACCTTGGGGGGCTAGCAATAGCAAGGAGACGTGCCAGAGTGGCCGAATGGACTTCACTGCTAATGAAGGGTCCGGGGAAACTTGGACCGGGGGTTCAAATCCCCCCGTCTCCGCCGATGTGGTGACTCGCGACATCCTTCAGAGACGAGTCGAGACACAGGTAACACCCCCGGTCCAGGGACCGGGGGTGTTCTGTTTTCTGCTCGGGCGGTGCCCCTCAGGTGCACCGAAAGACTGGCTGTGGTCGAAAAGAGGGTTATCGGTCAAAACGTGGGGATGGCCCGGGCGTGTCATCGGCTTCTGCCGGCCCGTCCGGTGCGTGCCCAGAGGCCTTCCTCGGCGGTCGTGGCGGTGTCGTAGAGGGCCGGTCCGATCCGTTCTTCCTCGGTCGTTGTCGGTGTTCGTTTCGGCGGTTCGCGGTGCTCTGGGCGGATGAGCTTGTGGGCCGGGGCGGGGTTTTCGGAGTGGGTGTAGAGCCACCATTCGACGGCGCGTTTCATGTGGTTCTGGCTCATGCCGCGGTGGTGCTTCAGGAGCAGGCGCAGCTGGGCGTTGACCCCTCCTTCGATCCGGTTTGTGGTCGAGGCGATCCGGAGGTCCTCGTGCTCGGGGGCGAGGTGGGTGAACAGCGTCCCGGCCTTCACGAGCCGCTCGAGCAGGTAGTACGCGGCGCGCAGCCGCTTGTGGGTGTACCACCACTGCTGGGAGGGCTTGACCCATGACGGCGCGGCCCCGGCCTCGCCGCGGTGGGTGCGCTGTTTGAGCATCGGGCCCCAGCGGGTGTGCCAGTCGTTCAGCGCGGTCGCCCAGGCGGCGGCCTCTTCGGCGGTCTTCAGGCGCATGAGCGCCTTGGAGAGGCGAAGGAGGGCTCTGCCGGCTTCGAGCCGGGGCCGATGGGTCAGGTGGGTGCGGACGTTGCGGTGAACGTGCACCAGGCAGCGCTGGACCCGGGTCTCCGGCCAGACCTTGCGCAGGGCCGAGGCCAGGCCGGCACCGCCGTCGCAGACCACCACGCGCGGGGCGGGGAAGCGCTCGAGCAGGGCCGCCCACGCGGCGGACTTCTCGGTGTCGCACCACTGCCAGCCGATCACGTGCTCCCCGGCCGTGGCGATCAG
>NZ_JAVFJJ010000002.1 GCF_030908245.1 Sinomonas sp. ASV322
CGGACGTAGTCGATGAGCTGTTCCTTGATGAGCGACTGGAAGTCGTACACCGTGTTGAAGACCTCCCCGATCGCCAGCGGGGTCGTGGTGTGGCTGCGGACCAGGCGCAGGGCCTCCTGGTTCTCCGCCGGGGTGCAGTCCTCGAGCCAGAACAGGTCGTAGGGCTCGAGGGCCTTGCCGAGCTTGGCGGCCTGGATCGGGGTCATGCGGTGGTGGCCGTCGTGCAGGAGCGGGATCTCGGGGCCGAACTCGTTCCGCACGGCCTCGAACACGGTGGGCAGGTGGCGCAGGTACGCGCGCGTGTCCCAGTCCTCCTCGAGCGGGTAGGCCCCGCGCCCGGCCGGCTCGTAGTCGTACCGCTCGCCCGAGGCCTGCGCCTGGGCCGCGACGCCGTAGACGGCCTTGATCCCCGGGACCGCGGTCTGGACGCGGATGGACTTGTAGCCGAGCTCGAGGTGGTGCCGGATCGAGTCGAAGAGCGAGGGGATGTCCGTGCCGGAGGCGTGCCCGTACGCCCGCAGCCCGTTCCGGGACGCGCCGCCGAGCAGCTGGTACACCGGCAGGTTCGCGATCTTGCCCTTGATGTCCCACAGCGCCATGTCCACGGCGGCGATCGCGGCCATCGTCACGGGCCCGCGCCGCCAGTACGCCGAGCGGTAGAGGAACTGCCACGTGTCCTCGATCTGGTGCGGGTCCCGGCCCACGAGCAGCTGGGCCACGTGCTCCTTGAGGTACGCGGCCACGGCGAGCTCGCGGCCGTTGAGCGTCGCGTCGCCGATGCCGGTGACGCCCTCGTCGGTCGTGATCCTGAGCGTGACGAAGTTCCGCGACGGGCTCGTCACGAAGACCTCAGCGGAAACGATCTTCATCGAATTCCTTTCCATACAGTGCGTTGTTCCTCGGAGCCGTCGCTCGCGACGGCACAGGCTTCAGTCTCACCTTAGTGAGGTGCCACAACGGGTGGCAATCGCTTGCCACATATTGCCACCCGTTGCAGCGTGGGAGTTCAGTCGTCTGTGAACGTGCCGCGAAGGCTGTCTACGCGGTCGACGACGGCGGCATCCTCCCCGAGCCCCGCGTCCACGAGTCCCAAGAGCGCGGCGGTGCGTTCGCGTCCCTCAAGCGCGAGCGCGGCCCGAACCCCCTGCTCGAGGGGGTCGTGGAACTCGGCGCCGCTGGAGAGGAAGTCCATCCACGCGGCGATCATCCGCGCGGCGGCGAGGCCGGAACGGCCAGCGGCGCGCTCGGCCCGCAGGACGGGGACCGCCCGCATGCGCAGCTTGAGCGAGCCGTCCTGGGCGATCTGGGCGAGGTAGTGCGCGATCCGCGGGTTCGCGAAGCGCTCAAGGAGCGCGGCCCGGTAGCCCGGGACGTCGAGCCCCGGGAGGGTGAGGTGCCGAGCAGCCTCGTCCCAGAACGACTCCATCGCGTCCCGGCACACGGGGTCGGCGAGCGCCTCGGCCACCGTCTGGTGGCCGCGGAGCTGGCCCGCGTACGCGAGGATCGTGTGGGCGCCGTTAAGGAGCCAGAGCTTGCGGTTCTCGAACGGCTCGATGTCGTCCACGAACAGGGCCCCGGCGTCCTCCCATGCGGGCCGGCCCGCCGGGAACTCGCCCGAGAGGATCCAGGACGCGAACGGTTCAGCGACCACGGGGGCCGCGTCGTGGTAGCCGCACTGCTCGGCCACCTCGGCGACGTCCTCCGGCGTGGTCCGCGGGGTGATCCGGTCCACCGACGTGCCCACGAAGCTCACGTTCGCCCGGACCCAGGCGGCCAAGTCCGGGTCGACTCCGGCGGCGATGCGTTCGACGGCGGCGCGCGCCACCTCGCCGTTGCCGGCGACGTTGTCGCAGCTGACGACGGCGATCGGTCCGGCTCCGGCGGCGCGGCGCGCGGCGAGGCCGCCCACGAGGCGACCCAGCGGGGCGTGGGGAGCGTCGTCGTCGTACACCTTCTCCGTCACGGTGAGGGTCACGATCGCGGTGGCCGGCGAGCCGAGGAGCTCGTTCAGGCGCCCGGTATCAGCCCCATCGACGGCCTCGGCGATCGTGGGGACGATCTCGAATCGGTCGCCTCCGGCGGACCGCTCAACGAGCGTGAAGAGCCCGTCCTGCGGGGCGAGCGCTCGGGCGGCGTCGGGACGACGGCCGGTGAAGGCCGCGATGCCCCAGTCGCCCGCGTCCCTCGCGTGCGCGGTGAACCACGCCTGATGGGATCGATGGAACGCCCCGAGGCCGAGGTGGACGATACGCACGGGCGGTGCCGCGACGCCCTTGCGGCCCAGAACGGGCAGCTCGGTAGTAGTTCTGGTCACGATGCGTCCCTCTCAGAGTTTGAAGACCCGGCGTGGCGCCGCGTCGACGATGTCCACGATGAGCTCGTGCGCGCGGGCCTCCGCCATGCGGTGCTCGGCGACGAGGCGGGCCAGGAACGAAGCCTCGATCCGGCGCGAGGTGTCGTGCCGGGCGGGGATCGAGCAGTAGGCGCGCGTGTCGTCGATGAACCCGGACGAGCGGGAGAACCCCGCGGTCTCGGTCACCGCCGAGCGGAAGCGCAGCATCGCGTCCGGCGCGTCGAGGAACCACCACGGCGCCCCGATGTACACGCTCGGGTAGAAGCCGGCCAGCGGAGCAAGCTCGCGGGAGAACACGGTCTCGTCGAGGGTGAACAGGACGAGGTGGAAGTCCTTCTCTGTGCCGTACTCCTGCAGGAGTGGCCGGATGCCCTCCGTGTAGTTCACCGCGAACGGGATGTCGTGGCCCGTGTCCGCGCCGTGCGCGGCGAACGTGGGTGCATGGTGGTTGCGGAACGAGCCGGGGTGGATGGTCATGACGAGGCCGTCGTCGACGGACATCCGCGCCATCTCGACCATCATGTGGGCCTCGAACGCGTCGCGGTCGGCCGCGGTGGCCTCGCCGCGGCGGGCCTTCTCGAAGAGCGCCTCGGCCTCGCCCTCGGAGAGCTTGAGCGTGAGCGGGGTGCGCACGCCGTGGTCGGCTGAGACAGCCCCGTGCTCGACGAAGTAGCGGCGGCGGTTCTCGAGCGCCCGCAGGTAACCCGCGTAGCCAGGCACGCCGTCGGACGCCTCGTCGGCGAGCCGTTCGACGCGGGCCGCCCACTCGGGGTGGGCGATGTTGATGTACGGATCCGGGCGGAACGTCGGGATGACGCGGCCTGCGAAGGAATCGTCCTTGGCGAGGCGGGCGTGGGCCTCGAGGGTGTCAAGCGGATCGTCGGTCGTGGCGAGGACCTCGATGTTGAAGTCCTCGAACAGGCGCCGTGGCCGGAAGCCCGGCTCGGCGAGCTTCGTCGCGATCGCGTCGTACACCTGGTCAGCCGTGTCCGCAGCGCCGGAGCTTGAGCCCAGGGCATCCACCAGCTCCGACGGCACGCCGAACAGGTGCTCGAACTCCTCGCGGAGCCAGTAGCCCGACGCGGTCCCGTCGAACAGGGGCCATGCCGTGGCGAAGCGCCGCCACGCCGCGCGGGAATCAACCTCAACCCCGCCCACACCGAGCTCACTCAGCGGAACGCCCGACGCATGGATAAGCCGAGTCACGTAGTGGTCGGGGCTGACGAGGAGGGAGGTCGGATCGGTGAACGGGATATCGTCCGCGATCCACTCCGCCGGCACATGGCCGTGCGGGGACAGGATCGGAAGGTGCTCGACCTCCGCGTACAGCTCACGCGCGATCCGACGCGTGCCCGGATCGGCCGGGAAGAGGCGGTCAGGGTTGGCGGCAAGTGAATCAGTCATCGTCTCTTTCGATTCAGCTGAGAAATGGTTCAGCGCTCCGATCTCCCCACTTTTCCGGCCGATCCCCCCAGCTTCTGGCGACCGCCCGCGGCGTGTCGCGTCTCGCGCACGGCGAGTCACGCCGTCGTACGCCTTGAAGCTGGGGAACCTGGCGGGAAAACTGGGGAACTCGGGGGTGTCAGACGGCCGCAACTCCCGCGGCATCGAGCACCTTGGCGAAGGCCCGGGCAGCAACCCCAAAGGCGTACGGGCCGCTGAAGCCGCCGGTCTCGTACGCGTGCGCGAGGTGGGGCTCGAGCGAGGCGAAGCCGGTGTAGCCGCTGTCGCGCAGCGCCTCGACGGTTTCCAGCACCTCGCCGTCGCCCTCGCCGGCCGGGACGACCTGACCGGACGCAGCCAACGCGTCCTTGACCTGCAGATACGCGACGTGCGGGCGGAGTGCCTCATAGCCCTCGGTGAACGGCTTGACGCCGACCTGGACGAAGTTCGCCGGATCCCACGCGAGCTTGAGCGCCGGGGAGTTCACGGACTCCACGATGTCCAGGACCCGCGACGGGATGTCGCCGAAGATGTCCTTCTCGTTCTCGTGCACGAGCGTCACGCCCGTGCCCTCGGCGCGGCGGGCGAGCGCCGTCATCCGCTCGATCACGGCGTCCCGCACCTCCTCCGCCGTGCGCCCCTCATAGTAGAAGGAGAAGAGCCGGATGTACGGCGCGCCGAGCACTTCGGCCGCGCGCAGGGCCCGTCCCAGCCGCTCGACCTCGTGCTCGACCGGGAGCGAGACGTCCACCTTCCCAATCGGGGAGGCGATCGCGGACGCCTTGAGCCCGGCCTCGTCGAAGATCGTCTTGAGCTCGGCGAGCTGCTCCTCTGACATGTCGACGATGTTGACGCCCCACGCGCCGCGGACCTCCACGTAGCTCGCGCCGAGCGCGCGCATGACGGCCGCCTGGACCCGCGGGTCCGCGTCGATCTCGTCGGCGAACCCCGAAAGCTGCCACTCGACTGTGCTGGTCATTGTCACTTGACCCCTCCGGACGTCAGACCGCCCACTAGATACTTCTGGAAGAACATGTAGATGAGGACCACGGGCGCAGCACAGACGAGGGACGCCGCCATCATCTGGCCGTAGAGCGGGATCGCACCGCCCTCGCTGCTGCTGGCGAACACCTGCAGGGCCACGGCAGCGGTCTGGGTGTCAGGCCGGGTCATGACGGAGGCGAAGAGCACGTCGTTCCAGCCCGGCAGGAAGGCGAAGATGGCGGACACGATGAGGCCCGGCCAGCTCAGCGGCAGGATGATCTTGGTCAGCACGCCGAGGTTGGTCGCGCCGTCGATCCGCGCCGCTTCCTCGAGCTCCTTCGGGAGACCGCGGAGATACGTGACCATGACCCACGTGGAGAACGGGAGCGAGAACGTCAGATACGTGATGAACAGGCCCCAGCGCGTGCCGATCACCTGCAGGCCGAGGTACGTGGCCGACGACGAGAACAGCACGAACAGCGGGAGGACGATGAGCGTGCCGGGCACGCTCTGGAGGCCGAGGAGCGCGCGCAGAATGGTGCGGCGGCCCCGGAACTGGTAGCGGACCAGGACGAACGCCGTGCCGATCGAGAAGGCCGCCGAGACGATCGCCGTCGAGCCGGCCACGATGAGAGAGTTCGTGAGCCCGTTGGCGAGCCCGACGCTCGACCAGATGTTCACGTAATTGTCGATCGTCCACGAGCTCGGCCAGATCTCGCCGGAAGCGACGCCGATGTCCGTGTTGAGCGAGGCCAGGAAGATGTAGACGATGGGGATCAGGACCGCCGCGCACAGGACGACGGCGATGGCGGTCAGCAGCCAGCCGGGGAGAAGGCGGGTCACCTCGCGCTGCTGGCGCGAGCCGGGGCGTTCGACGGCGGTGGGGGCTTTTGTGGCTAAAGTTGCCGCGCTGGTGCTCACTTGCGGCCTCCTGAGGTCTCGGCGTCGTCGAGCTTGACGGCGCGCAGGTAGATGAAGAGCGGGATCAGGATGAGGACGAGCGAGACGACCGCCATGCCGGCGCTCAGGCCGAACCGGAAGCTCACGAAGCCCGTCTCATAGGTCAGGTACGGAAGGACTGCGACGTCGTCCGGGGCCGGGCTGCCGAAGAGCACGAACGGAAGCGTGAAGTTGTTGATGTGGTGGAGCATCCCGATGAGGATCGCGAGCGAGATCGGGCCCTTGAGATACGGGAAGATGACGTACCTCAGCTTCGTCCACCACAGCGCCCCGTCCAAGGCGGACGCCTCGTGGACCTCATGGTCCACACCTTGGAGGCCGGAGAGGGCGAGGAGGTAGATGAACGGCCAGGAGGCCCAGATCTGCACGAACACGAGAACCCAGTACGTGTTGGGACCGTTGAGGTAGAGCCCGGGGTTGATGCCCAGCTGGTGCAGCAGATTCGTGATGACGCCGCTCGGCTGGAACATCGTGCGCCACACCGTGGCAACCACGAATCCGGGCAGGACGTAGGGAATCAGGAAGATTGACCGGACCAGGGCCCGGCCGCGGAACTTGTTCTGCGTGGCCACGGCCGCGGCGACGCCGAGGGGCAGCGTGATGGCCATGGCGATCGCCGAGTAGGAGACGCTGAGCCAGACAGACCGCAGGATTCCGGACTGGGTGAGCGCCTCGACGTAGTTGGCGAAGGCGATGAACGGAGCCGAAAGCCATTGCCGGATCGTGTACTGGTCGAGATCGAGGAAGGAAATGTACACGCCGAGCGCGAGCGGCACGACGATGACGACGAGCATGAGGATGCCGCCCGGGATGAGCATCCACAGGGGACGATTGCGCTCAGACAGGCCACGGCGCTTGTCTGCGGGGCCTGTCTCGGCGCCGCCGGCAGAGGGCGGCGGGGCGGGCCGGGGGCCCCGGCCCGCCGCACGAGCGGCGAGCCGGGACTCCGGGGCGGGATGTGGTGCAGTGGACATGATTACCTCCGAGAATCCGCGTGCCGCGGACTACTTGGCTCGGTTCAGGGACTGCTGAGCGCTGTTCTGCGCTGCCTGGAGGCGCTGGCTCAGGGCCGAGTCGGAGACGTTCCCCGACGCGAGGTCCGGGATGCTCTGGACCGTGACATTGACGAGGGCGAGCTGGATGTCAGCCCACGCGCCCGTGAACGGCGTCGCGAACGACTTGGCCGCCGCATCCGTGACCGCCGCCATGTGCGGGGTCGAGCTCAGCGACGAGAGGGCGTCCGAGTTCGTCGGCAGGTCACCGAAGGTCTTCTGGTAGCTGAGCTGCTGGTCCTTGTCCGTGACCATCTTGAGGAACGCGAGCGCGAGGTCCTTGTTCTTCGAGTACGAGGCGATGCCCATGTTGTCGCCGGAGAGGATCGAGGCCACGGGACGCGCACCGCTCGGCGCCGAGTCGCCGAGCTGCGTCGGCATGAGCGCGTAGTCGTACTTGTCCTTGATCGCTGAGCCGTTGAGCGTGTTGAGCGAGCCGGTGGACGTCATGAGGAAGAACGCCGCCTTGCCGGAGGCGAAGTTCGCGAGAGCCTGGCTGTTCGTCCAGCCGACCGACGCCGGGTCAACGACCTTGTCCTTCGTAAGCCAGCCGAAGTACGTCTGGTAGGCCTTGGTCACGGCGTCGTTGTTGACGTTGGCCGTCTTGCCGTCAACGAGCTTGTTGCCCGACTGCTCGGACATGGCCCAGATGTACTTCCACGGGTCGTAGTTGTCCTTGTACGCGATCGCCATGCCGTACTGGCCCTTCGACGCGTCTGTGGCCTTCTTGGCCTGCTCCACAAGACCGGTCCAGGTCGTGGCGGGCTTGTCGATGCCTGCGGCCTGGAGGAGCTCCTTGTTGTACGCCATGACGAACGGGCGGCTCGCGAACGGAACGGCGTAGAGCTTGTTCTGGTCCGGACCCGAGATTCCGAGGGCCGCCTGGTTGAACTTGTCCTTGCCTCCGAGCGCCTTCCAGTCATCATCGCCGAGCTGGGCGAACGCGCCCGTCGCGACCGCGGTCGGGGTGAACGTGGTACCGAGCGAGTAGATGTCGGGGCCCTGCCCGGACACGGCAGAGGTCTGGATCTTGGTGAGCTCGTCGTTGCCCGAGGCGAACGTCTCGAACTTCAGATCGGCTCCAGTCGCCTTCTTGAATGCCGCGGCCGTGTCAGTGAACCACTGCTGCTGCTGCTGCGGGTACGTGGTGTTCTTGCCGACAAAGACGTTGAGCGTCTTGCCAGCCCCGTTGACGGCCCCGCCGGAGGAGCTGCCGCCGGACGTGCCACCTCCGCAGGCAGAAAGGGCGAGGGCGGCTGCCGTCGCAATAGAGGCCAGAACGGCCTTCTTGCCGAAGCGCATGAATCTCCTCCTTGAGGTTGTTCGGGCAGCTGTTGTGATTCAGCTCACCCCATGCATCGATACCGACGAGCTTAGGAAGATCGGAAACAGCGTGGCAAGCGATTGCCACGAGTTGCCAAAGATGCTGCAATGGCATGCATGACCGAAGACTCCCGCTCCTCCGAAGAGCGGATGCCCACGATCCGCGACATCGCCGACCTAGCCGGTGTCGCGACGTCGACCGTCTCTCGCGCGCTCTCGAACCCGCAGCGGGTCAACGCGCGAACACGGGAGAAGATCGAGCGGATCGCGGCCGAGCTGCATTACGTGCCCAGCTCACAGGCACGGGGGCTGAGCTCGGGGCGCACGGGCGTCATCGCCGTCCTCGTCCCGGACATCACGAACCCGTTCTACTTCGACATCATCCGGGGCACCCAGTACCAGCTCAAGGCCTCCGGCTACACGCAGCTGCTCGTCGACACCGAGGAGGCGACCGACGTCGAGCTCGACACGCTGCGCAAGCTGCGCCGCTCGACGGACGGCGTGATCCTCGCGGCGTCGCGCCTCACCGACGATCAGCTCACCGATACGGCATCACGGCAGCCGCTCGTGACGATCAACCGGGCGACGGCGGATGCACCCACCGTCCTCATCGACACCCCCGGCGCCATGGTCCAGGCGCTCGAGCACCTCGCGTCGTTCGGCCACAAGTCGGTCGTCTACGCGGGCGGCCCCACGAGCTCGTGGTCCAACCACCGGCGCTGGAAGGCGATCGAGGAGGCCGCCGCGAAGCGCGGCATGTCCGCGACGCGCCTCGGGCCCTATGCCCCTACTGCATTCTCGGGCGCGGCGGCGGCCGACGGCGTCCTGAGCACGCGGGCGACGTCGATCATCGCCTTCAACGACCTCCTCGCCATCGGCATGCTGCAGCGCTTCCGCGAGCGCGGCGTGCGCGTGCCAGAGGACCTGAGCATCGTCGGGTGCGACGACATCTTCGGCGCCGACTTCTGCAATCCGCCGCTCACGACGATCTCCTCGCCCATCGAGCAGGCCGGCCGCGTCGCCGTCTCGATGCTCATGGCCCAGCTCGACCCCATCCGGGGAGGCACCCCGCGCAAACTCGCCGTCATGCCCACGCACCTCAAGGTCCGCGCGTCGACCGGTCCGGCCCGCGTCTGAAGGGCTCACACAGCAAAGCGGACGACGGCGGGTGCCCCCCCGCCGTCGTCCGCTATTCGGGGGTTCCGTTCCCGACCTTCTTTCACGCGCATATGCCGCGACACGCCGCACAACACGCCGATTTCTCGCCGCCGCGGCCGCGAAAGAAGGTCGGGATGGGACGCCTCGCGCTGCCCTGCTCAGCCGCGCTGCGGGAACTTGCCCTCTTCGGCGATCTTCTTGTTGAGCTGGGCGAGGAACTCGTCCTCGTCGAAGTCCATGGCAACTTCCTTGCCGGTCCACGCGGAGAGGTGGATCGCGTTCGCGAGCCGGACGCCGAGCATCCCGTCGCTGCCCGGCGCGATGAGCGGGGTGCCGTCCAGGATGTTGGCCGCGAAGTTCTCGAGCACCGCCGCGTGCTGCCCGCCCCACGCCGTGTCGAACTCGAGGGTCTCCTGCGTGTAGTACTCGTCCGGGTCGAACTGATCGCTCGTCATCTTCCAGATGTCATCGAGCGGGATGCCCGCGTTGATCTCCTGCTCGGGGCGCCGGAGGCGAGTGACGGTCGCGGTCTTCGAATTCTCGACGACGATCTTCCCCGCGTCGCCGACGATCTCGAAACGATCCGTGCCCACGAGCTCGTGGGTCGCCGTCGTGAACGTACCCGTCGCGCCGCCCCCGTAGTCGACCACGGCGACGACCTCGTCCTCGACCGCGATGTTCCGGCGGAAGCCGAAGCCCGCCTTCGCGAACACGCGCTGCGGCACACCGCAGATCCACTGCCACAGGTCGAGCTGGTGCGGAGCCTGGTTCACGAGGACGCCGCCGCCCTCGCCGCCCCACGTCGCGCGCCACGCGCTCGAGTCGTAGTAGGCCTGGGGCCGGTACCAGTTGGTGATGATCCAGTTCGTGCGGCGGATCGCGCCGATCTCCCCCAAGTCGACGATCTCCTTGAGGCGCCGGTAGAGCGGGTTCGTGCGCTGGTTGAACATGATCGCAAACGTGAGCTCGGGCTTCGACGCGGCGAACTCGTTGAGCTCGCGCACCTGCTTCGTGTACACGCCGGCGGGCTTCTCGACGAGCACGTGAAGGCCGCGCTCGAGCGCCTGGATGCCCATCTGCGGGTGGAGGTAGTGCGGCACGGTCGTGACGACGGCTTCGACGGCGCCGGACTCGAGCATCGCGAGGTAGTCGTCGAACACAGTCACGCCCGGGTGGCGCTCGGCGATGAGCTCGCGGCGCGCGGGGTCGGTCTCCGTGATCGCGGCAAGCTCGATGTTCGGCACGCGGCCCTCGGCGATGAGCTTCGCGTATTGGCTGCCCTGGTTTCCGAACCCGACGATGCCGAGGCGGACTTTCGTGCTCATGCTCCTGTGCTCCTTGCTTGACGGCTCAATGCGCTTTCGCGCGAATCTCCACGCGCCTTGCTGCGCGGGACTAGAAGAGGTCCTCGAAACCGAGGGCCACGAGATTTCGGTGAGAGATCGCGAGGGCCTCGAAGACCGTGCGGCCGTAGAGGCGGTCCTGCTCCACGAGCAGGTACTTCGCGCCAGCCTCGATCGCGGCCGGGACGATGGATGCGAAGTCGAGGTTGCCCTCCCCGACCTCGGCGAACTGCACGACCTCCGCGAAGTGGCGCATGAACGCCTCGTGGTCGCCGTCCGCGTGGGCCTTGACCCCTTCGTCGGACAGCGGACCGATGCGGTAGTCCTTGAGGTGCACCATCGCCGTGCGTCCCGCGTATTTCGCGAGCGTGCGCACAGGGTCGAGCCCGCCGCGCTGGACCCAGTGGACGTCGATCTCAAGCCCCATGCTCGGGGCCTCGTCGGCGAGGAGGTCCATGATGTGCCGGCCGCCGAGCTTCGCGAACTCGACGTGGTGGTTGTGGTAGTACAGGGCGATGCCCTCGTCCGCTAGCGCCTGCGCGGCCTTCTCGGCCCGCCTCGCGTAGTCGAGGACGGCGCCCTCGGTGCGCAACTCGGACATGGGGGCCATGCCGATGCGGAGCATATCCGTGCCGAGGCGACGGCAGTCCCCGACGGCGCGTTCGACGTCGACCGCGAGGGGGTACGGCGTCGCACCCTTCTCGCCGTCGAGCTGGGCGGACAGTGCCGCGAACTCGATCCCGAGTTCGCCGCGTGCGCGCTCAAGCTCGGCGATGTTCGCCTCATCCATGGGGATCTGCGAGACCTCGACTACGCGGTAGCCGATGTCCGCAACCTTCCGAAGCGTCTCGAAGGGGCCGAGCTCCGCGAAGCTCTCCCGCAGCATCATTGCCTGGACGCCGATTCTGGCCATCTGTGTGCACTCCTCGTCGTTCTGCCTGCCGCACGGTGACGGCCGTCACACGCTTTCCACCGTAGGCATGCGCGGCACGTGATGGAAACCGTTTGCCATCAGTTGCCACGGAGTCACCCCGTCCCGTGGCTTAGACCCACTCCCCCGCCGCGTAGGAGCGCGCGTAGACGTCCTTGATGATCCGCAGGGGTGCGCACGCCTCCTCGGCCCCGATCCAGAACGGCCGGTCGGATCCGAGCGATGCATAGAAATCCTGGATGAGCAGCCGATGCGACGCGCCCCAATAGCTCCGTTCCCCAGTCAGGACTCCTTCCTCGTGCACGACGTCGACGCGCCCGTCGCCATGGCGCACCATGAGGGCCCCGCGGAGGCTCAGCTCCGCGCGCTCCGTCGTGATGTCGAGCGTCACGGGGGAGTTCACGGAGTTCGCGTTGGTCGCATAGAAGACGGACCGGAGCGTCCCGCCGTCGGCCGTCGCATGCTCGAGGAGGATGTCCGCGGTGTCCTCGACCTCGATGACGCCCGCGAGCGCGCGGGTCGACGCCGCTCCGCCCACGACGCGCGCAGGCCCGACGAGCCATTCGAGCAGGTCGAGCGTGTGGATCGCCTGGTTCATGAGGAGGCCGCCGCCGCTCCCGGCCCACGTGCCGCGCCACGGGCGGGACGCGTAGTACTCGGGTGTTCGGTGCCACATGACGGTCGCGGTCGCGCCGACGATCCGCCCGAGTCCCCCGCGCGTCAGGAGCTCGCGAAGCGCGCGAACCGGCGCGTTATAGCGGTTCTGAAAGCACACCCCAAGCTGCGTTCCCCGCTCCCTGAAGGCCGCGCGGGCGGCCTCGGCCAGCTCTTCGGCGTCCGAGAGGCGATGTGCGACGGGCTTCTCGGTCAGGACGTGGACGCCGGCGGCGAGGGCTTCGCGGGCGAGTGGCGCGTGGGCGTCGTGCGGAGTGCAGAGGTGGACGACGTCGATGCCTCCACCGTCGAGCAGCTCGCCGAGGCTTTCGTACCCGGGCACGCCGTGAGCGGCAGCCGCGGCGTCCCGCCGCCCCGTGTCGACGTCGACGACGGCGGCGAGCGCGGCGCCGTCGAGCGCGTCGATCGCGGCGAAATGCTGGGCCGAGATGTCGCCGCAGCCGACGACGGCGACCTTCAGGGGGGCATGGTTGGGCGCTTCGATGGGCACTGTCCCACGCTAGTGACGGGCCCACCCCGAAGGCAACCGATTGCCACGCGGTGCTGCCGCGCACGGTCATGGCGCCGGGCGCTTATCCTTCCGGAAACATCGCTGACGTAGGCTTGGCACATGCGCGAACTCCAGGCCAAGATCATCGACGAGATGGGCGTCAAGCCGCAGATCGACCCCGCCGAGGAAGTCGAAGCGAGGGTCGCGTTCCTCAAGGACTATCTCCTCGCCACGGGCGCAAAGGGCTTCGTGCTCGGCATCAGCGGGGGCCTCGATTCCTCGCTCGCGGGCCGCCTCGCACAGCTGGCCGTCGAGTCGCTCGAGGACGAGGGCGTCGACGCGGACTTCATCGCGGTGCGCCTCCCCCACGGCGTGCAGCACGACGAGGACGACGCCCAGGCCGCGCTCGATTTCGTCCGCGCCAAGTCGGAATGGACGTTCAACGTCAAGCCCGCGGTGGACGGCTTCGAGGCCGAGTACGCGCGGACGTCGGACGCGGAACTGAGCGATTTCGCGCGGGGCAACTCGAAGGCCCGCGCGCGCATGGTCGCGCAGTACATGATCGCGGGCGAGCGCAATCTCCTCGTCGTCGGCACCGATCACGGCGCCGAGTCTGTCACGGGCTTCTTCACGAAGTACGGCGACGGCGGCGTGGACATCATCCCGCTCTTCGGCCTCAACAAGCGCCAGAACCGCCAGCTCCTCAAGCATCTCGGGGCGCCAGAGCGCATCTGGCAGAAGATCCCGACGGCAGACCTCCTCGACCTCCACCCCGGCCGGCACGACGAGCACGAGCTCGGCATCACCTACGAGGAAATCGACGACTACCTCGAGGGCCGCGACGTGCCGGACGAGGTCGCCGAGTCGATCGAGCGCCGCTTCCTCGTCACGCGTCACAAGCGCGCCACTCCGGTGACGCGCTTCGACACGTGGTGGCGCGAGGGCGCGACCGCCTCGGCGAACTAGCGGCAGGACCATGCACACGACGACGGCGACGCTGGCTCCCAGCCGCGTCGCCGTCGTCAGGTAGGCACCCGCCGGGACTCGACCCTACTTCCCCACGATCGCCTGAGCGCCAGCCGTCGCGCAGGCCTCGTCGACCGCGCCGTCGGGGGCCCCGCCGACCCCGATGCCCGCCACAGAGACGCCGTTGACCTTGAGCGGCACGCCGCCCGCGAGGAAGAGAGTGCCCGGGAGATTCGCGATCGAGGGGCCGGGACCCTGGATGCGCTTCGCGAGCTCGCTCGTCGGGGCGCCGAACGCAGCCGCCGTGTAGGCCTTCTCCTTCGCCGCCTCAATCGTGTGCTCGGCGGCGTTGTCGCCACGCAGGAGCGCCTGGACGGTGCCGAAGCGGTCGACGACGGCGACAGTCACGAACGGCACCTTGTCCGCGGCGCACTTCTCGAGGGCCGTCTGAACGGCCTTCGCCGACGCGGTGGCCGTGATGCGGTTCTGGGCGACGGTCGTGCCCTCGCCCGCGGGGACGTCGACGGCGGCGGGGGCTGGCTGGGCGGGCGCGAGCTGCGCCGCGAGGGCGGGCTGGGCGGGCTGGACGGCGTTCGCGGCCACGGTGATGCCGCCCGTCAGGACGACGGCGCTCACGGCGGCAGCAACAAAGGTGCTCTTCTTCATGGGATTTCTCCTCGGGTCGTGTGGTGATCCGTCACCATCGTCCCGGCGAGCGGCAAGGAGGGGCATCGGCCGCTTGGGTGCTCCTCACTAGCCAAAAGTATGAGATGGCGGCCATCCCAGCACCGCGGATGGAGCCGCCCTCTACGATGGCGTTCATGCTTGACATCGCCGTCGCGGCCGAACCACGCACGGTCACCCCGCGGCGCATCGACGCCGTGGTCCACGCGAGCTTCGCTGTACTGCTCGTGGCCTCGGGCGCGCGCTACGCGATCCGCCACAGCCTCGAGGAGAACGTCCCAGTCCTCGTGCTCGTGCTCGCGGCGAGCGCTCTGTACGCGCTCATGGCGCTCATTCCGGCTGGCCACGCAGCGCGCAGGGCATGCGGCACTGCGGTCCTCGCGGCGTGGGCCGCGCTCGTGATCCTCGCGCCGAGCTTCGCGTGGTGTTCGCTTCCGCTGTTCTTCGTGTTCCGCGCGGTGTTCCGCGGCAGCGGCGGCCCGTCAGGGACCCCCTCGCGCTGGGCGGCGCATTCTGCAGCCGCCGTGCTCGCGGTGTCGACCGCCGTCGGACTCTTCCGCCTGAGCGGCTGGTCTGATCTCGCGATGCTCCTCGGGCCGCTCGCAGCGGGAGCCCTCCTGACCCTCGTCTCCGAACGCCTCGAGGAGGACGCGCGCGAGCAGGCCCGTCTCGCGGCGAGCCTGAGCGGGGCGCGCGCCGAGCTCGCCGAAACCCAGCGCCGCGCGGGCGCCGCCGAGGAGCGCGCCCGGGTCTCGCGCGAGATCCATGACACGGTCACCCAGGGGCTCGCGTCGAGCCTCCTCCTCCTCGAGGCGGCCCAGCGCGCGGAGGACGACGGCGCCGTCGCGCTCCGCGCCACGGTCGCCGAGGCGACCGGCCTCCTGCGCGAGAGTCTCGCCGACACGCGGGCGCTCGTGCACGATCTCGCGGCGCCGGGCCTCGACTCGGCCCAGCTTCCCGAAGCCCTCGCGAGGGCCGCGGCGCGCTACGTCGACGCCCCGCGCATCCACGTAAGCGGAGAACCGCGGGACGTCCCGGCGGAGGTCCGCCACGCGCTTCTGCGAGTCGTGGCGAGCGCGTCCGCGAACGTGCAACGGCACGCGGGCCCCACGCAGGTCACGCTCAGCGTCGGCTTCCTTCCGGGTGCGGTGACTGTCGACGTGCACGACTCGGGCCGGGGCTTCGACCCGGCGGGCGTCCCCGCGCCGTCGGCCGCGGGAGGTTACGGGCTAAGGGCCATGCGGCAGCGCGTCGAACAGCTCGGGGGCACGTTCTCGGTCGAGAGCGCACCGGGCGAGGGGACAGTCGTCGCCGCGGAGATCCCCACGTCGAGGGCCACGGAGGGCGCGTGATGGAGACCGGACGGAAGCTCCGCGTCCTCCTGTGCGACGATCACCTCGTCGTACGGAGCGGCCTCCGCGCGCTCCTCGGAACCCAGCCCGACCTCGATGTCGTCGCCGAGGCCGGAAGCGGCGCGGACGCCGTCGCGCTCGCGGCCGAGCGGAGGCCGGACGTCGTCGTCATGGACCTCGGCATGGGGTCGGGCATGGACGGGATCGAGGCGATCCGGCTCATCCGGGGCGCCAACCCGGACCAGGCGGTCATCGTCTTCACGACCTACGACTCGGACGTCGACATCGTGCGCGCTGTCGACGCCGGTGCCATGGGCTACGTGCTCAAGGACGCCGCGCCGGAGGAGATCTTCGCAGCGGTGCGGGGCGCCGTCGTCGGACGCCCGGTTCTGAGCGCTCCCGTCGCGTCGAAGCTCTTCCGGCAGCGCTCCCGCCCGGATGAGGCCCTCACGCCCCGCGAAGCCGAACTCCTGAGCCTCCTGACGGAGGGGCTGAGCAATCGCGAGCTCAGCAAACGCCTCTTCATCTCGGAGGCAACCGTCAAATCGCATCTCGCGCACATCTATGCCAAGCTCGGCGTCGACTCGAGGGCGGCCGCGATCGCAGCGGCCCTGCGACGGGAGGGCCTGCGCTGATAGCGTGGGCAACGTGAAGATCGCCACCTGGAACGTGAACTCCCTCCGTGCTCGAGCCGACCGCGTCGAAGGCTGGCTCCTGCGCAGTGACGTGGACGTTCTCGCGCTTCAGGAGACCAAGTGCCGCGATGACAACTTCCCGTGGGAGCTCTTCGAGCGCAACGGCTACGAGGTCGCACACTTCGGGCTCAGCCAGTGGAACGGCGTCGCGATCGCCTCGCGCATGGGGCTCGACGACGTCGAGCGCACCTTCCCCGACCAGCCGTCCTTCGGGAAGGGGGGCGTGGCCGAGGAGCAAGAGGCGCGGGCGATCGGCGCGACGTGCGGAGGCGTGCGCGTGTGGAGCCTGTACGTGCCCAACGGCCGCGCGCTCGACGACGAGCACATGCCATACAAGCTCGAGTGGCTCGCGACCCTCAACAAGCACGCTGCCGAATGGCTCGCGCAGGATCCCGCGGCCCAGATCGCGCTCGTGGGCGACTGGAACATCGCGCCCCTCGACGACGACGTGTGGGACATCGACTACTTCCGCGCCGAGAACCTCACGCACGTGAGCGAACCCGAGCGCGACGCGTTCCGGGCGTTCGAGGAGGCCGGCTTCACCGACGCCGCCCGCGCCTACACCCCCGGCCCGGGCGTATACACGTATTGGGACTACAAGCAGCTTCGTTTCCCCAAGAAGGAGGGCATGCGGATCGACTTCGTGCTCGCCTCTCCCGCGCTCGAGGCCCGCGTGACCGGAGCGCACATCGATCGCGAGGAGCGCAAGGGCAAGGGTGCCTCGGACCATGCGCCGGTGGTGGTGGAGCTTGCGGACGGACAGTGACCGCCGCTGCCGCCGCGAAGGCGGGCTGAAATGAGCGAAGTGCGCCGCCCCAGCCGGCCGCTCTCGTCTCACCTGCGCGTCTACGAGCCGATCGAGGCGTTCACGACGGCCGAACGCGAGCGGGTCAAGGCCGGCCTCCCGCGCAAGGGCGGGCGAGAGGAACTCGACGCTGCCGAATCGACCGCCGCGCTCGGCCGGGTCATTGGAACGACGGGAGACCCCTTCCCCGGCGACGGCACCGAATTCACGCGCTCGCTCACGGTCAACGGGAACGTCCTCTATTGTCCGAGCCAGCTCGTGCTGCGCTCGGGCCTCGCGGCCGAATCGGTCATCAGCACGGCCCCGCGGATCCTCGCCGAGCTCATGCTCCCCGAGGACGCCCGGGAACGGCACCAGGCCCGCGTGGACCGGATCGCCGCCGAATCGACCTCCCCGCGGATCAACACGCGCGAATCGCTGTGGGGCATCCCGTTCAGCTGGTTCGTGCTGTTCCAGGAATCGGATCCGACCGAGGTTGTCGAGGACGGCGACCAGGTGCGGACCGTGCGGATCGTCGCTTCGTGGGCGAAGGCCATCAACCGGGCGCGCTTCGCCGTCGCCAATCTCGCGCTCGCGGCGCCGGACATGAGCATGCTCGACGAACTCACGTCGCTCACCGAATGGCTCGAGGAATTCCACCCGGACTCGGCCGTCGAGCTCGACTACGGGCGGGTCGCGGACAGAGTCTTCCCCGACGAATCGTGCCTTGACGTTCGGCTCGGCATCGAATGCCTCGCGGAGGGCGACATGACCGGCGCCGCCGCGGCGTACCGGCGCCTCGCCTCGCGCTGGATTCCGATTCGCCAGCTCGCGCGCGCCTCGTAGCGTCCAAGGGTCACCTTCCGCGGGTGCCCACCCATCCAAGGGCCACCTTCCGCGGGTGCCCACCCATCCAAGGGTCACCTTCCGCGGGTGCCCACCGCGCCCACCCACGGGAGCTGACCCCCAAACGGAGTCACACCCACGGGAGGCGACCCCCAAACGGAGTCACACCCACGGGAGCTGACCCCCAAACGGAGTCACACCCACGGGAGGCGACCCCTAAACGCAGCGGGGCGGCGCCGTCGACTCCCGAATCACGAGCCGCTGCTCGGACTTCTCGCTGTGCACGGCCCCCTCTTCCCCGGCGAGCTCGGCGAGGAGCATGCGCGTGCCACGACGGGCCTGCGCGGTCGGGTCCTGCCAGATAGTCGTGAGCCCGGCTGCAGCCCCCATTTCGTGGCCGTCGATCCCCACGACGGAAAGGTCCTCGGGGATCCGGATTCCCTGCCGTCTCGCCTCGAACATGACCCCAAGCGCCATTTCGTCCGAGGCGCACATGATCGCTGTCGGCCTCGGCTCGGGGAGTTCCATGAATCGGCGCATCGCCTCGACGCCGCTTTCGACCGTGAAATTGCCGAAGAGCGCGGCCTCAGGGTTGAATTCGAGACCCGCCCGATGCACCGCATCCCGGAAGCCCTCGACGCGGATGCGCGGAACGCTGAAATTCAAGTCGGAATCGTCTTGGCCATGAAGGACCGCGATGTGCCGATGGCCCAAGTCGATCAGGTGGTCCGTCACGGCCCTCGCGGCCTCATAGTCGTCGATCCCCACGTTGGAACAGCCGGGAACCGGGCCGCCGACGACGATGAGGGGCATGTCGATCGCGTGAAGGTCGTCGATCTCCTCCTGGTGCAAGTACATGCAGAGGAGCAGGAGCGCGTCGATCTGCTTGTGCACCATGGCCTTGCTGAAGAGCCGCTCGCGGGGCTGGGTTCGGCCACCGAGGTTGAAGAGGGAGAGGTTGTAGCCCCGGTCATGCAGCTCGAGCTCGACGCCGTCGATCGCCTTCCCGAAGAACCACCGGTCGACGTACGGGGCGAGCACGCCGATGGTCCGGGTCTTGCCGGACGCGAGCCGCGACGCGGCCGACGACGGAACGTACCCAAGCTCCTTCGCCGTGGCGAGGATCTTGGCCCGGGTCCGCGGCGACACTCTGGGAAGCCCTCGGATGGCTCTCGAGACCGTTGCCGTCGACACCCCAGCCGCAGCGGCCACGTCCTCGATTCCGACCATGTTCCCTCCGTGATCCGCCGGCCGCGGCCGGCGCGAGACACGCCGACTCAGTGTTCGGCGTCGTGTGTGTTCCCCCGAAGCACCCTACGCCTCAACGCCCACAGGCCTCCGATTGCTACGAGTGATGCCGCAAGTCCCAGCGCCCACCACAGCGCCGGCTGCCCCGTCAGTTCGAGCCATACCGTGACGACCAGCAGGATGACCGCCCAGAACCCGACGAAGCCCATGAAGATCTCGAACTGTTCGACGACGGCCTGCCGGGGACCGGGAGAGCGGCGGTAGGCCGCTCCCCCGATCGCGAATCGGTCCAGCGGACGGTGGCCGTGCCGTTCAGCCATGTGTGCTCACTTCACCGCGCCGGCGGTGAGGCCGGCGACGATCTTGCGCTGGAAGATCAGCACGAGCGCGACGAGCGGGATCGTGACGATCGTGCCGGCGGCCATGATCGCGGTGTAGGGCTCCTGGTGCGGCTGCGCGCCGGTGAAGGACGCGATCGCGACCGTCACGGGCTTGGTCGCCTCCGAGGAAAGCTGGGACGCAATGAGGAACTCGTTCCAGGCACCGATGAACGCGAGGATCGCCGTCGTGAACGTCGCGGGGGCGGCGAGCGGAAGAATGATCTTCCGGAACGCCTGGCCCTGCGTGCACCCGTCGATCCGGGCAGACTCCTCGAGCTCCCACGGCATCTCGCGGAAGAACGAGGTCAGCGTGTAGACCGTGAGCGGGAGGGTGAACGAGATGTCCGGAATGATCATCGCCTGGTAGGTGCCCATGAAGCCGATGTTCGTGAACAGCTGGAACAGCGGGGTCACGAGCGCGACGCCCGGGAACATCGATGCCCCGAGGATGAAGCCCATGACCGCGAACTTGAACCGGAAGTTCAGGCGCGCGAGCGCGTAGGCGGCGAACACGCCCACGACGAGGGCCACAATCGTCGTCGCCCCCGCGACGATGAGGCTGTTCAGGAGGTTCTGGGCGAAGTGGTTGCCCAGGCTCGTGTCGAACACCGTGGCGAAGTTGTCGAGCGTGATGTGGGCAGGGTAGGGCGTCGACTCGAACGTGTACCCGGTGTCGCGGAACGCGGTGACGATCATCCAGTAGAACGGTGCGAGGCACCAGATCAGGATGATCGCGGCCTGGACATAGGTGCGCAGGGGTGCCCAGTCGAAGGCACGACGGCGCGTGGGCGCCTGCGCGGTGCGTGCGGCGGTAGCGGTCGCGGTGGCCATGTCACTTCTTTCCCGAGGAGGTGGCCGCGCCCACGGCGTTCGCGCCGAGGAAGCGGACGAAGATGAACGCGACGAGGAAGACCGTCAGGAACGTGAGTGTCGAGATCGCGCCGGCGCTGTTGAAGCCTTCGCGGATCTGGTCGACCACGAGGATCGAGAGGGTCGTGGTGTTGTTCGCGCCACCGGTCATGATGGCCGGGAGGTCGTACATGCGCAGCACGTCGAGCGTTCTGAACAGGATCGCGACCATGAGCGCCGGCTTGACGAGCGGAAGCGTGATCTGGGTGAAGCGCTGCCACGCGCTCGCGCCGTCGACCTTGGCCGCCTCGTAGACCTCGTCCGGGATGAGCTGCAGGCCCGCGAGGATCAGCAGCGCCATGAACGGGGTGGTCTTCCACACGTCCGAGATCACGATCGCCCACTTGGCCGGCCACTCCGAGCCCGTCCACAGGATCTGCGAGCCGAAGAGCTTGTTGACGATGCCCTCGAACGCGAACACGAACACGAACAGCTTCGCGGTCACGGCCGTGGGGATCGCCCACGGAACCAGGACTGCGGCGCGGACGGCGGCGCGGCCCCGGAACGTCCGCGACATGATGACGGCCATCCAGAAGCCGAGCACGGTCTCGAGGATGACGGTCACGATCGTGAAGAAGAACGTCGTACCCATCGCGGACCAGAACTGCGCGCCGAGGGTTCCGGGCGGGCAGGCCGTCCCGTTGCACTGCTGCCCTAGCCAGTGGATGTAGTTGTCGAACCCGGCGAACCCGCCCTGGACGAAGAACCCCGTCGCCGGGTCGAGACCCGCGTCCTTCTGGAAGGACATGACGACGGCGTTGACGATCGGGTAGACGATGACGACCGCGAGCAGGACGAGCGTGGGCGCAAGCAGGAGCGAGGCCCAGCGCCCCTGGGTGACCTGCTTCCTGTCCGCGCTCTCGCGCCCCGGCATGTGATGTGTAGCTTGGCCCGCCTTCGCGCCGGCCCGCGTCGGGACTTCTGTGGACATGATGACTCCTGTTCTCCCCAACTAGGGGCGACAGCGCGGTCCGGTGCCGTCGCCGGCACCGGACCGCCCGTCGTTGAGGACTACTTGGCGCCAGCCGCCTGGAGTGCGGCCTGCATGTCGGAGAGCGCCTGGTCCACAGACTTCTCACCCTTGAGCGCGGCGTACGAGTTGTCCTCGATGGCCTTCGTGACGGCCGGGTAGAACGGCGAGACCGGGCGCGGCACCGCGTTCTTGATCGAGGTCAGAAGGGTCGGCAGGTACGGCAGCTTCGCGGTCAGCGTCGGGTCAGTGTAGAGGTCGCCGAGAACTGGGGCGAGAGAGCCCTGGGTCGCGAAGAACTTCTGCTGGTCGGTGTCCGTGAGGAACTTGAGGAAGTCCACCGCGGTGGCCTTGTGCTGCGAGTACACGCTGATCGCGGCGCTGTGGCCGCCGAGCGACGACGCACCGGGGCCGCTCATGCCAGGAAGCGGCGCGATGCCGAACGTGTCCTTGACCTTCGAATCACCGTCGGTCTTGGCGAGGTTGAACACGTACGGCCAGTTGCGAAGGAACAAGAGCTTGCCGGCCTCGAACGCCTGGCGGCCAGGCTCCTCCGTAAACGTGATCGCCTCGGCCGGGATGTTGCCGTTCTTGAACGCATCGACAAGCTTGCCGAGGCCGGTCTTGGACTCAGGCGAGTTGACGCTCGCCTTGCCCGAGTCGTCCACGATCTTGCCACCGAAGGTGTTGATCGCTTCGGCCGCGTTGACCGTGAGGCCCTCGTACTTCTGGAACTGGCCCGCGTAGCAGCCGATGTTGTTCTGCTTTGCGATCGAGCAGTCGGCCATCATCTCGTCCCACGTCTTCGGCGGGTTCGGCACGAGGTCCTTGCGGTAGTACAGGATGCCGCCGTCGGACGTCACCGGGGACGCGTAGAGCGTGCCGCCGTAGGTCGCAGCCTTGACGGGCGCCTGCAGCATCTTCGACGTGTCGAGAGCGGTCTTGTCCTTGAGCGGCTGGAGCCAGCCCTTCGCCGCGAACTCGGCCGTCCAGACGACGTCGACGCTGACGACGTCGTAGTTCTGGTCCTTGGCCTGGAAGTGCTGCACGAGGTCGTCGTGCTGCTGGTCCGCCTGATCGGACTGTTCCTTGAGCGTGACCTTCTGGTCGGGGTGCGCCGCGTTCCACTTGTCGATGGTCGGGCGGATGACGTTCGAGTTGTCCTTGCCCTGGACGTACGTGATGGGGCCGCGGCTGTCGAGGTTGGCCGAGGCATCTCCGCCGCCACCCCCGCCACCGGTGCTTCCGCCTGTGCCGCCACCGCCTCCACAGGCTGAGAGGGCCAGGGCCAGCACGCTTGCCGACGCAAACGGCACAGCATACTTGGAGAACTTGTTTCTCATGCTCGACTCCCTTGTCTGACGGGGCAGCGCTATGCAGTCCCCCGGAGTGTGTGACGCACCTCACCCTAAGTTGTGTAAAGGCTGTGTGCAAGCGCTTACGCACGTCGTATCCATTCCGTGATCAAACTCTCTGTTCCGGGTAGGCGTGATCCGAGAGGAGGAAGGAAAAAAGAGGACGACGGCGACCACGGCAGCGCAACGAATATCACCTATCACAGGGGTGCGCGCGGCCACCTCTCGCCGAACGCGCGGCCACGTCAGCCCAACACGCAGACGAGGGGCCGAAGGCGTCAGCGCACCCGCTCGGCGCGGCTGAAGCGCGCCCGTGTGCCCGACGCGATGTGGAGCAGCACGGGGCACCCGTGCCCCAGGAGCAAGTCCATACCTGACACGAGCCGCTCGACTTCGCGGGCGATCTCCAGCGGATCAGCCCCCTGACGAGCCACGACGCGGAGGCGCAGCGCGATGCGGCCCTCGAATTCGACGGCCGCGACCGAGGTGCCAAGCAGGTCCCGACGCGGCGCGAGGGCGGTCCGCAGGGCCTGGTCCACGGTCGAGGCCGCGATAGCCACACGGCCGGGAACCTCGCCCGTCTCCGCCGATCCGTGCTCCGTGCCCGCAGTGGACCACGCGACGAGGTCGCGCCTCCCCGTGCCCTGCTGGGACATCCACCAGATCATGAGCAGGATGACGGCCACGAGGAACGCCATGGCCAGGATCCACAGCCAGCTCACGCGGGTGCCGGGAATCCAGGTGTTAGCAAACGCGCGCCCCGCTTCGAGGGACCCGGTCTGCGCCCATGCGCCCCACCACGAGCCGACGGCAGGAACGGCCGCGAGCAGCACCATGAAGACACCGAGCACCGTGACGACGGCGCCGAAAATGAGCACGAGCATGCGATTGAGCACGCGCGGGGTTCCGTTCATGCGCCGATCACCCCCGTTCCCGCCACGCGAACGCGCAGGAGCGGATAGGGCTCGGGGCGAAGCCGCTTGAGCTCGTCCTCGACCGCGGCAAGCACGTCCTCGGCCCGGACCGGAACGCCCGACGTCGGCCGCACATTCACAATCGCCTCGCCGTGCGAGACGACGACAGTCACCTGCTCGGGCCGCACTGTCGCTGCCGTCCGCGCACGGCGCGCGAGCGCCGAGGCGAGAACTTCGTCGTCGAGCACGACGGCGATACGCTGGCTCGGCAGGACGCGTCGCCCTGGGCGTCCCGGGAGGACGGCGAGCAGCACGAACCCGACCCCCACCACGGCGACGACGACACCGAGCAGGCCAAGGACTCCAGCGTTGGCACCGCCCGGAAGCCCCGCGACGAAGCGTGAGGCCGTCTCCGGATCGATGATCCAGGCGGGCTGGCCGATCGCCTGGAGCGTGGATTCGAGGAGGGCATAGACGCACAGCAGGGTGACGACGAGCGCGACGAGCGCCGCTGCGAAAACACGCCCCGAGCTCGTTTCGCGACGCACGGCCAAGGCAAGCCCGTGATCTGGTGCCGGGCCGTCGGCGTCCGGCTGCTGCCGCCCGTCGACCTGCGCCTGAGAAGCGTCCGTGCTCATTGGACCCGCACCCTGCGCTCAGGCGCGGGGCGTACGCCGGCGATGCGGATGTCGACACGGCTCAGATGTGTTCCGCTGAGGCCCGCAACGCGGCGCAGGATCGCCCCCTTCGCAGCTGACGCACGCTCCCACACGGTTCCGCCGGCCGCGGCGACGTCGGCCGCAGAGCCGATCGCACCGAGCTCAGGCACCGCGATCGGCGAGACGACGCTCAAAGCGAGCAGGCCGGCGTCGTCCGCCCACGTGGCGCGCACCTCGGAGGGGCGGACGCCGAATTGCTCGGCAGCGGCAGCCCGGGCAAGGCTTGTGAGCGCTTGAGTGCTGACGCGATTGTGCCCGGCGAAGCTGCGCGGGGAGGCGGCCGCTTCGCTCACGACGAGGAACGCCTTCCGATGAGCGCATCCCACACCCGCCGAAGATCAACTTTGCCCTCGACGAGACGACCGAGGACGGCCCCGATCGCCATGAAGATGATCGAGCCGAAGAAGCCCCAAGGGCCGAACTGGAAGGACATGAAGGCAACGAAGGCACCGATCGCGATGCCGACCACGGTCAGATTCACAGCTCCTCGCTTCCCGACGATGCAGACAGCTGCGGGCGTTCGCCCGCCTCAGCCTGCCGAGGCTCGCCCGTCTTGGGCTCGCCGATGTAGACGTCTGCGATCTCGACGTTGACCTCGATGACGGCGAGCCCGGTGAACTCTTCGACCGCCTTGTACACGGCAGCGCGGACGTCGTCGGCAAGCTTCTGGAGCGGGACCCCGTACTTCGCCACGAGCGTCACATCCACGGCGGCTTGGGTCGCCCCCGCCTCCGCGCGCACGCCGCTTGCGTGATCGGCTCCGACGGCGTCGCGGATCGCGCCGAGCGCCCTCGACGGAGCGGTGCCGAGTGAATGCACCCCGGGCACGGCGCGCGCGGCCGCGGCGGCAACCTTCGCGACAGCTTGCTCGTGGATGACGGTTCGGCCCGTTGCACCCGACGGCTCTTCGGCGAACAGGGGCGTCCCCGTCTGCGCCTCTGGATGCTGCTCCATTTCCGCCTCCCCACGCCATCGCGACTCTGGTCCCACCTTAGTACGGGGTACCGACACACGCTTGAGAACACAGTCCGCCACGTGACTCGAGAGAACCGGCCCCGAACCCGGGGACGACGAAACCCCCGAATCTCTCGGGGATTTCTTTGGTGGCTCCGACCGGAGCCGATCCCGTGACCTTTCGATTTTCAGTGAGGCCTGGCGATCCCGCACGAGTTGGCGAGCGGGGCCTGCCCCGACGACGGTGTGCCAGCTACCGTTGGGCGCATGGCGGATTCTGAGATCCTGCACGTGGACGGCCCCGACGGCGCGCGGGAGGTCAAGCTGAGCAGCCCGGAGAAGGTGCTGTGGCCCGGCGTCGAGGGGCATGATCCCCTCACCAAGCGCGACCTGGCCCGCTACCTGATCTCGGTGGCATCGCCCTTTCTGCGGCTCAACGGCGACCGGCCCATGACTCTGCAGCGTTTCCCCGAGGGGATCGACGGCGAGGAGTTCTTCTCGAAGCGGCCGCCGCGGGGCGCGCCGTCGTACCTCAGGACGGTGACGTGCACCTACCCGTCCCACAGGCGCCACGACCAGCTCGTGTTCGACGAGGCCGCCGAGCTCGCGTGGGCGGCGCAGATGGGAACGATCACCTTCCACCCGTGGCCGGTGCGCACGGCCAATCTGGACAACCCGGACGAGCTGCGGATCGACCTCGATCCGCAGCCCGGGCGCGATTTCCGGGACGCTGTCACCGCTGCGCTCGCGCTGCGCGAGGTCATGGCCGAGGCCGGGCTCACGGCGTACGCGAAGACCTCGGGCAACCGGGGCGTCCATGTCTACGCGCGCATCCGGCCCACGCACGAGTTCCTTCATGTGCGGCACGCCGTCATCGGGATTGCACGCGAGCTGGAGCGCCGCATGCCGGACCTCGTGACCAGCTCGTGGTGGAAGGAGGAGCGCGGCGAGCGGGTCTTCGTCGACTTCAACCAGGCCAACCGCGACCGGACGATCGCCGCCGCCTATTCGCCCCGGCCCTTGCCGCACGCGCCCGTCTCGACCCCGCTGACGTGGGACGAGCTCCCCGACGCCGACCCGCGCGACCTCACCGTCCGTACGGTTCCCGTGCTCCTGGCCGCCCGTGGCTGCCCGTGGGCGGACATCGACGCCGCGCCGGGCGACATTTCGGGCGCACTCGCCCTCTGGGACGCGGACCTCGAGCGCGGGCTCGGCGAGCTCAACTTCCCGCCGGACTACCCCAAGATGCCCGGTGAGCCGCCGCGGGTGCCGCCGAGCAAGCGCAAGGCGGACCGAGCCGACGAGGACTATTCGGCGCCCAAGGCGGAGCGCGACGCCGAGTGGGGCACCGCGATCGCTCCCCCGTACGGGCCGATGCTGGCCAAGCCGGTCAAGAAGCTCCCGATCGGCGAGTACCTGTACGAGCCGAAGTGGGATGGCTTCCGCTCGATCGTGTGGCGCTCCGGCGATCGGGTGGAGATCGGTTCGCGCAATGCCCTGCCCATGACGCGGTACTTCCCGGAGCTCGTCGAGGCCATCGTCGCAAACGTCCCCGACCACTCGGTCATCGACGGCGAAATCGTCCTCGTGGACCCGGACACTGGCGACCGGCTCAACTTCGATGCCCTCCAGCAGCGCATCCACCCCGCGGCCTCCCGCATCGCGAAGCTGAGCGCCGCAACGCCAGCGAGCTTCGTGGCCTTCGACCTGCTCGCCCTGGGCCAGACCAACTACGTGGAGCGTCCGTTCCGCGAGCGGCGCGCGGCCCTTGAGGACGCACTCAAGGACGCCAAGCCCCCGGTCTACCTCACTCAGGCGACCAAGGACCCCGCCCTCGCGCTGGAGTGGTTCAGCACCTTCGAGGGCGCCGGCCTGGACGGCGTCATCGCCAAGCCCCTCGGGGAGCTCTACGCCGAGGACAAGCGGGTCATGTCCAAGCTCAAGCACGAGCGGACGGCCGACTGCGTCCTCGCCGGGTACCGGCTCTACAAGGACGAGCCCGACGCCATCGGATCCCTGCTCCTGGGCCTGTACGACGCCCGGGGCCGGCTCAACTCTGTGGGCGTGATCGGGGCGTTTCCTGTGGCCCGCCGCAAGGAGCTGTTCGAGGAGCTGCAGCCGCTCGTGACCACGTTCGACGGGCACCCCTGGGCGTGGGCGCAGCCCGTCGAGGTGCTGCCGGACAACCGCGACCAGTCGGCACCGCGCACCCCTACGGCGGCGGCGCACTCGCGCTGGAACGCAAACAAGGACCTCTCGTTCACCCCGCTGCGGCCGGAGCGCGTCATCGAGGTCAAGTACGACCACATGGAGGGCGAGCGGTTCCGCCACACCGCGCAATGGGTCCGATGGCGCGAGGACCGCTCGCCGGAGTCGTGTACCTATGACCAGCTCGAGGAACCCGTCAGCTACGACCTCTCCTCGGTCCTGAACCGGGACCGGCCCGCGTAGCCCGACCGTGGAGGGGCGGTGTCCCAAGAGAAACCGGCCCCTGACCCGGGAAACACGAAACCCCGCACCTCGTGGTGCGGGGTTTCAGCTGTGGCTCCGACCGGCGTCGATCCGGTGACCTTTCGATTTTCAGTCGAACGCTCTACCAACTGAGCTACAGAGCCCCGGTGACTCGTCACCGAAGGCGACTTGACCGGGGCCATGTCGCCGAAGCGACCCTGACGGGACTTGAACCCGCGACCTCCGCCGTGACAGGGCGGCGCGCTAACCAACTGCGCTACAGGGCCTTGGTGTGTCCGGGGTTTGCCCCCGCTCACAAGATCTAAATCCTACCAGACTCGCTGGACTGCTCAAAACCAGATCCTGTGTACCCCCAACGGGATTCGAACCCGTGCCGCCGCCGTGAAAGGGCGGTGTCCTAGGCCGCTAGACGATGGGGGCCTGAGAACCTCACGGGACTCCCCTTGCGGGGCTTCCCAGTCGAAGTGGACGCAGAAAACTATACGGTGCGCGTGCCGCCGCCCACAAATCGCGGGTGCGGCCCCGCCGTCGTCCGCTCCACATCGCACGACGGCGGGGTGCCGCCTAGAGTGTGGCCATGGGCGAGGCGTGGATGACTGAGGACGAATTCGAGGAGGCCGTCGACGCCGCCCTCGACCGTATCCCGCGCCGTCTCTCGAAGCACATGGACAACGTCGCCGTGTTCATCGAGGACCGCTACGTTCCGGGGCCCCATGACGATCCGGACACCGTGCTCCTGGGGCTCTACGAGGGCACCCCGCTCACCGAGCGCGACCAGTGGTACGCGGCGGGCTCCCTGCCCGACCGCATCACGATCTTCCGCGAGCCGATCCTCGACATGTGCTCGAGCCGCGAGGAGGTCGTGCACGAGATCCTCGTCACCGTGGTCCACGAGATCGCCCACCATTTCGGCATCGACGACGCTCGGCTCCACGATCTCGGCTGGGGATGATCACGGCCTTCCCCGGACAGGGCGGGAGCTGGCCATGGGTTCGGCGGGAGGCGGCCACGCGTTGGGCGGGAGGCGGCCACGCGTTGGGCGGGAGGCGGCCACGCGTTGGGCGACACGCCGCGACGAAACTCACATCCCACGGAATGACACTGCTGTTGTTTATGCTACGTCTGTGACTAGTGTTGCAATTGTGACACTAGCGCCGTAGCCTCGGCGGGGGACCGAGAGGCTACGAGGTGTGCGCATGGACAGGAATCTGACGTCGGCTGCGAGAACGGTCGGCGCAATCTGCGCGGCTGCTGGGCTCGCGCTGACGTTGGCTGCGGCGCCCGCGACGGCCGAACCGCCGACGATTCCGACTCCCGAGGAGATCAACGCCGCGAAGGCGAATGCGGACTCCACCGCCGCCGAAGTGAGCCACGTCGAGAACCTCATCGGCACCGCGCAGGACGCCCTCGCCCGGAGCACCGTCGCCGCAATGCGCGCGAACGACGCCTACAGCATGGCCCTCGTCACCCTCGACGGGCGCCGCACCGATGCCGCGAATGCCCGGTCCCGCGCGGACGCGGCGGCCACGGCCGACGCCGCGGCGCGCAAGCAGGTCGGCATCGTCGCGGCCGAGCTCTACCGCAGCGGCGGCCTCAACCCGAGCGTCCAGGCCTTCGTCGCGGACGACGCGGGCACGGTGCTCGACCGCGCCGCGGCGCTCGAATCGATCAACGCGCAGCGGGCAGCGGCATTCAGCTCCGCGCAGCGGGCCGCCGAGGTGTCGAAGCAGCTTCGCGAGCAGGCTGACCAGGCGGCGCAGGCCGCGGACGACGCCGCCAAGGCCGCCGAGCAGGCGAAGTCGGCGGCGGACTCCGCGAACACCTCCTACCGGCAGACCGTCGTGCAGGCCGCAGCACAGCGCACAACCCTCGTGGGCCAGCTCGCGACACTGCGGAACACGAGCGTCGAGCTCGAGCAGCAGCGCGTCACAGGCCTCGAGCAGCAGCGGCAGCAGCAGCAGTTCGCGGCGATCCTCGCGTCGGTCTCGAACGCGGCACCCGCCCAGCAGCCCGCCGCGAGCGCCCCTCTGCCCAATGCCGGATCGGGAACGTCGAGCGTCCCGCCGGTTGGCGGGCAGGCATCGTCCGCGGGGACGGCGTCGTCGTCGCCCGTCCTGCCGGCGTCGAACGGGAACCCGACGCCGATCACGACGCCTCCGCCAGCCCCGGCACCTCCCCCGGCCGCGGCCCCGGCACCGGCTCCCCCGCCTCCGCCCGCACCCGCACCAGAGCCAGCCCCGGCGCCGCCTGCACCCGCGCCGCCTGCGCCGTCGGGCTCGGGCATCCAGGGGGCGATCAACACCGCGATGTCGAAGGTCGGCCCGCCGAACTACTACCAATGGGGCGGCACGGGCCCGAGCGGCTTCGACTGCTCGGGGCTCGTCTGGTATTCGTTCAGCGCCGCGGGGATCTGGGTCCCGCGCACCGCGACGGCCCAGTACACCCAGGCACCCGTCCACGTCCCGCTCAGCCAGGCGCAGCCAGGCGACCTCGTCGTCTTCGGCAACGCGGGCTACTTCTACCACGTGGGCATCTACATCGGCGGTGGGAAGATCGTGAACGCGCTCAACCCTTCGGACGGCATCGCAGTCACGCCGATCGCATGGATGTCCGACGTGTGGCCGACGGTCGCGAGGTACTAGGCCCCCCTAGTTCAGGGGTCAGCTCCTGCGGGTGGAACACCCGCAGGAGCTGACCCCTGAACGGGAGAAGCGGGCGCGCACCCGCGGGACGTGACCCCTGAACGGGCGCGCACCCGCGCGAGGTGACCCCTGAACGGGCGCGCACCCGCGGGACGTGACCCCTGAACGGGCGCGCACCCGCGCGAGGTGACCCCTGAACGGGCGCGCACCCGCGGGAGGTGACCCCTGAACGGCTACGGGGCGAGCATCGGCCCGAACTTCGGACGATCGGCGAGCCGCTCGTCGTCGTGATCCGGGACGACCATCACCGGGCCCTTGGCGTGGTGCAAGGCACCGTCCGTCGTCGAGCCGAGGAGCATCCCGGCGAAACCTCCGTGGCCGCGCGTGCCAAGGACGAGGAGCTCGACGGCGCGGCTCGCCTCGACGAGCACGTCCACCGGAGCGCCGTCGACGAGGCTCGTCTGCACCTCGAGATCCGGGAAATGGCTCTGGAGCCACGCCGTGCCGGCCTTGAGCTGCGCCTGAATGTCCTTGAAGAGCTGATCGCGGTCCACGGGCGCAGGCACCCACGCGAGGCTCCCGCTGAACTGGGGAACGGCGCAGATGACCCGCAGCGGAACCCCGAGCAGCATGGCCTCCTCGGCCGCCACGAGGACCGCGACACGCGCCTGCTCCGAGCCGTCGACGCCGACGGCGACGACGCGCTCGATCTCCCGCGGCGCTTCCTGCGCGCGCTGCTCGCGGAGCCGCCTGTCCTCGACCTTCTCGCCGAGGCGTTCGGCGAAGCGGAGGGGCACCGTGACGGTCGTGCACTTCGCGTGGGCGGGCAGGGCGCTGCTCACTGAGCCGAGAAGGCGACCCACGAAGCCGCCACGGCCGCGGGTCCCGAAAACGAGCAGCTCGGCGGCCTCGGAGAATTGGAGCAGGACTCCAGCTGCGTCCCCGCTCTCGACCGAGGAGGTGATTTCGACGTCGTCGAAGCCCTCGACCGAGTCGAGCGCCTCTTTGAGGACGGCCCGCGCGCCATCCTGGATGACGGCGTCGTCAATTGTCGAATAGCCGCCATCGAGGCCCGAAGCCGCGAAGATCGGCACGCTGTACGCCGTCACGACATGCAGCGGGCGGTGGCGCCGCTGCGCCTCCCTCGCGGCCCAGATGAGGGCACAGCGGCCATGCTCCGAACCGTCGACGCCGACCACGATCCCGGTGGGCAGTTCCACATCATCGCCCAGCCCGTGGCCGTTCCCGCGAACGGTCTCGTCTGCCATGGCATCCTCCTCGACTCCGGTGCGAGCCCCAACGGGCCCCTCACTGACAATGGTGGTCCGTTTGCAAGGAGGGTCAAGCTTCTGCGACGGCGGGCCGCGCAGCGCCGCAGACCCGGCATCGGGGAGTCCCTCGCGGGCGGTGAAAGGGCGCATCATACCCCGTGCGAAGGGGCCTACCGATGCGCCGAGAATGCGGGTAGTGTTCCGAGGGTGCCTGTGGGGGGCTGGTGCACAGCACGTACAGACCACCCGAAGGAGCAGGGCCTTGTCCACGCCGCCGCCCCCGAGCACATCGGAGTCCACGAGCGCGGTCGTGATCGGGACGGGGCTGTCCGGACTGGCTGTGGCAGTCGAGCTGAGCCGCCGCGGCGTCGACGTCGTCACGGTGGACGGACTCGAATCGGGGTCCCCGAGCACCGCGACGACCGCGTTGCGCGTCGCCGACCTCGCCTCCGCGGAATCGGCCGAGTACCTCGAGGTCATGCGGCATCTGCGCAAGCACGCCGCGAGCCAGGGCCTCGACGTGCGTGGAAGGGTGCGCGCACAGCATCTCGCCCTCGTCGAGCAGCCCGGATCGGCGGGGCCCCTTCGCTGGGCCGTTCGGACCGAACGCGGCGTCATCCTCACGGACGCGGTCATCCTGACGCGCTGCGCGCACAACCAGCTCCGGCGCTTCCTTGCAGACCTCGGCTTCTCCCTCGGCGAGAAGCTCATGGAGGATCTCGCCGGGATCGGGCTCTACCTCATCGGAGTCACCGAGCTCTCCTCGCCCTCCGCGCGCGAGTTGCTGCGGCAGGCAAAGTCCGTCGGCAAGGCCGTGGCGCGGGCGACGATGCCCGAGCCCGGACCGTCCACCGGTCCTTTCACGGCCCCTCTTCAGCTCGCCTGACTTTGCGCCGTCGCCTCTCGTTGGTTCGCACCCCGCGGAGCTGACGGCGCAACGCGGGCGGATCGCTACTGGCTGCCCCGGTCGCGGCGCGTGAGCACGGCCCACACGACAAGCAGCGCGACGCCGAGCACCCCGAAAACCACGAACGCCCACGGAAACGGCTCGCCCGGCGCCTGTGGGGCGGCCGGCGGGGTCTCGACGGGGCCCGGGGAGGCGCTCCCGATGACGGGGCCAGGCTGCGGGGCCTGCGGGCTCGCCGTGGTGGGGCTTGCCGCTGTCTGGCTCGCCGCTGCGAACGACGACGGCGGTGCCCCCGGGAAGGCGACCGCGCCGCCCGCCGGGGCCAAGAGGGCGAGGGGTGCGGCAAGGCACGCGACGGCTAACGCGAGGGCCAGTCGTGCGCGGAACGCGGATCGGGCGAGACGGCCCAGAGATGGCGGCACAGGGCTTCCTTCCGTGGCAGTGCCGGGAGAGTCTTGGATCACATTAACCGAGGTTCCCGGCGACCCGAGACAAAGCCGGCACTACCATGGGCACGAAAATCCTGTTCGAGCCCAAGGGGATCCCATGGCGAGCACCACGGTATCGACGACCGCCGTCGACCGCTATTTCAAGATCTCGGAGCGGGGGTCGAGCGTTGCCCGCGAAATCCGCGGCGGCCTCGCGACGTTCTTCGCGATGAGCTACATCGTCGTGCTCAACCCGCTCATCCTCTCGGGCGCCGACTCGGCGGGCAACACGCTCGGCATCCCGCGCGTCGCGGCCGCGACGGCCCTCGTGGCGGGCGTTCTCACGATCATCATGGGTGTGTGGGCCAAGCACCCGTTCGCGCTCGCGACCGGGCTCGGCGTCAACGCGTTCGTCGCCGTGACCATCGCCACCCACCCCGGCGTGACGTGGCCGGACATGATGGGCCTCGTGCTCGTGGCTGGCGCGGTCATGTTCCTGCTCGTCCTCACGGGCTTCCGCACCGCCGTCTTCAACGCGGTGCCGGAGGGTCTCAAGACGGCCATCGTGGTCGGGATCGGCATCTTCATCACACTCATCGGCCTCGTCAATGCCGGCTTCGTCCGCCGCATCCCCGACGCCGCGGGCACGAGCGTGCCTCTGAGCCTCGGGATCGACGGCCGGCTCATCGGCTGGCCGTCGCTCGTCTTCGTCGTCGGACTCATTCTGACGATCGCGCTCATGGTCCGTCGCGTGCGCGGTGCGATCCTCATCGGCATCATCGGCGCGACGATCCTCGCGAACGTGGTCGAGCTCGTCTTCCACATCGGCCCGTCCTTCGTGCCGGGCCAGAAGCCCAACCCGGCCGGCTGGTCGCTCGTGGTGCCGGGGCTCGGGAGCGTGCGGCCCGTCGATCTGAGCCTCCTCGGGCAGGCCAACCCCGTCGGGGCGTTCGCCCACCTCGGCGCGCTCGCGGCCGTGCTCATGGCGTTCGTGATCCTCCTGAGCATCTTCTTCGACGCCATGGGCACGATGGTCGGGTTGGCTCGGGAAGCCGGGAACATCGACGCCCAGGGCAACATCCCGAACGTGGACCGCGTGCTCCTCGTGGACGCGTTCGGGGCGATCGCGGGCGGCGGCTCGTCCGTCTCGTCGAACCAGATCTTCGTCGAGTCCGGCGCGGGCATCGGCGAGGGAGCCCGCACGGGACTCGCGTCCATCGTCACGGGCATCATGCTCCTGCTCGCGATGTTCCTCACGCCCCTGATCAACCTCGTGCCGTTCGAGGCCGTCGCGCCCGCGCTCGTCGTCGTCGGATTCCTCATGTTCCAGCAGGTCGCGAAGATCGATTGGAAGGACGTCGGCATCGCGATCCCGGCGTTCCTCACGATCGGGCTCATGCCGTTCACGTACTCGATCGCGAACGGCCTCGGCGCCGGCTTCGTGAGCTACGTGATCGTGCGGCTGTTCCAAGGGCGGGCCAAGGAGGTCCACCCGCTCATGTGGGCGGTCGCGGCCGCGTTCCTCCTGTTCTTCGCCCTCGGCCCGGTCGAGCAGGCGCTCGGGCTGTAGTCGAGGACCAATTCGCCACAACTCGGGGCCAATTTGGCACCCAAGGCGGCGTTTCCAGCGTGAATTGTGGCGCAACGCACCCGCTAGGGCTTCGTCAGCGGGAGGTCAACCCGGATGACGTCCTGGGGTTCGGAGTTCTCGTCGGACCAGCACACCCACTGGCCGTCATACAGGTAGAGGATCCGGCGGGGGCTTTCGGCGAGCCCGATTGTCATGTCCCTGGCGTACACGACGGGGTTCCACCAGCCGGTCGGAACGTTGAGCCCCCAGCCGGCATAGCTGCGATCGCTCAGCCCGAGGAACCTGTCGCCCCCGCTCGTCTCCGTACGCAGGTACAGGTTCTTGCCGTCGAAATGCCACGCGACCTTCGAGGCGTTCGCCTCGTCCTTCTCCACGGTCACATAGTTGCCGGAGCTGCAGCCAAGCCATCCGAGGAAGTCGCCCGTGACGTTGTTGTAGACCTTGGCCGTCTCGTAGTCGTGCGTCTCCATGAGCAAGGCGAACGTGCTCCAGCCCCACCAATCGGTGGTCCAGCTGTAATCCGCCCGGTCGGCCACGTTGTTCCGGCGCGCCACGACGTCGTTCTGCATCGTGAAGAGCGGCGACGAGTTGTCGCGGCTCGTCGGGTCCGCGACCAGCAGGTCGAACCGAGGGACGAAGTCCAACGCTCTCCCCGCGCTCTCGCCCGTCTTCTGGTACGCGGACCAGACTTCATCGGCCGACTGCTGGACAGCCGCCACCACGACGTCGCGGTTCTGCGCGCTGACGAAGTCGAGGAGGCGCTTGTCGCCGTACGCCGTCCACGACGTTCCCATCTTGTTCGTCACCTTGAGGCCGTGACTCGAGTCCTCGTCGTGCATGCAGCGCGCGAGCAGGCTCCCGAGGGTTCCGCTGAACCCCGGCATGGGCGTGGTCACCTGATCGTGAAGTTCCTTGCGCGGGGCACGCACATGGCCCGCGGAGAACAGGTCCGTCAAGAAG
This sequence comes from Sinomonas sp. ASV322, assembly GCF_030908245.1. GTDB lineage: Bacteria > Actinomycetota > Actinomycetes > Actinomycetales > Micrococcaceae > Sinomonas. Next base: position 35,760 of record NZ_JAVFJJ010000002.1, read on the forward strand.
TGGTCGGCGAAGGCGTTCATCGCATAGGCCCCCTCGAGGTCTCCGCCCGCCGCTGTATCCATCGCCGCGGCGTGGCCCGCCTCGTAGGCCTTCACGGCAAACGGCGCAAAATGGTCCCAATTCTCGGCCGCGAGCTTGAGATAACGCCCCATCGGCACGAGGTCGAATGCCTCGCTGCCACCCCCGGTTGCGCGGTTCCACCGCTTTGACAGCGAATCTCCGAGCTGGGCATACGCCATTGATGGGTCCCGGCCGTCGTTCTGGGCCGCCGCGACGGCGTCGATCTCCTCCTGCATGATCGACAGAATCCCGGGGATCTGATCCCATCCTTGGACCAGGGTCTGAAACGCCGCTGCGAAGGCGGCCCGTGGATCCGCGGAGGTGCTGATCGGACTGCCGACGACGCCGTAAAAGTCACCGCCGAGGGCGATGCATTGCCCATAAGTCAGCGTGCCGGTGCCGACGGGAAGCGGCGTGTCCGCGGCCGACTTGGCACCCCCCTCGAGTTTCAGGGTGATGTGATCGCCAATCCATGCGTGCTCTGCGCTTTCCACGAGAATCATCCCCATCCATGAGACCGGGCCCTGCCGCCGGAAGATGGCTACATCCTTCGTCCGGTTTCACGCGATGTGCAATATCTGAAATGAAACTTTTCAGCGATTGAAAATCTCCCGTGGAAAGGCAGGCAGGCAAATTCAGGGGGAGACCGGAGGCCTGACCCGCAGGCCGCGCAGGGCGGCAATCCCGAAGACCACGGCGAGCGGCAGGGCGACGACGACGGCGCTCAGCCACGCGCCCGCGCCCTGCCAACCCTGGACAGCGGCATTGAGGGCCTGGAAGCCCGTCGCCGCAGCGCCGAGCAGGAAGGCCGCGGCGGCAAGTGCCGGGACGAGGCCGCCCGGGAGCAGGGCCTCCCGAGGGAGGAACCGCCACACGACGAGCAGCACGAGGCCGAGCACCCCGAGGGCGACGCGGTATTCGACGACCTCGCCCCAGTGATGCTCGGCGGCGGCCTGGGCGCAGTCGAGGCCCGGGTACGGCGTCTGGAGGACGGCGCAGCGGGCGGCCGTGTAAGCGACGCCCGGAAGGTCCCCGGACACGAACCCCGCGCCCCACCATCGGCCGAACAGCTCGGAGATCGCCCCGCTCAGGCCGACGGCGATCGCGCCGACCGCAGCGAGTCCGACGGCGGGGCGCACGAAGGCGCTGAGCGGGAGCCGCCCGAGGGCCGAGAGCGGGGGCCGGAGGGCCCTGGCGACCGTGGACACGGGACCGAAGCGTCGCACGGCCTCGCGTTCGGCCTCCTCGGGGCTGAGGCCCTGGGCCCGCAGGCGTCCCGCACACTCGCGCAGATGGGCCTCCGTCTCGGCGAGCAGCCTCCGGAGAGAGGAGGGTTCGGCGTCGCGCGCGGTGGTGAGGAGCTCGTCGAGATACGCGTCGATGGGGCCCTCCGGCTCCCGCTGCTCCGGCGCGCCGCTCACGACGCCGCTCCGAGGACGCCGCGGACCGCCGCCGCGAAGCCGTTCCATTCCTCTGCCCGCCGCGCGAGCTCTGTCTCCCCCGCCCTCGTGAGGGTGTAGACGCGCCGACGGCCGGCGTCGTCGTCCGCCCACCGGCTTGCGACGCACCCTGTGGCCTCGAGCTTGTGGAGCGCGGGGTAGACCGAGCCCTCCTGGAGCTCGAGCCGCGCGCCGCTGCGTTCGTGGATGCGCGCGATGAGCGCGTAGCCGTGCGCCTCGCCCGCGCCCAGCGATGCGAGGAGCAGGAGATCCAGCTGTCCGTTGACTGCACTTCGTCCCATACCTAGACAATCTAGGTATGGATGGTGCTCTTGGCAAGAGCTTGAGGCGAGATCCGGCCATGCGTCCGGAGCGGGTAGCCCCTGCCTCGGGCCTTGAACAGAACTTGAGGTTTTCTTGTCGGTTGACGGGCGGTGGCCTTGAGGCCCGGGCTGGAGAGTTGTTCTTGCCAGCCGCTGGGGTCTGGCGCCAACGACTTAGTCCGGGCGGGCCCCGGCTCGAACAGAGGACACGAAAATGGGTCTCAGCCTCAACTCCACCTCCGGGAAGCTCCTGGCCTCGGCCGCCCTCGTCGGCGCCGCCGCGAGCGTCGCCGGCCTGGGCACGTACGGCGCCTTCACCTCCACCACGAGCGCCTCGACGACGGTCTCCTCCGGCACGGTCGTCGTCGGCCTCGGCGCCACGGGCACAGCCAACAACCGCCTCACAGTCTCCGCTTCCGGGATCGTCCCCGGAGACACCATCCAGCGTGCTGTGACCCTGTCCAACACGGGCAGCCAAAACCTCGCCGGGGCGACCCTCACCACGACGGCCACCACCTCCTCCAAGCTCGACACCGACGCCACCAATGGCCTCCAAATGGTCATCGACTCGTGCTCAGTGCCCTGGACCGAGGCCGGCACGGCTCCCGCCTACACCTACACCTGCTCGGGAACTACCTCGTCGGTGCTGGCCACCCACGCAGTCATCGGCTCCAACCTGAACCTCTCCAACCTCGCGTCCGACACGGCCGGCCACGCCGACAACCTCCGCGTCACGCTGACCCTCCCATCCACCGCCGACAACACCTTCCAGGGCATCACGAGCACCGTGAACTTCTCCTTCACGGGCACCCAGCGCAGCGGCACGAACCAGTAACCGCAGGACCCCCCACCCGCCCCGTCCGCCATCAGGAAAGGCCGGCCATGAGCACCACCCTCGATGCCGCGACCGCGCTCGCGGCCCCACCTGCCGTCGAGCGCGAAACGCGGGGCGGGGCGGGCCTGAAGAGGGCCGCCCGGTTCTTGGCCCGAACGGCGATCGGGCTCGTGCTGGCCGCGGCGGCGGCGGCCTTCCTGTTCCTCGCCGTCGGCCCCAGGTTCCTGGACTACCAGACGTCGACGATGCTCACCGGATCGATGGCGCCGCTCATCAACCCGGGGGACGTGGTGGTCAGCGTCAAGACCCCGACGTCGGCCCTCAAGGTCGGAGACATCATCACGTACCAGATCCCCGTACAGGACCAGCGCGTCGAGACCCACCGCATCGCAACTGTCACCCGCGAGGCGGCCGGGTCCACGATCATCACGACCAAGGGCGACGCGAACAACGGGCCGGACCCGTGGACGGCGGTCATTACGGACAACACCGTCTACACCGCCGCCGCCGTCGTCCCGCACCTGGGCGACGCGATCCGGGTCGTGCGCTCCCCTGCCGTCGGCTCGGCCCTGACCTTCGGGGCGCCGTCCCTCTTGGTCGCTATGCTGCTGGTGTCCATCTGGCGCCGTCCGGCCGCCCGGGCGGCCCGAGAGGACCGGAACCCCGGAACGCGAGCGCACGAAGGCCATTCGGGGAGGGGGAAATGACCGTGACGGCTGACGCGCTGCCCATCCTCGACCACGCTCGACTGAACGAACTCGCCGCAGAACTCGACTCCCGGTCCGATGCCCTCGACTTCGCTGCCACGTTCCTCCAGCTGCTCCCGCACCGGATCGGAGTGGTCGCCAAGTCCGTCGAGGCAGGGCAGGCGGAAGCCGCCCACGTAGCGCTCGTGAGCCTCGCAGCTTCGGCCGGCACGGTGGGTGCCCTGCAGCTTGAGCACGAGGCACGCCATGCGGATCAAGAGATCCGGGCAGGCCACCTTTCCGATGCGCGCGCCTTGATTCCCCTGCTAGGCCGCGACGCCGAGGCCGTTGCCCACGCGCTTCACAAGCTCTTGGGCCGCAGCTGAGGGCCGCGATCGGCCTCGGGGTCCCGGCGCAGCTCAGGGTGTGACGAATCCGTACCCGACGCCCCTCACGGTGCGGATGAATCGCGGATTCTTGCCGCGGTCCCCGAGTTTGCGGCGCAGATTTCCCACGTGGACCTCGACCAGATGCTCGTCGGTGGCCCATCCATCGCCCCAGACGGAACGGAGCAGCATCTCGCGGGTCCACACGCGCCGCGGCGATCCGATCATGAGGGCGAGAAGGTCGAACTCGGTTCGGGTCAGGGTCAGTTCCTGCCCGTCGAGGGTCACCAGACGGGCGTCGACGTCGACCACGAGGGAGCCGTGGACGATCGGCCGGCCGTCCGGGACCCCGGCGCCGGCCGGGATCGTGGGGTTTGCGGGACTCGCGACGTCGGCCCGAGCTCCAGGAGCCGCGTCGGGGGCGGCAGGCGAACCAGGCATCGATTGCGGCATTCCGGGGCGAGGGCGCCGGAACATCGCCTCAATCCGGGCTTGAACAGTCCGGGGGCTGAACGGCTTGCTGATGTAGTCGTCCGCACCGATCTGCAGGCCGGTCAGCTCATCGATCTCATCCGCCCGCCCGGTGATCATGACCACGTACGCGTTCGAAAACTCCCTGAGGCGACGGCACACTTCGGTTCCATCCAGGTCGGGAAGGTTCAAATCGAGGGTCACGAGGTCGGGAACGTGCGCGCGCGCAAGGCGCAGGCCGTCGGCCCCCGTGCCGGCCTCAGCCACATCGAATCCGTGCCGCTGCAGTGTCCGCACGAGGAGCATGCGCATGTCAGCGTCGTCTTCGACGACGACGGCCCGGCGATCCGGCGAACTCTCGTCCATGGTCGGCAAGTCTTTCAGACAGCACTCCGTTTTTCACGTCTACCGCACGCCGCCGACCCAGGCAGTTGAGGAAACCTTGAACTTCCGCGGCGGTTGGGCTTGAGACCACGCTGAGAGCATGGAACGACGACACGAGCGAAGCACGCCGGAAGGAGGGCGGATGGCACGTCACGCAGCCCCCTGGGCCGAGCGGCTGAACGCGACGGCCCGCGCATGCCGCGGCCCCATTCATGCGATCGCACCGGTGGTCGCCGCCGCCCTGCTCCTCATGGCCCCCGCCACCGCCCAGGCTAGCTTCGCGGCCGCGGGCGCTGCCGCACTGACGGCCTCCACCTACTCCATTCCGGCGCCGGCGAGCGTCAATGCGTCCTACGTCTGCGCGTCAAACGGCAAACTGGCCACAGTCACCGTCCTCAGCTACAGCACAGTCCCCCGGGCAACCGCCTACACGTTCACGCTCACCGCCCCTGACGGAACCAGCAGTTCGACCACGACCACCCTGACCACCGTGGTCCTCGCCCAGAGTTCCGCGAGCGCCGGCAACCGTATCTACACCCTCACTGTCCAGGCCCGGGTCGGGTCGTGGATCGGGGCCGCTCTCACCCAGACCCACGGCTGCTGACCCCGCACTGAGCCGGCCCGACGACGGCGGGTTCCCTCCCGCCGTCGTTCGAAGTCTGAGGGACTGCCCAGGGCTACAGGCGTTACTCCCCTCTCAGCGGGAGCCGCACCGTAAACGTGCTTCCGACGCCGACCTCGCTCGTGCACTCGATCGTGCCGCCGTGCTTCTCGGCAACCTCCCTCGCGAGTGCGAGGCCGAGGCCGGTTCCTGGGATTCCGGTGCCGATAACGCTCGCGCTGCGGCCGAAGCGCGTGAAGATTCGATCGAGATCTTCGGAGGCGATACCCATGCCGTGGTCCTCGACCGCGCACACTGCCCACTCGCCGTCGCGCGACGCGCGGAGCGCGATCTCCGTGCCCGAGCCAGAGTACTTGAGCGCATTGGAAACCAAGTTGTCGAGGATCCGCACGAGTCCGGTGCGGTCGCCCAGGATGGGGAGCGCGCCGTCCGTCTCCACGCTCAGCCGGATCCCCCGGCGTTTGGCTTCGGCGCTGGAGGAGCCACCGGCCTCGCGGACGAGCTCGGCCAGATCGAGCGGGAGGCGGATCTCTGTCGAGTCCCTTCCGGATGCGGCCTCGAGAATGTCGTCCACCATCTGGTTCACGTGCTGGGCGTTGCGCGATATTACCTCGAGGTCCGCGCGGGAAGTCGGGCTCAGCAGGGGGTCGTCCTGGACCATCTCGGCGTAGCCCATGATGTTCGCAATCGGTGTCCGGAACTCGTGCGACATGATCGAGAGAAACCTGTCCCTCGCCCGGACCGCGGCTACGACGTCGGTCACGTCAGAGGAGGCGACGACGGTCCCCGCGCGCTCGCCGGCCGCGTCAACGAATCCGCGGACCGTGACCGAGACGGTGCGCGCCGCCGGGCCGGCGCCGAGGCGGTACAGCTCACGCTCGACCTCCTCGCCCGCAAGGGCGCGTTCGAGGGCCCACTGCTCCGGCGGCAGAGGAGCCTCGGAGCCTTCGCGGTAGATCAGCATCTCGGATTCACGATCTGCCGTGACCCCGTCCGCCGGCATGGCCGCGGCGTACACCTCGATCTGCTTGGAGTTCGCGAACATGCCCTTGCCTTGAGCGTCGAGCACGATGACCCCGACATCGACCGTCTCAAGAACGGTGTCCAAGAGGTGTTCCCGGGTCTCGCTGCGGTCGAGGAGCTCCTCGACGCGCGACTGCTGGGTCATGCCGCTGACCGTCATCACGGAGGCCCCGATGCCGACGGCCAGCATCATGATGGGCGTCACGAGCTGACCCACGAGCAGGCGCAGATCAAGCGTGCCCGCCGCGAAAAGCGGTTCCCAGACCATGACCAGAGAGGCGACGCCGCCCAAGAGCACCATGAGTCGCGCCCGATAGCCCGAGCCCGCGACCCACAGCACAGGAAACACGGCGAGCAGCCCGAGGCCGGAGAGTGCGTCTGATGCGGAGGACCGCACCAGGCTCACGGGGATGAAGTCGAGAAACGGGATCACGAGGAACGCCCCGTACGGGAGCCTGCGCCACGGGATGACCGCGCACAGGGCGAAGAGACCGACCGCGAGCGCCTGGGCCGCGAGGAACGAGGGATCACGGAACTTCCGCGGATCGGCCACGGCCACGATGGCGCACACCAGGAGCATCGTGAGATTCAGCGGAAGCTGGCTCATGAGCACTCTGCCGGTCAGGTTCAGCTCGTGGAAGTGGAGCCTTCCCAGCAGCAGCACGTCCAGCAGCTTCTCCACGTTGTTCTCCCGCGCCCAGACAGTTTTCGGCCACACCAATTGTGTGGCAGAACGATCACCGGTCGGGCATCGCGCCGCAAGGTGAAGCGCTGACCATGCTCCCGTTCTTCACTCACGCTTCCGGCGGATTCACGCCGCGGCGCTGGCCCTCTTCCGGAGCGGCGCGAGGGCCTCGCTCCAGGCGATGACCTGATCGAGCATGACGTCGAGGCTCCGGCGCGCGAAGTCGTCGGGCTTGAACGAGCGGCGATTCTCGAACGACGTTGCGAAGGGGAGAATCACCTGGGCGCGGACGTCCGCCATCTGCAGCTCGCCCGCCATGAGCCGCAGATGCTCGACGGCGCGGACGCCTCCGGCCGATCCGTACGAGGCAAAGCCCACGGCCTTGTTGTTCCATTCGGCGTAGAGGTAGTCGATTGCGTTCTTGAGCACGGCCGAGGTGCTGTGGTTGTACTCGGGCGTGACGATGACGAAGCCGTCGAAGGAGGCAATCTTCTCGGCCCAGCGTCGCGTGTGCTCGTTCTCGTACCGGCCGAGCGACGGCGGAAGCGGTTCATCGAGGAGCGGGAGCGGATGGTCTCTCAGGTCGACGAGCTCGAAAGTGGCGTCGGTCCGCCGGGACGCCGCCTCGAAGAGCCACTTGGCGACCTGCTCGCCGTTCCGATGCGGCCTGGTGCTGCCGAGGATAATGCCGATGCGCGTCATGCGACCCCCCGAGTGGGTTCGTGGCTCATACTGCGTGACCTATATGGTATGTGGCATTAACTATCTAGATTGCGTACGATACTCGGATGGAGGCGAGCACGCAAGGCCGAACGGTGACACGTCAGGTACCCGACGCGGCGCAGGGCCTCGTCCAGCTCTCGGGCCTCGTGCAGGCGGCATTCGCGCGCGTCGCGGATCGGCTCGAGCTCACCCCCGCGCAGGCCCGTCTCCTGTGCGTTCTGGCCGAAGGCCCGCGTGGCATGGCCGATCTCGCCCGCGGTTTCGGCGTCGAAAAGGCCGCGCTCACAGGCCTCGTCGATCGCGCCGAGCGACGCGGCCTCGCCGAACGGGTCCGGGTCGACGGCGACCGGCGGGCCGTCCGCGTCGCGCTCACGGAATCCGGGCGGCAGTCCGCTCGGGCGTTCCATTCCGAGGTGACCCATGAGCTCCGCGAGCTCGTCGCGCCCCTCGCCCCCGAGGACCGCGTGCGCTTCCAGACCGCCCTCGCCGTGATTGCCGACGCCGCGGGCCCCGCGGGCCTGTGGGGCCTCGGCCAGGCATGCTGAGTCCGGGAAGCCGGACATCTCTTGCGCCAGACACTGGCGCAGGAGGCGTGGCGTGCGATGTCCTGAATTCATGAGCGAAGTGTCCACTCCCGCCGAGGTCGGTGCCGGTCCAGAATTGTCCGATCCCGCATTGGCCGACGTCCTCCCGCAGGCCTGGTCGGGACGCCACGATGGCGACACCCCGGAGCACCGGCGATGGTGGCAGGCCGTGCGCCCGCTCAGCGCCGCGGCACTTGCGGAGGCCGCAGCCGCACGGACGACGGCCGACGGCGGCGCCCGCCCGGGCGTCCTGCTCGGCTTCCGCTCCGACGAGGGGGTGCGCCGCAACAAGGGGCGCGTCGGGGCGGCAGAGGCACCGACCGCCGTCCGCGCGGCCCTGGGCCCGCTCGCCTTCCACCTCGAGCGTGCGGTCTTCGACGCGGGAGACGTCGTCGTGGCACTCGGCACCGAGAGCGAGCCGGGCGATCTCGAAGGCGGCCAAGAACGCTGCGGAGCGCTCGTCGCCGCCCTGCTCAACGCCGGCGCGCTCACCGTGACGCTCGGCGGCGGGCACGAGACGGCGTTCGCGAGCTACCTCGGCGTCGTGGACTCGGCGCGCGCCGCGGGCGCCCGCGTGGGCGTGCTCAACCTCGACGCCCATTTCGACCTGCGCGACGAGGAACGGGCGAGCTCCGGCACTCCGTTCCTCCAGATGGCCCGCGCCGAAGCCGCCGAGGGGCGCTCGCTCGAGTACGCCGTCGTCGGCATCTCCCGCCCCAACAACACGCTCGCCCTCTTCCACCGCGCCGACGAGCTCGGCGTGCGGTACCTCCTCGACGAGTACGCGACGCGCGAGACAGCCGAGGCCTTCGTCGAGGACTTCCTCGCGGAGCTCGACGCGGTCTACCTGACCATCGACCTCGACGTCCTGCCCGCCGCCGTCGCCCCCGGGGTGTCCGCGCCCGCGGCGCTCGGCGTGCCGCTCGAGGTGATCGTCGCCGTCGTCCGCCGGATCGCCGCGAGCGGGAAGCTCCTGCATGCGGACATCGCCGAGCTCAACCCGACGTACGACGTCGACTCCCGCACGGCGCGCATCGCCGCGCGGCTCGTCGACACGATCCTGGGGTAGGCGGCCGCCGTCGCTGGATTGGCTCGCATCGGCCCGCCCCAAACCGATCGGCCGCCCCACGATCCCATAACCGTCGGCTAGCAGCACAACCGTCCCTCGCGACGCGCTCCAAGGGACGGTCTTGTCGCCCAGAGACGGTTATGTGCGCCTCAGCGAGTTGCGTCCCGTTGTCCCCACCCTCCGCCGGAAGTAGATTCGACGCGTGCGACAGGATTGCGATGATCGGGTCTGATGTCATGGATCGGCCGCGGCGCCCGCGCGGCTGGGGCAGCGGAGCGGTGGCGCACCTCGTGCTCGCCGTCGTCGCCCTCATCCTCATGGGGGCCTGCCTCTACGCGGTGAGGACGTTCACGGTGTTCGCGTCCCCCACGCTGTTCCTTGCCGCGATCTTCCTCTTGGTCGTCTTCATCGGCGTGCTCGTCTACGCCCTCCTCCGCGCCCTCACGCTGCCGGGCGCCATGCTCAGGTCCCTCGGCGCGTCCGCGTGGGTCGGGCTCGAATCGAACCAGTACGTGGTGCGGTTCAGGACCACGGGCTCGCCGTGGGTGCGCTGGCTTCGGAATCGGCTGCGCCTCGACACGCCGACGGGCCTCTGGCTGACCGCCACGATTGTCATCACGGCGATCCCGTTGGGCAACTTCCTCAACCTCGCCTTCGCGGTCGCCGCCCATGGGGCCCTCACCCAAGTGGACCAGCGCATCGCAAACCTCATGCCCACGATCCGCACAGACGGGGAGACCGCGTTCTTCGCGTCCGCGACGATGCTCGCGAACGTTGAGACGCTCGTCCTGGTCACCGCTGCGGCCGTCATCATCCTGTGGTGGAAGCGCGAGCGGTTCCTCGCCGGAGCGGTCCTCGCGACGGTGCTCCTTCAAGAGGGGCTGTACGACGCGATCAAGCCAATCGTGGGCCGGGCGCGCCCGGACGCGTCCCTCGCCCTCCTGGTCAACACGGGCCCCAGCTTCCCTAGCGGGCACGTCATGCGCGCGACCGTTGCCTACGGGATCATCGCGTACGTGCTGTTCAAGACGTTCCGATCGAGGGCCGCGAGGGCGGCCACGGTCGCCGTCTATCTTCTGATCGCGCTGCTCGTGGGCCTGAGCCGGGTCTACCTCGGCGTCCACTACGCGACGGATGTGTGGGGCAGCATGCTGCTGGGCGCCGCGGTGCTCGCGGCCGTCGTTGGGTTCCTTGAGATCGCGGCGCGCTTCCCGATCGTCAGTGGCCGACGGCGGCCGGTCGCCCCCGGGCGCCTCCTCGCCGTCGTCCCCGCCCTGGGGATCGCCTTCGCCCTCGTCGCCGCGCCGTTCCTCGTCCACCCCGAGGATCATCCGGCGCCGCCGCGCACCCAGGCGCTGCCCTCCCTCGACACCGCCTCCCTCTCCCGCCTGCCGGTCTACAGCGAGACGCTCACGGGAGACAGGATGGAGCCGGCCAGCTTCGTGTTCGTCGGGACCGAAGACGAGCTCGTGCACGCGTTCGAGGGCCGCGGGTGGGATCGGGCCGACCGGTCCACGCTCGCCGACACCCTCCGTGCCGTGGCCGTCGGATTCCAGGGCGGCCAATACCGCACCGCGCCCGTCACCCCAGCGTTCATGGCCTCCGAGCCCGAGGCCATCGCGTTCCAGCAGGCCACCGCGTCGAACACGCTGCGCCAGCGCCACCACATCCGCATCTGGCGCTCAAGCTACACGGCGCCGGACGGGCGAGCCGTCTGGGAGGCCACGGCCAGCTTCGATGACGGGATCGAATTCGCGGGGGCCGCCAAGATCCCGACCCACCACATCGACCCCAATGTCGACGCCGAACGCGCGTACATCATCGGTTCCCTCGGGTACCCCGAGCACCTTGTGCCCCTCACGACGCCCCAGATGGGTCACAACGGAAGCGGGGACGAGTTCTTCACCGACGGCAAAGCGGAGCTCGTGAGCCTGCAGTAGGGCCGGGCCGCGTGCGGCGCGGTCCCTCCGGGCGGTCGTCGCGCGGTCCCGCGGTCTCTTCCAGTACGCGTACTGGAAGGACGGTGCCGTCGTGTACGCGTGCAGGAACGGACGGAGGTGCGTCGCCGCTTGCCTTAGCGTATCGACAAGCGTGAATATTTATCTGTGTCTATGGATCTTGGCCTGACCCCTGTGCAGACGGTCGCGTGCTGTTCTCCACTCTCGAGGGAGCCCCTGTCCCAGGACGTGGCCGAACAGGTCTCGCTCGTGCTGAAGGCCTTGGGCGACCCAGTGCGGCTGCGGCTGATGTCCCTCGTTGCCTCGCACGAGGGCGGTGAGGCCTGCGTGTGCGATTTGAACGACGCGTTCGACCTCTCCCAGCCGACCATCAGCCACCACCTCAAGGTGCTTCACGAGGTAGGCCTGCTCGAGCGCGAGAAGCGCGGGGTGTGGGTCTACTACCGGGCCCGGACCGAGGCCTTGGCGAACCTTGCGTCGCTCATCGGCGGGACAGCGAAGTGAGCCTGCTCGCCCGCCGCGCGCTGGCCGAGCTGGCCGGGACGGCGTTCCTCGTGATGGCCGTGGTCGGCTCGGGGATCATGGCCTCCCGGCTCTCCCCGAACGACCCTGGGCTGGCGATGCTGGAGAACAGCATCGCGACCGGCGCCGCGCTCGTGGCTCTGATCATCGCGCTCCAGCCAGTCTCGGCCTCGTTCAACCCGGTCGTGACCCTCGTCGAGAAGGCGCTCGGTCTCCTCGACTGGCGCACGGCCTCGGTTCTGATCGTCACCCAGTTCGTCGGCGGCCTCGCCGGGACCGTCATCGCGAACGCGATGTTCGGCCTCGACGCCGCTGCCCTGTCCACACACGCCCGAACGGGGCCGGCCCTGTGGCTCGGCGAAATCGTGGCCACGGTCGGGCTGCTCCTCGTGGTCTTCGGCACGGTCCGCTCCGGCCGCGCCGACCGGGTCGCGTTCGCCGTCGGGGGCTACATCGCCGCCGCGTATTGGTTCACGAGCTCGACCAGCTTCGCCAACCCCGCAGTGACCCTTGCCCGCACCATCACGGACACGTTCGCCGGGATCGCCCCGGCCTCCGCCCCAGGCTTCGTGCTCGCCCAGCTGATCGGCGGGGCCCTGGGGTTCATGCTCGTCTGCCTTCTTTTCCCCGCCCCTGCCCCTGGCCCATCCGTTGCCAGTGCCCTCAGCGCCGCTCCCACGCCCGATCGAAAGGTCTTCCATGAGCCCCGAAACTCCTGAGAGCAAGCCCTCCGTCCTGTTCGTCTGCGTCCACAACGCCGGCCGGTCCCAGATGGCCGCCGCCTACCTGAACCACCTCTCAAACGGCCGCATCGAGGTCCGCTCGGCCGGCTCCGAGCCCGCAGAGAAGGTCAACCCTGCCGCGGTGGAGGCGATGCTTGAGGAGGGCATCGACATCCGCGACGAGACCCCCAAGATCCTGACCACCCAAGCGGTCAAGGACTCCGACGTCGTCATCACCATGGGCTGCGGCGACACCTGCCCGATCTTCCCCGGCAAGCGGTACGAGGACTGGGAGCTCGAGGACCCCGCAGGCAAGGGCGTCGACTCCGTCCGCCCGATCCGCGACGAGATCAAGGGCCGCATCGAGCGCCTCATCGCCGAGCTGCTGCCCGCCGGCGTCTGAGGACATGAGACGGCGGAAGCTCGGGCTCAACCCATCGCGCTAGAGAGGGAGGGGGTGGCGGTATGAGGACCGGTTGCTGCGACGACGGGTGCTGCGACGACACCGAGTGCTGCTGAAAGCGCCGCGGCCCTCGGCGAGATCTGGCCACTCGTCGACAAGACCCCAGCGTGGACAGATGTCGCGACAAGAACAGAGGCCCCGCACCATCATTGGTGCGGGGCCTCTGCCGTGTTCTCTGGCGTTGCCAGATGCTCCCCGTTGCGAGCGAGGGAACTCTAGGCGCGGCGCACGAGCACGCCGTCAGACTTGAGGAAGAGCCGGCGCGGCTCGGTGCCGTCCGCCTCGATCCACAGGACGTTGCCGCTGAGCGAGACTTCCTCGACCCGCCCGGCGGCGATGACCTGTGCGTGCTTGACGATCTCGATCGGGTCCTCGGCCCGCAGCTCCGCCCAGTTCGCGAGCGGCGCCTGCTGCGCGCTCCGCCTGGTCAAAACTGCCCCGCGTGCCTTCATCTTCGTTACCCCTTCGTGGAAGCTGTCCCGTGCCCATTGTGATCCGCGTCATTGCGGACACATCGTTTCTATCAGTTCTGGCGGAGTGTCGTTATGTAGAGTCGGACGACAATCTGCGAAAAGCCTTGTGCATTTATCCAGTGCTATGGTCTGACCTCTCTGGAGGCCCGGATTTCCGGGCCCCCAGAGAGGTCGGATAGGTCAGCGAAGTCCGCCGACGGCGTCGTTCACCGCGGCGAGCAGCTCGCCGCTGGCCAGGACTCGATCCGCCTCTTCGAGCTCGGGCGACATGAAGCGGTCGACGCCGGGACCCTCCACCGTGCGTCGAAGCACCTCAATCGCCGCCGCACCGCCCGGACCCGGGACGAGCGCGCCGTCGGACGTCACGGTCCGAATGTCGATCGCGCGGGCCGCGGTGACGAGCTCGATCGCGAGCACGCGGCGAAGGTTCTCGACGGCCTTGCGCAGCTTGCGCGCCGCGTGCCAGCCCATCGAGACGTGGTCTTCCTGCATGGCCGAGCTCGGGATCGAGTCAACCGAGGCCGGGACCGCGAGGCGCTTGCAGTCGGAGACGAGACCGGCCTGCGTGTACTGCGCGATCATGAGGCCAGAGTCGACACCCGGATCGTCCGCGAGGAACGCGGGCAGGCCGTGCGAGCGCGCCGGGTCGAGCATGCGGTCGGTGCGGCGCTCGGCCATCGACGCGAGGTCGGCCACGGCGATGGCCAGGAAGTCGAGCACGTAGGCGACCGGGGCGCCGTGGAAGTTGCCGTTCGAGCTCACGCGGCCGTCTGGCAGCACCACGGGGTTGTCGATCGCGGCCTCGAGCTCGCGCCCCGCGACAGTGCGGGCGTGGGCAATCGTGTCGCGCACGGCACCGGCAACCTGCGGCGCACACCGCAGCGAGTACGCGTCCTGGACGCGGCTGTCGCCAACCTTGTGGGACTCGACGATCTTCGAGTCGCGAAGCACGGCGAGCATGTTCGCGGCCGAATCGGCCTGGCCCGGGTGGGGGCGCAGCGCGAAGTGCAGCTCGGGGAGGAACACCTGATCGGTGCCCATGAGCCCGTCCACGGACAGTGCCGCCGTGACGTCGGCAGTCTTGACGAGGCCGTCGAGGTCGTGGAGGGCCATGAGCAGCATGCCGAGCATGCCCTCCGTGCCGTTGACGAGCGCGAGGCCCTCCTTCTCCGCCAAGGTGACCGGCTCGATGCCGTGCTCGGCGAGGAGCTCCGCCGTCGTCCGCTCGCCGCGGCCGCCAAAGGACTCGCCGTCGGGGCCCACCGCCTCGCCCTCGCCCATGAGGACGAGCGCGACGTGGCTGAGCGGGGCGAGGTCGCCCGAGCAGCCGAGCGAGCCGAACTCGCGGACGGCCGGGGAGATGCCCGCGTTGAGGAGCTTGACGAACGTCTCGAGGACGACTGGGCGGACGCCCGTGCGGCCCGACGCGAGCGTCTTGGCGCGCAGGAGCATGAGGGCACGGACCACTTCACGCTCGACGACGGGGCCCATGCCCGCAGCGTGGCTGCGGATGAGCGACTTCTGCAGCTGCGTGCGCAGCTCCTGCGGGATGTGGCGGTTCGCGAGCGCGCCGAAGCCCGTCGAGATGCCGTAGGCGGGGATCTCGCTCGCGGCGAGCTCCTCGACGTGGGCACGGACGCGGGCGACCTCGGCGAGCGCCTCCGGGGCGACGCTCACGTGAGCGCCGTGGCGGGCGACGGCGACGACGTCGGCTGCCGTGAGCCCGTGCGTCGAGAGGGTGACCTCGGTGGGGAGGCCGGTTTCGGGGGCGGTGAGAGTCATGTCAGTTCCTGGAGTACGGTCCGATTCGCCACAATTCGGGAGCCAAATGGGCCGTTTGGCGCCGATCGCGCTCTGAGTTGTGGCGAATCGAACGGTGGATCATGAGGTTTAGCGGCCAGCCATCGGAATCTTGACGCCGCGCTCGGCGGCCACCTCGACGGCGCGCTCGTAGCCCGCATCGACGTGGCGGATGACGCCCATGCCGGGGTCGTTGGTGAGCAGCGCGGTGAGCTTCGCGGCGGCGAGCTCGGTGCCGTCGGCCACGGAGACCTGGCCGGCGTGGATCGAGCGGCCGATGCCGACGCCGCCGCCGTGGTGGATCGAGACCCACGTCGCGCCCGAGGACGCCGCGGTGAGGGCGTTGAGGAGCGGCCAGTCAGCGATCGCGTCGGAGCCGTCCTTCATGGCCTCGGTCTCGCGGTACGGGGAGGCGACGGAGCCTGAGTCGAGGTGGTCGCGCCCGATGACGATCGGCGCCTTGACCTTGCCCTCGGCAACGAGCTTGTTGAAGAGGAGGCCGGCCTTGTGCCGCTCGCCGTAGCCGAGCCAGCAGATGCGCGCCGGGAGGCCCTCGAACTCGACGAACTGCTCCGCCGCGTCGATCCAGCGGTGCAGGTGCTCGTTCTCGGGGAAGAGCTCCTTGATGGCCTGATCGGTGACCTTGATGTCTTCCGGGTCCCCAGACAGCGCCACCCAGCGGAACGGGCCGAGGCCCTCGCAGAAGAGCGGGCGGATGTACGCCGGGACGAAGCCGGGGAACTCGAACGCGCGCTCGTAGCCGCCCTTGCGGGCCTCGTCGCGGATCGAGTTGCCGTAGTCGAAGACCTCGGCGCCCTCGTCCTGGAACTCGACCATGGCCTGGACGTGGCGGGCCATCGCGTTCTGGGACTTCTTCGTGAAGCCCTCGGGGTCGGCTTCCGCCTCGGCGTGCCACTGCTCGACCGTGTATTCGGTGGGCAGGTAGCTGAGCGGGTCGTGGGCGGAGGTCTGGTCCGTGACGATGTCCACCGTGAGCTCGCCCGCGCGGTGGCGGCGCAGGATCTCCGGGAAGACCTCGGCCGCGTTGCCGACGTAGCCGACCGAGAGCGCGCGGCCCTCGGCCTTCGCGGCGACCACCTTGGCGAGAGCGACGTCGAGGTCCGTCTCGACCTCGTCGAGGTAGCGCTTGCCGGCGCGGCGGCGGAGGCGGGTCTCGTCGACGTCGACGATCAGCACCGCGCCGCCGTTGAGCGTCACGGCGAGCGGCTGGGCGCCGCCCATGCCGCCGCAGCCGCCCGTGAGGGTCAGGGTGCCCTTGAGGGTCGCTGCGCTTGTTTTCCCTTCTTCGAAGAGCTTCGCCCCGACCGCCGCGAACGTCTCGTACGTGCCCTGCAGGATGCCCTGCGTGCCGATGTAGATCCACGAGCCGGCCGTCATCTGGCCGTACATCATGAGGCCTTCGGCCTCGAGCCGGCGGAACTCGGGCCACGTGGCCCAGTCGCCGACGAGGTTCGAGTTCGCGATGAGGACCCGCGGAGCCCACTTGTTGGTGCGGAAGACGCCGACCGGCTTGCCGGACTGCACGAGGAGGGTCTCGTCGTCGTCCATGTCCTTGAGGGTCTCGACGATCGCGTCGAAGGCCTTCCACGAGCGCGCGGCGCGGCCCGTGCCGCCGTAGACGACGAGCTCGTCGGGGCGCTCGGCCACCTCGGGGTCGAGGTTGTTCATGAGCATGCGCATGGGCGCCTCGGTCTGCCAGGACTTGGCCGAGATCTCGGTGCCGCGGGGCGCGCGAACCGGGCGGGCGCCGGTGGTGAAGTCGGCCTTGCGAGCCGGTTCGGTGGTGGTCATCGTGACTCCTGCGTCGGTGATGCGGGTGGGCTAGCGATCCGTGGGGATCTTCTGTATCCATGACACCGCGCCGAAGGGCCGGGAAACAGGGGGTTCGGAGGGGTCTTGTCCGGGATTCCAGACGCGCCCCGGCGGGGGCGTAGCGGGCCCTTGATCCGCCTCGGTTCTCCACCCGCATGACCGTCGGTGCGCGTCACAACCGTCCCTTGCGACCGCGGCGTAGGGACGGTTGTGACGGTGAAGGACGGTTATGCGGCTGAGAGGCCTCTTCCCCGCTCAGTCGGCGATGAGCCGCTTGCCGAACGTCGCGACGTCGTCCTCCGCGTAGCCCGCCCCGCCGTAGAAGCCGTGCGCCCGCTCGTTGCCACGCCGCACCATGAGCATGGCCTTGGGGCAGCCGAGCGCGGCAAGCCTCGCCTCGGCTTCGGCGATGAGCGCGCGGCCGATGCCGTGGCCTTGCGCCGAGGGCGCGACGGCAAGGTAGTAGATCCAGCCGCGGTGCCCGTCGTAGCCGCACAGTGCCGTGCCGACGACGGCGCGGCCGCCCCCGCCGTCGTCGTCCTCTGGTGTGCCTCCTCCTTCGGCGACGAGGAACAGGTCCGGCCATGTCGTGAGGGCACGGTCGATGTCCTTGTCCGGGTCATTCCACGGTCGCGTGAGCCCTACCTCGTGCCACAGGCCGACGACGGCGGCGCGGTCGGGTTCGGCGAAGGCGCGCAGGATCATACGGCAACGGTACCGGCAAGGCGGCGACGCCACAGGCACGGCGGCGACGCCGTCGCTCGCCCTGCCGGACGCGGGTTCAGTTCAGGCGGGTTCAGGTCAGCGCGGCGGAGTCGGCGAAATGGCACGCAGCGCGGCCGAACGAGGCGGGCTCCGGGACCTCGTGCGAGCAGCGTTCGCGCTCTGGCTCCGCGAGGGTGGCCATGAGCGGGCAGCGGGTGCGGAACACGCAGCCGCTCGGAGGATTGGCGGGCGACGGAAGGTCTCCCCTGAGACGGATCTTCACCTGCGCTCGGGCCGCCCTCGGGTCGGGGATCGGCACCGCAGAGAGCAAGGCGCGCGTGTAGGGGTGCTGCGGGGAGCTGTAGAGCTCCTCGACCGGCCCCCGCTCGACGACCTTCCCGAGATACATCACCGCGATCTCGTCCGAGATATGCCGCACGACGGACAGGTCGTGGGCGATGAAGACGTAGGCCACGCCCGTGTCCTCCTGGATCTCCTCGAGGAGGTTGACCACCTGCGCCTGGACCGAGACGTCGAGGGCCGAGACGGGCTCGTCGCACACGATCACACTCGGCTCGAGGGCGAGGGCTCGCGCGATGCCCACACGCTGCCGCTGCCCGCCCGAGAACTCGTGGGGGAAGCGGTTGTAGTGCTCGGGCTTGAGGCCCACGCGTTCCATGAGCTCGCCGACGCGCCTCTTCACGCCTCCGGCCGGGGTGATGCGCTGCGCTTCGAACGGTGCAGCGATCGCGGAGCCGATCGTCTGGCGGGGATTGAGGGAAGCGAACGGATCCTGGAAGACCATCTGCACCTTGCGGCGGAAATGGTACAGATCCTTGCCGCGCAGCCCGGCGGTGTCCTGCCCGTCCACGACCACGCGCCCCGCGGTGGGATCGAGCAGCCGCGCGATCATGCGGCCTGTCGTCGACTTGCCGCAGCCCGACTCGCCGACCAGCCCGAGCGTTCGCCCTCGCGCGAGGCTGAACGAGACGCCGTCGACGGCCTTGACGACGCGCCGCGCTCGGCCCGGAGCCAGCAGGCTGCGGCCGCTCGTGAAGTGCTTGGCGAGGTCCTCGACGCGGAGGATTTCCTGGGGTTCCATGGCGGTCCTATCGCGAGGCCGGGAGCGTGGCGAGCTGGTCGATGGGCAGATGGCAGCGGCGGGAGTGCCCACCCTCCGTCACGAGGAGCGGACGCTCGGTGCGGCACCGGCGGTCAGGAACGAGGGAGGCCGCTGGGCACCTGTCGCTGAACAGGCATCCGGAGGGCAGGTCCAAGAGCGACGGCGGCTGGCCGGGGATCGGCGTGAGCCGCTCCTGCCGCCCGCCGAGGGTCGGCATGGACGAGAGCAGGCCGAGCGTGTAGGGGTGCTGCGTGCGGTAGAAGATCTCGTCCACGGGCCCCGCCTCGACGCATTGGCCGCCGTACATGACCAGGACGTTCTCGCAGACCTCGGCGACGACCCCGAGGTCGTGCGTGATGAGGATGAGGGCCGATTGCGTCTCCGCCTGCAGCTCGAGCATGAGGTCGAGGATCTGCGCCTGCACGGTGACGTCGAGCGCCGTCGTCGGCTCGTCGGCAATGAGCAGCTCAGGCTCGCAGATGAGGGCCATGGCGATCATGGCCCGCTGACGCATCCCGCCGGAGAACTGGTGCGGATATTCGTCGAAACGCTGTTCCGGGTTGGGGATCCCGACACGGCCCAGCATGTCGACGGCGGCCTTGCGGGCTTGGGCGCGCGTGGCCCGGTGGTGGACGGTGTACGCCTCGGCGATCTGCCTCCCGACCGTATACAGCGGGTGGAGGGCGGACAGCGGGTCCTGGAAGATCATCCCGATCCGCTGGCCGCGCAGGCGGCGCATCTCGGCCTCGGAAAGGGCCACAAGGTCGACGCCGTCGAAGAGCGCCTGGCCGCCCACCTTCGCGCTGGTCCCCTTGAGGAGGCCCATGAGCGCCTGGCTGGTCACGGACTTGCCGGACCCGGACTCCCCGACGATCCCGAGGATGCTTCCGCGCTCGATCGAGAAGTCGACGCCGTTGACAGCGGAGGCAACGCCGTCGTCCGTGGGGAACTGTACCGTCAGCCCCCGGACGTCGAGGAAGGGGGCCGCACCCCGCGCGGGTCGGCTGCTGGTCTCCATGCTCGCGTGGGTCACGAGAGCCTCACTCTCGGGTCGATGGCGGCGTACGCGATGTCCACGACGACGTTCGCGGTGATGACGAAGAAGGCCGCGAGCATCGTGATCGCCATCGTGACGGGCAGGTCGCCGGCCACGGCAGCGCGGACCGCCGTGAAGCCGAGGCCGGGCACGGAGAAGATCTGCTCGGTGAGGACCGCGCCGCCGAGGAGGAGGCCGATGTCCATGCCGAGCATCGTGACCACAGGCGTGATGCCGGCGCGCACGCCATGCCGGAACACGACGGTGCGCGGCGCAAGGCCCTTGGCCCGCGCGGTGCGCATGAAGTCCTCGGAGAACGTCTCGATCATGCTCGTGCGGGTGACGCGAATATAGGACGCGCTGAACAGGACGGCGAGGGCCACCCACGGCAGGAGGTAGTTGACGATCCAGGACCCTGGCCCCGCGGGACCCCAGGGAACGACGACGGCGTTGCTCGTGAAGGGGAGGAGGTGGAACTGGTTCACGAACACGATGAGGAGGAAGAGTCCCGTGACCGGGATCGGAAGGGACACGCCGACCGAGGCACCGGCCACGATCGCCTTGTCCGCGAGACGCCCCTTCTTGATGGCCGCCACGAGCCCGAGCCCTACGCCCACGACGGTCCACAGCACGAGGGCTCCCGAGGCGATCGAGAGCGTGTACGGAAGCGAGCGCGCGATGATGTCCGTGACGTTCTCATTGGTCTGGAACGACTTGCCGAGGCACGGCCACACGCAGATGCTCTCCGCCCCTGGGGCACCGATCGTCCGGGCGGAGAAGAACCCGCTCAGATACTGCAGGTATTGGACGAGGAACGGCTTGTCCATGCCCAGGGCGACGCGGGCCTCGGCCACACGCTCGGGGGTGCACTCCTGGCCGCACGAGGCGGCCGCGGGGTCCGACGGTCCGAGCTGGAAGAGGGTGAAGGTGATGAAGCTGACGGCGGCGAGGAGCAGCACGAGGGATGCAAGCCGCTTGAGGATGAATCTGGTCATGACTGGTGGCGGGGGCCGGCCGGCGCGCCGGCCCGCCCCCCCAGCGCCTTCGCGGCGGTGTGGTGCAGCGCCCTAGTGCTGCACGCCGATGATCGACAGGTCAACCCCGCCGAAGAAGTAGCCCATCTGGGCGTTGCGGACGTTGGATCCGACAACACTGTTCGTGTACGAACGCAGGAGGGGCACGATCGGGTACGTCGAAAGGGCCTCGTTGAACAGGCCGGCCCACTTCTTCCCGAGATCCTCGGAGCTTCCCGTGGTGTCACGCAGGGCGTACATCGCGGCCGAGACCTTCGGGTCGAAGTAGCGCGAGGTGTTGCTGAAGCCGTAGCTCGTGCCGTCGTTGTTCGGCCCGAGGATCGGGTCCGCGGACGTGCGCACCGAGGACGGGTCGGCGCCGCCGCACCAGCCGGAGCGCCCCATGTCCGGCAGCTGGTCGCTGGCCAGCACGGAGTAGTAGTTGGGCGCCGGGATCGCCACGAGCTCGACGTCGATGCCGAGCGCCTTGAGGTTCTGCTGCACGACCGTTCCGGCGTTCTTGTACGCGTCGCGGTTGTTGGCGTAGCCGTACGTGAGCTTCTTCGGGTAGTCCTTGCCCTCGAGGAGCTTCTTGGCCTCGTCGAGCTTGGGCTTGCCTTCGGGGTCGAGGGCTGAGTCGGGTGCCGCGTAGCCGCGCATCTTGTCGTTGAGCGGGCTCTGGACGAGCTGGCCGAAGCGGCGGCCGCCGTACTGGACGAGGATCGCCTGCCGGTCGAGCGCGAGGGCGATGGCCTTGCGGACCTGAGGATCGGTGATCTTCTGGGTGTTGAGGCTCAGGACGTCGTTGCAGCCGAGGACGCCCGAGGCGACGCGGTCCTTGACCGCCGCATCGGCGAGCTTGGCGGCGTCGGAAGTCTGGAGCGCGCCGTTCGAGTCGAGCGTGATCGCGTTCGGGTCCGAGTCGGCGAGCAGCTGCTGGCTGATCGTAGCCTGAGCGGTCGAGAGCGAGAAGTTGAAGACGTCCGGGAGGGCCGTGCGGTTCGCGTCGGTGGCTGGGTCCCAGTTGCCGTTGCGGACGAGCTTGAGGGACTTGCCCCGGCTGTAGCTCTCGATCTTGTAGGGCCCGGAGGACACCGGATGGTTCGTGTAGTCGAGCTTCGTGTCCGCGTCCTTGGGGACGGGAGCGGTGTTGGAGCGCGAGGCGAGCGCGGGGAACTCGGCGAACGGCTTCTTGAGGTGGAACACGACGGTCTTCGCGTCCGGGGTCTCGACGGCGGCGAGGTCGGCGCCGCCCTTGTAGGGCCCCTTGTAGCCCTTCGCGTCGAGGGCGGCATTGAGCTCCTGGGGCGCCTGCGTGTACACGTCCTGGGCGAAGGTCCGCTCGACGCCGTACTTGATGTCCGCCGAGGTGATCGGGCGGCCGTCCTCGAACTTGAGTCCGTCCTTGAGCGTGTAGGTCCAGCTGAGCCCGTCACCGGAGACCTTGCCCGTGTCCGTCGCGAGGTCGGGAACCACGGTCGGCGGCTGGCCGGCCGTCTCCTTCGCCATCGTCAGCGTCCGGTAGTACAGCTGGCCGACGTTGGCCGTCTGGACGTAGTTGCTGTTGCCGGGGTCGAGGGTCTGGAAGTCCGCAGACATGAGGACGTCGACGGTGCCGCCCTTGGACGTGAATCCGGCCTTGACGACGTGCGCGTTGCCCTCGGCGGATCCGGCGGAGGTCGGTGCGGGCTGGGCGGCGCTTCCTCCCGCGCAGCCACTCAGGGCGAGGGCGACGGCGGCCGCCGTCGCGAGATAGGGGATGGGTTTGGGCATGGTGCTCCTCAGATGGGTGTGGGTGGATGGGAAGGGAAGTCAGCCCCGCGCGGCCTTGGGGTCAAGGGCGTCGCGGACGGCATCGCCGAGCAGGTTGAAGGCGAGCACCGTGACGGCGAGCATGATGCCCGGCACGGCGAGGAACCACGGGTCGCTCAGGTACCAGTTGCCGGCCTGGGCCGCGTTGAGCATCTGGCCCCACGAGGGGGTCGGGTCCTTGACCCCCACCCCGAGGAAGGACAGCGCGGCCTCGGCGGAGATGTTGGTGGGGATCAGCATGGTCGCGTAGACGAGGACGACGCCCATGACATTCGGGATGATCTGGCGGAACAGGATGCTCGCGTGGGATGCCCCGAAAGCCCTCGCGGCCTCGACGAACTCGCGTTCGCGGAGGCTCAGAACCTGTCCGCGCACGATGCGGGCCAAATAAGCCCAGCCGAAGAACCCGAGGATGATCACAAGCGATGCCATGGGCAGGAAGCTGCCCTCGCCCAGCGGCGTCCCGCGCAGCCTGGATTGGAGGATCGGCGTGAGGGACAGAACGAGGAGCAGGTGGGGGAACGCCAGGAATAGGTCCATGATCCGGCTGATGACCGCGTCCACTCGTCCGCCGAAGTAGCCGGCCGCCGCACCGATCACGGTGCCGAGCACGACCGACACGGCGGTGGAGAGGAGCGCGATGGTCAGCGACACCTGCGCCCCGTACGCGAGCCGTGAGAAGAGGTCTCGGCCGAGGGCCGGCTCGACGCCGAGCCAGTGCTGCGCCGACGGGAACATGTAGCCCGGCAGCGGCAGGCCGGGAGTCTCGAGGTCGTCGAGGACCTCAGGGCTCGTGTTCGAGGTGAACGGATTGTTCCCCGAAAGGGCCGTGAGCCACGGGGCGAGGATCGCGAAGAGGACAATCGCCACGACGACGGCCAGGCTCAGCATCGCGATCTTGCTTCGCCGAATGCGCAGCCACGCGGTGGCGACGAGCGATCGCCCTCCCGCGGGCGCGGGCGGAGGTGCCGTCGCCTCGGCGGAAGCCTCAAGCACGGACACGGATGGCTCGCTCACTCGGTGAACCCTTCATTGACGACTGATCCCAGAAAGGGATTTGGTATGCCATTCAGAGAGTAGAGCATCACCAAAGCGATGTAAATCACAGTCTTGCGCTGACTTTCGCGCCGACGGCAAAGTGATCTGGCATTCCAGATCACTTTGCGGATGACGACGGCGTGTCGTCGCCGCGGGGTTCGCGGAGCCAACGCGCTGGGCGAGCTTGCCCGCTCAATCGACGGCGACCTCGAACTGGGCCGCTAGACACGAGAGCCGTCGCCATTGGTCTGCCGTCGCCAAATGACCGCGGGCGCGCTCGCGAAGCTCCTCGAGTGCGACGGCGTCCGGGACCTCGCGCCGGGCCCTCGCGGCCCTCGTGAGCGCGTCGGCCAGATTCAGCAGGCCAGCGGCTTCCCCGGCGTGCTCCCGGGAGCGTTCGAGGCAGCGCGCGGCCCTTTCCCCCTCTGGCCACGCGACGTCGTCGGCCACGGCGGGCGGCGGGAGGTCAACGAGAGACATGGGGACTCACTGCATGTTGGTGTGTCGTGCGGCCATGCGCGCATAGGTGGCGGGATCGCCACCCGTGATGTCAAGCACGACGGCGTCGAGGAGCAGGAGCGCCCCCTGCTCGAACAGGCTCCCGGCGAACTGCCCAGACCCCTGCGATCGCAGCTCGATCGCCGCATCCGCCGCCTCCGCGAGCGGGCTTGCGGCGTTGGACGTCACGACGGCGATCGTCGCGCCTTCCGCGCGCGCAATCCGCGCGAAGGACGAGGTCACGGGGGTCTTGCCGGAATTGGACACGAGAAGCAGGCCGTCGCCCGAACGGACCGAGGGAGCGGTGGACTCGCCGAGGACGTGGGTCTCGAACCCGTAATGCATGAACCGCATCGCCGCCATCTCCGCGACGAGCCCCGACCGCCCCTGGCCGCTGAAGAACCACCGGCGGCTGCGGTCTTCGAAGAGGCCGCAGAACGCTTGGAAGGCGGCGGGATCGATCCCGTTGAGGGCCTGGGCGACTTCGGTTCCCACGACGTTCCACGCCGTGGTCACTGCATCGAACTGCGCATTCATCGCGCGAACTCCTTCGGTCATGGAACTTCGGTCACTGCGTTCACGAGGGCGCGGCCTGCCACCGCATAGACGACGCCGGCGGCCTTGAGCTGCTCGATAAGGGCTTCGTTGACCCCGCCGTCGACGCCCAGAGGAACACGCGCGCCGATGGCGCCCCTGATCCGGCCGAGCCTTCCCAAGTCCGCCGCGTACCCTGGCTGCCCGGGGGGCGTCAGCATGGCGAGAATCCCGTCGGCTTCCGCTGCCAGGGCGCGCGCGACGGTCGTCGGAGAGGGATCGTCGAGTGCGATCCAGACGGACGGCGCCTTGCCTCGCGCCTGATCGACGAGATCCCCGAGTTCGCCGCCTGGGGGGCACTGGATGGTGACCCGGCCGATTCCCCGGGGGAGCGCGTCGATGGCTGCCTTGAGCTCGTCGACCATGAGGTGGATGTCGAGCCGGGGCCCGGCCGCGGCGGCCAACGCCGGGATCTCGCCTGCGAGGACCCCCTCCTGCCCCAGGTAGGAGCCGGCGATGACGTCCGCATGCACCCAGTGCCGCCCGGCGAGGAGCCGCTCGACGAGGGCTGCCCTGCGAGCGCGAGGGACCGCGATGACGCTGCCGGAGAGGACGATGCCCGCATCGCGGGCGCAGTCTTCGAGGGCTGTGTTCACCACGTGCGGTCCGATCCGCGCCAGTCGGCCGCGACGCAGTAGCGCTCGTAGGCGCGGCGGCTTCCTTCCGGATCCTTCGGCGAGGCAACGGCCTCGGGAATTGGCGCCCACGCGTCGCGGACGTCGCGGACATCCGTGCCGTCGAGGCACGCCGCGGCCTGCATGGCCGCGCCCACGGCCACCGATTCGACGCTCGCCGAGGTATGGACCACGGCGTCGAACGCGTCCGCGGTCAGCTGACGGTAGGCGTCCGAGCGCGCCCCGCCGCCCGTGAGGACGATCCGCCCGCCGGAAGGCGCTCCGACGCGGTCAAGGTGATCGCTGCCGCGCTTGAGGCCGAAGATGACGCCTTCGACGGCGGCGCGGGCGATCTGCTCCCGACTCACGTCGGTGCGGATCCCCGTGAGCGTGCCCGTGGCGCGCGGCAGGTCGGGCTTCCGCTCGCCGTCGAGGAACGCGGCGAGGACCGGGACGCCGTCGGCCGGCGCGGCGAGCGCGAGGCGGGCAAGCTCTGTGTGGTCGACGCCGAGGATGCGGGCGAAGGCGTCCGTCACGAGCGCCGCGTTGAGCGTCGAGACGAGCGGGAGGTAGCCGCCGGCGGCGTCGGCGACGCCGTCGACGATCCCCTGCTCGTCGTGGACGGGAGTCTCGCTCACGGTGTAGAGGACGCCGGACGTGCCGAGCGAGAGCACGCGGTCGCCCGTGTGCACGCCCAGTCCGAGCGCGCTCGCATGCTGGTCTCCCGCGCCCGGGCCCACAACCGTGTTCGGGCGGACGCCGAGGGCCTCCATGGCTGCCTTCGAGACGGCTCCGACCGGCTCCGACGGGCCGAGCACGGTGGGCACCATGTCCTGCCACCGCACGGTCTCGTCGATGAGGGCGAGGATCTCGTGGTCGTAGCGCGCGAGGTCGGAGTTGTAGTAGCCCGTGCCGCTGGCTTCGGAGCGATCCGTCGCGTAGCGGCCGGTCAGGCGGAACGTGAGCCAGTCGTGCGGGAGGAGCACGTGGGCCAGCCGGTTGAAGTTCTCCGGCTCATGCGATTTGAGCCAGAACAGCTTGGAGACGGTGAACGCCGCGGTCGGGACCGAACCCGTGCGGTGGGCCCACTCGTCCGCTGGCATCGCATGGCGGAGCGCCTCCATCTCCGGCGCCGTCGTGGTGTCGTTCCACAGCTTCGCGGGGCGGATGACGGCGTCGAAGGCGTCGAGCGCCACGAGACCGTGGCACTGAGCGGCGATGGAGATGGCCCGCACGTCGGTCGCATGGGCGCTCGCGTCCTCGAGGGCTCTGAACCAGGCCCCCACGGTCGCGTCCCACCACGCGGCCGGATCCTGCTCGCTCACGGGCGGCGAGGTGCGCGGATGCGGGGCTGACCCGGAGCCGACGACTGCACCGGTATCGGCGTCGCAGAGGACGACCTTGGTCGACTGCGTCGAGGAGTCGACGCCAGCGATCAACGGCACGGGAGGTCCTTTCGATCGGGAGGAGGAGCGTCAGCGCCCGAACACTCGAGCCCCAGCGTGGGGGCGAGTGACTCCGGCCACACCTCAAGTATTCGAGAAAATTGGCTCAAATGGCAATGGATGAACTCATTTGAGCTGATCGCTCATTTGAGTCCCTAGTCGGGTATCTTTGCTGTGACCCGACAGAAGGGATGGCCATGCCCGTCAGCTCCGGTGAAGGCATTTTGGCCGCGACGGTGGCACAGCGCTACTACGTCGACGGCGATTCCAAGGTGAAGATCGCCGCCGACCTGGGGATCTCGCGTTTCAGGGTCGCGCGCCTCCTCGAGATCGCGGTTGCCGAGAAGATCGTGCGCTTCACGATCACGGCCCCCCTGGCCCAGAACATCGAGCTCTCGGAGATGGTTCGCAAGCGATTCGGGTACCGCCAGGTCATCGTCGTCGATGCGCCCGAGGACGAGTCGGATCCCGCACGCCTGCGTCGCCGCGTGGGCGCGGCGGCGGCAAGTGTCCTGAGCGATCTCGTGACCGACAAGGACGTGCTCGGCATCGGATGGGGACGCACGATGAGCGCGATGGCCACCGAGCTCACTCATTTGGCGCCGTGCCCGGTCGTCCAGCTGGGCGGCATGGCCGGCTCCGTGACGGAGAACTCGCTCGAGCTCGTGCGCCGCGTGAGCGAGATCGGCGGCGGGCGAGCCTACCCCCTCTTCGTTCCGCTCGTGGTGCGCGACGCCGCTACGGCCGCGGGGCTTCGGAACCAGCCCGGCGTCGAGTCCGCGATGCGCCTCTTCAAGTCGATCACGATCGGGGCGGTCGCCGTGGGCAGCTGGGATCCGCCCGAGTCCCAGATGCGGGAAGCGCTCGACCCCGCGGTGCGCGAGATGCTCATGCGCCGCGGCGTCGCCGCCGAGATCCTGGCGACCCTCATCCGCAAGGACGGCTCCGTCGTCACCGACATCGACGACAGGACGACGGCACTCGACTACGAGGGTCTGCGGCAGATTCCCGAGCTGATCCTCGTCGCAGCAGGAGCCAACAAGGCGAACGCCATCCGCTCGGCGATCCACGCCGGGCTGGGCACAACCCTCGTGACCGACCGATCACTCGCCCGGGCCCTCACGCGCCTGCCCTGAGCCCAGCCTCGGCTTCGTGCGCCAGCCCTGACTCTCGTCACGGCACGCGCGCCGCGCTCCCATCCACTTGTTGATTCCCAATCAGTCCTTGCCCCGGCGTGCCGCGCCGTCCTCCCGTGTCACCGGCCCAGAAGCGGACTGGAGCGCTGCGAGGCCCTTACTCATTTGAGCGATACGCTCATTTGAGAGTATCGCTTGTCATCTGAGCTGAGCCGTTCCAATACTTGAGCTGTGGCCGAAGCCACAGCACAGAAGGAAGGTTCAACGATGAGCACACCGCAGGCCCACGCCGTCGTCGAGGCCGCACGCTCGTTCATCACGGCGGAAGGCTCGGCCGTTTTGGATATCGCCGAGCAGGTCGACGAGTCCTTCGTGAAGACCGCGTCCCTCATTTTGAACTGCACCGGGAAGGTTGTCGTCACGGGGGCAGGAACGAGCGGCTTCATCGCCCGACGCGCAGCCCACCTGCTGTCTGTGTCCGGAACGCCGGCCTTCTTCCTCAACCCCACCGACGGACTCCACGGCTCAATGGGTGCGCTCCGCGCAGACGATGTGATGATCGCGCTCTCGAAGGGCGGGAACAGCGCCGAGGTCAACGATCTGGTCGAGCGAGTGCAGGGCGAAGGCGTCGACGTCGTCGCCCTCACCTCCACGCCGGGGTCGCGGCTCGCGCAGCTCGCAGACATCCCCATTCTGCTCCGCCCCTTCCCGGCGGCCGATCCGGGCGGTCTCATCGCCATGGGAAGCACCCTCGCGCACAGCGCGTGGCTCGACGCTCTGGCCCTCGTCCTCATGCGGGCCCGGCAGTACAGCTGGACGAAGGTGCACTACACGCATCCCGGCGGCGCCGTAGGCCGGCTCGCGAAACTCCCCGAACCGGTCGAACCGCTCGACATCCCCAACCTGACCACCGCCGGCTGACGCCGCACGCACACCCCATCGAAAACAGAGAGGTTCACATGAAGAAGTGGCGCCTTCCGGAAGAAACCGGGATCTTCGCCGTCCTCATCGTCGTGGCGGCGGTGCTCAGCATTATGTCGCCGACGTTCCGCACGCTGGACAACGGCCTCGTGCTCCTTGTCAACGGCACCGTCATCGCGTTCCTCGCGCTCGGCCAGACCTTCGTGCTGCTCACGGGCGGCATCGACCTGTCCACGGGTGCGAACGTCGCGATGACCGGAGTCGTCGGCGCCCTGTTCATGCAGGCCGGGCTGCCGTGGCCTGCCGCAGCGGTGCTCGCGGTCGCCGTCGGAACCCTCCTGGGAGTCGCGAACGGCCTGCTCATCCACTACCTTCGGATCCCCCCGTTCATCGTGACGTTCTCGACACAGGGCGTCGCCCTCGCGATCCCGCTGATCATCACGGGCGCCAACTCCGTCGCCGTCAAGGACCCGGGCTTCTCATGGATCGGCCAGGGCCGCATCGCAGGCATCCCGCTCCCCGTGCTCCTCCTCGCGATCGCCGCCGTCCTCGCCGCCCTGTTCCTCAAGATGACGCGGCCCGGCGTGCACGTCTACGCATACGGCGGCAACAAGGCCGCGGCCCGACTCTCGGGCGTGAACCTGGCCCGCACCACGGTCCTCGTGTACGCCGTGAGCGGCTTCTGCGGCGGAATGGGCGGACTTATCGCGACATCGCGCCTCATGGTCGGCTTCCCCTCGACCGGAACGGGCAACGAGCTGTTCTACTCGATCGCCGCGGCCGTCGTCGGCGGCATCTCGCTCTTCGGCGGGACCGGCAGCGTCCTCGGGGCGATGATCGGCGCCGTCCTCATCGCCGTCGTCTCCAACGGCATGAACGTGCTCAACGTCCAGAGCTACTGGCAGTCGCTTGTCATCGGCCTCATCATCCTCGTCGGCGTCTCGTTCGACACCCTGCGGCGGTACCGGGCCGGCAAGCCGATCCTCCGCCGCTCGACCGGGGCTACACCCTCCGGACCCGCAGCCTCTGGCTCCCCCTCGACTTCCCTCTCCGCACAACAGCGCCGCTGAGCGCTACCCCTGAAAGGAAAATCAATGAAGATCCGGTACCCTCTCGGCGCCGCCCTCGCCGTGGGCATGCTCGCCCTCGGGCTGACGGCATGCTCGAATCCGGCGACCGAAAACGCGCCGGCCGCATCCGGAGGCAGCGCCAAGCTCCCCGCGGGCTGCAGCAAGGACAAGCCGACCGTCGGCGTCGCGCTTCCGAACACCGTCAACCCCTACTACGTCTCGATGCAGGACAGCTTCAAGACCAACGGCGCGAGTCTCGGGTTCGACGTCAAGGTCGCGATCGCCAACGACAGCGACTCGACCCAGCTCTCGCAGATCGATTCGTTCATCCAGCAGGGCGTGTGCGCGGTCGTCCTCAACGCGGTGAACTCGGGCCCGGGCGCCGCAAGCGTCAAGGCACTCAACGCCGCCGGGATCCCCGTGTTCACGGTCAACGTCATCATCTCCCCCGATGACCTCAAGACCCAGAACGCGTCGTTCATCCAGTACGTCGGCGCGGATCAGACGGCCGGCGGCACCCAGATGGGCCAGCAGGTTCTCAAGGACCTCGGCGACACCGCGAAAATCGTCGCCGGAATCATCGGCGACCCGGACCAGATCCCGACCAACCAGCGCGACAAGGGCTTCACGGACGCCATTTCGAAGAACTCGAGCGCGAAGGTCGTCCAGACGGTCAACGGCAAGATCGACCCGAGCGTGAGCCTCCAGGTCGCGGGCGACCTGCTCCAGGGCCACCCGGACATCAACGTCCTCTTCGCCGACGCCGGCCCGCACGCCGTGGGCGCGCTCCAGGCGGTCAAGCAGCAGAGCAAGTCCGACAAGGTCAAGGTGTACGCCTTCTGCGCGGCCGATACGACGCTCACAAGCACCTACGCCGCCTGCGCCGCCCAGGAGCCCGCCGACTACGCGAAGATCGCGCTCCAGAACCTCAAGAAGTACCTCGGCGGCCAGACCGTCGACAAGGAGGTCCTGCAGCCGCTCAAGGTCTTCGTCAACGGCCAGACGCCAGGCAAGGGCGAAGTCGGCTGACGCTGACCAGCTGAAGCCAGACCGAAGCTAGAAGGGAGACCACCGTGGCCGCAGGACTCATGGTGACCAGCATTTCGAAGACGTACGGACAGACCAAGGCGCTCACCGACGTCAGCCTCGCCATCGAACCGGGCCGCGTGGTCGCCCTCATCGGGCACAACGGTGCCGGGAAGTCCACGCTCCTGCGTGCGCTTTCCGGCGCCGAGGTGCCGGACACGGGCTCGATTGTCGTGGACGGCGCGGCCGACCAGTTCCTGTCCCCGGCCGACGCGACGGCCGTCGGCATTGCCTGCGTCTACCAGGAGCTAAGCCTCATCGGCGAGCTCACCGTGGCCGAGAACCTCTTCCTCGGCACGGAAGAGACGACCGGCCCGCTGCTGAACCGCAAGGAGATGAACCGCAGGGCCGACGAGCTGTGCAAGGAGTACGGCATCCCCGCTCGGGGTACCGACCTCGTCAGCCGGCTTCCGGTCGCGCAGCGCCAGCTGCTCGAGGTGGTCCGCGGCATCAATCGCAATGCCAAGTACCTGCTCCTCGATGAGCCGACGACGGCCCTCGAGCAGGAGCAGGTCGAGAACCTCCTCGACATCATCCGTCGGCTCACGGCGGAGCGCGGCCTCGGCGTCCTCCTCGTCGACCACAAGCTCGACGAAGTGTTCGCGATCGCCGACCACATCGTCGGCCTCTCCAACGGCCGCATCGTCCTCGACAGCCCAGCAGACACCGTCGATCGGCTCAAGGTCATCGATGCCATCGTCGGCGACCATGCGACGGTCGACGACAGCCTGTTCTCCCACGCCGAGCTGTCCGTCGAGGATCTCGAGGTCATGGACGAGGCGAAGCGCGAGGACAGGTTCGGCGACGTCGTCCTCGCTGCCGAGCATCTCAGCGGCAACGGCCTCGCGGGCGTGACCCTCGACGTCCATGCGGGCGAGGTTCTCGGCATCTACGGGCTCATCGGCGCGGGACGCTCGCGGTTCCTCCGGACGGTCTACGGCGCCGAGCCTGTGGCGCACGGCAGCCTGTCTCTCCTCGGGCGCCCGTACGCGCCCAAGCAGCCGTCCGACGCCATCGCGAGCGGCGTCGCGTTCCTCTCCGAGGAGCGCAAGTCCGACGGCTTCATCCCGCAGATGTCGTCCGTCGACAACGCCGTGCTTCCGGTCCTGGGGCGTTACATGAAATCCGGCATCCTCAACTGGAAGGCCCTGCGCGGCAGCGCCCGCGAGATCCTGTCCCAGGTGACAATCCGCGGCGACATCAGCAACCCCATCACATCGCTCTCGGGCGGCAACCAGCAGAAGGCGCTCTTCGCGCGGGCCACGCTCCAGGGCCCCAAGCTCCTGCTCCTCGACGAGCCGACCAAGGGCGTCGACATCGGGGCCAAACGCGAGATCCACCGCATCGTCAAGAAGCTCGCACGCGAGCAGAACGTCGCCGTCATCGTCGTCTCGTCCGAAGAGGAGGAGCTCACGATGCTCGCCGACACCATCGTCGTCTTCCGGCACGGGTCCTGCGACGGCGTGGCCTACCCCCGCAGCGGGATCACGCCGGCCGAGCTCCGCGAGCTCGCATGGGCCGAGACGAAAGAATCGGCCTGACGATGCGTGCCGCTGAGGGCTGCCGCCCGGACTCATGCCAGCGCAAGTACCGCGAGGGCGAGCTCGTGATCCGTGACCAGTTCCGTGACGAGCCCCGCGCGGGCCGCGGCTCGGATCGCGGCGGCCTTTGCGGCACCGCCGGCGACGGCCACGATCCGGGGCACCTTCTTGAGCTGTTCGTAGGGGATCGCGATGCACCGCTCCTGAAGCTCCGGATCGACGAGCTCGCCGTCCTCCCCGATGAGCGTGCCCGCGACGTCCGCAACGCACCCTCCCGCGATCGCGCGGCTCAGGTCCTCGAGGTCGAGGACGTCGCGGACGGTCGTGTCTGTCGGCGACCAGCTTCCGATCGACAAAAGGGCCGTGGTGATCGAGGGATAGAGATCCATCGCAGCGCGGATGTCCGGATGACGGCGGAGCCCTTCCGCCGTCGCACGATCCTGCACGTACAGCGGCGCGAACATGGGATAGATGTCTCCTCCCGAGCGCTTCGAAGCATCCCTGACGACTTCGAGGGGCGACGACGAGAGGTCGCCTGCCACGAATCCCGTGAGCTGGACGACGGACAGCCTCGGCAGATGCTCGAGCTGGCTCGTCGTGGCCTTGAGCGTGCGACCCCACGTGACACCAAGCACCTCGGACGGCCGGAGGGTCGCACTGAGCAGCCGCGCGGCCGCCGCGCCGATCTGCCGGCGGACATTGTTCGGTTCCCCGTGTGACCTGACGACGTGGCACGCGGCGAGGCCGAGCGTCTCCCTCAGCCGTTCGCCGAGCGGCGCGTCGGGGAGCCCGGCATCGTTGATCGTGATCGTGACGATCTGCTCCTGGCGGGCGCGCGCCAGCAGACGCGCGACCTTGAAGCGGGAGATCCCCAGCTTCTCCGCGATGTCGATGCGCGAGATGTCCTCGAGATAGTAGGCCCGGGCGACGGCGGCCAAGAGGCCCCGCTCGTCGTCGGCCGCTCTATCGAGATCGCTCATATGAGCGCCAAAATCACGATTCTGTGACATATGTGACCCACCTGACTCCTGGCCGAAACACAAAGCTAAGCTCAAACATACATCTTTAGGCCAGCAAATTGCTCATATGAGCGACGCGCGCCGCCGTCGGGCTCGTCGAGGAGACCGGATCCCCGAGGCGCGCCACGACACGTGCCATACCCACCTCGCGGCAGCAACCAGTCGCTGCCCCGGGCGGCGACGCCATGAGAGGAAGAACAGGAAGATGACAGAGATCCCTTCTGTGATGACCGCCAGCGTCCTGCGAGCGGTCCACGACGTGGCGCTCGAAGAGCGTCCCGTGCCGCAGTGCGCCCCTGACGAGGTGCTCATCAAGGTCAGCAGCGTGGGGGTATGCGGCTCGGATGTGCACTACTACGAGCATGGGCGGATCGGCCCTTACGTCGTCGAGGCGCCGCTCATCCTGGGGCACGAGCTCAGCGGGGTCATCATCGCCGTCGGCGCAGACGTCGATCCCGCCCGCGTCGGCCATCGCGTGGCCGTCGAGCCCCAGCGACCGTGCCGAACGTGCGAGTACTGCCGCGAGGGCGCCTACAACCTGTGCCCCAAGATGGAGTTCTACGCGACTCCCCCGATCGACGGCGCGTTCTGTGAGTACGTCACGATCCAGGACGACTTCGCCTTCGACGTGCCGGACTCGATCAGCGATCACGCGGCCGCCCTCATGGAGCCGCTCTCGGTCGGCATCGCGGCCGCGCAGAAGGGCGGCATCAAGGTCGGGGACACCGTGCTCATCGCCGGCGGTGGGCCAATCGGCGTCATCGCCGCGCAGGCCGCGCGCGGATTCGGGGCGGCGGACGTCGTCGTCGCCGACATCAGCGCCGAGCGTCGCGAATTGGCGGCCAAGTATGGTGCCCGGGTCGTCGATCCGATGACGGAATCGACCGAAGGCCTCAGGGCCCACGTGTTCATCGACGCGACAGGTGCGACGCCGGCGATCCTCAACGGCATCCGCTCCGTCCGCTCGGGCGGCACGGTCGTGCTCGTCGGGAGCGCGGACGTCATCCCGCTCTCGGTCCCCGAGGTCGCGATGCGCGAGCTCAACGTCACGGGCACGTTCCGCTACACGAACACGTGGCCGATCGCCCGCGAGCTCCTCCAGTCCGGCAAGGTCGAGCTCGACTCGCTCGTCACGCACGTCTACGGGATCGAGCAGGTCGAGGAGGCCCTCACCGGAGAGGGTGCGGTCAACAGCCTCAAGCGGATCGTCCTGCCCGGAGTGCGCCGGGTCGACGACCCCGCGGCGGCCGCCCGCGGGGAAGCACTCGTGGCGGGGGGCGCGTCATGACCGAAACCCTGCTCTCCGTGCGGGGCATCTCCAAGTCGTTCCCCGGTGTGAAGGCCCTCGACAACGTCTCGTTCGACGTCCGCCCGGGCACCGTCCATGCGCTCTGCGGCGAGAACGGCGCCGGCAAGTCGACCCTCATGAAGATCATCAACGGGATCTATCACCCCGATACCGGGTCCGTCCTCGTGAAGGGCCAGGAGATGAAGATCAGGAACCCGATCGAGGCCCGAGCCCATGGGATCGCGATGATCGCCCAGGAGCTGAACTACGTCCCCGAGATGACGATCGCCGAGAACTTCTTCGTCGGCCGCCTGCCCCAGAAGTTCGGCCGGGTCGACTGGCGCTACATCCGGAAGGAGGCGAGCCGGATCCTGCGCGAGGAGGGCCTCAGCTACTCGGTGAATCGGCGGCTCGGCAGCCTCACGGTCTCTGAGATCCAGATGCTCGAGATCCTCCGCGCCGTCTACCACAGCGCGGACGTGCTCATCATGGACGAGCCGACCTCCGCCATCGCCCACAAGGAAGTCGAGTCGCTCTTCGCCAAGATCCGCGCGCTGCGGGCCGCCGGCAAATCGGTCATCTACATCTCTCACAAGATGGACGAGGTCTTCGAGCTTGCCGACGACATCTCCGTCCTGCGGGATGGCACGGTCGTCAGCACTCAGGCGGCGTCGGAGATCACCTCGGCCCAGGTCATCGCCCAGATGGTCGGACGCGATCTCGATCACCAGCAGTACCCGAAGGAGACCGTCGAGATCGGCGAGACGGTGTTCAAGGCCACTGGACTGGCCGCGGAGCACATGTTCGAGGACGTCAGCTTCGAGATCAAGGGAGGCGAGATCGTGGGCCTCGCCGGGCTGATCGGAGCCGGGCGCAGCGAGGTCATCCGCGCCGTCTTCGGCCTCGATCCGCTCAACGCGGGGGATGTCGAGGTCGAAGGAAGGCCGGTCAAGCTCACAGACCCGAAGAAGGCACTCGCCGAGGGCGTCGTCATGCTCTCCGAGGACCGGCGCCTCGTCGGCATCATCCCGAAGCTCAGCATCAAGAAGAACGCGACACTCGCGAGCCTCAAGAAGGTCGTCTACGGCGGGCGCTCGCGCGGGCGCAAGGAAGAGAAGCTCGTCCGCGAGTACTTCAAGAAGATGAACGTCAAGGCGCCGAGCACCGAGACGAAGATCGAGTCCCTCTCCGGCGGCAACCAGCAGAAGGTGCTGCTCGCGCGATGGCTCATCGCGGAGCCGAAGGTCATGCTGCTCGACGAGCCGACGCGCGGCATCGACATCGGGGCCAAGTTCGAGATCTACAAGATCATGACCGATCTCGCGCGCCAGGGCCGCGGAATCCTCATGATCTCCTCCGAGCTCCCCGAGCTGATCGGAATGTGCGACCGCATCTACGTGATGTCTGCGGGCCGCGTGACAGCCGAGCTGAAACGGGGCCAATTCTCCCAAGAAACCATCCTCAAATACGCCATGAATGAGATCGAGGTGGCATGACAATGCTGTCCAAGCTGAAGTCCGTCGAGTGGGGCAGATACTCCATTTTCATCATCCTCGCGGTGGTGTTCATCGTCGCGAGCTTCCTGAGCCCCAACTTCACGAGCGCCGACAACCTCTTCAACGTGCTGCGGCAGGTCGCGGTCATCACGATCCTCGCCTACGGCGCGATGACCCTCATCATCGGCGGCATGATCGACCTCTCCGCGGGGTCGGTCATGGCCCTCGCGGGCGTCGTGTCCGTCATGACGTTCAAGAGCACCGGCAACCTCCTCGTGGCGCTCGTCGTCGGCATCGTCATCGGCGTCGTCTGCAACCTCGCCAACGCATTCTTCGTCGCAACGCTCAAGACGCCGGCGTTCATCGTCACGCTCGGCATGATGCTGGCCGCCCGCGGTGCCGTGCTCCAACTCACCAACGGCCAGAACATCCTCCAGCTCGGCGACTTCGTGCTCTTCGGGCAGGGGACCATCGGCCTGCTGCCGATTCCGACGCTGTTCCTCATCGTCGTCACGGTCGCGATCTGGTACCTCATGACGCAGACGCGCTACGGCCGGTCGGTCTACGCCGTGGGCGGCAACGAGGAGGCGTCGCGTGCCGCGGGCATCGCGGTGCTCAACGTGAAGTACCAGGCGTACATCGTCAACGGCGCCCTCGTGGGCCTCGCGGGCGTCCTGTTCATGTCCCGCGTCAACGCTGGCCTCCCCAACGCGGGCGTCGGCTATGAGCTTCAGGCCATCACGGCGCCGATCATCGGCGGCACGAGCTTCTCCGGCGGCATCGGCACGACGGCGGGAACCCTTGCCGGCGCGCTCATCGTCGGCGTGCTCGGCAACATCATGAACCTCACCGGCGTCGGCTCGTACGTCCAGCAGATCGTCATGGGCGCCATCATTGCCGGTGCCGTCGCGTACGACGTCTGGAGCAAGCGCGGCAAGGCCAAGACCGTGATCCTCAAGGCCGACGGCGGCAAGCGGCCGTCCGGTGGCGCGGCCAGCCCAGAGCCGGCAACGGCGAAGACGAGCTCAGCGCCATGACCCGGCCCAGTTCCTCGCACCACCGTTCCCCCCACAACAAAGGAGTTTCAGTGACCATGCCCATGCCCACCCGCCGCGTCGTACTGTTCGGCGCAGCTGCAGCCGCCGTCTCCCTGGCCGGCTGCTCGGTGACAGTCGGCAACCCCTCGTCCGCGCAGTCCGGCGGTTCCCGAGCCCCGAAGGACCATTACCGGGTCGCCTACATCGCGCGGGCCCAGGCCGACTCGTTCGCTGCCTGGCTCGCCAACGAGATGAAGACCGAGGCGGCCACGAACTACAAGGACATCGGGCTCGAGGTCTTCGACGGCCAGGCCGACGACGAGGTCGAGAACAAGCTCATCGAGAACGCGATCGCCAACGGCTACGACGCCATCATCATCCAGGCCAACAACGGCGAGGCGCAGCGCCCGTACATCGAAGAGTCGGTCAAGAAGGGGATCATCACCATCACGACGAATCCCCGCGTCAAGAACATCGACGGTTCGAACTCGGTCGACGCGAAGCCGTACGACCAGGGCGGCGTCGTGGCGAAGTACGCCCTCGACAAGATCCCGCAGGGCGCGAACGTCGTCGTGCTGATGGGCCCTCCGGGCAACTTCCACAGCGATCAGCGGCGCAAGGCGTGGGACGAGATCTTCTTCGCGAAGCGCACCGACGTCAAGATCGTGGCGCAGAACCCGGCGAACTGGAACAAGGACGAAGCGCTCAAGCTCATGGAGGACTGGTCGCTCGCCCACCCCAAGATCGACGCGATTGTCTCGATGAACGACAACATGGCGGCCGGCGCCCTCGAGGCTGTCAAGGGCAAGGCTGGGTTCGCGAACATCCTCTCGTTCGGCGTCGACGGAACTCCCGAGGCCACCCTGCTCGTCCAGAGCGGCAAGATGACCGCCACGGCGCTCCAGAACGCGAAGGAGCTCGCACAGCTCAACATGAAGGCCGTGCACGATCTCCTGACCGGCAAGGAGAAGAACGTCAACGTGGACATCGGCAACCCGCTCATCACGAAGGACTCGGCCGATCAGTACGTGAAGCTGTACAAGGACGCGGGCCTCATCAAGAGCTGACCGAGGATCCGCTGGCGGGCATCCCTATTGTCTGGGGGATGCCCGCCTTCCCTTTCCCTAGGAGCCTTCCCTATGCCACAGAGCGCGTCCCGCGTGCACTCATGCCGCGAACTCGTCACGGGGAACGAAGTCCAAGCCAAGGTCGGGGACGTCGTGCATTTCCGTGGGCGAGTCATCGACATGCACGAGCCGATGGAGCTGTTCTGGGCCGTCGACAGCGTCGGCGAGCGGCGCATCCTCGAGTTCCGCGAATACGCCATCTACCTCATGGCCGACTCCGCCCCGACCGACGCCGAGAGCTGATTCCGCGCGGCACGCCCGGCGCGAAGACGGGTTGTGGCCAATAAGACGCGCTGAGGGCGTCCTCTCCGCCAGAACCCGTCTTTCCTCGGCGAGGGCGCTCGCCAACGGCCAGAGGTCAGTCGCGCCCGAACCGCTGTTGCGCAGCTTGCCGCGAAATGTCGAGAGCAGCCCCGATAATTGCCCACGAATCGCCCTCTTCGCGGGCGGCCTTCACCGCGGCCCGCAGTTCGGCATCGGCCTTCTCGACTCCCTTTCGGGCCGCGATGATCCTACGGAAGTTGACCGCCTCGCGTGCGGGGTGGGTCGTCGGGCTGACAACGTCGAGCCCCGTCTCGTCTTTGTGCCTGCTCTTGATCTTCGTCATCGGTTCACCTCACCTCAGGTAGTCGTAGAATTTCGCGCGCAGATGATCAGCGTGGATGATTCGCGTCGGCTCGTCCGATGGCACCGCAACGAGCTCTAGCAGCCGCCCCGACGAGTCCGGCCCGATGACAAGCAGCCGGGTCTCGCCGTCATATTCGTATTCGACGATACGGAGTGCATGCTCCCACCCATGCAGGATGTCGGCATCGCTCACACCATGCTTGCGAGCCGCCCCCCCCCTGATCTCCACACGTCAAGGATACCTTGACAGCCTCAATCGTCAAGGCGCCCTTGACATTTTCCGCAACAAGCCCGTGCCCTGCCTAGGCCTAGGCCTAGGCCTAGGCCCAGTGAAGCGAACGGCGAGGGCGCCTCGAAATCGAGGGCCCCGCCGTCGTCCGCTCCCCTGGCGGGTCCAGCCCCGGTGCCCCCGCGCCGTGCTCAGGGAGCCTTCGTGATCGTGACCTTGACGTGCTTCATGATGGGCTGGTCGCTCTGCGCGCTGAAGTCGCCGATCGCGCACAGGACGTTCATCTCGGGCATGTAGCCCGCGGCGGACCCGGGCGGGATGTTGTACGGGACGGCGAGGTAGCCCGCGAGCGAGCGGGTCGAGCCGTCCCGGGCGAAGCTCGTGATGTCCACGGGGTCGAACTCGCCGAGGCCGCGCTCGGCCATGTCCTCGCGGTTCATGAACACGAGCGTGCGGAGGTTCTTGATGCCCCGGTAGCGGTCGTTGTCGGAGTAGATGGTCGTGTTCCACTGGTCGTGGGAGCGCATCGTGCCGAGCGCGAGCGTCCCGGGAGCGGGGACGACGTCGGGGAGCGGCGCTGCTGAGAACTCCGCGCGTCCCGAGGGGGTCAGGAAGACGAGCTCCCGGGCGGGCTGCTTGATGCGGAAGCCGAGCGGCAGGCGCACGCGGCGGTTGAAGTCCTCGAAGCCGTCGAGCACCTGCGCCATCGTGTCCCGGATCCGGTCGTAGTCCTCGACGTACCATTCCCAGCGCGTCGGGCTCTCGGGGAGGGCCGCGCGCGCGATGCCGGCGACGATCGCCGGTTCGGAGAGCAGCTGCGGCGAGGCCGGGCGCTTCATCCCGACCGAGAGGTGGACCATGCTCATCGAGTCCTCGACCGAGGTGGCCTGCACGCCGGCCTTCTGGTGGTCCTTCTCGGTGCGGCCGAGGCACGGGAGGATGAGCGCCTGGCGTCCGTGCACGATGTGGCTCCGGTTGAGCTTTGTGCTCACGTGGACCGTGAGCTCGCAGTTCTCGAGCGCCTCATACGTGTAGGGCGTGTCCGGCGCGGCGAGGGCGAAGTTGCCGCCCATTCCG
Organism: Sinomonas sp. ASV322; assembly: GCF_030908245.1. GTDB lineage: Bacteria > Actinomycetota > Actinomycetes > Actinomycetales > Micrococcaceae > Sinomonas. Next base: position 76,353 of record NZ_JAVFJJ010000002.1, read on the forward strand.
ATGAAGACCTTGACGTCCCCGCGCCGCATCGCCTCGATCGTCCTGACCGTGTCCATCCCGTGCACGCGCGGCGGCTCGAAGCCGCACACCGCGCCGAGCCGCTCAATAAAGGCCTCCGACGGCCGGTGGTCGATCCCGCACGTCCGGTTCCCCTGGACGTTGCTGTGGCCGCGCACGGGCGAGGGCCCCGCGCCCTCGCGCCCGAGGTTCCCGCGGAGCAGGAGCACGTTGACGATCTCGCGGACCGTATCGACCCCGTGCTCGTGCTGCGTCACGCCGAGGCACCAGCTGAAGATGCTCCGATCCGCCTCGCAGTAGACCCGCGCGGCGTCGAGGATCTGCGCGCGCGTGAGCCCCGACTGGCGCTCGAGCTCTTCCCACGGCGTGCCCTCGCACAGCGCGCGGTACTCCTCGAAGCCCGCGGTGTGCCGCTCGATGAACTCGCGGTCGAGGGCCTTGGGGTCCGACTCGGCCCGCTCGAAGACGGCCTTCGCGATGCCCCGCAGGAACGCCAGGTCGCCGCCGATGCGCGGCTGGAGGTTGAGCGTGCTCGTCTTGGTCGTGTGGAAGAGGGCCATGTCCACGACGTCGTGGGGAACGATCGTGCGCGTCGCGGCTGCTTCCACAAGAGGGTTCACGTGGACGATCTGGGCGCCGCGCCGGTACGCCTTCTGCAGCGCTGTGAGCATGCGGGGAGCGTTCGACGCCGCGTTGACGCCCATGATGAAGAGCGCGTCCGTCTCTTCCCAATCCTTGAGATCCACAGTGCCCTTGCCGGTTCCGAGCGAGGCCGTGAGCGCGCGGCCGCTCGCCTCGTGGCACATGTTGGAGCAGTCCGGGAGGTTGTTGGTGCCGAGCTCGCGGGCCATGAGCTGGTACAGGAACGTGGCCTCGTTGCCGAGGCGGCCCGAGGTGTAGAACGAGGCCTGGTTCGGGCTCTCGAGCTCCCGCAGGCTCCGGCCGATGAGTTCGAACGCGTCCGGCCACGTGATGGGGACGTAGTGGTCGGTCGCGGCATCGTAGACCATGGGCTCTGTCAGGCGGCCCTCGTTCTCGAGCGCGAAGTCGCTCCATGCGGCGAGCTCAGTCACGGTGTGAGCCGCGAAGAACTCGCGCCCAGCCCGCTTGGGGGTCATCTCCCACGTGACGTGCTTGATGCCGTTCTCGCAGATGTCGAGGTGTAGGCCCTTCATATCGTCCGGCCACGCGCAGCCCGGGCAGTCGAAGCCGCCGTTCTCATGGTTCATCCGCACGATCGCGCGCGGCCCGTCGAGGAAGGCCCTCTCCCGCAGGAGGACCTTGCTCACGCTCATCGCCGCGCCCCAGCCCGCGGCCGGATGATGATACGGGCGGAACTCGGGCGCCCCGCCCGACGACGCCCCGACCTCGGGCTCGAGTTCGGCCCGCTCGTTCTCAGAAGCAGTCATGGGGTCCGCCTTCCTCGGTCACACGTAGGAATCTCGGCGCGCTCTCGACCGGGCGCGACCCACCTGCAGGCTATGCCACGTCGTGGGAGGCTGCCAGCCCTCGCCGACCTCCGTGAGGCCTCTTCTCTGTGCCAGAGCGCGTGCACATCGCGCCGGATACACTGACCTCGGCCGGCCCGGCCGGCGGATCGTGAAGCTGGTGGATCGCTCTCCGCTCGCGCCATCCAGACGGCTGTCACCGCGAAGGAGACTCGAAATGGATGTTGAGGCCCTGCGTCTACGCCTCTACAGGCAGCTTGCGGAGGAAGGCCGAGTCGCCGCGAGCCATCAGATTGCCGCGGAACTCGGCGTCACCGACGAGGAAGCCGATCAGGCATTTCGCGAGCTGGCCCGTGCGCGTCACATCGTGCCGGACCACAACGGCTTTATCGAATTGGCCCACCCGTTCGCCACTCGCGACTTCGGATTCTCGGTCAAAGGCGTCCACACGCTGTGGTGGGGTGGGTGTGCGTGGGATTCTTTCGCCATTCCGCACTTGGTCGATGACGGCTCACCTGCGCTCGTCGCGACGACCTGTCCGGCGTGCGGCACAGCGCACGCGTGGAACGTCAACCGCGACCACGCCCCCGCGGGAGGCCAAGTGGCGCATTTTCTCGTGCCCATGGCCCATGTGTGGGACAACGTCATCCACACGTGTGAGAACCAGCGCATCTTCTGCAGCGAAGACTGCGTCGATGACTGGGTGAGGGCGTTCGGGCACACGAAGGGTGCCGTGTTCAGCCTTGAAACCCTGTGGAAGCTCGCTTCGAAGTGGTACTCGGGTCGCCTTGAGCGCGGCTATCGGCGCCGGGAGCCAGCCGAGGCCGCCGCCTACTTCCGCGGCGTCGGGCTCACGGGCGAGTTCTGGGGCAATGGGTCCCTGGTTCTCGAGGAGAACTAGCCGCCCCCGCGGATCAGGCGACGACTTGGATATAGCCCATCATGCCGTTGTCTTCATGGGCGGCGATGTGGCAGTGGAACATCCACTTGCCGGGGTAATCGGCAAACGCCTGGCGGATGACAACCTTGCCGGGGACGCCGTTGACGGCGTGAGGAACGACGACGGTGTCCAGGCGGTGCGGGAATGCCGGGGCCGTTCCGTTGACGCTCATGACCTGGAAGGCGTTGGTGTGCATGTGGAAGGGATGATCCTCGCCGGCGGAGTTCAGGATCGTCCATTCCTCCACAGTGCCGAGCTTGGCGGCGAGGCCGAAGGTGGACTGGTCCATGCTGAACTGGCGGCCGTTGATATAGAAGGCCGTGCCGCTCGCGTCCTCCGAGAGGGCGAGGGTGCGGTGCTGCGCAACGGCTGACGACGTGAGGTCGCCCGGGGCACCGGCCAGCGCCGCGCCGGCGGGGAGCGGAGCCGCGGCCGCGGAGGTTCCCGAGACGTCGACCTTCATGAGCTCGGCGTCCGGGTAGGAGTCGCCCTGGGGCCCGTTGCTGTACGCGAGGGTGCGCAGCGCCGTCGTCCCCTTGGCGGCTCCCGCGGTGACAAGGACGTCGAAGCGCTTGCCCGGGGGCACGAGCAGCTCGGCCGCCTCGGCCGCGGCTGGGTACTCGTTGCCGTCCTCGGCGAGGACGGTGAAGCGGTAGCCGTCGAGCTGAAGGCGGTAGAAGATGTCCGCGCCGACGTTGGCGAACCGCCACAGCTGGGTCTCGCCGGGTCGCATGGACAGGACGGGCTTGAGCTGGCCATTGACGAGCCGGACCGTGTCCGCGTTCGAATCGATCGAGGTCGCGGTGGTGTTCTGCACGATCTTGCCTGCCGTGTCGATCTGGACGTCCTTGAGCACGATCGTGTGCACCGGGATGTCGCGAAGCGCGGCGGGCAGCGAAGCCCGGCTGTCGCCGACGATGAGCGCGCCGGAGAGCCCCGCGAAGATCTGGTTTTCGACGTCGCCCGGGCTGAAGGACGACGAGGGCATCGAGGCCATATGCCCGCCGCTGCCGTTCATCGGCGCGGGGCACGTGGTCCCCATGGCGTGGCTGTGGTACCAGAACGTGCCCTGCTGCTGACTCGTGGGGATCTGGAGCCTGTAGGTGTAGGACGCCCCGGGCGGGATGCACACGAAGGGGTTGTCCGCGCTGCCCTCGGGGGAGGTATGGAGGCCGTGAAAGTGGAGATTGGTCGCTACGGGGAGCCGGTTGTGGAGGGTGATCGATGTCGTCGCGCCCGGCTGGAGCTGCAGGGTCGGGGCGACGAGCGTGCCGGCGTAGGACTCGCCCCAGACGTCCTTGCCGGAGACCGTGAAGCGGGTCTTGGCCGCGTCGAGGGTGATCTCCATCCCGTCAGGGCCGGCGTTGGCGACGGCGGGCTCCGCGAGCGGGGCGCCCGGGGTCATGCCCTGCTCCTGCTGGGCCGTGGTCGGGGTGCTGTGCGGCGTGGCGACGGCGGCGATGGCCCCCGCGGTGACGAGGCCGGCCGCCGCGGCCGCGGCAAGGGCGATTCGGAGGCGTCGGCTAGCCCGGGGTCGGCGGCGGGCGAGGGGGGATTCTGCGCGCATGGGGGTGCTCCAAGGCGGTAGGGGGTGCGGCGGGCGGTAAGGGGTGCGGCGGGCAACGCGGACCGAGGCGAACCACGTCCACCGCACAGGATAATGCAAGGTTTCTCTTACGCAATTCGGTCCCAAAATTACGCAAGACTTGGATTCGCTAATGCGGTGAGCTTAGGCTTCCCTCAGTGCGGCGCCCGCTCCCCCCGGGCGCTCCGTCCCCCTGTTCGCCCCCTTCCCCCAGGAGGCCCTCCGTGGTTGTCCCCATCCTTCGACCGCGCCGTCGAGCCGTTGCCGTGCTCGGCGCCGCGATCGCTGCCCTCTCGCTCGCCGCGTGCAGCACTCAGGCGCCGTCGTCCGCTCAATCGAACCCGCCGTCGTCGTCCACGCCCAAGCCCTCGATCGCGGGACAGTCGATCACGCTCTACAGCGGCCAGCATGAGCAGACCGTGAGCGCCCTCGTCGCGGATTTCGAGAAGCAGACCGGCGTGAAGGTCAACGTGCGCTCGGGCGACGAGGCAGAGCTCGCGAACCAGATCCTCCAGGAAGGTGCCGCGACTCCGGCGGACGTCTACTTCGCGGAGAATCCGCCGGCGCTGACGACGCTTGAGAACAAGGGCCTTCTGGCCAAGGTCGATTCGGGCTCCCTTTCAGCTGTCCCCGCCGGTGACAGCTCGGCGAAGGGCGACTGGGTCGGCGTCTCCGCGCGTCAGGCCCTGTTCGTGTACAACACGGACAAGGTGAGCGCGGCACAGGCCCCGACGTCGGTCAAGGACCTCTCGGGCTCGGCATGGAAGGGCCGTCTCGGGCTCGCCCCGAGCGAGACCGATTTCACCCCGATCGTGACACGGGTGATCAAGGAGCTCGGCTCCGACGGCGCCAAGGCATGGCTCGACGGGCTCAAGGCCAACGGCAAGGTCTACGACAACAACGAGGACCTGGTTGCCGCGGTGAACCGCGGCGAGGTCGCCGGCGGTGTGGTCGACAGCTACTACTGGTACCGACTGCGCGACGAGCAGGGGGCTTCCGGCATTCACAGCGCGCTCGGCTACTTCAAAACCTCGGACCCGGGTGCCCTCGTGGATGTCTCGGGCGCGGCGGTACTGGCGTCGAGCAAGCACCAGGACGCCGCACAGGCATTCCTCGCCTACCTGGTGAGCAAGCCAGCCCAGCAGATCATCGCCACGTCGACGAGCTACGAGTACCCGCTGCTCGACGGCGTTCAGGACACCCGCATCGCCAAGGCACTCAAGGATGCCGGGCCCGTGGTGCCGGCCGCCGATCTCGGGGACGGCACGGAAGCCATCCAGCTGATGCAGAGCGTCGGCCTGCTCTCGTGAGCCCACCGCGCCTCCTGCTGGAGCGGGGCCTGCTGCCGGGGATCCGGTGGCAGGCCCTTCGGGCGTTTCTGGCCCGGTCGGTGCTGCCGCTCACGGCGGGACTCGTCGCCGTCGTCGTCGCCTGCCCGCTCGTCTTCGTGGCCCTGCAGTCCGCGCAATCCGGATGGGGGCCCGCACAGCGGCTGCTGGGCCGACCCTTGATGGCCACGCTGCTGTGGAACACCGTCACCCTCGCCGCCGCGGTCACCGTGATCACCCTCGTGGTCGGATTCTCCGCGGCCTGGCTCGTGGAGCGCACAAGCCTTCCCGGGCGGCGGGCATGGACGGTGCTCTTGGCCATGCCCCTGGCCGTGCCGGAGTTCGTGCACGGCTACTGCTGGGTCTCCCTCTTCCCCTCCGTACAGGGCCTGTGGGGCGCGGTGCTCGTGGAGTCCTCCTCGCTGTACCCGCTGGTGTTCCTGCCGGTCGCGGCCGTGCTGCGGCGCACCGACGCGTCAGCAGAAGAGGCGGCGGCCAGCCTGGGCCGAGGCCCCTGGTCGACGCTCTGGCGGGTGACCTTGCCGATGACCCGGCCCGCCCTCGCGGGCGGAGCGCTGCTCGTCTCGCTCTACCTGCTCGGCGAGTATGGCGCGTTCGCGATGCTGCGCTTCACGACGTTCGCCACCGCCATCTACACCCAGTTCAACACCGCATTCGACACTGCCTCCGCCGGGATGCTCACGATCGTCCTCGTCGCGCTCGCACTGCTGGTCCTGCTGCTCGAGAGCCAAGTGGCCAAGCGCCGCCGCGTGGTCCGCGAGGGAGCCACCGCACGGCCCGCCTCCCCCGTCCCGCTCGGCCGGGCCGCCCTGCCCGCCGTGGTGTGGCTGTCCGCCATCGTGGCGGTCACCCTGGGCGTGCCGGTCTACGCGCTCGCCTACTGGCTCGTGCGGGGCAGCTCCACCACGCTGCCCTCTGCCTCGCTCTGGGGGCTCACCGCCTCCACCCTCGGCTACGCCCTCGCCGCGGCCGCGGTGGCCACTGCGGCGGCCGTCCCCGTTGCCCTGTACGCGTGGCGCCGGGACACCGGCCTTGCCCGTGGCATCGAGCGCGCCGCGTACCTCACCCGGGCCCTGCCCGGCATCGCGGTGGCACTCGCGCTGGTCTTCTTCGCCATCCGCTGGGCCCAGCCCCTGTACCAGCAGCCGCCCATGCTCGTCGTCGCGTATGTCGTACTGTTCTTCTCGCTCGCCCTCACGGCGGTCCGGTCGTCCCTCTCCCATGTCCCCCATAGCGCGGAAGAAGCGGCCCAGTCCTTGGGCAAGGGTCCGTTCGCCGTCCTGACGCGGGTCACCCTGCCGTTGGTCCTGCCGGGACTGGGAGCTGCATTCACGATGGTCGCCCTGACGGCGAGCACTGAGCTCACCGCCACGCTCCTGCTCAGGCCCACCGGCGCAGGGACCCTGGCCACCCAGTTCTGGACCTACACGACGAATCTGGCCTGGGGAGCGGCCGCCCCGTACGCCGCGGTGATGACCGCACTGTCCATCCCCGCGGTTCTTCTCCTGACCGCCCGCACGCTGAACCCTGCGGGCGGGGCCAGAGGCGCCGCCCGATGAGCGCGACCCGGGTGCGTGGCGAAACAGCAAGGAAGGAGTGCGCCATTTCCCCCTCCCATAGCCGCACTCCCGTACGGGGCAGGCCCGGAGATCACCGAACTTGGCGAGAGATGCGCGCCCAGCTCTACGTCGGGGTCACCAGGCCCGCCTGAGGCCGCAGGTCGGTGCGGCGTCCTCAGCCCGCGGCCGGGAGACCCTCAGCGGTGCGATAGGCGGCGATGAGCGATGGAGCGTCGCCGCGCCACGGGGCGCCGTGACCGGGGATCACCCAGTCGACGTCCAAGCCGGCCAGCCTCTCGATCGACGCCGACGATCCCGCCTGGTCATCGGTGAACGGCGCGGGCTGCGGACCGTCGACGCCGGTCAGCACGTGGCGGGTCGTGAGCTCGTCGCCGACGAAAACCGCGCGAACCGCCGGAACGTGGATCGCGATGCTTCCCGGCGAGTGGCCGGGCATCGCGAGGACCCGCGGCGAGCCCGGCAGAGGCAGGACGTCGCCGTCGTGGACCGGGACGACTTCCCGCAGCGGATGGGTGCGGAGCCCACCCTTGGTGATCGCGTAGGCGAAGAACTGGATCACTGGGCCGATCCGCCGGGGGTCCTTCGGCGTGGCCGGCGGCTTGGCGCCCTTGGCGCGGTCGGCATCCTCCGCGCCGACATAGACCGGGATGCCGAGCTCGCTCCGCAGACGCTCGGCAAAGCCGATGTGGTCGGTGTCGCCGTGAGTCAGCACGACGCCCTTGATGTCGGAGATCGGACGCCCGAGCTCGTGCAGCTCGCGCTCGAGGTCACGGTAGTGCCCGGGGAGGCCGGCGTCGACGAGGGTGATGCCTTCGTCGGCGACGATGAGGTGGGCAGCGATGATGTCGTTGCCGATGCGGCGAAGTTGCGGCGCAAGTTCCATGAAGGCTACGATAATTAGCCATCAGAGGGAGGTCAAGATGCCCGCTCGAGAGAAAACCACCCACGAGGCGATCGTCGCGGCCGGACGCGAGCTCGCCGAGCGGCACGGGATCGGCGGTCTCACGATGCAGGCCGTCGCCGAGCGCGTCGGAGTGCGGGCGCCGTCGCTCTACAAACGTGTGCGCAACCGAGACGAGCTTGTCGACCTTGTGGTCGGGGCGACCATCGATGACCTGACCGAAGCCCTGCGGGACGCGACCGACGGCATCGACGACCCGCGCGAGCAGCTCAGGTCCCTCGGGAACGCGCTGCGCGTCTTCGGGCAAGGACGCCCGAAGAGCTACGAGCTGATCTTCGGCCTCGCGCGGGAGGCCAGCGACTCGACCCGCGAGGCGCGCGAACGCGCGGTCGCCCCGTTGCTCTCGGCGTGCGCGGCCCTCGTCGGCGCCGAGCAGGCGCTGGATGCGGCCCGTCTCGTCACCGCGTGGGCCAACGGATTTATCTCGATGGAGCTGACCGGATCGTTCCAGATGGGCGGTGACGTCGACCGCGCGTGGGCGTGGGCACTCGAACGGATCGTCGGCGCACTCTGACCGGGATAGGCCCTGCGCTGCCGCGAGACCGCGGTGACGCTCATCCTTCGGCGAGCAACGCCGTCGTCCGATAGGGGATCACCGTGCGGAGGATCATGCGCGTCGACGTGCGCGTGATCCCCGGGCAGAGGCGGATCTCCTCCGAGACCCGGTAGAGGTCGTCGGGGCTCGTCGCGACCACGCGGATCAGCAGGTCGGTATCGCCGGCCGGGGCGAGGCACTCGAGCACCTCGGGGATCCTCCCCAGGGCCGCGATGGCGCCGTCGATCTGGCTCTGGTCGAGCTCCGCCGCAACCTCCGCGGACACGCCGCGCCCGAGGGCGGCCGCGTCGACCCGCACGCTGTGAGGCCGCAGTGCACCGTTCGAGGTCATGCGCTCGAGGCGAGACTGGACCGTCCCGCGTGCGAGGCCCAGCTTCTGCGCCAACACCATGATCGGCAGGCGCGGGTCTTCGTCGAGCGCCAGGAGGATGCGCCGATCGGTCGGGTCGAGCTGCTGCAATCTGATCACTTCTCCGGCAAGGCATCGCTGATGATTGGTCAGATCGACCAGTCTACGCCGCAGCTATTGCGTGGAATGCCTGTGAATTGCTGAAATGTTGGCAATTCTCCCGACGGCCCACCGGCCCGAGGGCCAGGCTACGGAATCCGAGGCACACCACCCGCGGAGGCCGGACACGGGGCACCCACCGGCCCCGCCTTCTTGTTCACATATTCTTGTTCACACTTGCCGAAAGCCCCTAGCCCGGCCCGCGCAGCGCTGGACTAGGGGCTTTCGCTGCACGGTCGCGACCTGCCCGACCGATGCGACCTCCTCAGCTTCACAGGAACTGGCCACCATAGAGCCGGCATTTCCGGCATCCTGGGTGAAGTCGCTAATCAGAGAAAGCTGGGGTCGTGACGTCGGGCAACTCAAATGAAAGGGACGCCAGCTTGAATTCCGGCGCCCCTCTCAAAATACCGACCAACTGGCGAGACGTTGCCCCCTTCTTGACTGCCGTTGAGCTGCGAGTCACCTTGCTGACAAAATGACGATCTTCAAAATCAAGCACCGTGATTCTCTGCTTCAAGCGAGAGCCGGAAAACTGGCTCAGATCAAGCATATAGGCCTCGTACCGCGATCCTGCTTCATGGGCGGCCGATACGCCGGCGTCTATTAGGTGGATCAATCGAACATCCATGAGATCCGCCAGCAAGCCATATTCGAATGGCCGATCTTCCTTCTCTCGATGATCCACCAGGAAATAGGTGAAAGCAGTTTCATCGAGGCAAAACTTTCGGACAGTTTGGAGCGTCTTTACCGTACGCGCGGCAACGCCACGGTTAGCAGCCATATCCTCCTCGAGCTCCTGGATCTTCGAGCTTGCTGCATCCCCAGCCGCCTGATTAACATCCTGAACTCCAGCAACTCGTGCATTGCGCCGCCTTTGTGCGCGATTGAGCGCGCTTACGGCCAAGACCATATAGTCACGCGGAACAGCCCCGGACGCAAGCACCAGCCGATCGAGCGCCGGCCGGTTAAAGATTCTCGACAAGGAAGAGATCCCGACCCTACTGGCATATTCGGCCAATATCCCTTCAAGAAATTTTCCAGCTTTGTCAGGTTCTTGCAGCGTAACGTCTAGATCGATGAGATCCGCATCCTGACCACTCTGCAACCCGGTGGGAGGCGACGGACGCCACCAATTTGTAAGATGCCGAATCGAAGCAATCTTTATCCAAGTGTTTGTATCCCGAATCGCCCCATGGATGAGATCGAGAATATCAGGCTGCATGTCACGCGGAACATAGTAAAAATCATCGATGAACGCGAACGCGCGGTTCCCCTCGATCTCGAGGTAGCTACTCAACGCGCGCTGAATCTGGGGGACGAGTCGCTGCGCATCCTCCGTTTCGGTAGGAGTATCCGCGAGCAGGAGATCTTGAATTCGACCATGAAGTTGGCCAAGGCTTAGCGCAAGAGCGGATTGCGGTGGAGTCGACCTGCGGCCAGCGATGACTGACTCAAGCAGATCCTTGAGGACATAGAGAAAAATACGTTGCGGGGTTTCATGCCGCAACGTCTGAATATTCGTCCACGAGATGACTGCCCCTTCGCTGCGAAGCGCCCTCCGGGCCTCCATCAGCAAGGCTGACTTGCCGGCACCCCTGCGCCCGAAGACCAGATGATGACGACTGGCGGTAATCGTTGAAAGGCTGGCTCGGGCATCCGGCACATATACGAGGTTCGGTTCCACGCTGGATACGCGCGACTTAGCACTTATCAGTCGGACCAACTCCCCCACTCTCGCATCGCTTACCCCTGTGACGGATCCGGCCCCCTCGGGGGTTTCGGCCATGTCCTTTGTCCTACGCACAACGAGCATCACCGGCCTCCCCGACGGATCGTGGAAATCGTCCTCGATATCTGAGGAAAGCTCGACAGCACGGTTAAAGTCGTGAGCAGCCACATAGGCGACCAGCATGACCTCTTCGGGAAATGCGCGCTCCTCCGTGGATACGACGCGAATGTTCTCTCTTTCGAAGCGCGCGACCAGTCGCTGCGCCACCGCTTCAATATCCGTCACAGGTGTGCGTTTCCTTTGTTCAGGAGGTATTGTCGAGCCTTTGCCACAAAATCTCTTGCCGTCTGGCTGATCCGTTTCGCAGCGTCCCTAAAGTACGCATCCATCTGCGGATACGGGTCGTAGTCCGCTTCATTCCTCAGAAGACGGGCATCTCGTAGAGAGTTGGCGGCAGCGGAAGCGTTCGGGTAATCCTTCGGAATTCCCTTCTGGTGGAGAGTGGCATGGGCCTCGAAATCGTCTCCATTAAAATGAAAGAAGGCAACCGCCCTCATCGAATGATACATCGCGTAGTAGTATCTTGCTATTGCTGCCCGACTCATATCAGCGCGGCTCCGAGCCATACGGTCGGCCATTGCAATGAACTGTTCTGCCAACAGGATGCGATCAGCGGAGATCTTAGATCTAGCATCTGCTATCGACATCGACAAGTCAGCGACCATCGATGCGCCCTCGCTAAGAAGTGCGACATCTCGGCTGGCCAACTTCGAAAGTCGAAGCAAGCGTAGCTCCGCGGCCGTCAGTGTCATGCGCCCCATGCTAACGGAGCTCGTGAAGCTGTCCGGGCAATGGCTACGACGTGGTTTCGACCCACCTTGCTCTCGACCTCAGCCCCGGCCGTAGATGCGGTGCGAGAGCTCGCCGGCGACCCGCGCAACCTGCGTCGCGAGCTCGTCCCGATCCTCACCCGCGACCTTCTCGCCGAGGAACGTCACGGCGACCGCCGCCGTCGGCCATCCCGCGTGGTCCCGGACCGCGGCGGCGACGGACGCGAAGCCGGACGTGACCTCGCCGTCCTCGGTCGCATAGCCGCGCTGGCGCACCTGGTCGAGCGCGGACTGAAGGGCGGAGTAGCTGCGGATGTGCTCGCCCTCCTGGGTCCGCTCGCTGAAGGCGGCCGCGTTCGGGTACAGGGCGCGCACCTGCGACTTCGGGAGGGCCGCGAGGATCGCGCGCCCGCTCGCGGTGAGGTGGCTCGGAAGGCGGACGCCGACATCCGTGACCAGCGAGGGGCGGTTCTTGGCGCGCTCCTCGACGATATACAGGACGTCGCGGCCGTGCAGGACGGCGAGGTGGGCGCTCTCGCCGATCGCGTCCACGAGCGAGGCGAGCATGGGCCGGCCGAGGCGCGAGAGCGGCTCCTGCCGCGAATACGCGCTCGAAAGCTCGAACGCGCCGATCCCGAGCCCGTAACGCCGCTCCTCGGCGAGATGCATCACGAAGCCGTTCTCCTCCATCACGGTGAGGAGGTGGTACACCGTGGAGCGCGGGAGGCCAAGCGTCGTGGCGATGCTCGCGGCGGGCTGCGGGCCGCGCCGCGACGCGAGCAGACGCAGGATGCGCAGCGTGCTCTCGGCCGCGGGGACCTTGGACTTCTGGTCGGGCTCGGAGGGCATGGACGTGACCTTAAGGGTGGGTGGGTGGGCGATTGGTGGGGGGCGGACGATTGGGGGGCGGGTAATTGGGACCGGGGGCGTGTCTGAAATACCGAACTCCAGTGTGGCAGCGAACGACGGCGAAGCCCACCCGCCGCCGCCGTCCGCCGTCTGCGATACCGGACAGATTCGCCGTCTGCGATCCGAGACACCGAAAGCCGGTGACGACACTCACAGCCCCCTCCCGGGCAGGCACAGTGGAAGGGAATCCTTCCCAGCGACGTGAGGAACCCATGCAATCTTCACCCGCCGTGCTCAGTCGCGGCCTCAACGTCCGGCACATCCGGTTCATGGCCCTCGGCTCGGCCATCGGCACGGGCCTGTTCTACGGCTCCGCCTCCGCGATCCAGGCGGCGGGCCCCGCCGTCCTCCTCGCGTACATGATCGCGGGGGCCGCCGTCTTCATGGTCATGCGCTCGCTCGGCGAGATGGCTGTGCGCCACCCCGTCGCCGGCTCGTTCAGCCAGTACGCGGGCCGCTATCTCGGGCCGCTCGCGGGCTTCGTGACCGGCTGGACCTATGTGTTCGAGATGGCGATCGTTGCGATCGCGGACGTCACGGCGTTCTCCATCTATATGGGATTCTGGTTCCCGGACACGCCGCGGTGGATCTGGATCCTCGCCGTGATCTTCTTCCTCACGGGCGTGAATCTCCTGAGCGTCAAGGTGTTCGGCGAACTCGAGTTCTGGTTCACGCTCGTCAAGGTCGTCGCGATCGGCGCAATGATCGTAGGCGGTGCCGCGCTCATCGTGTTCGGCGTTCAGCTCGGAGGCCAGCAGCCCGGGCTGGGGCACTTGGTGGACCATGGCGGCTTCATGCCGAACGGCTTCGGCGGCATGCTCGCGGCGTTCTCGGTGGTGGTGTTCGCGTTCGGCGGCGTCGAGACGATCGGCGTCACGGCGGGCGAGGCCGAGGACCCGAAACGCGCGATCCCGCAGGCCGTCAACACCGTGCCCGTGCGCGTCCTCCTGTTCTACGTCCTCACGCTCACGGTGCTCATGAGCCTCTTCCCGTGGTCGGAGATCGGCACGCAGGGCAGCCCGTTCGTCCAGATCTTCGACGGGCTCGGCGTGCCGGGCGCTGCGAACGTGCTCAACGCCGTCGTCATCACGGCCGCGCTCTCCTCGATCAACTCGGACATCTTCGGCGCCGGCCGCGTCCTGTTCGGGCTCGCCCAGCAGGGGCACGCGCCGTCGGCCTTCGGGAAGGTGTCCAAGCGCGGGGTGCCGTGGCTCACCGTCGTGGTCATGACGGGCGTGCTGCTCGTGGGCGTCGTGCTCAACGCCGTGATTCCGGAGGACGTGTTCACCGTCATCGCCTCCATCGCGACGTTCGCGACCGTCTGGGTGTGGGTCATGATCCTCGCGAGCCACGTCGCCATGAAGCGCGAGATCCGGAAGTACGCGCTCGCGCCATCGGAGTTCCCGTCGCCGCTGTGGCCGGCGGCCTCCATCGCCGCGATTGCGTTCATGGTGCTCGTCATCGGGGTGCTCGGGTGGTTCGAGGAGACACGCGTGGCGCTCGTCGTGGGCGCGGCGTGGCTCGGGTTGCTGGGCGCGGCCTACGCGCTGTGGGTCCGGGGCGACGGACGACGGCGGCCCGCCCTCCTCGACGAGACGTCGCCGATTCCGGTGGTCGCCGCGGACCCGGCTCGCGAAGCGGTGGGCTCGGGGCGGTAGGTTCGGGAGGCGGTGGGCTCCGGGTCGTACGCTGCCCGCGACGGCCGCCCTCAGGCGCAAGTGCTGCCCTGAACCGCTTCTCCTTGCGGGATATCCCACGGAGAAGCGGCTCAGGGCAGTATCTGTGTGCGGCACGTGTGTGACGGAGCCGAGACTTCTCGCGCGTCATACTGGCGTTGGACATGTCGAATTGGCACGATCATCCTGCCGGTTCCGCTGGACTGCCCGCAGAGAACCCAGGGGCTGCCCGACGGATTCCGGCGTTCCGCTCGTTACCACCGCTCCGCCCACCAAGAGAGGCGAAACATGTCGCAGCACTCCGAACCCACCACCGCCCAGGCCCCGTTCCCCTCGGGAGCCATCCAGCCGCAGACCGTCCCCGGGAAGACCCTCGGGATCGTCTCCGTCATCCTCCCGTTCGTCGGCTTCGGCCTCATCGGGCTCATCCTCGGCATCGTCGCGAAGTCCCAGTCGAAGAAGGCCGGCGCGAAGAACACGCCCGCCGTCGTCGGCATCGTGCTCGGCGCGATCAGCGTCGTCGTCGGGCTCATCGTGACGATCGCGATCATCGTCGGCATCGGCGCGGTCGCCCAGCAGTGCCAGCAGCTCGGCCCGGGCGTGCACCAGGTCGGAGCGACCACCATTACCTGCGGAAGCTGACCGCTTCACGGGAACAAGTGCGCCGTCAGGTCCGCGAATTTTGTCGCGCGGATCTGGCGGCGTTTCCTGCTTTCCGATCCAAATCAGAGATTCGTTACCGATTCTTCATTTGACAATTGACTTATTCGCGCACCTAAACTCGAACCTACTCGGCTGGCCCAGCACCACGACATCGGGACACTCGCGAAGCAAAAGCTTCGGCCCAAGCACTCGATGGCCACCCTCCCGAGTTTCATGTCGGGAGCCATCTGCCGTGTTCGAGCGTCTCGACACCAGATTACCGTTTGTGCAAAGAATCGGGGGATTCAATGCAAACTCCATCCATCCGCAGAGCCACATTCGCGACTCTTGCGACTGCGATGATGCCCATCTCGATCATCCAGCCAACCAATGCCGCTCCAGCTTCAATATTCGACCAATCGACCCTGCTCGGCCGCACGAACCCAAGCCTTCTCGAGCAATCTGTCCCGGCATCGACGACACGTCAGGATGCCGTGGGGCAAAGGCGAACTACGCAGAACGGGGTGGATGTCACTCTCCCCCGAACCGCATCGGGTGAATTCAGGTTGAGCTCTGGAGACCGGTCGGTCGCCTTGCGCGTAGGCCACCATGGAGACGCCATAACTGCGCCGGACAACACAGTTCGATACGACCCGGGCGACGACTACTTCACGACAGCGATCCCCAAGACTGATGGCTCGCTCCAGCTCGTGACTACTGTTGAGAACGCAAATGCCCCACAATTCTTCAGCTACGACCTTCGCCTCCCAAGCGGCTCTCAAATCTCGAAGAGCGAGAAGGGTGGCCTTGTCTTCACATCGCCAGCCGGCAAGTATTTGGGCGAGGTCCTGCCGCCGTGGGCCAACGACGCGACTGGCCGACCACTGGAAACCTCCTATGAGGTTCAAGGAAACCGACTAATTCAACGCGTACTGCACTCAAAGTCTGGCGCAGTCTATCCCGTCATCGCTGATCCGTGGTTCGGGATCGACCTCTATCGGACGCCTTGGGTGAGCTCCGCCTCGGCCGGATACAAGATCAACGTTCAGCCCACCTTGTGGGGGACCCAAGCGGCCAGCATCGCGACCTGGTGGGCGCACAGAGATGAAGTCGTCAGCAAGCTCGGCGGGAATGCGTATTTGTGGACGAACTCAATTCAAGAACAGTTCTACTGTCATATCGCGGGACTTCCATTGTCGATACGCGGCGACGGCACTTACAACATGGAAAGTTGGCGACCTGTGATGAATTGGGCCGAGCAGGCCCCTTGGAACTGCAATTACCCAGAAGGGGGCTACGGTTCTTTGTAGAAGGGAGCGGACTTGTTTTCGAGCACGGTTGACGGCACGAGATGGATAGCACTGGCGCAGGCGTGGATCAGCGTGAGCCTGGTCGCGATGGCCGCGTGTATGGGTTCGTCTGGTTTCGTGTCATACATGATCCGATTCAGCATTGTCGAGGACAGGATGGACCGCATGGATCAAGCGCTATACCTCGAACTCATCAAGATGACTGCGACTGAGAAGCAATACCTCGCCGCCGGAGCCATGGCTGGTTTGATGTCAGTAGGGGTCGCCATCAATGCCTACAGATGGCATCAGAAGGTTCAGGCAGGCATTCGGGCGGGAAAAAGGAACTGGAACGCTCTCCTTGTCACGGTGATAGTGATGACAGCCGCCAGCTTCCTGTGGTCCAGCTTTGGTGGCCCGCTCGCCTACCTGGGGTGGTTCGCCGGCACCGCTGGACTCATCGGATCTGCAGTCATCCTCTCGACCCGGGACCGGATGGCCGAAACCTGACAAACGTTTACGCCATCACGCCTCAGCGCCGATTCGAGCCCCCAATAGCCCGAATCGGCGCCGAGCTGTTGCCGGATGAGTCGCGCCGCCACCTCTGCAGGATGCTCACTCTGCGGAGGTGATGGTGCAACCGAACAGGCGGCCCGACCGCGGCTGGCCGGCCCCGCTACCGAGCCGACCAGCCGCCGTCCATGGTGTAGCTCGCGCCGGTGACCATTCCGGCGTCGTCCGAGGCGAGCCAGCACGCGAGCGAGGCGACCTCCTCCGGCTCGACGAGCCGCTTGATCGCCATCTCCGTGAGCATCACCTTCTCGAGCACCTCCGACTCGGGGATTCCGTGCGTCGCGGCTTGGTCCACGATCTGCTTCTCGACAAGCGCCGTCCGCACGTAGCCGGGGTCGATGCAGTTCGACGTCACGCCGCGCGGAGCGCCCTCAAGCGCCGTGACTTTTGAGAGGCCCTCGAGCGCGTGCTTGGCTGTGACGTACGCGCTTTTGAACGCCGAGGCGCGGATGCCGTGGACCGAGCTGAGGTTGAGGATGCGGCCCCAGCCCTGCTCGTACATGTGCGGGAGCGCCGCACGGATGAGGAGGAAGGGCGCCTCGACCATGAGCCTCTGGATGCGCCGGAAATCGTCTGGCGCGAACTCGTGGATCGGCGCGACCTTCTGGATCCCGGCGTTGTTGACGAGGATGTCGCAGTCGAGCCGCAGCGATTCGAGCGCGGGGGTGTCGAGGAGGTCAACGGCCCACGCCTCGCCCCCGAGGTCGGCGGCGAGCTTCTCGGCCGCGTCGCCGTCGAGGTCCGCGATGACGACGGCGGCGCCCCGCTCCGCGAGACCCCTCGCCACAGCCGCGCCGATCCCCGATGCGCCGCCTGTCACGAGGGCCTTGCGTCCCGCCAGTCCGCCGCTCATGAGCGGCCCACTCACGCGCGGGCCTCCGCGCCGTTCGGGGCGGCCTCTGCGCGGGCGGCGTCCGCGGTGTCGAGCGCATGGAGCGATGCGCCGCGCGTCTCCCGAAGGGCGATGACGGCCACGGTCGTGATGATGCCCGCGATGAGCAGATAGAGCGCCGTCGGCCACCATGAGCCGGTCGACTTGAGCCATTCGGTCGCGAAGACGGGCGCGAGCGAGCCCGCGACGATCGAGGTGACCTGGTAGGAGATCGAGACCCCGGAGTAGCGCATGCGGGTCGGGAACATCTCCGCCATGATGGCGGGCTGGCCCGCGTACATGAGGGCGTGGAACACGAGGCCGACGATGATCGTCAGGAGGATGACCCACGTCTCCTTCGTGCCGAACGCGGGGAACGCCCAGAAGCCCCACGTCCCGCCGAGGACCGCGCCGGCGAGGTAGACCGGCTTGCGTCCGACGCGGTCCGCGACACGGCCCACGATCGGGATGACGATGAAGTGGCACACGTGGGCTATGGCGATGACGCCGAGGATCGCGCCCGTGTTCATCTTGAGGCCCGTGCCGAGGTACACGATCGAGAACGTGACCACGAGGTAGTACATGATGTTCTCGGCGAAGCGCAGGCCCATGCCGGTCAGAACGCCCCTCGGGTACCGCTTGAGGACCTCGAGGACGCCGTAGCCTGCGGCCTTCTCAGAGTCGAGCTCGGCCTTCGCCGCTTGGAAGATCGGGGCGTCGGTGATCTTCGTGCGGATGTAGTAGCCCACCAGTACTACGACGGCCGAGAGCCAGAACGCGACCCGCCAGCCCCATGCGAGGAAGCCCTCGGCGGGGAGCGTCGTCGTCATGATCCACAGGACCGCGGTCGCGAGGACGTTGCCGACCGGGACGGCTGCCTGAGGCCACGACGCCCAGAACGCGCGCTGCGAATCCGGCGCATGCTCCGCGACGAGCAGCACCGCGCCGCCCCATTCGCCGCCGAGCGCGAGCCCCTGGACGAAGCGGAGGGTGACCAGCAGGATGGGGGCCCACACGCCGATCTGCTGGTACGTCGGGAGGCAGCCCATGAGGACGGTCGCGACGCCGATGAGCATGATCGTGATCTGCAGGGTCTGCTTGCGGCCAAGACGGTCGCCGATCTGTCCGAAGACGATTCCGCCGAGCGGGCGGGCCACGAATCCGACGGCGTACGTGAGGAATGCGGCAATGATCGCGTCGTACTCGTTGCCCATCTTCGGCAGAAGGACCTTGTTGAAGACGATCGTCGACGCCGTCGCGTACAGGAAGAAGTCGTACCACTCGACGACCGTCCCGGCCATCGACGCGGAGACAATCTTCGTGAGTAGCGATCTGTCGACGGCGACGACGCCGCCCGAGCGCTGCGTTGAGCTCATGGTTCCCTCCGGTGTCTGCTGTGACACTGCACCGTGGCCCTGTGATGCGGACCACTCGAACTCTGTCAGTATCCTTGCGCAAATTTGTCGCATCAATGACCAGTACCGCAGGGATACTGTGCAAATCTGCAGATTCTTCCGGCGCGCGGGGCTACATTGAGTCCATGACGACGGCGTCCCCCTCCCCCGATCAGCTCCTCGTGCTCCTCGAGGTCTCGCGGGCGGGCAAATTCACGACGGCGGGCGAAACCCTCGGCCTCAACCACACGACCATCGCGCGCAAGATCGCGGCCCTCGAGAAGGCCCTCGGCGGCCGGGTCCTCGCCCGCGCCGCCGGCGGCTGGGAGCTCACGCCCCTCGGCGAGCGCGCGGTGGGCGTCGCGACCCAGGTCGCGGACGCCGTCGCCCGCTTGGCGCCCGGCGCGGACGACCCGGTCACCGGCGTTGTGCGCATGACCGCGACGGACGGCTTCAGCGCGTACATCGCCTCCCCCGCCGTCGCCGAGCTGCGCCGGGAGCACCTGGGACTGGCCGTCGAACTCGTCACGGTGACGCGACGGGCGCTCCAGCAGCGCTCGGGCGTTGACATCGAGGTCGTCGTGGGCGAGCCGCAGGTGCATCGGGCCGAGGCGATCCGGCTCGGCGAATACACGCTCGGGATGTACGCATCCCGCGAGTACCTTGCACGGCACGGCACGCCGCGGACCCCGGAGGAGCTCGCGCGGCACGGCCTCGTGTACTTCGTCGACTCGATGCTCCAAGTCGACGACCTCGACGCGCCTCGCCGCCTCGCCCCCGAAATGCGGGACGGGCTCACCTCAACGAACGTGTTCGTGCACGTCGAGGCGACGCGGGCGGGCGCGGGGGTCGGCTTCCTGCCGTGCTTCATGGCCGATCGGCACCCCGACCTCGTTCGCCTCCTGCCCGACTATTTCCGGGAGCAGCTTCCGTACTGGATGGTCGTCCGGCCGGACGCGATGCGGCAGCCGGCGGTCGCCGCCGTCGTTGGCGCCCTCCGGCGGAAGGTGGCGGAGTTGCGGCCCTTGCTCATGGGCACGCCGCGCAGGGGCGCGGTCGACGACGACGGGACCGACGACGGCGCGTGAGTGGCCACGCGTGAGGCGAGACCTGGCCAGGTCTCGCCCAACCCGTGGCCAGATCCCGCCTACTGGATCCGGTCGCGGCGCGGCTGGCTCTGGCCGATCCAGGTGCGGGTCCGGGCATCGTCCCAGAAATGCGCCGGGACTCCCCCGCCGAGCAGCCGGCGCGTGAGGGCGGCCGTCCCGTCGATCGGGGTGCTGCTCGCGGCCATGACGATGTTCCCGAAGCGACGCCCCTTGAGCATTGCCGGATCCGCGACGACCGCCACGCACGGGAACACCTCGGCGATCGAGGCCGCCTCCTCGCGCGCCGTGACGTGATCCGGCGCGCTGCCGATGTTGGCCACGAAGAGGCCGTCGGCGGCGAGGAGGCGGGCGGAGGCCTGGACGAATTCGACCGTCGAAAGGCTGTAAGGGGTCCGCGAGCCCGCGAAGACGTCGCGGACCACGAGGTCTCGCGTGCCGGGCGTGAGCGACTCGGTGACGGCGCGGGCCTCCCCCACGCGGAGGCGGAGGAATGGCGCCCTCGGGAGGTCGAACCACTCACGCACATACTCGGCAAGCTGCCCATCGAGTTCGACGACGACCTGCCGCGCGTCCGGGTAGGCGGCCGCGAGGTAGCGGGGGATCGAGCATCCGCCCCCACCCTGATGCAACGCGCGAAGCTGATCCGTCGCCTCGGGCGGGAACCGGTCCTCCACGAGGGCGACGATCCACCGCATGTACTCGAAATCGAGGCGAAGCGGGTTGCTCAGCACGACGTGCGAACTCTGGACCCCGTTGATCTTGAGGAGCCAGCCGTCGGGCGAATCGCCGTCGAGGATGAGCTCCGCGGTGCCGGTGTCGATCGGGTACAGGCCCGGCGCCGGCCCGTTGGACGGAGAACTCGGGCGCCCGCGCCGGCTCGAGCCTCCCGTGCGACCAGCGCTCATCGCCGCACCATGCGGATCTCGGCGAGCTGCCGCCCGTCGAGCTCGTCGAGCTGCCGCCCGCCGTCGGGTGCGAATCCGAGCTTGGAGTAGAACGCGATCGCGCGAGGATTGTCCTCGAACACCCACAGGAACGCCGGTCGGCCTCCGATCACGCGATCCATGAGCGCTTGCGCAAGGCCAGTGCCGTGGGCCTCGGCGAGGACATACACGGTGTAGACCTGCTCGGCCGTGGGGGCGTCCTGATCGAGGGCCGGCCCGGCTCCTGCCATCCCGACGATGCGCCCGCGCGAGCGGCCGACCGCGAAGTGCCGCCCGCCGTCGTCCGCAAGAATGCCGCGCCAGCGCTCGATGCGCGCGGGGTCGCCACCTAGCCCCGCGAGGAATTCGGCCGAGAGCAGGTGTCCGTACGCCTCGCGCCAGCCCTGGTCCTTGGCCGCGAGGAGCTCTTCGGCGTCCTCGGGCCCGGCGTCGCGGATCTCGAAGTCCATGAATCCACGCTACCGGCCCCGACCCCGTGCCGTCGTGTACGCGTTCCGGCGGAGCATCGGCTGCTCGGACAGCGACACACCGGTAGATCCGTGGCGCCGCGCCGCAACGTGGCGGGTGCCTTCGTGTACGCGTACAGGACGGCACGGGCGGTGCTGGCTAGGGGACGCGGGCGGGAACGCCTGCGGGACGCGTCAGCGGACGACGGCGAGCGCGAAGCCGTCCCAGCCCTTCGAGCCGACGGTCTGGATGACGGTCGCGTCGAACGTCGGCCCGCCGAGGAGCTCGAGGGCGGCCACGATGCTCGGCGCGTTGGTCTCGTCGCGCGAGGGGTCAAGGAGCGAGCCCTCCCACACTGCGTTGTCCACGACGACGACCGTCCCCGGCCGCCCGAGCCGCACGGCCCATTCGAGATAGTTCGAATTGTTCTGCTTGTCCGCGTCGATGAACACGAAGTCGTACGGCCCTTCGAGCCGGGGCAGAGTATCGAGGGCAGCGCCCACGTGGACGTCGACGCGGTCGCCGAGCCCCGCCGCGGCGAGATTCTCGCGCGCGACGTCGGCGTGCTCAGGCAGGTACTCGAGCGTGTCGAGATGGCCGTCCTCAGGCAGGGCCTGCGCCATCCACACGGTGCTGAAGCCCGCGAGCGTGCCGATCTCGAGCACGCGCCGCGCCCCGCTGATCTGGACGAGGAGCGCCAGGAGCTTCCCCGAGGTCGGCTGGACCTCGATGGGCGGCATCCCGCGCTCGACGGCGGTGCTCAAGGCCCGCTCGTGCTCCGGCCCGGGCTTGACCACGGTGTCCGTTAGCCAGCGTTCGACGTCGATCCATTCAGGCTGCGCGAGATGCTCGATCATGCGGCCAGTCTCACCCGCGCGGGCTCGCCGTGGGAAGGGGCTCAGCCGCGCTGCTCGGCGATCGCCCGCTCAAGGCGTTCGACCTTGCCGTCGAGCTCGCCCGTGTGCCCGGGCCGGATGTCCGCCTTGAGCACGAGGGAAACCCGCGAGCCGTAGCGGCCAACTGCCTCCGTGGCCCGCTTGACGACGTCCATGACCTCGTCCCATTCGCCCTCGATCTCGGTGAACATCGAGCTTGTCCGGTTCGGGACGCCAGATTCGCGCACGATCGTCACGGCGGCGGCCACGGCGTCGTGCACTGAATCCGACGAAAACGACGAAGCCGGGGAAGCAGACGACGCCGAGTGCCCGGCCTCCGCTGGGCGCTCGCCGGACGGGGCGACGGAGAAGGCAACGATCATGCGACCAGTCTCGCACGGGCCGCGGGGGCCGCCAGCCACATAGTCGCGCGAAAAATGCCGCATTCCCGTGTGGGACGCTTCACATGAACGAAACCGTTACTCTCGGTAGATACGGTGTAGGCATGCAGTACGAAGGAGCGTGGCGGAAGCCCATGCGCGCGGATGCGGCCCGCAACATCGAGAAGATCATCACAGCGGCGCTCGAATGCTTCCGCGAGGAAGGCCCGCACGTCTCGCTCAAGGCCGTGGCCGATCGGGCCGGCGTGGGCCCGGCGACGCTCTTCCGCAACTTCGCCGACAAGGACGAGCTCGTCCTCGCGGCCATCGAACGGCAGATCAAGCTCAAGGTCGAGCCGGTGGCCGAGCAGGCGCTCGCGAATCCGGACGCGGCGGCCGGGCTCGTCGAGGTCCTCGGCGCGGTCATGCAGGTCGCGAACGAAGAACATCATCTGCTTTCCGCCGTCGCAGGCCGGCGCCAGCTCCTCGTCGGGCTCGCGGGCAAGCTCATCGAGTCCCTGGGGATCCTCCTCAATCGCGGGCAGGAACAGGGGACGCTCCGCGAGGAACTGCGGCTCCTCGACATGGTTCGGCTCGTTGCCATGCTCATCGGCGTCGGGGACACCGTGGCGCCGGGGTCGACGGCGTGGACACGCTATGTCGCACTCGTCGAGGACGCGATCCGCACGCATCGCGAGCCGCGCCCGCTACCACCTCTCGAGGCAATTCCCGAGGTCGACCTTCCACTCTGACACGATCCTTCACCCGCGACAGGGAGAATGTTCACCTCAACCTGTCGCCAAAAGTCCAATCCTGCGACTAATGTCTCGCTCATGCACCTTATGAGTACATACAACGACAGCGCCGCGAGCGCGGCCGCCATGGGGATTGCCTTCGTCTCCCTGATCTTCAGCCTCGTCATTGGATTTGCCGTCACGGGCCTCGTCTTGATGGGGGTCTTCCGAAAGGCCGGCAAGCCCACGTGGGCTGCGTTCGTTCCCTACTACAACGTCTACCTCCTCCTCGACATCGTCGGCCGCCCGTCCTGGTGGATCTGGCTCTACGTCGGCGCCTCGGTCTTGGCCTTCATCCCGTTCATCGGCTTCCTCGCGTGGATCGGCGTGCTCGTCCTCCAGATCTTCGTCATGAACGATCTCGCGAAGTCCTTCGGCAAGGACACCGCGTGGACGGTCGGCCTCGTCCTCCTGCCTGTCGTCTTCGTCTCGATCCTCGGCTACGGCCAGTCGCCGTACCTCGGCCAGGGCGCGCTCATGGGCCCGCAGGCCCAGGGGTTCTACGGCCAGCAGCAGGGCTACCAGGCGCCGCCGCAGCAGTATGGCCAGCAGCCGCAGCAGGGTTACCAGCCCCCGCAGCAGTACGGCCAGCAGCCGCCGCAGCAGCCGGGCGAGCCCGGGGCGCCGCAGCAGTAACCCCTTTCGACCAGGCATTCTCAACGGCCCCGGCGGGCCTTGGCGGTTCGGTACCGCCAGCTCTCGCCGGGGCCGCAGTCTTTCACGCGAGCGGGATCAGCCCCAGCCGATGAGGCGCAGTCCGGCGGCCGCAGCCGCGCCCACCAGGACGACGACGAGGAACGGCGCCCGGAGCACGAGGGCGACGGCGGCGGCGGCCAGAGCGCCGAGGCGGGCGTCGACCGCGATCGCCTGCCCGTGCGCGACGGCGTTGACCGCCGTGAGGGAGGCGAGGAGCCCGATCGTCATGGTTCCCGCGATGCGGGTCATGCGCTCGTTCTCCATCCAGCGCCGCGGCAGGAGATAGCCCAGAAGCTTGATCGCATACGCGGCACCGCTCGCGAGGATGACCCACGCCCAGAGGTTCATTCGGCGTCGCCCTCCGCCCGCGCGTCGCGCGCGTCTCGGGGCTCGTGCGCGGTCTCGCGCCCCCTATGGCCGTAGGGGTCCACATCGGGCTCGAGACCTTCGACCTCAAGGGGACGCCCCGCCGTCGCCCGCGCGTGGCTCACCCACCCGAGGACGGCGGCGACGAACGCCGCCACGAGAATCGGGACGCCGGGCGGGACGAAGGGGACGGCAAGAACCGTTGCGAGCGCACAGACGACGGCGATCGCGGCGGGTTCGCGGCCTTTGAGGCGTGGCCACAGGAGGCCGAGGAATGCGGCCACGGCCGCGCCGTCGAGCCCCCATTGCTTCGGGTCGCCGAGCGCGTTGCCGGCGAACGCACCGACGGCGGTGAAGATGTTCCACAGGACGTAGATCCCGAGGCCCGCGGTCCAGAATCCGCGCCGCTGCTCGAGCCGCTCGCGCTGGCCCGAGGCTGTCGCGGTCGACTCGTCGATCGTGACCTGCGCCACGGCGAATCGACGCCAGCCGCGGGGCGCGAGCATCGCGTTGAGCTGCATCCCATAAACCGCGTTGCGGATCCCGAGGAGCGTCGCTGCCGCGGCGGCCGCCGCACCCGCGCCGCCTCCGCCGACGACGCCGATGAAGGCGAACTGCGAGCCGCCCGTGAACATGAGCAGGCTCAGGGCGATCGTCTGGAGAATGCTCAGGCCTGACGCGACCCCGAGCGCGCCGAACGAGACCCCGTAGAGGCCCGTCGCGACGGCGATGGACAGCCCGACCCGGAACCCAGGTGACGAGCGAAGCGGAACGGGGGCCGCGCCGTCGTCCGGTCCGCCCGCCCGCTGCGGATGCCCGTCAGACAACGGCCGCGCGCACGCGGTCGAGGACCTCGGCCGGCCGGTTGGTCGTGATCTCCTGGATGCCTGTGGCGAGGCAGTGGTCGACGTCCTCGGGCTTATCGACGGTCCACACGCGGAAGCGGCGGCCGTCCGCGAGCCAGTCGCGCACGCGGTTGGGGTGATTGCGCACGTAGCCGATGCCCGGCCCGGCGATGCCGGCGTGGCCGCCGTCGAGGATCGCCTCGGCCTCGGCCTGCGCGGCCTTGAGCATGTTCGCGACGGCGCCGCCCGTGAGCCGGCCGAGCGCGAGGTCGGCCCGCACGTCGTCGAGGTGGACGTCGTCAACGAGCATGCACACGTGCTCGGCCGGAACGCGATCGAGGAGGTAGCGCACCGCGTCCGCGTCGAAGCTCATGAAACTCACCAGGACATTCCCGAGCTTCGAGGTCCACGCGTCCCAGCCGCGGTCGGCGAGGATGCCGAGCACGGTGTCCTCGAGCCTGAGCTGGTAGGGGCTCGGGTGCTTGAGCTCGATCGCGAGACCGATCTCGCGCCCGGCGTCCGCGAGGAGGTCGAGTAACTCCGGCAGCGTGAGGAGCTGCTGGGTCACGGCACCGTACTCGACGGGGATGCGCGCCCCCTTCCACGACGAGAAGTCGAGGTCGCGCAGCTCGTCGAGGGTACGGTCCGCGACGGGTCCCGTGCCGTTGGACGTGCGGTCAAGGTTGGGGTCGTGGAGCAGGACGACGTGCTGGTCCCGGGTGAGGTGGACGTCGCATTCGACGCCGTCCGCGCCGTCTGCGATGGCTTGGAGATAGGCGGCGCGCGTGTGTTCGGCGAACTGGGCGCTCGCACCGCGATGGGCGTACACGAGGGGGCGCTCGGTAGTCATAGTTCTAAGCTAGCCGACTTCCGGGCGCCCCCTCGCCGCGCAATTGTCGGGATATGCCGGGTCAAGGGGCTCTGCACCCAGCACTGTCCGACAATTGCGCGAGGGTTAGACCACGATGCGCGGCCGTGCGCGTTCGAGGGCGATGAAGGCGACGAAGCCGATGCCGCAGCCGATGAACCACGAGTAGTCGGAGATCCACTTGGCCTGGCCGATGAGGCTCGGGACGAGGCCGGAGGCGATCGAGGGGACGCCGGCGATGATGGTGGCCCACACCGCGTTGGGATTGAAGCCGTTGACGAACCAGTAGCGGCCGGTCGGGCTCATGGTGTACATCTCCTCGACCCAGACCTTCTGGCGGGAGATGACGAAATAGCCGGCGATGAGGATCCCGAACAACGGCCCGATGAGACCGCCGAGGATGCCCAGGGACCACTGGATCGCGGTCGGGTTCGAGTACCAGTTCCACGGGGTCAGCAGGACCGAGCCGACGGCGGCGATCATCCCGCCGGCGCGCCAGGAGATCTTCTGCGGGTTCACGTGGGAGAAGTCGAACGCCGGGGAGATGAAGTTGGCCACGATGTTGATGCCGACGGTCGCGGTCACGAAGGTCAGCCCGCCCAGGATGGTCGCGAACGGGGCGTCGATCCGGGAGACGGTCTCGATCGGATCGGTGATGAGCTCGCCGAACACCGGCACGGTCGCGGAGGCAGTGATGACGGTCAGGAGCGAGAAGAAGAGGAAGTTCACGGGAAGGCCCAGGAAGTTGCCCTTCTTGACCTTGTCGAAGGACTTCGCGTAGCGGGAGAAGTCGCCGAAGTTGAGCATCGGACCGGAGAAGTAGCTCACCACGAGCGCGATCGCCGAGAGCATGACCGGGATGGAGGCCCCGAAGTCGAGGGTCTTGCCCACCGAGAGGTTCAGGGAGACGTGGTCCCAGCCGGCCTTGGACACGAGGTAAATCGCGAGGAGGACCATGACGACGTAAACCGCCGGGCCGGCCCAGTCGACGAAGCGCTTGATCGCCTCCATGCCGCGCCAGAACACGAACCCCTGGGCGACCCACAGGATCGCGTAGGCGATGTACCCCAGCGCCGAGAGGCCCAGGAAGCCGTTCCCGTTCACCGCGAGCGGGGCCAGGGAGGGCCAGAACTTGAGCATCACGATCACGAGCGACTGAGAGGCCAAATACGTCTGCACCCCGTACCAGGCGATGGCGATGGAGCCGCGGATGATGGCCGGGATGTTCGCGCCCTTGACCCCGAAAATCGCGCGGTTGATGACCGGGTACGGCACGCCCGTGACCTGGCTGGGCTTCGCAACGAGGTTGCAGAAGAGCTGCACGATCACGATCCCGACGACGAGCGCGACGAGCACTTGCCACGAGGCCAGCCCGAGCGCGAAGAGGCTGCCCGCGGTCAGGTACCCGCCGACACTGTGCACATCGGACATCCAGAACGCGAAGATGTTGTACGCGCCCCAATGCTGATCCTCGAGAGGAACGAGATCCTTGTTGGAGAGGCGCGGGTCGCGATCCGCGACGGTTGTCGTCACGGCAGGGGGTGTGGAGGTGGACATGTGTCCCGCCTTCCCGGGAGGTAGCGACGTGTTAAGCGGGCGCTTAACACCCCTCCACGGTAGAAACGCGGATCGCTCGTCCCGTTTCGCTCGTGTAAAGAGCGTGTGAAACCGTAGGACCACATTTCAAGCGTCGCAAGAAGGGGGCCCGGTGACCATCCCGGACGAAGTTGCGCAAGGCGTCGGGGCGCGCCTGAGGTCCCTGCGCGAATCCGCGGGCGTGACCCTCCGCGGCCTCGCCAAGAAGCTGGGTATCAGCCCGAGCGCCGTCTCGCAGATCGAGCGCGGGCATCTCCAACCGTCGCTCGGACGCGTCATCGCCATGACCGAAGCCCTCGGGGTCCCCCTCACGTCCGCCTTCGCCCCCGGAAGCCTTCCTCCCGGCGCGATCGTCCGCGCGGAGGGCGTCGTCGTCGCCCGCTCGGGAGACATCCGCGCCGTCCCGGTCCGCGGCGGGGTGACCATCCGGCGTCTCACGCCGCGCCCTGTCGACGGCGTCGAGTTCTTCGAGTCCGTCTACCCTCCCGGCTCCGCATCCAATGCCGGGGCCCCGGTCCAGCACGAGGGCCTCGAGCTCGGGACCGTGACCTCCGGGGAACTCACCGTGGAACTCGGATCGGAGACCCTGACCCTGTGCGCCGGAGACTCGATCTCGTTCCCGAGCACCACGCCACACCTGCTCTCGAACCGCTCCCATGACGACGCCGTCGCGACGTGGATCATCCTGCACTCCCCGGGCGGAGTCCCACGGACGCCGCAGGGCGATGACGGCCCTTCGCTTGTCAGCCCGCACGAGTAGGGTGAGGCGTATGGTGACGCTCGATCGACGCCGGAGGGATAAAGGGCTCAGGGATAAAGGGCTCAGGGATCGGCCGCAGAGGCAGGTCCGGCGCGAGCTGAGCCCCGCGGACGCCGAGCGTGCGGCCGGCCTCCGCAGCATGAAGACGATCGCCCTGAGCCTGCTCATCGCGATGGCCGTCGTGTTCGCGGTCGCGTTCGCGCTCCAGGCCCAGTTCCCGTGGCTCCAGTACATCCGGGCCGCCGCGGAGGGCGGAATGGTCGGCGCCCTCGCCGACTGGTTCGCCGTCACCGCACTCTTCCGGTATCCGATGGGGATCAAGATCCCGCACACGGCGATCATCCCGCGACGCAAGGATCAGATCGGCACGGCGCTGAGCAGTTTCGTCGAGGACAACTTCCTCTCGGCCGACGTCGTGCGGGCGAAGCTGGATTCGGCGGACATCGCGCGCAAGGCGGGCGCGTGGCTCGCGACCCCCGCGGGAGCCGAGCGGGTCGCGCGGGAGGGCGCCGCCGTCGTCCGCGGAGCCTTTACCGTGCTCAATGACGACGACGTCCAGACCGTCATCGAGGGGCTCGTCCGCAAGCATCTGCTCACCCCGCCGTGGGGGCCGCCCCTCGGGCGGCTCGCCGAGCGCGTGTTCGAGGCGGGGCACCACCACCGGCTCGTGGACCTCCTTGTGGACCGTGCGGCGGAGTGGGTCGCCGGGAACTACTCGATCGTCACGCGGGTCGTGACGGACCGCTCGCCCTCGTGGGTGCCGAACTTCGCGAACGAGCTCGTAGGCGACAAGGTCTACATCGAGCTCTCCAAGTTCGTTGCCGCAGTGCAGGCGGATCAGAATCACCAAGTGCGCAAGTCGATCGACAAGTACCTCACGGATCTCGCGCGCGACCTCCAGTTCGAACCGGCCATGATCGCGCGGGCAGAGAACCTCAAGGGCCAAATCCTCGGCGACCCCGAGGTCCGAGACCTCGCTCGCCGCACGTGGACGACCATCAAGCACGCCCTCCTCGACGCCGTCAACGACCCGCACAGCGAGCTCTACCAGCGATTCACGACGGCGGTGCGGGACTTCGGCGCGAGGCTTGTCGCCGAGGACGAACTCGCGGGAAAGGTCAACGCGTGGATCGGAGACGCCGCGGGCTACATCGTCGCGACGTACCGCTCAGACATCGCGGGCGTCATCGAGGACACGATCGCGCGCTGGGACGCCGAGGAGACATCACAGAAGATCGAGCTCCAAGTCGGGCGGGACCTCCAGTACATCCGGCTCAACGGAACCATCGTCGGGGCCCTCGCGGGCATCCTGATCTATGCCGTGGCCCACGCAGTATTCGGCGGCTGACAACCCGCTCACTGAGTGCTGAATATCATTATCTTGACAATATTCTCTAGCCATTGACCCTTTTTCTGTCGAAGTTAGAAAATGGCACTGCGTGCGCGCGCATCCCACTTTCCATACTTCCTATGAAGGGACAGGGATGGTCATGGCCGAAGAGCCGACTGGCCGTCAGGAGCTCGACGAGCTTATTGCAGGTGCTGCCGCACTCGGCACCCTCGCAGCCAACGAAGAGGCGTTCCGCGCCGCCGTCGACGCGTTCCGTGCGCAAGACGGCGAGTCGATGGCCAGCCTGCTGGCCCGACATCAGCTCACCGAACAATGCGAAATCATCTGCCGGTGGCTGCGCAGCAAGGAAACCGTTCTGCTGTGCCTCGAACTCGCGGGACCGCCGCCCGAGGAGATCGTGCAGGATGCGTTCGGATTCGCCCAGGTCGTCGCGAAAATAGCCGCCGACGAAGAATTGGTCGAACTTCTCGCGACCGCCGTGACAGAACGGAGCCGCGCGTCCTGGGACAGCCTCGTCCACCAGGCCGACGCCTCTCGGTTCAGCCACGAGCTGTGCCATTGGGCCTCGGCAGTCCACTACCGCCTCGTCTGCGAGGTGGTCTGCAATCCGCAACCCGTGGTCGAACGGCCGAGCCTCGTCGATGAACTCTCGGCTGCCGGGCGCGCTATCGGCGCACTCGCCGCAGACCGTGAGCTCTTCGCCGAGGCCGAGAAGGCCGTCATCGCCGACCTGTGTCTGGGACTCCAGGACGTCCTCGAACGGGCCTCGCTCGGCCCGTGGTGTCGGCTCGTGTGCGAGTGGTTCTGCAGCTGGCGGTGCTTCCTGCGGTGCATCGAGCTCTGCCGGAGGTTCCCGCTCCCGCTGCCCGAATCGCCGATTGGGGAGATGCTCGAATTCGCACGGGCGACGGCGGCGCTCCCCCAGGCGGGCCTCGAACGGCTCGCGGCCGCGGCCCTCCGCGGCGACGCGGAGCTGGTGGGCGAACTCGCGAAGGAGTTCGGCTACGAGCGGTTCTGCCTCCAGTTCTGCCACTGGGTGTGCCTCCTGCGCTGCACGCGTTTCTGCTTCTGCGTGTGCCCGCCGCGCAACCTCGGCATCTTCACGAAGATCGGCGCGCTGCACTACGCAACCGACGTCCACAGCGCTCCCGGCAGCACGGGCCTGACCGTCGCCGACGCGCGGGCCTTCTACTCGACGCTGCGGCTCAACGGCGGGCTCTCGCTCGTCGACGGCGCACCGCTCGTCGAGTACCGCTTCGAGACCGTCCACACGAACTCGGACGGCAGCACGCTCGCGGACGGCACACCGATCCTCCCGACGTCATGGCAGCCCGTGGTGCCGGCGCAGATCGCGGCGACAGAGATCGGGGTGTTCGAGCGTCCCCTTGGCGTCTTCCCCTTCTTCGAGGAGATCCGCGTCGTCGTCAACGGCTCGACTCCCGGGGACTTCAACATCACGCCGAGCCCCGACGGCTGGATCAAGGTCCCGCCCATGTTCCCGGTGCCGCCCATGGTGCCGGTGCCGGACCCGAACTGGCGGTTCTACCCGGGGGACGCACTCATCAACTTCATGACGCCGACGCTCCCCTACACGGCCTCGGTCGACGAGACCGGCGTCGTCGCGGGCGCCTCGGCCAACGCGCCGCTCATGACGGACGTCCACTACGGCGTCCGGATGCGGCTGCGCAATCAGGGCACGAGCGGCTCGGGCACCGACGCCGGAACGTGTTCGCACATCGCGATCAACAACACGCTGTACAACAACGTGTCCCACCACCCGTACTGGCCTGGTGGCCTGTTCGGGGCATCGAACGAACTCGCGGTCTCGGACATCGGAATCGAGGAGCTCCGGGTCAACCCGTGCTCCACGCTCTCTGATTCGCTCACGGTCAAGTTCACGGCCGCGCATTCGCATCTCGGCGCCGTCTCGGCCAAGCTCGAGGGCCCGGGCGGTCCGTTCGCGTTCACGCTCATGCCGGACGCGGGCTCGACGGCCGGCGCGAACCTCTACGGCGACGCAGTGCCCGCGGGCGGGTGGTCGTTCGGGTCGCTGGCCCCGTGCGCGTACCTGCTGAGCCTGAGCGTCGAGGTCCTCCTCACGACCGGCGACAGTGTTCCGTACCCGCCGCTCACTGACTACATCGCGTTCTGCAAGAAGTAGCACCCCGGGTCCGGGCGCCCCCCCCCCCCCCCCGCGGGGGGCCCGCCCCGTCGGGGTCGCGACAACGGCACATCCCCCCCCCCCCCACCGGGTTTACTTCACTACTCCCCCCCCGGGGCCCGGCCCCCCCCCCCCCGGCGGGGGGGGCGCCCGGCCCGTTCGGCTTCGCGACAAGGCGACTTCCCGACGCCGCCATCGGGGTACTGAGCCTACGGCGCCTCGGGGTGCAGCCGGGCGCGACGCTCCTCGATCTCCCGCTCGACGGCCTGCTCGGGAGTCTCGCCGACCCGCGACCCCGCCGGGGCGATCGGCGGCACGGCCTCGGAGATGGCAAGCGGGGCCGGGCCGAATGCGATGCGCGTAGACCGCACGACGGCGCGGCCCATGGCGTGGTTGCCCATCCCACCCACGACGGCGCCGATGCCGAACGGAAGGGCCCGGCCAAGGACGGCCCCGGTCTGCTTGCGCAGGAGCCACTTGAGGAACCGCTCCTGGACCTGGCGCTGGACCATGCGCGCGACCGGGCCCGGAAGCGAGCGGTTGATCACCGCTCCCCACACCCCGCGGGCGCCCGCGCCAGTGCCGAGAGCATGGCCCGTGACCGCGCTCAGGAGCGCCGTGCCCTCTTCCCCGAGCATGATGGCCATAACCGTGGTCCGCGCCCGCTCGGGGTCTTCGAGGTGGATGCCATGGAGTTCCGCGACGGACGCCGCGAACAGGGCCGTCCCCTCGAGGAATCCGACGGTTGCGGCGGCAGAGAGGCCGAGGGACACCGCAGTGCCGACCCCGGGCACCGCCGCGCTCCCGCCCACCGCGGCGCCCGTTCCCGTCACGAGCGCTAGGTAGTCCCGCTCGAGCCGCCTCTGGAGCTCCGCCGAAGTTTCGTTCGGGTGGCGGTGCCGCATGCGACGGAGGTTAGCCACAACGAGGGGCCGTTGAACGTCGACGGCGCGCACAAGCACACGCTGGAGGCCCGGCCGCGCTTGGCCGTCCCGGTCGAGCACGGCTCTGTGGGCGGTGTCCTGGGCGATCTTGAGGGCAGGGTTCTTCCTCGCCATGAACCCAGCCTAGTGGCGGGCATTGAGGACGTAATGCCTCAGGAACACCGAGACGTCCGCGATCTCCCGCCTGCCGATGCGGTGCCCCATGCCCGGATACCTCCGGGCGGTGAGTCGGGTGTGGGAGTCGAGCCATTCGGCGGTCGCCTCGACCGCGTCCGGATGGATGACGACGTCGTCGGGGTCGCGGCCCCAGAAGAACGCGGGCGGCTCGGGGAGGCTCTCCGTGAGCGAGAGGATTTCGTTGTCGAGCACAAAGCCAGAGAGGCCGACGACGGCGGAGAACGCCTCGGGCTTGAGGCGCACGAGGGTGCTCGCGAGGGCCATTCCCTGCGAGAAGCCGAGGAGCGCGACGCTCGAATGGGCTGCCCGGACGGTGTTCACCCAGGCCTGGACCGCCGTCGTCGTCGCCATGACCTCGGCGAAATCGTTGGCGAGGAAGTAGTCGAGGAGGAACCACCCGCGGTCGCCGCCCACGTCGAGCGGGCCACGCGGGGCCGCGAGCGTGAACTCTGGCGGGAGCCCTCCCGCGGCGGCGAGGATCGATTCGGGATTGCTCCCGTAGCCGTGAAGGAGGACGACGAGGGGGGTCCCCTCGCGCTGGCCCTCGGGGCGGGACCACACGACGTCGAGCGGACGCACTGGCATGGGGTTCAGCGTAGCGACTCCCTCCCGTTGCGCCGTCAGATCTGCGCAGTAGATCTGACGGCGCGACGGAGAGCACCCGCTCAAAGTGACGGCGCAACGCAGGTTCTGTGTTTGTGTTGGAACCCGTTGACAAACCAACATAAACGAAGATAGAGTCAATCAAACAAAGTTAGCTGTGACGAGGACCACACCCCAGGTGAGGGCCGCAAGGACAAGGACGTTCGATGCAGATGTTCGCCGAGGAGCGCCAAAGGCTCGTCGCCGCGCGGGTCGCGGAAGCCGGCCGAGTCAGCGTCACCGAGCTGGCCGAGCGCTTCGCCGTCACGACGGAGACCGTGCGCCGCGACCTCGCGGCGCTCGAGCAGGCGGGCGTGCTGCGCCGAGTGCACGGAGGCGCCGTCCCGGCCGACGACGTCTCGACCACCGAGACCACGCTCTCCGAGCGCCTCGTCCAGCACTTGCCGCAGAAGCTCCTCATCGCCGAAGCCGCGGCACAGCTCATCGCGACGAGCCGGCCGGGCAGTGTCCTCCTCGACGCGGGCAGCTCGACCGAGGCGCTCGTGGACGTCCTCCTGCGGATGCGGCCCTCGAGATCGAACGGAGCGGAGCAGCACATCATCACGAACGCGCTTCCGATCGCCGACAAGCTCGCCGCAAGCCCCGCCCACGCCGTCCACCTCCTCGGGGGGCGCATCCGCGGGCTCACCAAGGCGGCCGTCGGACCGGAGACGATCGACGCCGTCGAACGCCTTCGCCCCGATCTCGCCGTCATCGGCACGAACGGCGTGGACGCGGCGTTCGGACTCAGCACACCCGACACAGATGAGGCCGCGGTGAAGGCCGCGTTTGTACGCGCGGCGCGTCGCGTCGTCGTCCTCGCCGACGGGAGCAAACTTGGCGTCGAGACGCTCGTGCAGTTCGCGCGGCTCGATCAGCTCGACTCGCTCGTCACCGACGCCGATCCGGAGCCGGATCTCGCGGCAGCCCTTGACAAGGCAGGAGTGGAAGTAGTGAAGGCAGTAAATCCATGATCGTGACCCTGACTGCGAACCCGAGCCTCGACCGCACGGTCGAGCTGGGCGGACCGCTCCTCCGCGGAGAGGTGCAGCGCGCCGTCGCCGTGCGGCAGGAATCCGGCGGCAAGGGCGTCAACGTCTCCCGCGCGCTCGTGGCCTCGGGCCTCGAAACCGTCGCCGTCCTCCCGGGCGACCCCGCGGACCCCGTGCTCGCGGGGCTCGAGGCCACCGCCGTCCCGTTCGCGGCCCTCCCGATCGGCCAGGCGCTCCGCTCCAACGTGACGCTCACCGAGCCCGGCGGGGTGACGACCAAGGTCAACGAACCCGGCCCCCAGCTCGACGCAGACCAGCAGGCGCAGCTCCTGGCCCTCCTGGTCAAGGAGTCCGGCGGAGCGACCTGGGTCGTGCTCGCGGGATCGCTACCGCCCGGCGTCCCGACCGAGTTCTACACGACCGCGGCCGAGCGCCTGCGCGCCGAATTCGGCGACGACGCCCCGAAGATCGCGATCGATTCGTCCGGAGCCCCGCTCGCCGCCTCCCTCGGCGGGCGCCCGGACCTCCTCAAGCCCAACGCGGACGAGCTCGCCGAGCTCGCCGCGCTCGTAGGCCTTCCCGACGTCGGCACCCCGGCGGAACTCGAGGCCTCGCCGGAGCGGGCGGCCACCGCCGCACGCTCGCTCGTGGAAGCGGGGGTCGGCGCGGTCCTCGCGACCCTCGGCGCGAAGGGAGCCGTCCTCGTGACGGCCGACGGCGCGTGGTTCGCCGCGCACTCCCCTATCAAAGCCGTCAGCACCGTCGGTGCGGGCGACTCCTCGCTGGCCGGGTACCTCCTGGCCGACATCTCCGGAGCGGACGCCGAAGGCCGACTCCGCCAGGCAGTCGCGCACGGCGCGGCCGCCGCCTCCCTGCCCGGGTCAACCGTCCCGGCAGTCAACCAGACCGATCCCTCCGCCGTGACCATCACGGCTCTCACGAAGGACTGACCATGACCGAACTCATCAGCCCTGAGCTCGTCCTGCTGGACGTCTCGCTCGGCGGCTCTTCGGCCGACGTGATCCGCAAGCTCGCCGAGACGGTGGTCAACGCCGGCCGCGCGACAGCGGCCGAAAGCCTGTTCGCCGACGCGTACGCCCGCGAGCAGAAGACCGCGACCGGTGTGCCCGGGGGCATCGCGATCCCCCATTGCCGCTCGGAGGCGGTGACGGTCCCCACCCTCGC
Organism: Sinomonas sp. ASV322; assembly: GCF_030908245.1. Taxonomy (GTDB): domain Bacteria; phylum Actinomycetota; class Actinomycetes; order Actinomycetales; family Micrococcaceae; genus Sinomonas. Next base: position 112,346 of record NZ_JAVFJJ010000002.1, read on the forward strand.
GATGGCCCGTCTCTCCCAGCCCGTCGACTTCGGCGCCAAGGACGGCCCCGCCGATCTCGCGTTCTTCATCGCGGCCCCGTCGGGTGCCGATCAGGAGCACCTCAAGCTCCTCGCGAAGCTCGCCCGGAGCCTCATCAAGAAGGACTTCACCGCGTCCCTCCGGGCCGCGTCGTCCCCCGAAGAGGTCGTGCGGCTCGTCAACGAGGCGCTCGGCCTCGGCGTCGAGGCCCCGGCCGAGGCTCCCGCTGCCCCGGCACACGCGAGGCGCAAGCTCGTCGTCGCCGTGACCGCGTGCCCGACTGGCATCGCGCACACCTACATGGCCGCCGACTCGCTCATCGCGGCCGGCAAGGAGAGCGGCATCGACGTCGTCGTCGAGACCCAGGGCTCGGCGGGCGCGACGCCCGTCCCCCAGACGGTCATCGACACCGCCGACGCGGTCGTGTTCGCGGTCGAGGTCGACGTGCGCGGCAAGGATCGCTTCGCCGGCAAGCCGTACGTGCAGTCGCCCGTCAAGCGCGCGATCGACGAGCCGCTCGTGATGCTCCACGAGGCGCTCGCCGTCGCCGGCGACCCCAACGGCCGCCGCCTCGTCGCCGCAGGCGGACCCGCCGTCGCCGAGCCCGAGGGCCGCGAATCCGTGGGCGGCAAGCTCAAGCGCGTCCTCCTGACCGGCGTCAGCTACATGATCCCGTTTGTCGCGGCCGGTGGTCTGCTCATCGCGCTCGGCTTCCTCCTCGGCGGCTACGACATCACGAAGTACGCCGACAAGATCGTCGTCGGCAACAACATCTTCAATCTCCCGACGGAGTTCGGCCCACAGGCGTGGGGCCCGCTCGGCGCCTACCTCGGTGCGGTGCTGTTCAAGATCGGTGCCCTCTCGATCGGCTTCCTCGTCCCGGCCCTCGCGGGCTACATCGGCTACGCAATCGCCGACCGGCCGGGCATCGCTCCCGGCTTCACGGCGGGCGCGGTCGCGGGCTTCATGGGCGCCGGGTTCCTCGGCGGCATCGTCGGCGGCCTCCTCGCGGGCTACACCGCGCACTGGCTCGGTTCGCTGTCCGCACCGAGGTGGCTCCGGGGTCTCATGCCCGTCGCGATCATCCCGCTCATCGCATCGATCATCGCGTCCGGCCTCATGTTCGTGGTCCTCGGCGGCCCCATCGCGTTCGTCACGAAGGCCCTCAACGACTGGCTCTCGGGCATGTCCGGCGCAGCCGCCGTCGTCCTCGGCATCATCCTCGGCCTCATGATGTGCTTCGACCTCGGCGGCCCGGTCAACAAGGTCGCGTACTCGTTCGCCGTCGCCGGACTCGGCGCCGCGAGCGCGTCCAACCAGGCGCCGTACCACATCATGGCCGCCGTCATGGCTGCCGGCATGGTCCCGCCGCTCGCCATGGCCCTCGCGACCGTCCTCGACAAGAAGACGTTCAACGCGGCCGAGCACGAGAACGGCAAGGCAGCATGGCTCCTCGGCGCGTCGTTCATCTCGGAAGGCGCGATTCCGTTCGCGGCCGCCGACCCGTTCCGCATCATCCCCGCCTCGATGGTCGGCGGCGCCGTCACGGGCGCGCTCAGCATGGCGTTCAACGCGGGCTCCAAGGCCCCGCACGGCGGCGTGTTCGTCTTCTTCGCGATCGACAACTTCATCATGTGGGTTGTTTCGATTGCGGTGGGCGTTGCCGTCACGGCTCTGGTTACGATCGGCCTCAAGCGCTACGTTGGGCGGAAGGCCCCGGAGGCCGTCGAAGCTCAGCCTGTCGCCGCATAGACGCGGAGAAAGTTCGAGGTCGAAGATGCAGCAGTTTCACGGTGTCGGTGTGACGCCTGGACGAGTGGTGGGGCCGGTTCGGCAGATGCCGGCCCCCGTCCGGGAACCGCACGCGAATGTGGCGATCCCAGCGGGTGTGACGGTCGAGTCGGAGACCGAACGCATCAAGGTCGCGTCCAAGGCGGTCCAGTCCGAGCTCAAGGCCCGCGCGGCCGCGGCGACCGGGGACGCGCGGGGCGTCCTCGAGGCCACGGCGCTCATGGCCGCTGACCCCATGCTCGTCAAGGGCGCCGTGAAACTGCTCCATCCTGAGGCCGACGGCGGCCCCCGCACCGCGGAGCGCGCGGTGTGGGAGTCCGGGGCGTCCGTCGCCGAGAAATTGCGTGGCCTCGGCGGCTACATGGCCGAGCGCGCCACGGACGTCCTCGACGTGCGGGGGCGGATCGTCGCGGAACTGCGCGGCCTTCCCGCCCCGGGGGTCCCCTCGTCCGACGTCCCGTTCGTCCTGACCGCTGAGGACCTCGCCCCCGCGGACACAGCAACTCTGGACCCATCGAAGGTCCTCGCGCTCGTCACTTCCGGTGGCGGCCCGCAGTCGCACACCGCGATCCTGGCCCGGGCGCTCGGCCTGCCTGCCGTGGTGGCGGCCGACGGCGTTGACGAGATCCCGGACGGCACCGAGGTCTTCGTCGACGGCGCGGCCGGAAAGATCCTCACCGATCCTGCACAGGCTGAACGAGATGCCGCAGCAGCGTGGGCCGCCCAAGCGACCGCCCTCGCGAGCTTCGCCGGGGACAACCGTCTCGCCGACGGCCACCCCGTGCCGCTCCTCGCCAATGTGGCAACGGGCGCCGACGCGGCGAAGGCCTCCGCCGCTGGCGCCGAGGGCGTCGGACTGCTCCGCACCGAATTCGCGTTCCTAGACCGTGACACCGAACCCGCCCACGACGAGCAAGTCGCCGCCTACGGCGCTGTGTTCGAGCACTTCGCAGGCAAGAAGGTCGTCATCCGCACCCTGGACGCCGGCGCGGACAAGCCTCTCCCGTTCCTGACCGACACCCAGGAGCCCAATCCGGCTCTCGGCGTGCGCGGGTACCGAACAGATGCTGCCTCCCCCGGCGTGCTTGCTCGCCAGCTCGCTGCGATCGCCCAGGCCGCCAAGGAGCATGAGGCCGACGTCTGGGTCATGGCCCCCATGGTGTCGACCCCCGACGAGGCCGCCGCCTTCACGGACATGGCGCACGCCGCGGGGCTCCCCGTCGCCGGGGTGATGGTCGAGGTCCCCTCCGCGGCCCTCACGGCCGCCCACATCCTGGCTCACGCGGACTTCGCCTCCCTCGGCACCAACGACCTCACCCAATACACGATGGCCGCCGACCGTATGCTCGGCCCCCTCGCGACCCTCAACGACCCCTGGCAGCCGGCCGTCCTGCACTTGGTCAAGGCGACGTGCGACGGCGCGACCACCGCCCGCGCCGCGACCGGCGCACCCAAGTCTGTGGGTGTGTGCGGCGAGGCAGCCGCCGACCCAGGCCTCGCCGTCGTCCTCGCCGGCCTCGGCGTCACGACACTCTCGATGACGCCCCGAGCACTGCCCGCCGTCGCCCATGTCCTGGCCACGGTCACAATGGCCCAGGCCCAGGAGCTCGCACGCCAGGCCCTCGACGCTCCGAGCGCCGAAGCGGCGCGTCAGGCTGTACGGGCCGCGCTGCCTATCCTCGACGAGCTCGGCCTCTGAACTGCCCCCGTCACGAACAGAACAGACAGAAACAGAAGGAGAGAAGCCTCCATGGCTGAACGTACCGCAACCATCGGCTCCCGCGTCGGGCTCCACGCCCGCCCCGCCGCGATCTTCGCCGAGGCCGCCGGCGAATACGACTTCGAAGTCACCATCGCCAAGGAAGGCGAGCCCGCCGACGAGGCCATGGACGCCTCGAGCATCCTCTCCCTCATGAGCCTCGGCGCCGAATACGGCCAGAAAGTCATCCTCCGCGCCGACCACCCCAACGCCGAAACCGCCCTCGACCACCTCGTCACCATCCTCGAAACCGACCACGACGCCGAATAGCACCCCGCGCGCACGGCAAGGAGGACGACGACGGCGAGCAGCGCCGTCGTCGTCCTCGGTTTTTTGCGCTCGCCGTGCCAACGTCCTCGGTTTCTTGCGCTCGCCGTGCCAACGTCCCCAAGATTGGCGACCCCAGCGCGGAGTGTCGCGCGTACCGCCGGCGTTTCGTGCCGTCGGCTGCTCTGAAACCGGGGAGGTTGGAAGGTGGGGAAGCCGGAAACTGGGGAGGCCGGCGTCAGCCCTCGACGGCGATGCCGAGGTGCGCGGCCATGACCTCGGCGAGCTCGGCCGCCTGGTAGCTGGTCACGATCGCCCCGCGCAGGCCCTCGATGCCGCCGATGCGGCCGATCCGTGCGCCGCGAAGGTCCACATCCGCGAGTTCAGCGGCGGTCACGTCGAGGGAATCGACCACGCAGCCGTCGAATGCGACGCGCGTCGCGCCCGCGCGGCCGAGGTCGAGCTCCTCGATGACGCAGTCCTCGAAGAGCACGTCCGCGAGCTTCGCGCCGCGCAGGTTCACGAAGCCGAGCTTGCAGCCGCGCACGACGACGCCGTTCCACGTCCCGTCGTACAGCTCGGCCGAGCCGATCCGCGAGCCCTCGAGCTCGACGTCCCGGAACCGGGAGCGCGGCGCCGAGAGAACAGGCGCGCTGAGCCGTTCCATCCTCGTCTCGACGAACGAGGCACCCGTGAGGTCGGCCTCGTGCACCGAGACGTCCCGGAGCGCGCACTCGACGAAGGCGACCCCCGCGAGCCCGCGCTCGGCGAGGTCGGCGCCGTCGAACGCGAGGCCCTCGACCCGTGCGCCGGCCTCGACGTCGCCCGCGAAGCCTGGGTCGAGGCGGTCGAGGCGGAGTTCGGTCAGGCGCGGTCGGGGGCTGGATCTGCGGGCGTTCACCCACCGATCCTAGTCGCGCCCCGCTTAGGCTGTGGCCATGAGAATCGCTGTGCTCGACGACTACCAAGGCGTGGCCGCCTCGTATGCGGACTGGGCTTCACTCGGCTCGGAGGTCACCTTCTTCTCGCAGCACCTGGGCCAGGACGACGACGGCGTGGTCGCCGCCTTGGAGGGCTACGACGTCGTCGTCGCGATGCGCGAGCGGACCCCGCTCACGGCCGAACGCCTCGCTCGCCTCCCCGAGCTCAAGCTCATCGTGTCGACGGGCCGGCGCAACGCGTCGATCGACCTCAAGGCGACCGCCGCGCGCGGCATCACCGTGTGCCACACGGGCTACGTGCCCGCGCCCGCCGCCGAGCACACGTGGGCACTCATCCATGCGGCCACGCGGCGCCTCGATGTCGAGCTTGGGGCGATTCCTTCGGGCGGGTGGCAGACGACCGTCGGGCGCGGGCTCGAGGGCGCGCGGCTCGGGGTGCTCGGGCTCGGGAACCTGGGATCGCGCGTGGCGAAGGTCGGGCTCGCGTTCGGGATGGACGTCGTCGCGTGGAGCGAGAACCTCACAGATGAGCGGGCGGCCGAGGTCGGCGTGCGGCGGGTGCCCCGGGATGAGCTGTTCGCTTCGGCTGACATCCTCACGATCCACCTCGTGCTCTCCAAGCGCACGCGCGGCCTCGTCGGCGCGGCCGAGCTCGCCCTCATGAAGCCGGACGCGATCCTCGTCAACACGTCGCGGGGACCGATCGTGGACGAGGCCGCGCTCGTCTCCGCGCTGCGCGGTGGACGGCTCGGGCTCGCGGCCCTCGACGTGTTCGACGTCGAGCCGCTCCCCGCCGACCATCCCCTGCGGACCGCGCCGCGCGTCGTGCTGACACCGCACATCGGCTACGTGACCCGCGAGCAGTACGAGGTGTTCTACCGCGACGCGGTCGAGGACATCGCGGCGTTCGCTTCCGGATCCCCCGTGCGGGCCATGGAGCTCCCGCCCAAGGGGTGACGCCCGCCGTCGACCGTTCAGGGGTCAGCTGGCGCGGGTGCGGCGCCGTCCAAGGGTCAGATTCCGGGGGTGCTCACGACCGCGCACCCACCGAAGGTGACCCCCGAACCGCCGCGCACCCACCGAAGGTGACCCCCGAACCGCCGCGCACCCACCGAAGGTGACCCCCGAACCGCCGCGCACCCACCGAAGGTGACCCCCGAACCGCCGCGCACCCACCGAAGGTGACCCCCGAACGATAGTCAGCGCTTCGGGCGGCGGCGCGGCCCCTGCTTGAGGCGAGCCGGCGCGACGCGGCTCAGGAGGACGATCGCCTTGTACCGGCGCGACGGGATCGAGACGGGCTTCCCCCGGAGGTTGTCGAGGAGCCCTTCGCGCACGACGCGCGGGGCGCGCAGCCACATGAACGGCGGGATGAAGGCCTTCGACATGCCCATCCGTTCGTGGAACTCGGTGTGCACGAAGCCCGGGCAGAGGGCGGTCACCAGAACGCCGCTCGGCTTGTAGTGCAGATTGGCCCACTGGCTGAACGAGAGGATCCACGCCTTCGCGGCCGAATACGAGCCGCGCGGCACGAACGCCGCGACGGACGCGACGTTGATGATTCGCCCCTCGCGGCGCGCCGTCATGGCTCGCAGCGCCGCGTGGCACAGGCTGAGCGTCGACTCGACGTGGAGATGGAGGTGCCGGATCTCGTCCTCGAGCGGGTTCTCATCGAAATCGTGCAGAAGGCCGATCCCGGCATTGTTGACGAGGACCCCCACCGGCCGCGCGGGGTCGGCGACGCGGTCGACGACGGCGGCGAGCTGGGCGGGATCGGTCAGATCGGCGGGCAGCACCTCGACGGTGACGCCGGTGCGGGAGCGTAGCTCGGCCGCGAAACCCTCGAGCCGCTCCCGGTTGCGCGCAACGAGCACGAGCGCGTGCCCCTGGGCCGCAAGCTGACGCGCGAACTCGGCACCGAGGCCGGAGCTCGCGCCCGTGATGAGCGCCGTCGTCATACGGCCCAGCCTAGCCGCGCGGCGCTCGCCTTGGCGGGCTTTGTCGGACCGGCACAAATCTCCCCGCGTGGTAGGGCGGCTTCCCGCCGAGGATCTGTAGGAACCCACCAAATCCGACGTGGCGGTATTGACAGCTCCATGAGCGCCGAAAAAGTACGTCAAGAGGAATACTTGATTGCATGGACCGCATTGCTATCACCGGATTCGGGGCCGTCAGCCCCGTCGGGACCGATGCGCCGTCGACCTGGGAGGCTCTCCGCGAGGGCCGGTCCGGCGTATCCCTCCTCGAGGCCGACTGGGCCTCGGACCTGCCGACCCGGATCGCCGCGACCGTGCCCGAGACCTTCGCCGAATCGCTCGCGATCCGCGAGATCAAGCGGCTTGACCGCTGCGAGCAGTTCACGCTTGTCGCCGGCCGCGAGGCCTGGGCCATGGCTGGCACGCCGGAAATCGCGGGCGAGCGTCTCGCCGTCGTCGTCGGCACCGGGATCGGCGGGATCACGACGACGATCGCGCAGGAGCACGTCCTCGAGGACTCGGGGCCGCGCCGCGTCTCGCCGCACACGGTCACAATGCTCATGGGGAACGGCCCCGCCGCGTGGCTCTCGATCGACCTCGGGGCACGGGCCGGGGCACGGACGCCCACGAGCGCGTGCGCATCCGGCGCGGAAGCCATCGCGATGGGCCGCGAGATGATCCTTGCGGGCTCCGCTGACATCGTCGTCGCCGGCGGAAGCGAGGCGGCGATCACGGGCCTCACGCTGGCGGCCTTCGGCCAGATCCGGGCCCTGTCCAAGCGAAACGACGACCCCGAGGCGGCATCGCGGCCGTTCGACGCCGACCGCGACGGCTTCGTGCTCGGCGAGGGCGCGGCGCTGCTCGTGCTCGAGCGGGAATCGCACGCCCGCGCGCGCGGCGTCGAGATCCTCGCGTACCTCGACGGCTCGGCGGTCACGTCGGACGCCTTCGACATCGTGGGAGCTGATCCGTCCAACCAGGCCCGCACGATGAACCTCGCCCTGCGGGCCGCGGACCTCGCCCCCGGAGACATCGACTTCGTCCACGCTCACGCGACGTCGACCCCCACGGGGGACATCAACGAGTCCGACGCCCTCGCCGAGACCGGAATCCACGCCCCCGTGACCTCGACCAAGTCGATGACCGGCCACCTACTCGGCGCGTCGGGGTCCCTCAGTGCGATCGCCTCCGTGATGGCGCTCCGCGAGGGCGTCGTTCCGCCGACGATCAATGTCGCGAACATCGACTCCGCTGTGAAGGTCGACGTCGTCGCGAACGTCAAGCGCGAGGTCGCGGCCCGGGCCGCGATCGTGAACTCGTTCGGCTTCGGCGGGCACAACGCGGCGCTGGTTCTGAGCAAGGCGTAGCGCTCCACCACGATCGACTGCTCCGTAACTGTCGTTTTGAGCCCTCAGAACGACAGTTACGGAGCAGTCGATTTGTGTGTGGGCCCCTACGTCACCGTGAAGGTTGTCTGGCTGACCGTCCTCGGCCGGTCGATCTGTTTAGGAATCTGCACGTATGCCGTACACGAGCTGCCCGCGGGCGGGTAGATCGTCGACGTCCGGCCGGTCCCGTCGGCGCCGATGACGACCGTGAGTGCCGTGCTGTAGACGACGGCCCCGTTGACCGTGCACACCACCATGACCTGGTAGAAGTCCCGGTTGTTGGCGCCGGTCACCCGGAAGTAGACGCCGCCGGCCGACGTGACCTGGCTTCCGCCTGACGCCGGGACCGCAGAGATGCTCGGGCCGCTCGTGGTGCCTGTCGTCGCGCTGCCCGCTGCCGGGCTCGTGGCGCCCGAGGACGTCGACGCCGTCGACGTCGCAGGCGGGCTTGTTCCCGACGGACTCGTCGTCGTGTTGGCGGCCGGGGCGACGGCGGGCGCGGAGCTTGCGCTGGTCGCAGTGGCGGTGGGTGTTGCCGTCGTGGTGGTCGTCCCGGCGGGCGCCGCGAAGGGGCTCGTGATGGTCACGGCCGCGAAGCCGCGCGCGAGGTCGTAGCCGGCCACGGAGAACACCTGTACCCAGAAGAACTCGGTCGGCTCGTACTTGCCGCTCCCGTTCACGACCACGGTGATCGTCGCGGTCGTCGCGCCGGCGGCGACAGTCACAGTGCCGGACTGCGAGGGGAAGTCGCCCGCCGCGACCGTGGCCACGGGGCCGTCGAGCGTCGTCCAGTTGAGGGTGAGCGAGCTCGTCGGGGCGGCCGAAAGCGCGATGGTGAGCGTCGCCGTCGTCGTTCCGCTTGCCGGGGCGGTGACGGCCGCGTCCCCGATCGAGACGGTGGGCGACGGCGGTGCGGCGCCTGTGAAGAGCGGATCGTCCGTGAGGAAGTGGAAGGAGTCGAATGACGCCGAACCGGACTGGGCGAACACGCCCACCCGGCCGTCGGCCAGGGCCCGATAGTAGGCAAAGGTGCCGAGGACGCTGCCGTTGAGGGTCACCGTGACGGCGGTCCCCTTGAGGACGAGGTCGAGCGTGTAGTCCTTGCCGGCCGTGAGCGCGACGGGGAAGGCCTGCTGGACCACCCAGCCGCGGCGCGGATCCACGTGGCCCACGATCACCTGCTGCCCCGCGACGTCGAGGGCCGCGAGCTTGAAGTCGTTCGCCGCATACTCGTCGAAGACAAGGCCCGCAACGCCGCTCGTGTTGAGCACGCTCGAGATCTCAACGTTGGACACCGGGTCGAGGAGCTGGCCCTGCGGCGTGTAGCTCGCGACGGACACGAGAGGCGTTCCGCTCGCGACCGTTCCGTAGCGCCCGTACGCGACGTTCCAGATTCCCGTCTGGTCCCCGGTGAACCAGTCGGCGGCGCCGTTGTCGAAGTAGCTCGTGCGGTCGAAGGACAACTGCGGCGGGATGGCCTGGAGGGCGATGTTGACGATCACGCCCTGCGAGTCGTTCGAGCCGAAGCCGATGAGGCCCTGGTTGAGTCCCACTTGGGTTCCGTCGGACAGGACCCTCGGGCCGAACGTGTACGAGAACGCCTTGGTCCCGTTGATTGTCACGGTCACAGCTGTCCCGTTGACGGCGACGAGCAGATCGTAGAACGTGCCGGGCGAGAGGGAGCCGGTCACGGAGCCCTGCGCGTCGTACCACCAGCCGTTCGCGTCGCGGTGCCCGATGACCATCTTGTTGATCGAGTCGTCGATGCCGGCGAACTTGAAGTCGGTCGGGCTCCAGTAGTCGAACGTGAGGAACGAGTTCGCCTTCCATCCAGCCGTCGGCTTCTGGACGGAGATCTGGGCGCGGAGCTCGTAGTAGTTCGGCAGGTACTGGTTCGTGTACCAGACGGCGTTGGCGTCCTGACCGAGCGACGCCGCGGCGACCTGGAGCTGGCCGTTCGCGATCTGGAACGAACCCGTGTCCACCGCGAAGCCCTGCATGGTGCCGGCGGAGAAGTCGGCCGAGCGCAGCACGTCGCGCTTGCCGCCGGGGAGGTTGCCCGCCTGGGGTTGAGTCGGGCCACCGGTCTGCTGCTGCCACAGGCCGTGGTCCTCCTGCGTGACCAAGCCCAGCTCCCCGTACGGTTCGCCGTTGCGCGCGGGGTCGCTGCCGACGTCGGTGGCCCGTGTGGGGTCCGCGCCCTGCGAGCGCGAGAGGGCGTACAGGAACTCGGGCAGCTGAGGCTCGACCTGCCGGCTCACGGTCGGCATGCCGAACGCCGCGAACGGCACGATGTAGCTGTTGAACTCGCCCACCCAGTCGATGAGGCGGTCGCCGCCGCTGTCGCCGATGAGGGTGTCAAGGCCGCCGCCACCATAGGCGCGCTCGTTGTAGGCGGAGTTCGCCCCCCGCGGGATGTCGTTGAGGCCGTACGAGGTACCCCGAGTCTGGTCCGAGGTGGCCTGGAGCAGGTCGTTGCCCATGCCGCCATACAGGGTGTCGTTGCCCGTGCCGCCCACGATCCAGTTGTTGCCGAGGTCGCCGAAGATGACGTCGTTTCCGCTCGACGGCACGATGCTGGTCTGCGTGCAGTTGCCCTGGTTGTCGTACGCGGTGCAGGAGCTGACGGGATCTCCGACGGTCGCATCGTTGTTCAGGAAGAACTGCATGTTCTTGGGCGGTGGGCCGGACTTCCACACGGAGCCGTCCGGGTTGAACAGGATGATGCGGCGCGGGTCGTATTCGTCGTACAGCGCGAACTGGCCGAGCCGGCTCGCCACGTGCTGGTTGGAGTGCCAGGGGTTCTGCGGTGCGCCGAACTGCAGGATGTTGCCCGGGTTCCACGGGTGGTTGTAGTCGACACGCACGACGCCGACCGGGTTTCCGTTGGCGTCGAAGGCCTGGATGTAGCTTTCTGGCAACGCGTCGGCGCCGCTCAGGGCGTCATCGCCCGGACCGCCGTGAATCGAGTCGTCGCCGAGGCCGCCGAAGATCACGTTCTGCGAGTTGTTCGCGCGGTAGGACAGGCTCGGTGCCCCGTAGGCGCGCGGGGTGAGGTTGAACGGCGTCTCATCGACGGCGGTCGCAATGGCGCCCTTGTGGTTGATCGTGGCCTGCTGCACCATGCCCGGCGTGTAGATGAACTCATCGAGCACGTTGCCGTTCGAGATGCGCGGGTTCGGGTCCACGGGCAGCAGGGTCAGGACGCCGAAGAGCGGCTCGGAGTAGCAGCCCGCGCTGTTCGGCGCGCATCCGGTCGCGACCCACGCGCTTCCGTTCCAGCTCACACCCACGGCACTGTTGCGGCTCTTGAAGATGCGCCCGTCCCCGCCGAGGATCGTGTCATTCCCGGTGCCACCGGAGATCCACTTGTCCCCCCAGCCGCCGATGATCTGCGAATCCTGGGGGCCGCCGTACATGATGCCCCGACCCGGGCCGCCGTAGATCTGGTTGTCCCCGGACTCGCCGTGGATCTCGGTGACGCCGCCGATGTCGTAGATGTGGCAGTTCGGGTTGTAGACGGGGTTGCCGTTGGCGTCCAGAGTCGGCGCGCACGCGGCCAGCTGCTGATCCCACAGCATGCTGTGGGCCGTGGGAAGGATCGGGCTGCACACGGGCTGGGTGAGGGACGTGCTGCACACGCCCGGCGTGTTCGGCGGGAAGAACAGATCGGGCCGGAAGTCGGGGCCGCCCGCCGTGTAGTCGAGGAGGTTCACTCCGCGGACCACTTGCTGGCCGTTGGCGTTGTACTTGCACGAGATCGGGTTGCCCGAGGCGTCGAGCGTGCAGCGAGACAGGTCGTAGTTGTCCCAGTTGTAGGTCACGTACCGCATCGTGTCGGGGTTGCTCAGCAGGAGGTGGCAGTCCGCCGCGGCGGAGGTTGCCGTCGCGGCCTGGCACCCCGACGTGTCGGTGCCATTGACGCCGACGATCCGGATGATGTCACCGTTGGAGGCCACGATGGTCGACGCGTTCCGCGAGTGGACGTCGATCGGCAGCGTCCCGTCCGCGAGCTGCTGGTTGGTCGTGTTCAGGCCGCCGATGTGCCCGACCTCGTTGTCCTCGGCGAGCTCGGTTCCGGCGCCGCTGAAGATGAAGTTGTGGCCGAGGTCTCCCACCACCGAGGACTTGGGCACGTACGTGGGGTTCCCGTAGGCGTCGTAAGTCACGGAGTAGCTGCCTCCGGACGGCCGCTGGAACGGGTTGGTCAGGCTGTAGAAGTCAGAGTTGCCACCCACGAGGTCGTCCTGGCCCATGCCGCCGAAGATCACGTTGTTGCCGGCGTTGCCCTCGATGTAGTTCGATCCATCCGTGGCGCGCTCCACCGACGGGTACACCGTGAGTGCGCCCACGGCGTCGCACACGAGCGAACCTGGAACGCCCGTGCAGCCTGTCGGGCCGCGGAAGGCGCCCACGCGTTGCAGCTTCGACGTCGGGCTTCCCGGCGAGACCCAGTCGATCGAGCCGCCGCCCTGAATGGTGTCGTCGCCCATTTCGCCGAGCATGACGTTGCTTCCGCCCGCCCCGGCCATGTAGTCGTTGCCCCACGAGCCGAGCCACTTGAGGCCGTTGTCCGCGTCCATGTCCTGCCACAGGTTGGACACCTTGTACTCGGCCCACCAGGGGACATCATTCGTCGTGCGGTAGTTCTGGGCGATGCCGTTGGTCAGCAGCGCACCCGAGTTGTACGCGTCGACCGTGCCGCCGCACGGGTTGACCCGGTCGGAGCGGCTGTACAGGAGCGAGCCGCACAGCGACTGGAAGCGGCCGTTGGTCCAGTTCCCGTAGGTGCGCTGGATCGAGGCGTTGTCGCCGAACATCATGTTGTTCTGGCCGCCGCCCTGGATGGCGTCGTTGCCGGGGCCGCCGATGATCATATTGCGGCCGCGGCCGCCGTAGATCCAGTCGTCGGCGCCGTTCTGGAGCGCCTTCGAGTCGACGCTCAGGACGCCGATGCCGCCGTCGGTCTCGGTGTACGGGGCACCCAGGCCACCCGTGAGGAGCGTCGTCTGGATCTTCTGGAGTTTCGTGGGCACGGGCTTGGTCGTGTCGCGCGCTCCGGACACGTCCTGCGTGATGAGGCCGAACTTGCCGAAGATGATGTTGTCGTCCTGGCCGATCGTCGTCCCGTTGACGCCCGGGAGCGTTCCGGGGCCCGCGCCGTAGATGAGGGACGGGCCGGCCTTGAGCGGGTCGTGGTCGGGGAACTGCGCGATCGGGTAGCCCGCAGGCCCGTTGCCCTCCGTCGCGACCGTGAGGACGCGGGTGATGAGATCGACGTTGAAGCCCGCGCTGCCGTAGATCATGTTCTCGCCGCGCTCGCCGAAGATCGTGTTCGATCCCGAGCCGCCCGCGATCTGGTCGCCGGTCTGCGAGCCGATGAGGATGTCGTCGCCCGCGCCGCCGTACATCGTGACGCCGATGCTCTCGAGGTTGCCGTTCGCGTCGAGGCCCGAGAGCGCGTGCGCGTCGATGACGTTGTTGCCGCTGAATCGGAACGGGTTCGCGAGCGGGAAGATGAAGAACGGCGCGCTGTTGCCCACCCGGTTGAGGACGACGACGCTGTAGGCGCCCGTCGTCGTCGCACCCGGCGTCGTGACCGGGAAGGCGGGACCGGCCGGGAAGTCAGCGAGCGAGAGCACGAGGTTGACGGAGATCGTGGTCGCGGTGACGGCCTTGACGATGCCGACGTACTGCGAGACGGCAGTCACGGTGAGCGTCTGCCACGGCATCGGCGCGATGACGGGGCCGTTGAGGAGCATCGTCTGGCGCGCACTGTCGAAGCCGGTGACGGTCCACACGCCGGGGACGCCCGAGATCGTGATCTGCATGCCAGTCGTGAACGCGGCATTCCAGGTGCCGGACGCGAGCGTGATCCGGTCTGTGCTGCGCAGGATCGACGCGGTCTGGACGATCGGCACCGCGAGGCTCAGCGCGAGCTCCTGGCCCACGGCGAAGCCGTCGCTCAGGAACGAGCCGCTTCCCGTGCACGCCCCGCCGCACGAGTTGAGCGTGATCGTGCCCGTGTGGCCGTCGCTCGAGAGGCCGAGCGTGACGTTCGCACTCTCGATGTGCGGCATGGGCTTCGGGCCGAAGTTGTGCAGCGTGAGGTGCGTCGGATCGCCGCCGTACCAGACGCCGTCCTGCGACGTGTCTCCGTACAGGACGAGCGGCGAGGCGGGCCCGCCGCCGCCGGTCACGGTGATTGTGTCGCCGCCCATGCGGACCGCGCTCACGACGCCGGCCCACGAGGTGACGGCCACGAGCGCGCCGCCGTTGACCGTGATGGTCCCCGCGTTCGCATCGATCGCCGTGATGATCCGGTAGCCCGTCACGCCGTCGATGCGGACGAGTGTGCCCACCTTGAGGCCAGAGCCGGCCAGCGCCCCGGCCGGCAGGCCCGCGAAGGCGACAACGCCGCCGTCGGACGTTGGCGTGATCGAACCGCTTCCGGCGACCCAGAGCCGGCTCACGGCGCTCACGACGCCGGCCAGGGGGCCCGGGGTGAGCGGCGCGCCGTCGACGATCATGATGGCGCCGTCGGACGGGTTGCCGTCGGCGTTTAGGAGGGTGACCCCAGCTGGGGTGCCGTTCGCATTCAGAACAGTGCCGTTCGCGAACTGGACGATGGTGCGGACGCCGACGCCCGGGATGTAGACCTGCTGGCCCGCGCGGAAGCCGAGGGCCTGCCACGCTTGGCTGTTGGCAATGTAGATGCCATTGCCTGCGACGATGCTGAGCATGCTCTGCGTCGGCGCCCAGCCTGCCGGGAGCGGCGTGCGGAGCGCGCCGTTGCCCGCGTTGAGCTCGTCGACGACCGACACTTGGCCCGTGAGCGGGCCTGCGGGCAGCGTGGTCGAGCCCGCGAGGAGCATGACGTCGCCGGGGAGGCTGCCCGGGCTGCCGCTGTTCGCGAAGCCCGTCACGGTGTAGAGGTGGCCGTCCGGCGCGTCGACGAGCTGGCCCGCGCGGAAGCCGAGGCCGGACCACGCGAGGCCGTCCAGGCGGACCAAGCCCTGGCTGCCGCTGACAGTCGTGACGCCGAACGTCCCGTTCAGCAGGAGCGGTGTGTTGCCGCCGCCCTGGACGGCCGTGATGCCGCCATGGTGGGCGACCTGGCCGCGGAGGCCCGTGATCGGGTCGATGTCGCCGCCCTGGATGAGCGTGCTCTTGACGGTGAAGTTGTCGTTGCCCTGGCCCAGCATGATGTTCAGGACCTCGATCGTCGAGAGCGAGTTGTCCATCGAGAACTTGCCGGTG
The DNA here is from genome assembly GCF_030908245.1 of Sinomonas sp. ASV322. GTDB lineage: Bacteria > Actinomycetota > Actinomycetes > Actinomycetales > Micrococcaceae > Sinomonas. The sequence goes on from NZ_JAVFJJ010000002.1 coordinate 127,747, forward strand.
TTCGGGTCGACCGAGATGTCGCCGTAGCTGATGCCGCCCGGGAACGTGAGCGGCTCGCCCCACGGGAGACGGTGCGTGACCGGGTCCGCGAGGTACGAGAAGTCGAGGTCCGGGCCCATGTTGAGGCCCGTGATCGCCGTGGACGTGAGCGTTCCCGTGAGGTTCTCGCGCGCGCCGTCGTCGTACACGTTGAGCGTGTCGATCTGCTGCCACTCCGGCGGCTGCGCGGCCACGCGGAACGGCGGCGTGTTGCCCTCGTCCGGGAGGAGGATCGCGGCCCGGAGCGAGCGGTCCTCGGCCGTGTCCCCGCCGTCGACCATGAGCGGGCCGCGGATCTGGTCGAGGCGGTGGGCCTGCTTCGGGAACGTCACGAGGTTCGCGCGGCCGGCCGGGACGACCCAGTTGACGTCCGCGACGAGGTTCACCGTCTGCTGGATCCACCAGTTCGACGGCGTGAACGTGAAGGCCGCGGCCCATTGCGTCACGGTCCCGAGCGGGGCGACGGCGGCGGGCTTGGCCGTGCTCGTGAAGTACAGGACGTTGAGCGTCCCGCCGTTCGCCGAGCCGAACGACTGGATCTTGTAGAAGTTCGCGTCGCCGGAGATCTTGACGACCATGCCCTCCGTGAAGCCGCTGCTGAGCCAGCTCGTGCCGTCGTCGCGGGTCAGCGCGCCGGTCGCGGTGTTGTAGGTGAGCGTGTGGCCCGCGGTGCCCGTGAAGATCCCCGCGTCCTGGAGCTGGCTGATGACGACGCCCACGAACGGGTTGGCCCAATCGGCTCGCGCCACGGGGAGCGGGCGGTCCAGCGTGATCGAGGAGGCGGTGAGGCCCAGGATCTGGTAGTCGCCGTCGTCGGCCGTCCCGGTGCCGCTGATCCGGATCTTCTGCCCGATCTGGAACCCATCGCTCAGGAAGTTCCCGAGATCGGAGCCGTTGCCGAGGGTCAGTGTCGAGCCGGACGCGTTGATGACGCCGGTGAACGCCTGCGCCGCGCGCTGCCCGCCGTAGACCGCGTAGTTCGCGCCGCCGAACGTCGCGACGTCGACCTGCCCGTCGGTGAGCGCGAAGATCGTGACCGGGGCCGTCGGCGCGGAGTCGAGGCGCAGCGTGTACGATGCGCCTGTTCCCGGGATCGTGCACGCGGCGTTGCCGCAGGCCTGGACGAGCGTGCTGCCGTCGCGCTGCTGGACGAACACGCCGGCGGTCTTGTCGCTGATGACCTGGACGTCGACCCGCGCCCGGATCCGCGAGGCCGCCGCGAGGTACGCGGCGTCGGTCGTGGACGGATCGATCGACATGATGATCGCCGTGTTGTGCGGATCCATCGGGGCGAGGACGTTGCGGGCGTGGACGGTGACGATGACCGGCTGGTACCAGTTCGCGCTCGTGAACGTCACGGTGTAGACGTACGGGCTCGCGCCGCACGCCGTCGGGTCGCTGAACGCGGCACCCTGGGCGACGGCGAAGCGCGTGTCGGCGCTCGACAGGCACACCATGTTGTCGCCCGGCACGAGGCGCACGACGACGGTCTGCCCCGCCGCGGGTGCCATCGCGAGCTGGACCGTGATCTGGTCCGAGACCTCGGTCACGGTCGTGCCGGCGAGGACCGTCGTCCCGTTGTCGAGGTGGCCCGTGGTCGGGTCGGTCTGGCCGATGAGGATGTCGGCCTGGTCGTTGTCGTAGACCGTGGCCTCGACGTTGCGGACGATCGCGCCGTCGAAGTTCGGGTCGGCGCTGATGACCGAGTGGTTGACCGTGAGGACGCGCGTGCCCTCGGCGTGATGATCGTCGACGGCGTAGACGTACACGGTCTGGTCCGCGTTCCAGTTCGTGCCATCGAAGACGAGGACGAGCGAGCGGTTCGAGACGGCCTTCGACGCGCCGCCGAGCACGATCTGGCGGTAGAAGTCGGCGAGCGCGCTGCCGGTGAGGTTCGCGGCGACGAGGATCGTGTCGCCGTCGTTCCCCATCGGGGCGCCGTCGGGCAGGTTGCCCACGGTGAGCTGGGCGTGCGCAGCCGAGAGCGGGTAGGCAGCGGAGACGGTCACGTACACCTTGCATTGGGCGTCGCTCAGCCCCGCGCACACGGGGTGCGCCGCGAGATGGACGGTGTAGGAGTCAATGGAGGGCAGCGGCGGCGCGGTGCCGCACGTCGAGGACGTCGGGCTGAGCTGGTAGCAGCCGCCCTCGTAGACGGCCGTGAAGCCGCCGCTCTCGGTGATGACGACCTGGCCCTGGCCCGGCCGCGCGACGGTGACGGGGACGCCGTCGGCCACGATCCCGTTATAGTTCGGGTCCGTCGAGACCACTCCGTGATTGACCGTGCTGCTCGTGCCGTCGATGTTGAGGGCGAACACGTCACCGGCCACGTCGCCCGCGACGTTGATCGTGTCGCTCCCGAGGCCGCCGATGACGCGCGTGACCATGCCGGGCGCGGTCGAGAGCACGTCGATGGTGTCGTCGCCCTCGAGCCCATCGATCTCGAGCAGCTGGACGTTCGTGTACTTCACGGACATGCCGGCGCCGTAGATGGCCTTGGCCGTCACGACGATGTGGTCGGCGAACTCGGTCCCGAGGATCACGACCTTGTTGAAGCCCGTGCCGCCGTCGATCGAGACCGGCGCGTTGAGGTTGTACATGACCTGGTTCTGGCCCGAGCCAGTGCGGATGTCGCTCTCGGCCGCTGTCGAGAAGCCGCTCGTGAGGCGCGGCATCGCGATCTGGTCGGCCGCGTTGATCCACACGATGTCGCACGTCGCGCGCTCGGCGTCCGTGAGAGTCACGCTCGGATCGGTGCAGCTCTTGCCGCCCATCGAGGCCGGGAGGCCGTGGCCCGTGCGGACCTCGGCGAGCGCGAACGCGCGGACCACGAACTGGTTGTTGCCGCTGACTCCCTCGAGGCGCAGCGGGGCCTGGTTGGAGTACACGGTGAAGAGGTTGTCGCCGCCGCCCCCGACCGCGGTGAGGGGTGCGGACGCGCCGCGCGAGACCCAGCCGCGCGTCGTCGCGACCGTTGCGAAGACGTCCTGCGGGTTGAGGTCGCCGCCGCTCGTGTCCCGCGTGATGCCGTCGGCGGAGATGCCGAGGTTCGAGGAGAACGCGTTCGCGTCGCGCTGGCGGCCGTAGATCTGGCCGATCTGGAACGTGTTGTTCCCCGTGCCGCCGTCGAGCGTCGTCGGCACGGTCACGTCGTCGGACGCGAAGACGTCGTTGCCGCCGAGGCCGTTGACGACGAGGCGGCCGCGGATGCCCGTGTCGTAGTTGATGCGCTCGTAGGCCTGGGTGCGGATGGCCGGGTTGCCGGTCGGGTCCGACGTCGTGACGTCGTTCGAGAGCAGGCTCACGGTGACGTTCGCCAGAGCGACATTCGACGTCGGAACCTGCTCGGTGGTGAGCGAGACGCCGACCGGTAGGGTCTCGGCGAACGTGATCCATGTGCCGTTCGGGTCGACGCTCGCGACGGTGTAGTCGCCCGTCCACACGCCGGCCGTCGGGCCGCCGAGGTGGACGCGCAGGCCGACGAGGGTCTGGGCGAACGTGCCCACCGGCGCGCCCATGAGCGTCCGGCCGGGAGCCGTGCCGGCGCCGCAGCCCGTGGCGGTGAAGCACAGGCTCAGGTTGCCCGTGAAGAGCGGGGTGCGCGCGCCGAGCTGGCCGTGCAGGAGGGCCACGAAGCCGGGATCGTCGGCGCGCTCGCCCGCCGTGTTCGACGTCGGCGTCGAGGCGATGAAGCGCGAGCGGCGCAGGAGGAAGATGTCGTCCGTCGGGTACGGGTTGCCGTGGGCGTCGTAGCCCGAGAGCGGGCTGTCGTAGCCGTTGACGATGAGGGTGCTCTGGCCGTCCGTCGGGGCGCCCGTGTCGAGGACGTTGATGACGTAGTTGTGGCACGTCGAGCCGGTCGGGTCGCCTGCGAAGCACGGCTGGCTGCCCGTCGTGTTGATGACGTAGGTGTTCGACCCGGACTGGCCGTCGAGCGTGAGGGTCATGCCGTCGGCGACGTCCATGGTCTGGAGCTGGTTGACGAACATGAAGTCTTCGCCATCGCCGGACGGGGCGTACGAGCCGAACGGCGTGGGCGTGTTGCTCCCGTAGACGCGCGTGATGTTGCGCAGGTACGTCTGGTCGAGGCTGATGATGTCCGAATCGGTGTTGCCGAAGATGCGCGTGAGGTTGCACGCGTGCCCGTCCTTGTCGAGGAGGTTCACGCACGCGTTGGTCTGGGTGCCGGCGAAGACCGCGGTGCCGTTCGTGGTCTGCGCGGTGCCGGACCACAGCTCGCCGTGCAGGTGCATGATCGTGCCCCAGCCCGGGTCGAGGATGCCGAGGGCGGAGCCGGGAGCGGTGTTGGCGAAGTCGCCGTAGATGTCGATCCACTGGGCGGCGCGGATGCTCGCGACGAGCGCGGGGTTCGCGTCGGTCGCGACGGACCCTCCGCCGGCGGCGTTGTAGCCGTCGGTCGTGACGTTGTCGGCCACCCGCAGGAGCACCCAGCCTTGGTCCGCCTGGATGAGGCCGCGCTGGATCTGGCCGTTCGCCGTCGTCCGCGGGGCGTTCTCGACGAAGAGGAGGCTGCAGTATTGGCGCCCGCCCGCGGTCGAGGCCGCGCACGGGAGGAGGTTGAGGTCCTCGCCCCGCGCCTTCGTCTTCGCGACCGTGAGCCGGACGTTGCCCGTGAAGGTGCGCGCGAGGACGACGTTCATCGGTGCCGGGGCGCCGAGGTCGCTCGGATCGACGGTGTCCGGGATCTCTGTGACGAAGACGCCCGTATCGGCCTCGAAGGCCACGGTCGCGGCGGGGGTGGTCGACGCCGTGCTCCACGGGGTCGTGAAGCGGCCCGAGGAGATGTCGAGGTCGTTCGTGCCGTCGGCCGCGCCAATCGATCCGCCCACGGCCTTGATGTCGATCGTGTTGCCGATGACTTCAGCGGCCGTCTGCCCGAACGGGCCGTTCGCGTCGATGACCGAGCCCTTGACCGTCGCGAGCGAGACGTCGCCGCGCGTCCGGACGAGGTGGATGCGCAGGTCGTCGGTCGTGGCCGGGTTGCTGTCGCCGATCTCGGTGACGAAGACGCCGCGGGTGTTCGTCGACGCGGTGTCGATCGCGGTGAGGACGCCCGTGTTGGTCCGCAGCACGTCGACGTTGATCTCGAGGAAGTCGCTCGGGACGCCGATGCCGCCGATCACGCCGCCCGTGCCCGCCGTCATCGTGATGTTGACGCCCGTGACGTCGATCGAGGGCTGGCTGTTCGCGTCGAGGATGCGCTGCGGCGAGGTCAGGACGACGTCGTTCTGCGTCGAGTCGATGTGGCCCACGAGCATGTCGCCCGCGAGCTCGGTCGCGGTGATCTTGCCGTTCGTCGTGAGGAAGATCTGGGCGACGTCGGCCGCGAGGTAGCCGCCGAACATGCTCGGGTCGTTGACCGGGGTGCCCTTCGGCGAGCCGCCCGTCCACGCGACGTCGGTGTTGATGGTGAACGTCACCGTGGTCGTCGGCGTCGCCGCGCTCACGACGTGCGTCGCGTCATTGATCGCGGTCGTCGCGCAGTACTTGGGCTCCTGGGCCGCATAGGCGGACGACGTCGACACGTGGCACACGTCGAGATCGTCGCCCGAGCGGGCCTCGGCGAAGACGTAGGCCGAGTCGAGCGTGGACGTCGTCGTCCCGAAGGCCCGGAGGATCCGCTCGAGGTTGGGGTCGGCCGTGTCCGGCTCGTAGTGCGTCTCGTACTGGCCGCTGCCCGGGTTCGACACCGTCGAGCCGATCGGGCCGCTGTCCGCGCCGAGGGCAGGGTTGTAGCCCGTGGGGAAGACGTAGTGGTAGTTGCTCGTCGCGGGCGTGTACGCGTTGACCGTCACGAGGACGTTCGTGGCGAGGTCGTTGCCGTTCTTGCTGTCGTTGACCACGACGTCGAGGTCGTTGCCGGCCGTGAGGCGGTTGATGGTCACCGTGAACGCGGAGCCGAGCGCTTCGTCGGTGCGGCGGTTTGCGGTGAGGTCGAGGACGAGGTCTCCGCCGGCGTCGGCGTTGACGACCGGGTCGTGGTAGGCGCCGTCCACGCTCTGGTACCGGACGAGTTCGACGGCGATCGGGTTGCGCTCCGCGTCCTGCGTCCCGGGCACCGGGTGCTGGGCGGCCTGGTGGCCGATGTTCCCGTGCGGGGCGGACAGCGTGAGGATGTTGGTGCGGATGACCTTGGTGGCAACTGCACCGAGCGGTCCCGCGAGGATGTCGCCACTCGCATTCTCGACGTCGGTCGTGCCGATGGGGTTCTCGATGAAGTTGTCGAGCCGGATGAACGGGTTCTGGCCGGCGCACGTGTACGCGCACGTGTTCTTGATGAGGACGAGGGTTGGCGGGAACGTGTACTTGATGTCGAAGTCGAAGCTCGGGCCCGGGCCCGGGCTCGGGGGGCTGAGGCCGCTCACGCTGTGGCCCGTGCCGGCGTCGATCTTCTGGACGCGGACCTCGACAACGGGCGGGTTGAGCGTGTTCACGACGTCGATCTTGTTGACGATCATGTTCAGGTTCGAGCCGTTGATGAGCTTGACGTAGTTCCACGTCTGCTGGAACTGGAACTGGCCGAGGCCGCCCCAGATCTCGCCCAGGGGCGCGCTGCCGCCGCTGATGTTGGTCGGAACGTTCGCGAGGAAGCGCGCGTTCGCGCCGTGGTTGTACAGGATGTCGTCGACGCTGAACTGCGAGCCCGTGAGCTGGCCGACCGTGTGGATGTTGTTGAACGGATCGTCGGTGAAGACGTGCCCGTTCAGGTCGCGCACGGTGGCGTTGACGAGCTTCGTGACGTTGCCGGCGGCGTCGACCTCGACCCACGGATTCGGCTCGCCGAGCATGATGACGGTGGACTCCCAGAAGATCCAGCGCCTGAAGTTCTGGCTGCCGCCTCCGCTGTCCGAGCCGCCGAAGTCGAGGAAGCCGCCGCTGCGGTCGGTGTGGCGGAGGTAGTGGTCCACGAGCTGGTCGACGGTGACCGTGAGGTCCGAGGTCGTGATGGTCGAGCCGCTCATGCCCGCGACCTGGGCCGTCGTGCTGATGTCCGAGCTCGCGGTCGGCGACGTGCGGCCGCCGAAGCAGTGGCAGGTCGAGGACGCGTAGCTGTCGATGTTGATGCCGCGGTACTCGGCGTTGAGAGCCGTCGAGACGCTCGCCGTGAGCGCTGCGCCGCTCGAGAGGACGGTCTGGGTGAGGCCGCTCACGTCGACCGCGGTCGTCGCCTGGGAGTTCGCGCCGAACGCCGTGGCCTTCGAGCTCGACGTGCCGGTGAGGCGCAGGGCGTCGACGTACGAGCCGACGGCCACCGAGCGTCCGGTCACGGAGCCGCCGATCGTCGTCTGCGTCGTCGCAACCGCCGCCGATCCGGGGATCCACGAACCGTCGACACGCCCCACGCGGATCGCGAGGTTCGTCGTGCCGTCGACGCCGAGGCCTCCGACGTCTGCCGTGCCCTTGCCGTATGCGTACACCGCGGTGTGGGACTCGATCGTCGCTGCCGTGCCCGCGGTCACGGAGCCCTTGACGGTCACGGTCGTCGAGTAGTCGGCGAGAATCGTCTCGCCCGACCCGCCGCCCGCGAAGAGGCCGCCCGAGCTCGAGGACGCGATCATCGTCGGGTGCAGCTCGGAGTTGGCCGAGACGGTCACGCCCTGCGCCGCGTTGAGGGTCGCGTTCGTGTCGATGAGGATCGCGTTGCCCATGTACAGGTGCGTGTCCGCGCTCGCCGAGTTGACCGAGATGAGCCCGCCGCTGTCGTTCGAGGAGACCGTCTTGCCCGAGACGATGCCGTGCGTCGTCACGACGACCGTGCCGCCGTCGAGCATTGCGCCGTTGCCCACGGTCGCGCCCACGGTCGACGTGACCTGGACGAGGGACGCCGCCGTCGAGACCGAGATCGCGCCGCCTCCGCCGCCCGTGGCCGACGCGGAGACGACCTGATCGCCGCTCGTCGCCCCGAACGGGATGTTGTCCCCGATGCCGTGGAGGCGCTGGGCGCCCGCGGCACTCGCGGGGGCGATGTCCTCGACGAGCGTGTACACGAGGTTCGAGACGTCCGCGACGCCCGCAGGCACCGTCGGCGCCGAGATGTTGATGCCGTCGCGGGCGAAGGTGTGGAGGCCACCGGTCTGGGCGGAATCCAGGGCGTAGGTGTTGGCGGCACCGCCCGCGCTGTTGGCGAGCGAGAACGACGATGTGCAGCCGGTGCTCGGGCAGCCGACGACGAAGTAGCCGTGGCCGTCTTGGAGTCCGCTGATCGGCGCGTTGAGGTCGCGCCAGAGCTGCTGGACGACGGCCTTGCCCGCCACCGACGTGTCCGGAGCGAGGGTGAGCGCGACCTGGGCCTGGTTCGACGACGTTCCGCAGTCGCCGGCGAGGCCCGTCGCGTGGCAGAGCGAGTCGGCGAACTTGTACTCCTGGCCGTTGACCCGGATGAGGTAGTAGTAGCCCGCGCCGATGCCGATGGTGCTGCCGGACTTCGGGGCGTAGTAGACGCGCGTCCCGGTACTGAAGCCCATGTCGAGGAAGGTGCCCGGGTTGGACGGGTCTTCCACGGCGAAGTAGACATCGTTCACGTCGCCGCCCGACGCGACGACCCACTTCTTGGCCCCGCCGTCCCACACCACGTTGACCTGGCCCGAGCTGAAGGTCACGGCAGGCGTGGGCTGGTAATAGGTCACGAAGTCGCCGTTGCTGAAGCTGTTCGTGGCCGTGATGAGCCCCGTGCCGCCGTTGACGCTCGTCGCGTTGACGGCGACGCTCGCCGAGGTGAAGCCGATCGGCTGGAGCTTGATCCGGTACGGATCGAGCACGTGGACCCGGTAGCGCGTGTTGCTCGTGAGGCCGCCCACGTCTGAGGTGACCCCGCCCGCGCCGAGCGGGACCGCGGAGTACACGACGACGTCGCCCTCGTGGAGATGGTGCTGGCGGAGGCCGAAGTCGATCACGTTCGTGGCCGAGTTGACATTCGCGCCGGTGAACACCGCGCCGAGCTGGAGACTCGTCGGGCTCGTCACGATGACGGAGTACTGGGCGCCGTCCGTGAGGCCCGGGACGACCGGGTGGCCCTGCGCATCGTACGTCACGACGTCGCCTGTGTTGGCGTTGTGGTTCGCCGTGAACGTGATCGTGTCCGCCGCGTCGTTGACGCCGGTCACGCCGTCGAACGTGCCGTCCGAGGCCGGTGGCAGCGGCGGGTTCGCCGACGCATCGACCGTGATGGCGCCCGCGGCCTTGATGCTCGCGCCGCCGGTCACGGACGCGGTCGACGTCGGGTTCATCGTTGCGGTCGCACTGAAGGTCGTGACGTTGATCGCGCCGCCCGTCGCGCTGCTCGTGCTCGCGTCCGAGTCGGTCAGGCCCACCGATTGGGCAGAGATGTCCCCGGTCACCCGGATCACGGACGTCGAGCCGCCCAGGACGACGCCGACGCTCGGCGTGCCGTGGCTCGTGGACGTCGAGGACGTGACGGACAGGAGCCCGCCGCCCGATTCGTCCATGCCCGCGACCGCGGTGTCGTTGCCCTTCGCGAGGACCTTGAGCGTCGCGGCGCCGGGCCCGCTCGTCGCGCCGCTCAGCACCCGGACGTTGCCGAGGATCGAGGCGGTCGTGGTTCCCGAGGCCTCGGCGTCGGGGTTCGAGCTCACGGACACGTTCAGGATCGCGCCGCCCGCGTTCTTGAGCTTCGACTTGGCGAAGTTGCCGCCCATGGCCTGGACGTTGATGACGCCGCCGGGAGCGGCGAGGGTGCCGCCCGCGGCGAGGGTCGCCGTCGTCGTTGACGCGGCCTTCGCGTAGAGGTTGTTGTTCGAGACCGCGAGCCCGATCGCCGCCGTGAGGGCGCTGCCCGAGGCGTCGACGAGGTGATCCGTGAGGAAGTTGCTGCCGTCGAAGTTGTGGTAGGCGAGGACGGACAGCGTCCCGCCGCTCGTGACGGAGCCCGTGACATTCGCCGCGACGGACGACGAGTCGGTCGCGTTGACCGTCGACGTGCCGACCGCTGCGAGGCCGCCGAACGAGACGGCGCTGTAGTCCGCGGTCGTCGAGTTGCGCTCGAGGGCCTGGACCGAGACGTCGCTCGAGCCGCTGATGGTGCCGCCGACGCCGGCCGAGACGCCCATGTCCGTCGTCGCCGAGTAGGTCCCATCCGTGACGCCCGCGCCGAGGCCGCCGCCGGCCGCGTGGCCGTGGACGACCGCCGAGGAATCGACGGTCGAGCCGACGGTTACGGTCGTGACGCCGGTCGCGGTGCCGTTGAAATCGGTCTTGACGTGGCCGCCGGTCTCGGCTGTGGGCTGCGCGAGGCCGATGCCCGCGACGACGCCGACCGCGAGGCTGTCGGCCGCGGCCGTCGCCGAGTTGAACGCGACGCTCGCGACGTTGACCCAGCCCGGGCCGCTCAGGAGCGTTCCGCTCGCGACGGTCGTGGACACCTCGGGCTTGCTCGTCGCCGTCGCACTCGCCGCGGTCACCCCGGCGCCGACTCCGATGCCGGTGAGCCGCACCCGGGCGTACGCCGGGTCGACGGTCGACGGCGTGGAGTCGCCAGCGAGCGTGACCGACGGCCGGATCGCGTGCCCCGCGCTGTCGACGTTGAGCCGGGCCGAGACAGTCACGCCCGTGCCGTGGAGCTCGCCGCCGCCGACGGTGAAGGCCGAGACCGTCGGGGTGAACTCCGACGTCGATGTCGTCGCGCCGGCGGCGAGGCCGGCGGAGACGCCGATGCCGCGTCCGTCCGCAATCGCGGTCGCGTTCGTGGAGGCGATGAACTCGACGGTGCCAGCCGTCGCGCTGACCTTGGCCGAGCCGCCCAGGAACGCCTTGACCGTCGGGGCCGACGTCGTCGTCTCCGTGACGATCACGAGGCTGAAGCCGAGGCTCACGCTGATCATGTCCGTGAAGGCCATGGGCGCCGAGGTGAGGCTCGCGACGACCGACGCCGCGGTTCCCGTCCCGCTCACTGTCACGGTCGTTGGGTGGCTCGTGTCCGCGGCGGCGCCCTCGGGCCCGACGTACGCCTTGACCGTCGTGGAATCCGTCGCGTGGGTCTTGACGTAGGCGCCGGACGCGAGACCGACCGAGATGTTGCCGGACGGGCCGTTCGTGGCCGTCGGCGTGCTCGTGCCGCCCGCGTGGAGGATGAGGCTGCCGGCGGTGAGGGTCGAGCCGTCGTCGATGTGCGCGGCGATCGTTCCCGCGGTCGTGGCCTCGAGATCGACGAAGGCGATCTTGACGAGGGTGACCGCGACGTCGACGTTCGTGACCGTCGCGTTCGCGTTCCGGGTCGCCTCGAGGTCCGCGGTGCCCGTGCCGAGGGAGACGCTGCTGCTGCCGCCGATGTAGACCTCGGTCGTGCCGTCGATATTGGCGACGGGGGTCGCGCCGGTGCCGCTGATCGCGGCGAGGCCGAGCATCTTGGCCGTGCCCGTCGCGCTCGGCGTCGCGTTCGCCAAGACAGTGAGCGCGCCGGCGACGACGGTGCTGCCCGCGGCGATGAACGCGCGCGTCGAGCCGTGGATCTCGGCGTCCGGCGTGAACACCTGGACCGAAAGCGCCGCGCCGGACGCGCCGCTGGACTGAGCGGTCGCGGTGTCCGTCGACGTCGCGGTGACCGTGATCGCGCCCGTCCCGACGTTCGCCGAGCCGATGCCCGCCTCGGTCGTCGCGTTGGTCCCGACGGTGGCGCTCGCGGACGCGATCTGCGCGGCGATCGCGCCCATCGTGATGGCCTTCGTCGTCGCCTCGGCGAGGTTCGAGCTCTTCGTCGTCGCCGTCAGGGCCGTGCCCGTGATCGACGTGCCGCCGAGGTGGATGTTCGTTCCGCCGTCGACCTTGGCCGTGGGCACCGAGACTCCGAGGGCCGCGAAGCCGCCCGCGCCGAGCACGGTGCTCGACTCGGCGTGGTTGTTCGACGTCGCCGTGACCTCAACGAGGCCGTTCGCATTGAGGGCGCCGCCGGACTGGCCGAGGACCTCGACGGCGGCGCTCGAGCCAACCTCTGCGAACGTCATGCTGCCGCTGCCGGTGAACGCGCCGGCCACCGTGATCGTGAGGATGTCCGCGGTCGCAAGGTTCGTGCCGCTCGCGTGGACGCCGATCGCCGCCGCACCCGGCGTCGTCGCGGTCGACGTCGTCGTGACCGCGCCGTAGATGCGGACGCGGGCGGCACCGTTGTCGTGGGCGGCAGCCACGAGGACGGCCACGCCGGCCACACCGCCGAAGGTGCCGAGCGTTGCGGTCGCGACGGCCTGGTTCCCCGCGTTGCGAGTGCCGGCTTCGATGAGGACGGCCCCGTTGCCGCTCAGGGAGGCCCCCGAGCCGATCGTGGCCTCAGTCTTCGCGTCCGAGGTGATGTCCGCGGTCGCGACGCCACCGCTCAGGCCGATGACGGAGACGCCGATCGTCGTCGAGCTCGCCGTCGCGGTGTTGTCCGCGAACGCCTGGACCGTGATCGTCGTGGCGTTCGACGCCGAGCCGTCGGCTTCCGCGGTCGTGTGGCCCGAGACGGTCGCGAACGCGAGGAGGACCGTGACCTGGACGCCGCCACCGCCGCCGCCGGGCGCCGTCGCGGTCGCCGAGTTGCTCGCGGTGGCCTTGACGAGGAACGGCGCGGGCGCGCTGAACGTGATCGCGGAGGTCGGGCCCACGAGGGCCTCCGTGGAGCGCGAATTCCTGACGCGTGCGACCGTGACCGAGACCGCGAGGAGGCCCGTCGCGACGTTGAGCGTCTTCGCCGTCGCCGTGTGGACGCCGTCGGCCGTGACGCTCAGCCCGCCCGCGCCGAGGGTTCCGTGCGCGCCGCTCGACGCGCTCGCCGTGCCGCCGAGGGTCACGAACGCGAGGTCGCCCGCGAAGCCGCCGCCGACGCCGGCCTGGAACGCGACGGCCAGGAGGTCGTTGGTCGCGTTGTCGCTGATCGATACGTTGAGGTGGTCGACCGGGCCGGCCGCGCCGACTGCGATGTTCCCGACCGTCGCGCTCGCGCCGCCCGTGACGTTGACGACGGCGGCCGAGACGCCGACGGCGACCCCGCCGAGGCCCACGCCGATCGCGTAGCTGTTCGCGGTCCGCTTGGCGTACGTCGCGACGTCTATGCCGCCGCCCGCCTGCGTCACGCCCTGGCCGGTCACCGTGCCGATGAGCGTCGAGGCGCTCGTGCTCGAGTCGATGTGGGCGTTCTGCGTGCTCGAGTCGTTGATAACGACGACCTGCGCCCCGATCGCAACCGCACCCGCCGCGCCGACGAACCCGACCCCGGTGACCGTCTCGTCGTCCATGCGCGCCTTGACGCTCACGTTGCCGCCGGCGCCGGCGCCAGCCTTGATGGTCGCGGTTCCGCCGATGCCCGCGTTCGTCGCGCTGCTCACGTTGAGAACGAGGACTGAGACCCCGAGCCCGCCGAGGCCAGCCGCGCCGGCGCCCGCTACGCCGAGGACGTGGAGCCGATCGATGGCCCACACGTTGACGTGCCCGCCCGCGTCGACGCTCGCGTCGATCGTGGCAGCTGTCCCGCCCGTCGGGGCGGTGCTGAGGGCGAGGGACCCGAGGTTCGACGACGGCGCTGCGGCGGAGATCTGGGAGTTCACCGCGAGGAGGCGCGAGGAGAGGCGGGCATTGGTCGACGACTCGGTGCCGGAGTCGAGGCGCCACGCCGAGTTGTGCGCGGGGTCAGCGCCGCCCGCGGCGATGTCCGTCGTCGCCGAGTAGGTGCTGCCGCCGAACGTCACGAGCTGGCCGCTCGAGTACGCGGTCGCGGAGCTCCACGGGGACGCGGAGCCCGCCGTCGTGCCGTCGAGCGTGTGGCTCTGGAAGCCGCCCGCGCCGCCGCCCTGGGCCGTGCTGCCCGCCGACGTGACGCTGCTGCCGGCGTTGCCGCTCATCGCGTCGGACGGGCCGCGCCAGTGCGCCGTGTCCACCGTCGGATCGGAGCCGCCGGCCGCGATGTCGGACGTCGCCGTGTACTGCGTCCCGTTGAACGTGACGACGTCACCCTTGTTGTACGTGGTGGACGAGCTCCACGCGCCGCGGTCGTTGCCGCCGTTGCTGTCGTAGTACGTCGACGTCGGGGTCGTTCCGACGCTCCACACCGACACCGAGGCCGCAATGCCGACGGCGCCGACCCCGAGGGCCACGGCAAAGGTGCTGACGTCCTTCGTCGACAGCGCGTACACCTCGACGTTTCCGAGCGCCTTGACGGTCGACGGCCCGTCGATGTGGGCGAGGACCGAGCTGTTGGCCGTGCCGATGTCCACGCCGCCCGCTGCGCCCACGAAGCCGCCAGCCGCGCCGCCCGCGATCGTGAGCGACTTGAACGCGTCGGTCGCCGTGACGCTCACGCCCTGGACGGTCGCCGCGCCCGCGGCGGCATTGGCCACCGTGTTGATCGAGCTGTAGCCGCCGATCGAGGCCACGGTCGACGTCGTCAGCAGGGTCACCTGCACGCCGCCCGCGACGCCCACGAAGCCGCCGGCAATCGCGGGGACGAGCCCGAAGACGTTCTCGCTCGAGCCTGCGTGGACGATCACGCCTGAGAAGCTCTGGGATCCGGTCAGGGTGCCGTCCGGGACGCCCGCGAGAGGCGCGCCCTGCGCGAACGCGTCGACCGTGCTGCCCGCGCCGAGGTACGCCCGGACCTGCTTCGTGAGGCTCGCGACGCCGACCGCCGCACCGACGCCCACGTAGCCGCCCGCGAGCGCGACCGTGATGAGGAGGAGCTTCGTCGCGTCCGTCGCGGCGACGACGACGTTGTTGCCTGCGGAGAGCGTCGCGCCGTTGCCCGTGCAGGCGAACAGGTCGCTGCCGCCCGGCGTGCCCGTGCACGCGAACGTGTGGACCGTCAGGACCGTCACGGCCACGGTGCCCGCGACGCCCACGGTTCCGCCGCCCGCGCCGACCGCGAACGAGAGGATCGTGTCCTTGCCGTCCGCGGTGACGGAGATCGAGTTGCGGGCGTTCACGGTCGAGCCGGTGCCGATGTACGCATATGTGTCGAGGTTGACGACGCGGACGGCCACGGGGATCGAGACGCCGGCCGAGCCCGCGATCGCGAGCGTGAACGCGATGCCGAGCTGGTAGAACTGGTTGGCCGCGGAGACCTGGACGGACTGGCCCGCGTCGGCGCCGGCCACGTTGCTCGCGCACGTCGCGCCGCAGTTGACCTTGGCGTTCTGCCCGATGTGTGCCGAGGTGTGGACGGTGACGACGGCGACGGCGCCCGCGAGCGTCACAGCTGCCGTGCCCGAGAAGCCGAGGCCCACGCCGAACGCGCCGACGCTGTCGGAGTTGTTGGCCGTGACCGCGACGCCGCGGAAGCCCGTCGTCGTGCCCTTCGCGATGTCGCGCGGGCCCATCGCGCTCGCGTCGCCCGCGGGGGCATCGCCCTGCCGCGCGAGGCTGTGGGACCTGCCCGTCCAGCCGGCGCCGAGCGCGATGACGTGGCCGCCCTTGTCCGAGGGCTTGTCGAGGAGCTGGAAGCCGCCGACGACGCCCTTGTAGTAGTACGTGCCGCCGTCGACGAGGCCGCCGATCGGTGCGCCGCCGCCCGAGGAGTAGACCACGGCGTCGTTGTCGTTGATCGTGCCGAGCGTGTACGGGAGGTGGATCGAGTTCGTGCCGAGGTTGACGGCGTTGTCCGGGTTGAACCGCGGTGTCTGGTCCTGCGTGACGTTCGCCTCGGTCGTCTTGAAGACCCGGTGGCTCTCGCCCGTGCCGCCCGAGAGCGTGATGGGCGAGCCGCTCAGGTCCGGCGTCGAGTAGAGCTGGAAGTGGTTGGGGTCGATGACCTTGACGTAGTACTGGCCGCCCTGCACGAGCGGGCTGATCGGGAGGCCGTAGCCCGCGTCGTACTGGACCTGGTCGCCGTTCGCGAAGCCGTGGGCGTCGACGTGGATGGTGGTTCCGCCGGCGATGTCCGAGGGCGCGAACCGCGGATCGTGCGGCGTGACGGTGTAGGAGCCGCTCGCGACGTCGACGCCCGTCGCGCCCGCGCCGCTCACGACGGCGTAGTTGCCGATCCACGCGTGGGTTTCCTTCGTGATGACGGGGACGGCGACTGCGGCGCCGACGGCGGCGGTGCCGCTCGCCGAGATGTTGCCCGCGATCACGTTGGCGGTGAGCGCCTCGTCCGCGTTCACGCGCACGGTCCCGCCCATGGTCGCGGTCACGCCGTCGCCCGCTGCCGCGCCGTCCTGGAGGTAGGCCTTCGTCGTGATGCTGATCGCGGGGACCGCCGCGTTGACGTTGACCGCCGCGGTGCCGGCGAAGCCGCCGCCGACCGAGACCGACGTGATCTTCTCGCTCGAGATCGCGTCCACGCTCAGGTTGCCGCTGCCCGAAACCGTCGTCGCGTGGCCGATCCAGGCTTCGGTGTCCTTCGTGAGGACTTCGACGTCGACGCCCGCGCCGACACCGGCCGTGCCGCCGGCGGTGAGGACGCCCGCGAGGCTGAACACCGTCGTCGTGTCCTGCGCGAGGACCGCCGTCGACGTGCCCTGCGTGATCGTCGAGCTCGCGTCGATGTGCGCCTTGGTCGTGTCGCCCGTGACATTGACGACGACGGAGCCCGCGACGCCGGCCGAGTTGCCGCCCGCGCCGCCGACGGCGAGGAAGAGGTAGTGCGCGTCCTGGGTCGCCGAGACGACGAGGCCGCTTCCACCCGCGTGGACCGTCGCGCCCGCGCCGACCGAGGCGTCAACGGTCGAGTCGCGGACGACGACGACGGCGGACGCGCCGACGCCGGCCGAGCCGCCGCCGATCGCAAGGTTGCCCGCCGCGAGGTTGACCGTGCCGGTCTTGGACGCCGTGACGGCCACGCCGCCCGAGCCGGTCACCGAGGCGCCGGCCCCGATGAGCGCGGTCACCTTGGGCGAGGATCCGCCCTGGTTGAGCACGACGACGACGACGGCGCCGGTCACGGCGGCCGAGCTGCCGGACACACCGCCCGCCACGGAGACCTCCGTCATGTTCTCCGCCGACTCGGCGTCGACCGTGACGGTCCCGCCTGCGGTGACGAGCGCGCCCGAGCCGATCGAGGCGGCGGCGTTGACGTTGAAGACGTCGACGATGACGGTGAGGCCCACGGCGGCCGAGCTCTTGGACAGCGAGAGCGCGCCCGCGAAGTCGATGAGGGTGTAGCCGCCCGTGGCCATGACCGTGAGGGACTGCCCAGTCCCGCCGAGTCCGATCGTCTGGTTGACCTTCGCGCCCGCGCCGAGATACGCCTGCGTGTCGATCGAGAAGATCTGAATGACGAACGAGCCGCTCACGGCCGCGCCGCCGCTGCTCGCGCCGCCGCCGGCCGCGACATTCGTGACATTCGGGAGGGTGATCTTGCCCTTGAGCGGCGTCTCGGGCTCCTGGCCCGCGAGGCTCTCGGCGGCGGTCACGGAGATCGCGCCGGACGCGTCGAGCGACGTCGGCGTCGCGGCGGACGAATCGGCGAACGCCTTGGTCGTGATCTCGAAGTAGTTGACGGAGATGGCGCCGCCGATCGCGGTGCCGTTGCCCTTCGAGAAGCCGCCCGAGAGGGCGATGTTCTGGAAGATCACGTTGTCCGCGGCCGCGATCGTGATGCCGCCCGCCGGGGCGGAGACGACGGCGCCCGCGCCGACGGACGCCGTCGTCGTCAGGAGGAGGATCTGGACGGCGGCGGACGCCGCGACGCCGGCCGAGTTGTTGCCGGCACCCGCCGAGATGCCCCAGATGACGAACGTGTTGTGCTTCGAGTCGGGCGTCCCCGCCTTGACGGTCACGCCCGTCTGACCGGTGACGTGCGCGCCCGCGCCGATTGTCGCCGTCGTCGTGAGGATCTGGACGTTGAGGCCGATGGCCGCGCCGACGCCCGTGTCCTTCTGCAAGTCGATCGCGCTGCCCATGCCCCGCGCCGTCGCCGCGGCGAGCATGAGGCCCTGGACGGACACCGCACCGCTTGTCGCCGTGACGGTCACGCCGGCCGCGATGCTGCCCGACGTCGTCGCGTTGACCCAGTTGACGCCGATGGCCGCGGCCACGCCGGTCCCGCCGCCCGAGCTGCCGGACTGCGAGCTCGACTGCGAGTTCGCGCCCGTCGCGCCGTTGGAGCCGTTCGTGCCGCCGGACGAGGACGGCATGCCTGCGGTCGAGGACTTCGTGGACTGCGTGTTCGGGTTGCTGCCGTTGGCCTGCTCGTTGGCCTTCGAATCGCCGCTCTGGCTGTCGGAGTCGCTCGAGCCCTTCGCGCTCGCGACCGACTTCGCCTCGCTCGTGATCTCCGAGGAAGCGAGCACATCGACGGACGCGGCGCTCACGTTCCGTGCGATCGTTGCCGTCGTGCTCCAGCTGACGACCGCGTTGACCGAGACGTCGATGCCCACCGCGGTGCTCTTGCCCGCGGCCTCGGCGTCGCCCACCGTCGAGATGCGGTTCACGTGGGTGGCATGGACGACGACGGCGCCGCTGCCACCGGCAGAGACAGAGTAGCCGGGCCCGCCCGCTGCTGGGGTTCCGAGGCGGGCCTCGACAGTGTCTCCGACGCTCACGACGAGGGCCACGACCGGGGTGACCGCGGTGCCGCCCGAGGTGCCGCCCTCCGCCGTCGTCGGCAGTTCGCGGAAGCCCATCGCGTCGATCGTGAGGGACGTCCCGCCGGTGAGCGTCGCGCCGTCCTGCGCCCCCGCCCGCACCGTGTTGTCGGGGAGGACCGTGAGGGCCACGGACGCGCCGACGCCCGTCGCGGAGCCGACCTCGGCCTTGGACGTGGCCTTCGCGAGATCGTAGGAGTTCGCGAGCGCGGTGAGGGAGACGCCCGCGGTCGTGAGGGTTGCGGAGGCCCCGGTCTGCAGGAGCGCCGCCGTGTGCTCGCTGACGATGTTGATCGCGAGCGCGCCCGCGATGCCCACGGACGTCGCCTTGCCGACACCCGCGTAAGCCGTCGCCGTGACCTCGTGCTCCCAGAGCCGGAAGACCTGGCCGTCGGTGGGGCTCGCGGGGAGGTGGTCGCCGTCGGTGACGGTGATCGTCGTCGCCGTCCACGTATGGCTCGCGCTTCGCTTGTAGATGCCCGGCGCGTTCGAGCCGTCCTGCGCGGTGAGGTTGAAGAGCGTGTCCTTCTCGATGCTGTCCGCGGGGAGGGAGTCGAAGTCGTCGTAGGCGAGCTTCGTGACGAAGACCCACGCCGAGCCGTTCCACTGCCAGACGCTTCCGGCCGGCTGGCCGTCCTTGGGGGCCATGAGGACGAAGAGCTGGTTGGCCGACGGCGTGGTCGGGAGCGTGCTGCCCGAGGCGATCGACGCGCCCGCGTCCGTCTGGAGGATCCACTTGGCGCTCGAGCCGTCGTACTTGTAGATGCCGGCGTTGTGCGCGCTCGCGCCGGACCCAGATTGGGCCTTCGCCGCGGCGAGGTCGCCGGCGGACGGGCCGGGGAGCTGCTTGCCCGAGTCGATCGTCTTCCACGCGCCGTCCGCCGCGTTCCATACGCGCAGCACGTCGCCCACGCCGCCCGGGGTCATGCCCGCCGAGACGACGAGTCCCGTGCCCGTGATCGTCGCGGTGCCCGTGAGCGCGGTGTTCGTGATGTCGACCTTGTTGACCGAGACGCCCGCGCCGATGCCGACGCTCGCATCCGCGGTCGAGTCGCCGCGGCCGGTCGCGCGGGCGTCGGTGTCCGCGGTGCTCGCGAGGGTCACGACGCCGCCCGCGTGGATGACGACGCCGTTGGCGAACCATGTGCGCGACGCGGTCGTGACGACGTTGATCGCGACGGCCGCGGCGACGGAGATCGAGGCGCCGCTGTTGTCGTTGCTCGCGGCCTTCGGCGTCGAGGACGTGCTCGTGGTCTGGCCGTTGCTGTTGTCGCTCTGGGTCTGCTTCGCGGCGCCGAGCTTGGAATCGGCCTTCTGGTTGACGTCCGTGCCGGAGGAGTCCTTGCCGCTCGCGCCGGACGTCGTCTGGCCTCCGGCGCCCTCGGCCGCGGCCTCCGCCGTCGTCGTCGTCGCGGAGGTGCCCGAGGCCTGGAAGGAAACCGCCCCCGAAGAGGTGATGCTGCGCGCGCTGCCCGAGTCGACGCCGTCGTCGACGATGGCGAGCGCGAGGGAAATGCCGAAGCCTGCAGTGGAGCCGACCGTCGTATCGCCCTTGGCGATCGTGGTGGTCGTGGCGTTCTGGGTCGCGGTGGCCTGGACGGCCCCGCTCGCGGTGAGGGCGGTGCTGCTGGCGCCGAGGGAGGCGCTCGTGCGGAGGGTCGCGATCGTGACGGCGACCGCCGGGGTCACGGTCACGCCGCCGCCCTTGCCGCCCGCGTCGACTTCGTTGTCGATCACGCTCGTGGTCGTGGCCTTGATCGTGACGGTTCCGGCGCCCGTGAGCGGGGGCCCGCGGCTCGGGTCGGCGACCTGGTCGATGCCTGCGTACACGGTGTCGTTGACGAGGTTGATGCCCACCGACGCGCCGATGCCGACCGTGCCCGTGCCGTCCTGCTTGGCCTTGGCCTTCGTCGTGCTGTTCGAGCTCGACGCCGCGGTCATGCTCGCGGCGCCGCCCATGAGCTGGACGTTGCCCGTCGTGCCGGCCGGGAGGGTCGTCGTGGCGTCGGCGTGGATGGTCGCGAGCGTCGTGAGGTTGGCGACGTTGAGCGCGAACGCGCCCGCGAGGCCGAGCGTTCCGGACGTGTTGGCCGCGCCCGCGGACGCGGTGGCCGTGATCGTGTGCTGCGTGCTGGACCCCGCCGTGCGCATCGTCGCGCTCAGCGTGAGGCCCGACGCCGAGAGCTGGGACCCGATGCCGAGGCTCGCCTCGTTCCGCACGGTCGCGAGGTTGATCGCGACGGCCGCCCCGATGCCCAGGGTCGAGCTGTTGCTCGCCGAGCCATCCGCGGTGGCCACGGCGTCGGTGTGGTTCGTGGTCGCGAAGCTCGCACTCCCGCCCCCATTGACGGCGAGCGACGTGCTCGGCGCGAGCAGCGCCGTCGTCGTCGACGTCACGAGGTTGATGGCGACCGCGGCCGCGACCGTGATGTTGGTCCCGCCCGAATCCTGCTTCGTGCTCGGCGTCGACGAGCTCGACGTCGTCTTGCCGCCGCTGTTGGTCGACTGGAGGCCCTTGGCCGTGCCGAGGGACTGATCGCCCTTCTGGTTGACATCCTTGCCGCTCGAGTCCTTGCCCGACGCGCCCTGGCCCTCGGCGCCCGCGGCGCTCGCGGTCGCGGTCGAGGAGGACTGCGAGAGCCCGTCCGCGGCGAACGAGACATTCGCGCCGGCGGTCGTGTTGCGGTAGAGCGATGAGTCGACCGTGTGGTCCGCGATGGTCAGCGCGAGGGCGATGCCGAGTCCGAGCGTCGAACCGCCCGAGGAGGCGCCCTTCGCGGTCGCCGTGACGGTCGCGGTCTGGTCCGCGTGGGCCGTGATCCCGCCCGCGAGGCTCAGCGCCGTCCCGGCGAGGATGCTCGCCGTCGTCGACACCTCGCTGATGGTCAGAGCGAGCGACGCCGCGAGCGAGAGGGTCGTCTGGCCCGTCGCCTTCGCGCCGCCCTCCGCATTCGTCGTCGCCTTGTCGCTGTTCGTCGCGGTGATGGCGACGGCGTGGCCGCCCGTGAGCGTCGCACCGGCGCCGATCGTGCCCGCGACCGAGTCGTTGATGAGGTTGAGCGCGACCGAGGCGCCGAGGCCGAGCGTGCCGCCCGTGATGTTCGTCGCGGCCGTCGCCTTCGCGATGTTCTCCGTGGACGAGCCGGCGGTGATCGTGACGTCGCCGGTTGCCGGGAGCGACACCGTGCCCGCGAGCGTGGCCGTGGCCGAGACGTTGACGAGGTTGAGCGCGAACGAGCCCGCAAGCCCGATGTCGCTGCCCGCCGTCGCGCCCGACTTCGCCTCGGCGTCGAACGAGTTGATGCTGTCCGTTCCGACGACGCGCTCGGTGGCGGAGAGGACGAGTGAGCCGACGTTCGCCGTCGCGCCCGCCACGACGCTTGCGAGGACCGTGGCGTTGGCGAGGTTGATCGCGACCGCCGCGCCGATGCCCGCGCCGGACGACGACGTCGCCGAGCCGTCCGCCGTGGCCTTCGCGTCCGTGTCGGCCGCCGCGGCGAACGTCGCCTTGCCCGTCGTGGCAAGCGTGAGGCCGGTCGCGAGGACGGACGTCACCGTCTGCGTCGAGAGCGTCACGGAGATCGCCGCGGCGACGGCGATGGTGCCGGAGCCGCCCGTCGAGCCGCCGCTGTCCGTCGTCGCCTTGGGCGAGGTCGGCGCCGTCGTCGTCTTGGTGCTGTTCGCGTTCTGGAGGCCCGCCGCGGTGCCCGACGTCGAATCGGCCTTGCCGTTGACGTCCTTGCCGGACGTGTCCGAGCTCGTGCCCTTCGCGCCCGCCGCGCTCGCGGTCGATGCGTCAGAGACCTGGGACGTGCCCTCGGCGAGGAAGCCGACGTCTGCGCCAGCCGTGAGCGAGCGGTCGAGGGAGGAATCGACCGCGTGGTTCGCGATCGTCAGGGCGAGCGAGAGGCCGAGGGCGAGCGTGCTGCCGCCCTGCGCCGCGCCGTTGGCGGTGCCGGTCACGGTCGCGGTCTGGGCGGCGTGGAACGTTGCCCCCGCGGAGATCGTCGTCGCCGGGCCGGCCAGGATCGACGCAGTCGTCGAGACGTTGCTGATCGTGAGCGCGAGGGACGCCGCGAGGGACAGCGAGCCGGAGCCGCTCGCCGCCGCGCCGCCCGACGACGTCGTCGTCGCCTTGTCGCTGCCCGTCGCCGTGCCGGTGAGCTGATGCGCGCCCGTCACGGTCGCGCTCGAGCCGAGGCTCGCCGTCGTGTCGTCGTTGATGAGGTCGAGGGCCACGGACGCGCCGAGGCCGGACGCGCCGCCCGAGGCATCCGCCTTCGCCGCCGCGCTCGCCGTGTTCTCGGTCGCCTGGCCGGCCGTGAGCGTGACGTCGCCGGACGCCCCCGTGACGGTGGCGTTGATCGTGAGCGCCACGGTGCCGAGCACGAGCGCCTGCGTCTGGACGTTCACGAGGTTGAGCGCGAACGAGCCCGCGAGGCCGATATCGGCGCCCGCCGTCGCCCCCGAGGTCGCCTTCGCGGAGAGCGTGTTGACGTTGTCGGCGCCGAGCACGCGCTCGGTCGCGGACAGGGCGAGCGAGCCCGCATTGACGATCGCGCCTGCGGGGACGATCGCCTGCGTCGCGACGGTCACCTTGTTGATCGCGACGGCGGCGCCGATGCCGAGCGACGACGGCGACGTCGCGTCGCCCTTCGCCTCGGTCACCGAGTCGGCGTTCGTGTCCGCGGCGAAGGCGGCCGCGCCCGACGTCGTGAGCGTCATGCCCGCGGCGAGCTCCGCCGTCGTCGTCACGCCGACGATGCTGATCGCGATCGCCGCGGCGACGCTGATGCTGCCCGAGCCGCCCGAGGTCTTGTCGACCGTGGTCTTGGGCGTCGCACTCGTCGACGTCGTCTTGCCGCCGTTCGCGGTCTGCTTGCCCTTCGCGTCGCCGAGCGCGGCGTCCGCCTTGCCGTTGACGTCCTTGCCCGAGGTGTCGCTGCCCTCGCCCTGGGCGCCGGCCGCGCTCGCGGTTCCCGTCGTCGTCGTGGACTCGGTGTGGTGCGCCGTGAAGCTCGCCGACGCGGCCGAGAGCGTGCGGTCGAGCGGGGCGGACGACGTCGCGTCGAGGACCGTGAGCGCGAGGGCGATGCCGAGCGCGAGGGTCCCGCCCGAGGCCGCCATCGCGGCGCCCTTCGCGGTGGTCGTGGCCTTCGCCGTCTGGTCGGCGGTCGCGGAGACGGCTCCCGAGAGCGTCGTGGTGCCGAGGCTGGGATCGGCTCCACCGATTCCGGCGATGGTCGATACGTTCGCGAGCGTGATCCCGATGGCCGGCGCGAGCGAGATGTTCGCTCCGCCTGCTCCACCGTCGATCGCAGTCGTCAGCGTATCGCTGTTGGTCGCCTGGATGGTGAAGTTGTTGATGCCCGTGAGTGGGGGCCCGCGCGTGCCGAGCGCGAGCTCGTCCAC
This sequence comes from Sinomonas sp. ASV322, assembly GCF_030908245.1. Classification (GTDB taxonomy): domain Bacteria; phylum Actinomycetota; class Actinomycetes; order Actinomycetales; family Micrococcaceae; genus Sinomonas. Next base: position 151,722 of record NZ_JAVFJJ010000002.1, read on the forward strand.
TCCTGCGAACACTTGGTCCGTCACGAGGTTGAGGCCGATCGAGGCGCCCATGCCGAACGTGCCGCCGCTTCCGCCCGTCGACTGGGCCGACGTCGCCGAGGCGCCGTTCGCGGACGACGACGACGCCGTCGCCGCCGCGTTGCCCGAGCCGCCGAGGTTCACGCCGCCGAGCGGGTCGGTCGTCGTTGCGGTGGCCGCGTGGATGGCCGCGGTCGTCGAGAGGTTCGCGATGTTGAGCGCGAACGATCCCGCGATGCCCAGGCTTCCGCCCGCGCTGCTCGCGCCGGACTTCGCCGTCGCGCCCGTGCCGTTCGCGATCGGGGTGCCCGGGGCCGAGGGGTCGGCATGGTTGAGGGCCGTGAGGGTGAGGCCCGTCGCGGCGAGGCTCGCGCCCGCGCCGATCGAGGCCTCGTTGACGACCGTGGCCTTGTCGATCGCGATGGCAGCGCCGATCACGTTGCCGCTTCCGCCGGTCGTCGCGGAACCGTCCGCGCTCGCCTGCGCAGTCGTCGTGTTGGCCGACGCGTACGAGGCCTTGCCCGGCGTGCTGAGCGTCGTCGCGGGGGCCTGCTCGGACGTCGAGGACGAGGTCACGAGGTTGAAGGCCATCGCCGCGGCGACCGTGATCGGGGCGCCGCTGCTGTCGCTCGCGGCGGGCGTGCTGGCCGCGCCCGAGCCGCTTCCGCCGTTCGTGGACGACTTGCCGCCCGCGAAGCCGAGCTGCGAATCCGCCTTCTGGTTCGCCGTCTTGCCCGAGCTGTCGGTGCTCGTCGGGCTGCTCGTCGAGCCGCCCTGTGCACCCGCCGCGGAGGAGGTCGCCGTCGTCGACGTCGTCGACTTGCCGTCGGCGCTCATCGCGACATCGCCGCCTGCTGTGGTGCTGCGGTCGATCGACGAGTCGACGGCGTGCGTGGCCGACGTGAGGGCGAAGCTGATGCCGGCCGCGAGGCTCGCCCCGCTGCCTGCCGTGGTGCTGCCGGTCGCCGTCGTCGTCGCCGCCGCGGTCTGGATCGCGGTTCCGGTGAGCGCGCCCGCCAAGGCGAGCGCGGGGCCGGAGAGGATCGAGGCGAGGGTCTGGACGTTCGAGATCGTGATCGCGACGACGCCCATGAGGGACGCGTTGCTGCCGCCCTGGGCGCCGCCTGTCGCGGAGGTCGTCGTCGCGTCGCTGCCGGTGGCTGAGAGGGTCAGCGCTCCGGCGCCCGTGAGGCCTGCGTCCTTCACGAGCCGCGCCGCGACGATCGTGTCGATGATGCCGAGGGCGATCGACGCCCCGATGCCAACCGATCCGCCGGACTGGGCCGCATTGGCGGTCGCCGAGTCGACGTGGTTGCCGGTGGCCTTGAGGGCGACAGCCGGTGCGACTCCGGCCGTCGCGCCCGTGAGCGCGTTGCCCGCGCCGCGGATCTCCGCGAGGGTCTTGCCGTTGACGAGCGTGAGGGCGAACGAGCCGGCCGCGCCGACGCCCGTGCTGGCCGAGGAGGCCTTGCCCGAGGTCGCGCTCGAGGCGAAGTTCGAGCCGCCCGTCCGCGTCTCGTCCGATTCGACCGTGACCGAGCCCGCCTGGATGACCGCGCCGCCCGCGATGAACGCCTCGGTCACGAGAGTCGCGACGCCGATGCCGATGCCGACCCCGACGCCGCTTCCGCTGCCATCGGTCGAGCTGCCGTCGCCGGTAGCGGTCGACGCGACCTGCGACACGGACTTGAGGAGGAGCGCGCCGGCCGTGACGAGGTTCGCGGCCTGGACCGCGACCGTCGTCACCGCGTTGAAGACGCTCACGGCGAGCGCGCCCGCGAGCCCGATGGCGCCGTCGGCCGTGGTCGCCTGGCCGTTCGCGCGGGACGGATCGTTGACCGGCTTGTCGTTCGCCGTCGAGCCGCCCTTGCCGGCCTTCGCGCTCGCGGTGTTCGCGCCGTCCACCGTGGCCGTGAGCGTGATGCTCGCGGCGTTCGTCGGCGTCGCGCTCGTCGAGTCGATGACCGCCTGGGTCGTCTGGCTCAGGTTGACGACGGCGATGCCCGCGCCCGAGGTCGCGAGGCTCGCGTCGCCGACTCCGTTGAGGCCTGCGTGGTTCGTCGCGCCGATGTTCAGCGCGCCCGTGACCTCGAGGTGGGCCGTGTTCGTGACCTTGCTGACCGCCGTCGTGCTCACGGTGATGATCGCGACCGACGCGTCCTTCGACGCGGTGCCGCTCGAATCGGCCGAGCCTTCGCTCTTCGCGGCGTCGGAGCCCGGGGTCGCCCCCGCGTCGACCGACGACGACGAGCTCACCGTCGTCTTCCCGGTCGCCTTGACGACTGCCGTTCCCCCGATCGTGACCTCGGCGTCCGAGGAGACGATCGCGGCGTCCGCGTACTTCTTGACGAGCGTCACGGGGCCGACGGTCGACTGCGAGGAGAGGACGACGTCGCCCGTTGCCGTGAGCTGGGTCGTGCCGAGGAGGGAGACGAGCGCCTTCGAGGAGACGTTGACGGCGTACGCGAGCGTGTCCGTCGGATCCGGGGTGACGCTCGCGGTCGCCTGGGCCGTGAAGGCGCCCGAGGTGACCTGGCTGTCCTGGAGGGTGACCTCGACGTCGCCGCAATGGGTCGCGAGGGTCGCGCAGCTCCGCGGGTTCGTGAGCGGGTTGCTTGGGCCGCCGGTCACGGTGTCCGCGGCCGCGAGAGTTACATTGCCGGCCGCGAGAGCCGTTCCCGACGTGAGCGCGATCTTCTGGAAGTCGAGGACGAGGGCCGCAGCGCCGAGCGAGATTGTGCCGCTCAGGGTGATCGTGTTCCAGCCGGCGCCGCCGTCGACGGTGAGCGAGGAGGTGGGCGCCGAGAACGTCGTGGACTCGAAGCCGCCGTTCGTGCTCGCGAGCGTGAGAAGGCCACCCGCCTGCGTCAGGGTGGCCTTGTCGTCGCCCGAGCCGAGCACGAACTTCAGGTCGGTTGCGGTGCCCGTGTTCGTGATCGGCTCGATGTCGGTGTAGTTGATCGTCGTCGCATCGAGGTAGAGCGTCCCCGTCGTGCCGTTGACGGCCACCGACCGTTCGCTGACGACCGTGCCCGCCGTGACGAGCGTGTCGAAGCCGGGGCCGCCGTCGAAGCTCACCGTGATGTTCGGGTTGGCCGTGCCGCGATCGACCGTGAGCGTGTCGTCACCGATCGTCCCCATGACCGAGATGCTCGAGATCGTGGACAGGGCGCGCGACTGGCCCTCGAACGTGACCGTGCCGTCGGCGTGGAACGCGAGGGTCGCCGCCGTCGAGTGCATCTGGAGGGCCCACGGCGTGGGTGCCGCCGAGGTCGGGGCCGGTGACGCCGAAGTCGGGGCCGGTGACGCCGAAGTCGGGGCCCCTGCCGCCGAGGTCGGGGCCGGCGACGCCGAAGTCGGGGCCGGCGACGCCGAAGTCGGGGCCGGCGACGCCGAAGTCGGGGCCGGCGACGCCCAGGTCGGGGCCGGCGACGCCGAAGTCGGGGCCGGCGACGCCGAAGTCGGGGCCGGCGACGCCCAGGTCGGGGCCGGCGACGCCGAAGTCGGGGCCGGCGACGCCGAAGTCGGGGCCGGTGACGTGCTCGACGTCGTCGTGGTGGATGACGCCGGGGCCGTCGCCGTCGAAGTCGCCGAAGTCGGCGCCCCTGCCGCCGAAGTCGGGGCCGGTGACGTGCTCGACGTCGTCGTGGTGGATGACGCCGGGGCCGTCGCCGTCGAAGTCGTCGAGGTCGGGGCCCCTGCCGCCGAAGTCGGGGCCGGTGACGTGCTCGACGTGCTCGGAGCCGGGGTCGGCGCGGGGGCCGGGACGGTGAGCGTCGTCGTCGTCCGTCGCTCGCCGGGGTTGAGCACCCGGCTCATGAGGTCGGAGCCGCCCTCGATGTCCGCGAGGCCCAGGACGTGCCCGAGCTCGTGGGCGATGACGGTCTGGAGGTCCATCCGGTTCGTGGCGACCGAGCCGACGCTCCAGCCCCACCCCGCCGCGTTCGGGCTCACCGTGATGGCGGTCCCGTTCGTGACGGCGAGGGTCGTTCCGGAGAGCGGGGCGATCGCGAAGTGTGCGGCGCTCACGTCGTGGCCGGACCACAGCGCGGCGGCAGCCCCGTAGACAGATTGGATGTCCGCGAGCGTGATGGCGGTGGTGACAGGGGCCGCGGGAAGCGATGGGGCGTCTTGGTGATTCGCGAGCTCTGGTCCACTGAGGGACCATTGCCCCGTTCGGAAGGCCGCGACGTTGAAGGTCCCGCTCGGTGTGGCCATCGCGAACGCCATGGCGAACGCTGCCGAGACGGCTACAAGCCGCTCAACAACCCTCCAGAGCGCAGACGAGACCACGGATCGGCCACCGATCACTAGGGACGATGCGATGCATCGTCGACCACAGAACATTCCCCACTACGTACCTGTGTGTCGACGGCCGGCGATAGAGATATTCCGCCAGCACTCCGACGACAACCGCAGCCCAGAAACGGCATGCGGCCTGCGAAGCCCTCCCGCTTGACGGGGTCGTCGAACGACTCCTCCGACAGCGGGTCGGAACCGCATTGGCGATTCCGACGATGAAGCTAGACCCATATGAGCCGGCTCGTCAAGAGCCGTCAAATGCAGTCACAGAGCTATCCAATATTGACGGCATTCGTTATATACAAACGGATGTTTTGTCACGAATGTGGAATTGCGCTGAATTGCGCTGGAAGCGCTTCCGATTCGCCGATCACAACCGTCCCACCAATGTCGGGATCGCGCACGATTCGCGCGCTGAAACCCGCATCCGCGAAAAGGGCCGCCGTCCCACTCGATTGGTGCTTGCTCGTCTCGATGAGCAGGTGCCCACCGGGCGCGAGCCACTCCCCCGCCCCGGCCGCGACGCGCCGCTGGAGGTCGAGGCCGTCGGCACCCCCGTCGAGCGCGGCCCTCGGCTCGTAGTCGCGGGCCTCGGGCGGCATGAACGCAATCGCGCTGCTCGGCACGTAGGGGGCATTCGCCGCGATGACACTGACGCGACCGCGCAGGCTTCGCGGCAGCGCCGCGAACAGGTCCCCCGCGTGGGCCTGGCCACCGAACGGCCCGACGTTGCGGCGCGCGACCTCGACGGCGATCGGGTCGACGTCGGCCGCGTGCAGCTCGACGCCCGGCACCGCGCTCGCCACAGCCGCCCCCACGGCGCCGCTCCCGCAGCAGAGGTCGACGACGACGGGCGCGGAACCGCCGTCGTCGGCCGCCTTTGCGGCGGAGACGGCGGCTGCCGCAAGCGCGGCAGCCTCGCGCGCGAGCAACTCGCTGCGCCTCCGCGGGACGAACACGCCGGGCTCGACGGCGATGCGGAGCCCGTGGAACTCGGCCCAGCCGAGTACGTATTCGAGAGGCTCACCCCCGATGCGGCGTTCAGCAAGCGCTTCCAGAATTGGTCCTGAACGCGCCGCCTCTCGGAGGAGCTGAGCCTCGTCTTCGGCGAAAACGCACCCCGCGGCACGCAGCCGCGCGACCAGCGGATCGCCCGCGCTTGTCACACGCGACGACGATCCGAACTCTGGCTCCTCGAAGGTCACGGCGATAGTCTGCCATCACCCATCGGGCCAGCGTGGCCCCGACTCTTACGGAGGAACCATGGCAGGGCACACCTACAGCGTCTCGGAGATCGTCGGAACCTCCCCCGAGGGCATCGACCAGGCGATCAAGAACGGCCTCGCCACCGCGGCGCAGACCGTCCGCCACATCGACTGGTTCGAGGTCCAGTCCATCCGCGGTCACATCGACGAGGGCAACGTCGCCGACTGGCAGGTCACGCTCAAGTTCGGCTTCCGCCTCGAACGCTAGCTCGCGGCCGAGCCCCAAAATGTCGGCCCCAACCCCTAACCTGAACCCGTGTTCAGTCCTTGGGGGGCATTGCGCGACCTGACGCACGTCACGCTCCATTTCGTCGTCATGCCAGACGGGGCCGCGGGCCGCACGGACGGCGTCGGCCGAATCTGGCTCGACAAACGCCTGCAGCAGGCGGAGCGGCGCTGCGCGCTCACGCATGAACTCGTCCACCTCGAGCACGGTCACACGAGGTGCCAGGGGCCGCGCGTCGAGCGGCGCGTCCGGGCGGAAGCAGCCCGGAGGCTTATCAGGTTCGAGCATCTCGAGGACGCGTATCGCTGGACTCAGCATCCGGCCGAGCTCGCCGATGAGCTGTGGGTGACGGCCGGCGTCGTCCTCGATCGTCTCGACGGGCTCACCGACGACGAACGGGCACAGCTCGCGAAGATCCCCGGCCACGCGTGACTCCCCCTGTTGAGCGGGGTCGCGAGAGAAGGTCGGAATCCGACCGCCCAACCAACGTCTTGACCGATAATCCCGAGCCAGGCCCGGAAGAAAGAAAAAGTCCCCTCCCTCGGCCCGAGGGTGGGGACTTTCTCAAGGTTCAGACGCGCCCGGGGTGCCACGTGGGGGACATGGCACTTTTCACTCGCACCAAGCCCGGGCGCGCCTTGCTCAGCGTACACCTTCGTCTCGGTGGTGCGGGGCCGATCTCCGTGTTGCCCACGATACGGACTCAGTGGTGCGGCGCGCTCGGTGCCCGTGTGTCGTCTGCTCTTCTCGCAGTTCGCTAACCTTTGGAGGTGCATGAGGACTCGTGGCTCGGCGACGCCGCCCAATTCCTGAAAGTCTTGGGCAACGCGCCTCGTCTGCGGATCCTCCTGCACGTGAGCCGCGAGCCAAGCAGCGTCGCGAGCCTCGTCTCGAAGTCCGGCATGTCCCAGGCTCTCGTCTCCCAGCACCTGCGGACCCTGCGGCTCGCCGGGGCCGTCCGCGCGGTCCGCTCAGGGCGCGATGTGACCTACCACGTGACGGACGGCTACGTGACGCAGATCCTCATGCACGCCCTCGCCCACGTCGACGACCCCGAGGCACGGCCCCAGCCCAGCCCCTCGAGCACGGCCCACCACAGGGCGCCGTCGGAGGTACAAGCCCCCGCGGCCCTGCCGCAGGACGCGGCGGGAGCGACCCGCTCGGAACCGTCTCGCCATGAGGATCCGGCCCGAGACGACCGCCAGCACACGCGGCATCTCCATCGGCTCGATGCCATCGTGAAAACCTTCATGGCGTACGAGCACATCGGGAGCGACACACACCTCGACTGACCCGCCGAGGACCCTGTCCGGCTCCGTCACGGGCTGGCGAAATGGTAGCCCGAGAACGGGCAAGGCCCCCGCCGGGGGAGGGCGGGGGCCTTTGTCAGGAGATGCCCACACGGCCGTTTGGGGGGATCCGTCCGTGCGGGCAATAGCCAATATAGCGCAGCCGTTGCATCGTGTGCAGCAGAACACAGCAAAAACCCACGCAAAATGGAAAAACGAAATAAGTCGGGCGACCGGTTTTGTTCTCGATGAATGTTCCCGTGACACGCAATCCGGAACTGTCGCTCTCAATATGCGGCGGCGGTCGTCCCATGAGATAAAAATGACATGCGACAAACAAACGGCTCGACGACCCACCCTGTCGACGGCAGGTATGTTCACCGAGTCTCGGTGTCGGAAACTTTCGTCGGCCCCGCCTCGCACGTTGGCGGCAACCGCTTCAGCGTGCCGGCCGTGTGGCCCCGCGTCCACGGGACGTACCGCGTGGGCTCTACTCCGCCGGACTCCCTGCTCTTGTGCGAGACGTTCAGGCAGGCCTCGTACGTCGTGTGCCACACGCAGCGGGGCGTCCCGCTCGGACGGAAGTTCCTCCTGTCGCAGATGGCGCTGCACGACGTCCGCCCTCTGGAGGACCCCGAGCGCCCCGAAACGCCGACGGTGACGGTCGACGTCGTCGAGCTCGGGCGCGTCGAGTCCGAGTCGGCCCCCGTGCGGGTCGCGGGCGAGATCGCCCTTCCCGGCGGTTTCCGGGCAACGCTCGCGGCCTCCGGAGCAATCTTGTCCGAGAGGATCTATCAGAGGGTGCGCGGCGACCTCCCCGCCCGCCGCGACGGGGCAACGCACGCTGGCCGCGCGCCGTCGTCGTCCGCCGTCCTGGCGCCGGGGAATGGCGAGCCGAACAGCTGGAGCCTCGTGGTGGACACCGCGCACCCCTCGCATTTCGACCACCCGCTCGACCACGTTCCCGGGTCTCTTCTGCTCGACGCGGCGAGATCCGCGATGCGGACCGCCCTCGGGCAGCCGGAGGCGGAACCGGCCTCGATTGACGCCTCGTTCGCGCATTTCGTCGAGCTCGCGGAGCCGACCGAGGTCCAGCTTGTCACCGACGGCGAGTCGATGACCGTTGACTTCGTCCAGCGGGGCGCGAGCCGAGCCCGCATCAGCCTGGGCACGCCGAAGGCCAGCGCATGAGCGCGCGGGGGCGCACGCTCGTCGTGGGGGCATCGGGGTTCATCGGCTCGGCCGCGGTGCGCGCGCTGGCCGAGGCCGGCCACCCGGTCCGGGGGCTCCTCCGCGAACCCGCGGACGCCGACGGGCCCGACGGCGTCGAGTTCGCCCCCGGGTCCCTCGACGATGAGGCGGCGCTGCTCGCCGCGTGCGAGGGGGTCGCGACCGTCGTCCACGCCGCAAGCTACGTGGGCTCGGATCCCGAGCAATGCGCCCACGTCAACGTGGACGGCACGAGGCGGCTCCTCGGGGCGGCGGCAAGCGCGGGGGTCGGTCGCGTGATCTACGTGAGCACGACGGCGGTGTACGGCACCGGACCCCATCGCGGCATTGCGGTCGACGCCGTTCCCCACCACCCCGAGTCTCCCGCGAGTACGTCGCGGCTCGCCGCCGAACGGCTCGTCCTCGGGGCGGGCGGCGCGGTCGTGCGCCCCAACATCGTGCACGGCCCGGGCGACCGTTGGTTCGCCCCACACCTCGCCAACCTCGTGCTCAAGCTCGGCGGGCTCATCGAGGGCGGCGCGGCCCGGATCTCGGCGATTTCGGCCGCGGATCTCGGGCGGCTCCTCGCGGGACTCGCCGTCGGCGAAGTTCCCGCGAGGACCGTCCTGCACGCCGCGCATCGCGAGCCGGTCGCCGTGAGGGATCTGCTCGCGCAGCTCGCCCCGGACCCTGATCGTCTGCCGTGGGCCCGGTCAGTTCCGTTCGAAGAGGCCGTCGCGTTCGCGAAGCCGCTCGGCGTCACACGCCATCAGATCGCCATGGTCGCGTGGGACCACTGGTACGAATCTGACGCGATCTGGACCTTGGCGGGCCTGCTCAGCTAGCCGAGCAGGATGTCGATCGTCTCCTGCGGATGCGAGTAGAAGGGGGAATGACCCGCCTTCAGCCGATGGATCCGGGCTGACGGTGTACGCGCAGCCATCAGCTCTTGGAGGGCCGGGGGAATCGCCCTGTCCTCGCTGCAGATCACGTACTCAGTCGGCGGAAGGACTGCCCCACCGAGGCTTACCGGTGTTGCGAAGAGGGACAGCGGCTGAGGTGTCAGCTTCGCGACCGCCTGCTGCGCCAGATGAGCCGGAACTCCGTTGCCGAAGATTTCATTGGCCTTCTCGAGGTTGAAGGTCGCGACCGGGGGGTCGCCCGCAACGGAGATGTTCGCTTGAACGCCGTCACCCGCCCCTTCCGGAAGGTGCGTGAGGTCCAGGAGCGACTCGCCGTCGACAGGGCGGAACGCCGTGACGTAGACGAGCCGGGAGATCAGCTCGGGGACCTGCGCCGCCACTTGGGTCGTGACGATCCCGCCCATGCTGTGCGCCGCCAGAACCGAAGGCTCATCGGAGGCCTTCAAGGCCTCGATGATCCGGTCGACGGCGGATTCGAGGGTGACCCCCTCAACCGGGGTATGGTCATCGCCGGATCCTGGCAGATCAGGGGCGACGACGGCGTGGCCCTTCTGCGTCAACCCTGCGGCAACCTCAGACCAGCACCATCCGCCATGGAAGGCGCCGTGGACAAGAACGAAGTGTGTCATGAATCACAAGCTATAGCCGCCCACAGAGGGCGGCCAGCGGGTTTCCGTTCAATGAAAGCGCCAGAAACGCCCTAGTCCCGTATGCCCGCGACGCCGAACTCAGCGAAGAGCTTCGCGGGAACGGAGCTCGCCTCCTCCACCAAGTGGGGAGCGACCATCGCGGGAACCAGGAGGCTCCACAGGTGTTCGACCCGCTCGAGCAGATCGGACCGCTCGGCGAGCATTTCGGACACGAGCTGCACCCCCGTGAACGCACCCACCATGTAGCGGGCCAGGTCCGCCGCCGGCAGGACCGGACGAAGGATGCCGTCGGCGATCCCGCGATCGATGATGCCCTCGGTCGAGGCGACCCAATCGGAGTAGAGCGCGCGGAGGTCGCGACCGACCTCAACCCCCTCCAGTGTCAGACGGATGCCAGCCCGGACGACAACGTCGTCAAGGAGCTGGCGGCAGAAGTCCACGGACAGGAGCACGAGGGTATCGAGCGCTGATCGACCCATGGCGGCCACGATGACCGCACCCTCGAGCACGGCCTTGTGCTGCTCGTCGATCACCGCGCTCGCAAGCTCTTCTTTGGACTTGAAATGGAAGTAGAGGGCACCCTTGGTGACATTCGCCCTCGCGACGATGTCGCTCAGCGACGCCTGGGCGTAGCTGTGCTCGGCGAAGACCTCCGCGGCCCCCCTGATGATGGCATTCCTCGTGATGACTGCCCGTTCCTGCAGCGACACCCTCAATCTCCTCCGTTCCCCGTGACCACGAGCCATGCTAATCGGACCGCGCGCTCGGTTCAGCCTCACCCCCAGCACGGCGCGTCCGAACCCCTAAGTCACAAATGTGACCTATGCCCTATACAACCATGAGACAAAGGGGTAACATACCGGACATCCGGTATATGGTTCTCTCTGGGGATGGAACTGCGCAACGGGTGCATCGCGAGTCGGGGGACGAGCGGTGCAAGGCGAGGACCCGCCTCTACCACTGGGGGGAGAGGCGGGTCCTGTCCGGTTAACCGGGCTCATCTCTGAGGACGTCCGTGCGCTCGTCATAGAACGCGATGAGCTCCTTGATCTGGCCTGAATCGGGCAGGGGATTCTCGTAGCTCCACGCGACGTTCTGCCCCTTGGAGCCAGCCCCGCGGACGGACCAGTAGGACGCGCGCCCCTTGTAGGGGCAGATCGTCTGCCGATCGGAGGGCTCGAGAAGCGTCATATTGACATCGGAGCGCTGGAAGTACGTGCGCACGGGAATCATCGTCTCGTAGACGAAAACGGGGCTCGCGCTCTCGGCCAGGACCACGCCGTCGTACTCCACCCGGACCCGCTGCGAGCCGAGCCGGGCATCGACCCGGTGGAACGGATCGCGCGGGTGGCCTTCGACCGCCTCCTCGTCCTCCCACCACCGATCGAACGCGGAGTAGTCAAGCAGGAGATATTCCGAGAGCTCCGGGTCGTCTGGCCGGAACGCGGCCTCGGGCAGCTCGAATCCGGGCGCCCTGAGCGTGAAATCCTGCCCCGGACCGTGGCGACGGCCGAACGCAGATCGGGGCTCGTGGGCCGTGACGTCCGCCGGCACGATTTCGGCCGCGATGTCCGCGGGTGGCACCGCGTACACGGGGATGTACCCGCGCGCCTCCCACACGAGGACCGCGCGGCGGGAGTCCACGAGGATCCTGCCGGACGACTCCGCGCGGATCCTCGCAGCGGTCGGCTCGTAGCGCAGCTCGTCGCGGAGCCGGCGCATCTCGCTCCGCATCTGAAGAGCCATATTCTCAGTCCTTTCCGTGACAGTCCCGGCCCCGGCGAGGCGCCGGTCTGGGCGCGCGCATCCTTCCGGTACTCCTCCTACCCCGCGACTGGGCTTTCACACGGCGCAGCACGAAAGGCGGGAGACATCCGCGGTGTACGACTGCGCGGCGATCTTGAGGCCCTCCGCCATGGTCAGGTAGGGGGCCCAGCGGGATGCCAGTTCGTGGACGGTGGTTCCCGAGGCGAGCACGTGCACGCCCGCCGCGGCGAGTTCGCCGGCGTCGTGTGCGACGGCGGTGATCCCCAGGATCCGCCCGGACTCCTGCTCGGCGACGATCTTGATGAACCCCCGCGTGTCCCGATTCACGAGGGCCCTCGGCACAAACTCGAGCGGAAGCACCCGGCACTCGCAGGGGATCCCGCCGTCGTTCGCCTGCCGGTCCGTGAGGCCGACCGCGGCGACGGCGGGGCTCGTGAACGCCACGCGCGGCATATGGCGGTAGTCCACCTCGCGGCCCGCGCCTGTGAACGCGTTGTCGACGGCGAGGGCGCCGTGGGACGCGGCGACGTAGACGAACTCGTGATGACCCGTGACGTCGCCCGCGGCCCAGACCCGATCGTTCGACGTTCGGAGCTGGCCGTCGACGACTGCCTCGCCGCGAGGCCCCGTCGTCACGCCGATCCGGTCCAGGCCGAGTCCGCGGGTGACGGGCCGGCGTCCCGTCGCCATGAGCACCCGCGCGGCCGAGAATTCCGCGGGGGCGCCGGCGACGTCAGCGGTCACGGTCACCCCCGCGCTCCCCCGGGCGACGGCGGTGGGCACGGCCCGGCGGACCACTCGGATCCCCTCGTCGTGGAACACCGAGGAGACCGCCATCGAGACCTCAGGCTCCTCGCCCGAGAGGATGCGCGAGCGGACGAGCATGGTCACCTTCGAGCCGAGCCTCGCGAAGAGCTGGGCCTGTTCGACGGCGACGAACCCTCCGCCGATCACGAGCAGCGATTCAGGCACTTCCTCGAGCTCCATGGCCGTCTGCGACGTGAGGTAGTCGACGTCGGCCAGTCCGGGCAGCTTGGGAATCCACGGGGTGGATCCAGTCGCGATGAGGTAGTGGCGCCCCCGAAGGCGCGCGGCCCCGCCGTCGGCCGTGTTCCCGCCGTCGTCTGTGTCCTCGCCGTCGTCTGTGTTCTCGCCGCCGTCTGTGTTCTCGCCGTCGGCGGGGCACCGGACGACGACGACCGGCTCGCCCGCGGTGCCCGCGAACTCGGCACGCCCCTTGAGGATGCGCCACCCGTAGTCCTCGGCGAGGTCCACGTATTTCTCGCGCCGCATCCACTCGACGAGGGCCCGCTTGCCGTCCATGAGCGCCGGAAGATCGAGGCCGAGCGACGCCGCGGCGAGGCCCGGGAAGCGGCCTGCATCGACCGCCGTGTGGCGGGCTTCGGCGGCCGCGAGCAGTGCCTTCGACGGAACGCAGCCCGTGTTGACGCACGTCCCGCCGACCGTTCCGTTCTCGACCATCGCGACGCTCAAGCCCAGCCCCGAGGCCCGGATCGCGGCGGCGAAGCCCGCGCTGCCCGAGCCCACGATGACAAGATCCAGATCTTCCACCGGCATACGGTTCCTCCTTCGCTTCGCTGTCACCACGCTCGCCCTTCCAGCGGCTGGAAGGTCAAGAGGAAGGAGGCCGCGGGGCGTTGACACGCACGTGAGTCCCCGCGCTCAATGTTTCGTAGACCGTGCCTTTCGGCGCGGGTTTGCGATGACGCGCCGGATCGGCTGGGGATCCTCTTCGTTCCGAACGGCAGCTCAGCTCGGACGGGACGACGCCCGCGGCACCGGGTTCCGGCGTCGCAGGGTCCAACTGGCCCCGCCGCCGGGTCTGCGAATCCGGAATCCTCGCGAAGAACACTCGTGGAGGCACGCGCGGACGCCAACTCCTTGCACGGACGCGAGAATCGTTGAACACCATGATGCGCAAATTCCTTGCCTTTCTCGTGGCGCTGCCGCTCCTGGTCTTCACCGCTGTGCAAGCGGGGGCCGCAACGGAGAAGAGCGCCTTCGACTACCACGTGGGCGACGCCCTGATCCAGAGCCTCGGCTTCCCCGTGGGGGACAAGGCGATGGCCGAGAACGGCGACGTCGTGACCATCGTCGCCACAGGAACGTTCGATACCGTCAGCGGGACCGCGACAGGAGGCGGGACGTTCTCCCACCACGAAGTCGCTGCCGGACGAACCATCACCGGGACGTTCGTGACAACGGGGCTCATCAGCTTCCAGTCCTATGGCAACGCCACCCCGCAGGGCCTCCCGCCGTCGTTCTTCGGCGGAAAGCTCATGCTCTCCATCGTCGCGACACCCGACGTGGCACCCAACCTGCACCTGCCCGCCACGTTGACCGTCGAATGCGTTCTCGGAAACCCGCCCGCGGGCGCCGTGGAGGGCATCCGGGTCAACGTCTATGACGTGATCAACTTCAACAAGACCGTTCCGGAAAGCGGGAACAACGTCTTCATCCAGCACTAGTTCCCCATGCGTGTGGCGCCCGCCTCGCCATCGCGAAGCGGGCACCCCGCCTGTTCCGAACGCGGGCATAGGAACCGCCTCGCCGGCGTTGGCACGGACAGACCTTTGCGAGGGAGGAACGATGCACATCGCCGAGGCCGCACACGCGGCAGGGACGACGGCGAAGACGCTGCGGTTCTACGAAGACATCGGGCTCCTGCCCGACGTCGATCGAACGCCTTCGGGCTACCGCGACTATTCGCCAGAGTCGATTCAGCGCGCGGCGTTCATCCGCAGAAGCCGCGCCTCGGGCTTGAGCCTCGAGCAGACGCGGGGCGTCCTGGCCATCCACGACGCCGGAGCGAAGCCCTGCGACGAGGTCCGGGAGCAGCTCGCCGACCAGCTGCGCTCGATCGATGCCCGCATCGCCGAGCTCCAATCGCTCAGGCACGCCGTCGCGACCCAGCTCGCGGCCTCCGCATCGGGGCCGGCCGAATGCGCGAGCGAGGAGATCTGCAGCTACCTCTGACCGGGCCCGCGGGCGGCCGCCCTCACAGGAGCCGCACCGCGCCCACCGCGTCGACCAGGCACGCTGCGCCGAGTAGCTGCACGTTCCCATCGCGCCGCCCGCACCTGTAGCAAAGTGCTACATTTGAACCATGACTGCGATGCCAACGCACCCTACGCGCATCGACCATGACGTGTACGAGGCCGCCAAGGCTGAAGGCGGAAGTGCTGCCGAGAGGATCAATCGGTGGGCCCGTATCGGCCGGGAACTTGAGGCCACAAGCACCGGTTCAGCCGTGGCCCGAGTGTTGGCAGGCAACGGCTCGTATGATGCTCTGGCCGAGCGGGAGCAGGCCTTGGTCCGGGCAGCGTGGGACGAGCGGATCGCGGCAGCGCTCGCGTCGCTGACCTTCGAGCAGGAACTGCTCGCCGCCGGTGAGGCGTGGGCCGAAGCTGATGACGAGGGCAACCTCGTCATCAGGGGCGGCGAGTGAATTCACCCGTCCTGCATCTTCTCGCCGGTCCCAACGGGGCCGGCAAAACGACCTTCGTTGAACGGGTCCTCGGCCCAAGCACCGGACTGCCTTTCATCAATGCCGATGCCATCGCTGCCCAGAGGTGGCCCGGCACCGAGCTAGAGCACGCCTACGAGGCGGCAAGGGCCGCGGACGAGCAGCGAAATAGGCTGCTGGCGGCCGGGGCGTCATTCATCACCGAAACCGTGTTCAGCCATCCGAGCAAGGTCGAGCTCGTCGAACAGGCTGCCGCCCTGCGGTACCTCGTCACCCTGCACGTGATCCTGATTCCCGAGGAGACCACCGTCCGACGCGTCGAGTACAGGGCTTCCCACGGCGGCCACGGTGTTCCCGAGGACAAGATCCGCGGCCGCTACTCGAGGCTCTGGTCCCATATCGCGACCGCACGGCTGGTTGCCGACCGGGCCAGGTTCTACGACAACAGCAGGGCCGCAAGCCCATTCCGATTGGTTGCCGTGTACGAGCATGGCATCGAGGCAGGGTACTCCCATTGGCCGAAATGGACGCCGCCCGCGCTGACTTCGGTTTAACGCATGCCTGCGGCGACTCTCATCCCGCCGTCTGAGGGTCCATCGCCCTCAGAACCTCCGCAAGCCCGGTGATCGGGAGATCCGGGAACTCGGCACGGGTGGGGCCGACGTCGAACGCGGCACCCCCCGAATCCATCCACAGCGCCGCCTCCGCCATCCGCGCCATGAAGGGCGAGAACGGGCGGGCGACGGCCCCCATCGCCCTGAGCGCGGCGATCGGTATCCGCCGCACGTGCCCACGACCTGCGCGCGCCACGAGCGCGGCCGCGAGTCCGTTGAACGTGTGCGTCTCCGAGCCCCACTCGATCGACCGATTCCGCAGCGCCGGGTCCGCGAGCGCGCGGCGGACGATCCCGGCGGCGTCGGCCGTTGACGTGAACGTGACGTCCGCGCGACCCGAGCCGAAGACCGGGACGATGCCCTTGGACGCGAGCGCCCCGCCGAGGACATCGAGCTGCTGCTCGAGGCTCGCCCCCAGCCTGATCACCGTCCAGGCCACCCCCGAGGTCTTCACGGCTTCCTCCGCAGCGTGCTTCATCCTGAGGAACTCGAGGGGCGCATCCGGTGCGGCGCCGACCATCGACATCATGACGATGTGCTCGACGCCGGCCTGCGCGGCGGCCGCCGTGAGCCGAAGCGCGCCATCGCGGTCCACGCTCCTGGGGTCGCCACCTCGGGCCAGGCCGAACCCCGACGCCGCGAACACCACTTTCCGGACGCCGTCGACCGCCCGTTCGCAGTCCGTACCCGAGGCGAGGTCGCCGCGGACACGTTCGACGCCGTCGTGCGCTTCTTCGGGGATGGGCTGGGAGATGCCGCGCGAGAAGGTGCGCACGGCCTCGCCGGCGTCCGCGAGGTCGGCAACGAGCCGTCGGCCGAGGCGGCCCGTTCCGCCGGCGACGAGGATCAACGCTGGCCTCCTGTGGACGCTCCGCTCGCTGCGCGGATCGCGTCGTCGACATCACCTGAGCCTTGGTCTACCGGCTCCACATAGAAGCGGACGGCGGCGAGCAGATTGTCGCGGACGGCGAAGAGGGAGACGCCGGTCATCTGGACGGCCACGCCATCGCGCCGAGTGCCCTCGTTGCTCCACTCCATCCACACCGTGCCGTCCGGGGCAGTCGTCGCAGCGTGCACGGTGACGCGGAGGTCGGGGACGCCTGCGAAGAGGCTTTCCCAGTTCTTCCGCACCTGGGCGCTGCCCGTGAAGCTGCGGGCTGGGTGGTTGGGGGTGACGTTCTCGTAGTCGTCGGCGAACTCGGCGAGCATTGCGTCGAGGTCGTGGCGGTTGGCGGCGTCGACCATGCGGCGGACCGGCCCGTCGGGAAGGAGTTCTATTCCTGACGCGTCCATGAGGTGCTCCTGTAGTGGTGGGGATGGGCGGAGGCTGGTACGCTCATTTCAATACAGCGAACTGTACTGATTGGAGTATAGGCCTCGTGTCAGAAGCGGTCAAAGGGTCCGGCGGGGTCCGCAACTACGACTCGTCGCGCCGAAGGGAACGGGCCAACGAGTCGCGTCGTGAGGTCCTCTCCCGTGCACGCGAGCTCCTGCTATCGCAGGGATTCGGCACGACGACGATCGCGCAGATTGCGCGCGCGGCCGGAGTCTCGGGCGAGTTTGTCTACAAGAATTTCGGCGGAAAACCCGGGCTCGTGCGCGCCATCTACGACGAGAGCCTGCTCGGGATTGCAGACACTCCCGCCGAGGCCCGGTCGGATCGCGCGCAACAGACCGAGACCGACCCGCGGGCCCTCATGGCCCAGTTTGGCCGGTTCGTCGCCGAGATCAGCCCACTCGGCTCGCCCGTCCTGCTGCTCATCCGCGACGCCGCGGCGAGCGGCGACGCCGACATGGCCGTGCTCCTGCGCGAAGTCGACGATCTGCGATACCAGCGCATGCTGCACAACGCACGCCAGGTGATCTCGCGCGAGCTGCTCCGTCCCGGCCTGAGCGAGGCCGAAACCGCCGACGTCTTCTTCGCGATGACATCTGCAGAGCTCTACGAGACCCTCGTCCTCAAACGCGGGTGGACTCCCGAGCGCCTCGGACGGTTCGTCGAGGCGACGCTCGTGGCACAACTGCTGTGAGGTCGCCCTGACGCGCGCCAACGCCGCGCACGGCGGCTACGGGGCGTGCGGAGCGACGGGGGCCGGTCCTGGGCGCGGCGAGGGCACGGGATACACCTGCGACGGGACGTGTCCGGACCCGGAGGCCGCCTGCGCGGCCGCGGATCCAGCGCCCACCGCGACGAGCAGCACAATCGTGCACACGGCCGGCCATGCGTGCGCGTAGGGGCGGGCGCCGTCCGCCCCTACGCGCCTGTGCGATGCGGGGCGGAGCGCGGGGGGCAGGTGATCGATCCGGGTGCTCATGCCTTCACGGTAGGTATGGTCCGCAGCCGCGGGCATCGGCGGAACCACCAGACTTCGGTTCGCTGGAACCACGGATAGCGCGGTGCCAGCGCCGGGGGGAGAATGCGAGGCGTGACGAGCTTGCGCGCAGCGACGCGTCGTCGGATCTGGCTCGCCGCCGCGGCGCTGAGCCTCGCATGGGCGGTCGGCGGCGCGGCGATCGGTGCAGGCCACGGGTGGGGCGGCGACCATCTGCTTGAGTTCCTCTCCTGTCTCGCCTTCCTGCTGTCCGGCCTGTTCGCGATCCACCGACGATCCGGCAATCCGATCGGCGTGCTTCTGGTCGTCTACGGATTCGTCTTCTACCTGGGCTTCTGGGCGAGCCTGTTCCCGCCCGTCCTCGAGGCGCTGTCGGCGGTCGCGGTCGGCGCCGCCAATGCACTGCTCGTGCACATCGCCGTCATCTACCCGACCGGGCGTGCCGTGGCGCGGTTCGGGCGTGTGCTGACGTTCGCGGTGTACACGTGGAACATCACCTTGTACGCCGCCCTGGAGGTGACGCTCGACCGGTCGCCGTGGCAGTGCGACGCGAGCCACTACTGCCGGGCCACGCTATCGCTCTGGCTCTGGCCGTCAGCGGACATCGAGCGGACGGTGTGGACGTTGCTCAACGCGAGCACTCCGATCATTGTCGCCCTCATCGCGCTCGCGCTCCGGCAGCGGTGGCGGTTGTCTTCCGTGGCCGAGCGGGCTGGTCTGCGTCCCTCGTGGATCGCGCTGGTCGTGCTGGGCGGCGCGACCTCCGTGAAAGCAGTCGGAGGCCTCATCCACCTCTCCGACATGTGGGCGCGAACGCTCGCAGACCTCCAGGTGCTAGCCCAGCTCGCGGCACCGATCGTCATCGTGTACGGGCTCGTGCACTCCCAGCTCGCCGAACTCGCGCGGCGGAACGCGGAACTCGCCGAGACCGTCCAGGCGCAGCTGCTGGAGGTGCGCGCCTCACGAGCGCGCATCGTGGCCGCCGGCGACACCGAACGGCGGCGCGTCGAGCGCGACCTGCACGACGGCGCCCAGCAGCGGCTGCTGTCCGTCATCGTGGCCCTGCGCGCAGCCGAGCGCAAGGCCCTGGCGGGATCCCCCGGCACGGCGGCGATGATCGCGCAAGCAGGCGATGAACTGCGGGCGGCCATCGAGGAGCTGCGCGCGATCGCCCGCGGCATCCATCCTTCGATCCTCACCGATGCCGGACTCGGACCCGCGGTGCGCGCGCTTGCGGATCGCTCTCCCATTCCAGTAGGCGACCTGCAGGTGCCGGCCGGGAGGCTGCCCCCGACCATCGAGGTGACCGCATACTTCGTGGTGGCAGAGGCGCTCGCGAATGCCGCCAAGCATGCGCAGGCTGCGACGGTCGCGATCCGTGTCGAGCGGAATGCCGGACTCCTGCATGTCGTGGTCTCGGACGACGGCGTCGGCGGTGCGGCCTTCGCCCGGGGCTCCGGCCTTCGCGGCCTTGCCGATCGCGTGGCCGCGGTCAGCGGCGGGCTCGACGTCGTGAGCGCGCCCGGCGCGGGCACGGTCATCCGCGCGACGATTCCGCTCGCCGAGGCGGTGCGGGCATGAGAGTCGTGATCGCGGATGATGCCCCGCTGTTCCGGACCGCGGTGGCGCACCTGCTGGCCGACGCCGGGGTCGAGGTCGTCGCCCAGGCGGCCGATGTGCCCACGCTCGTCGCGGCCGTCGAGACGCATCGGCCCGATGTGGTCGTCGTCGACGTGCGGATGCCGCCCACCTTCACCGTCGAAGGCTTGGAAGGCGCCCGCATGCTGCGCAATGCGCACCCCCGGCAGGCCATCGTCATGCTGTCGCAGCACGTCGAGTCGCATTACGTCGCCGAACTGCTGCGCGACGGCGCTGCCGGGCTCGGCTACCTGCTGAAGGAGCGGGTGGCGGACGGCGACGAGCTGATCGAGGCACTCGAGCGGGTCGCGGCAGGCGGCTCGGTCATCGACGCTGCCGTCGTGGAGGCGATGCTCTCCGCCGCGACCGCGAACGACCCGCTCGCGACACTGAGCGAGCGCGAGGGCGAGGTCCTCGAGCTCATAGCCCAGGGCCGCTCGAATGCGGCGATCGCCCGGCGCCTGTTCCTGACCGCCCGCACGGTGGAATCGCACATCCGCAGCATCTTCGCCAAGCTCGGACTGCCCGAAGAACACGACGACAATCGTCGAGTGCTCGCGGTCCTCACGTATGTGCGGCGGCCGAGGCGCACGCACTGAACGCGCTCTGGTGCCGCTGTCACAGCGGGAATCGGAGATCCCCCGGCACGTGGCGGAGGCCTCCACGAACCCCGAGATCGCCGAGCTGCCGTACGGGTCCGAGCGCACCGTCGAGCACCATGTGCGCGGCATCCTCCACAAGCTCGTCTTGCCGAACCGCGCCGCCAAAGCTGCGTGGGTTGTACGTTCCCCCCGGTATGAGCTCCGTGCACGGCGGGCCGGAAACGCCCGCTCCTCGCGAATTGCGTGTTTCCCCCGATGCGCGGGCCGGGGGAACGCGATGCTGAGCTCGAGCGGTGCCGCATCAGAACGGCGCCACCCGAACGGAGCAGGGAAGCGCAGGGAGTGCGTGATTCTTAAGCGCGTTTGAGGGAGCCGCTGCGAGCCTCGATGCGTGCCACATCGATCAAGCGCCACGCGTCGACGACAACATGTCGCTCGGGCCCGTCCGACTCGGTGCGCATGCAGATCCTCGCAAATTGCGTAGTTCCACGGATGTGCGCGGAATGAGGCAATCGTATCGTCGGAGCAAAGCGGAAGGAGAGTCCCCATGGATGCAAGAAGTGTCGCCCATTGGTTTCTGTCCAGGCGGACGACGCGCAATACAAGAACCATTCTGGGATGTGCCGCTGCCACAGCGGTTCTGGCGGTGTCTGCCTGTGCCGTTCCAGCTCCGGCTCCGGCACCCTCCTCGAGCGTACCGACAACATCCGCCGCCCCGACGGGGTCCCCCAGCCTGTACGCTTACACGTCCAAGGACTTCTCGGTTCCCCTCACGCTGAAAGTGGATCGCATCCTGGGCACTGCTCCCGGGCAGGACACACCGGGACTCCTGACTTGGACGTCGCAGGACAACGGTGACAGCCGAATCCGGTTCCTGGTACCCGTTGAGGTCTACCCTCCCGGCGGTACCGCGGCCGTGCCCCCGCCGGAAGACTTCATCGGATACATCCGCAGCCTCGCCGGCCACGGCGCGGTGTACACGGACCAATCAACCCTGCAGATCAATGGAGCCGAAGCCATCATGATGACGGCCACCACCGCGGCTCCCATGGACGGCTCCCTCGGCTGTCCGGCGACAGGGCTGGACAGAACGGAACAATGTTTCGGCCTGCAGCCGGACTACACGCTTCGGCTCGCAGCCATGAAAGTGAACGGAAAGCCGCTCCTCGCGTGGGCACGCACTGACAATGCCCGTCCGGACAAGGACTTCTTCCCCACCTTCGAGGCGATGCTCAAGACAGTGGGCTTCCGCTGAGCCCGGCCATCCTTTCCATCCTCGCCGTCAAAGGACAAAACCTCGCATGTGTTGCTTTCGACCCGGGGATCGTTTGAGCAGACAAACACCGGCTCACGAGGCTCGTCGGGGGAATCAACTTCTGAACCCATACCAACGGCCACTGCATCAAGGGAAAGACCATGCGCGTTCACAGTTCTCCTGACATGATCCTCGTGGTAGGCGGCACGGGCCGTTTGGGATCGCGACTTGTCGCGGGGCTCGGGTACGACGGCAAACACGTTCGCATCATGGCCCGAGGCGCCAACCATCCGTTTCCCGGGAAGGCGGGCCACGGCGTCGAACTCCTCCGCGGCAGCCTCGCCTCGCGGGCGGACTGCGAGCACGCTGTCGAAGGCTGCCGGCAAGTGGTGTTCGCCGCGTCAGGCTTCGGCCTTAAAAGGGGCGGCACCCCTCGCAGCGTGGACCGCGGCGGCGCGCGGCGGCTCGTGGACGCAGCCGCCGCGGCCGGCGTCGAGCACATCGTCATGATGTCGATGCACGGCGCCGCGCCCGACGCTCCCCTCGAGATCCTCCGGGCGAAGCACGCCGCAGAGGAGTCCGTCAAGGCGTCGGGCCTGGCGTGGACCGCGATCCGGATGGGCTTGAATCTCGATCAGTTCCTCGCCTCGATGAGCGAACCACTCGAGACCAAGGGCAGGGTCCTAGTGTTCGGCTCGGGCCGAGCCCCTGTGACGTTCACCTCGACCGCGGACGCATCCTCAGCGGTCCGGCGCGCGCTCGCCGACCCGGCTCTACGCGGCAAGACCATCGAATGGGGGTCTGAGACACACACGCTGGGCACGCTCGCCGACGCGATCCTGGCCAACGCTGGCCACGGATCAATCCTGCAGATCCCCGTCGTGGCGCTGCGGGTCATGGCCGCCGTCTCACGCCCGTTCTCACCGTTCACGGCACGCATGGCGGCGGCCGCCCTCTGGATGGAGTCGGGCTCCGCGGCCTTCGATCCAGCACCAAAGCGGGCAGAATTCCCCGATATTCCGGTCGCCGGGCTGCGTCAGAGTCTGCCCCCGCTGGCCGGGTCACGAGGCACGCGCGGCTGATCGGCGTCGGAATAAGAGCTGACCGGTGCGGCGAAACCGGACTGCAGAGGCCCAACTCGAAGGAGGATGCCTGCGGGAATGGACCCGCCGGCCCAAGTGGGCCGCCGTCGCGATGTCCGCATGATGCACGCCGGCGGCCCCGGCCCTTGAGGGGCTCTGCGCGGCCGCGCCGTTGAAGTAGCCGAGCCGGTTCAGGTCGTCCTCGCTCCCGCCGACGCTGCTCCAGCCGGGCAGGCAGAGGGTTAGACGGTGCGGCCTGACGGTGTTGTTGGCGCCAACAGGCTGGGCTACGCGACGTCCCTCGAGGCACCCTTTCCGGCAGCCGCAACCCTCCCTGCCGTCCCCGGAACGGCCGCCGCGGCCAGGGCCGTGGCCGCGAGCACGACGGCGGAGACCACGATGACGCCCCGCGCCGCGTCGACGAATCCCGTCGGGGTGAGCGTGCCGCCCCACGTCGTGAACAGGGTCGTCGAGACGGCGATCCCGAGCGCAATGCCGACCTCACGGAGCGTCGCGTTGGCTCCGCTCGCCTTCGCGTGGTCGTGCTCGGGCAGCGTGGCGAGCAGCGCCGTCGAGAGCGGGGCGAACACGAGACCCATCCCCACGCCCGCGAGGACGAACGGCGGAACGAGCGCCGGGTAGTCGACCCCGCGGCTCAGCACGACGGCGATCCAGGCCAGGCCCGCTGCCTGCAGGGCGAGGCCGACGGCGATGGGCGGCCGCGCGCCGATCCGTGAGACGAGCAGGCCGGCGGCCGGCGCGACGACCATGGGGGCGAGCGTCCACGGGGCCGTCTTCCACGCCGCTTCGAGCGCCGTGTTGCCCTGAACGAGCTGGAGGAACTGGATGAGGATGAAGATCGCCCCGAACATCCCGAAGCTCATGCCGAAGCCGAGGATGTTCGACGCCGTGAACGGCCGGTTGCGGAACATGCCCAGCGGAAGCAGCGGGTATCGGGCGCGCGACTGCCACCCGAGGAAGAGGACCAGGAGGAGCCCGGCGCCGACGAGCCACAGGATGGTCTCGCTCGCGCCCCAGCCGATCGCTCCCCCGCGGATGATCCCGTAGACGAGCGCGACGGTCGCGCCGCTTCCGAGGAGGGCGCCGACGACGTCGAGGGGTTCCCGTGCCCCCTTCGCGTTGGGGAAGACGAAGCGTGCGAAGGCGACGGCGACGACGCCGACCGGCACGTTGATCCAGAAGATCGCCTCCCACGGCCAGGTGCCGAGGACGAGGCCGCCGATGAGCGGGCCGACCGCGACGCCGAGGCCCGAGATCCCGCCCCATACGCCGATCGCGATGCCGCGCTTCTCGACGGGGACGGCGCCCGTGATGAGCGCGAGGGAGAGCGGGACGATCGCCGCTCCCCCGATGCCCTGGACCGCGCGGGCCGCGATGAGCTGGCCCGGGTCGGTGCTGAGCGCGGCCAGCGCGGACGCGACCGTGAAGAGCGCGGTCCCGCCGAGGAACACCGTGCGGCGGCCGATGCGGTCGCCGATGCCCGCCGCGAGGAGGATCGCCCCGGCGAACGCGAGAGTGTAGGCGTTCACAACCCACTGGAGTTCGTCGATCGTAGCGCCGAGGCTCGTGCGGATGGTGGGGAGGGCGTTCGTGACGATGAGGTTGTCGAGGGTCGCCATGAACATCGGGAGGGAGGCGGCCGCGACGACGGCCCAGACGGGCCGCGCTGTGGTTCTGCGGCTCGTAGGGCGGGAGGGGCGGGAATCGAGGATGGCCATGATGACTCCTTGGGAGCATGAAGCCGGATGGGAGTAAGTAATCGATCGATTACTTACAAGCTAAGTAATCATCCGATAACATGTCAAGCATGGAGATCGACGAGGTTCCCCGGACCCGAATGCCCGCCGCCGAGCGGCGCGAGCTCATCCTGCGCGATGCCACCGCGGTCTTCGCGTCGAACGGCTATGGGGGGACGACGACGGACCTCGTCGCCCAGGCGGCCGGCGTGAGCCAGCCCTACGTCGTGCGGATGTTCGGCACCAAGGAGAAGCTTTTCCTTGCCGTGCTCGAGCGCGCCGAGCGCATCCTCGCTGAGACGTTCCGGGCCGCGATCCCAGGCCCGGACGGAAAGGAGCGGCGCGAGCGCATGGGCATGGCCTATGTCGGGCTCATCGCGGAGCGGGGCCTGCACCAGGTGCTCATGCAGGCGTTCCTGCTCGGGGGCGATCCCGTCGTCGGCCCTGAAGCGCGGTCATCCTTCCTGCGCATCTGGCGCCTCGCAATCGACGAGGCGGGCATGACCGAGGAGGACGCGCGGAGCTTCATTGCGAACGGCATGCTCATCAACACGCTCGTCGCCCTCCGCCTCGGCGATGCCTATGGGGCCGATCCGGACATCGACGCCATGTTCACGGTCGCGTTCCCCTGCAGCTTCGACGTCTTCAAGGACAACCTGCCGACGGCGGCCGAGCGGTACTAGCGGGTGGGACTTCAGCCCCTGCGCTCCGACTCTAAGCTCTCCCTTCCACTGACGCACCCTTTTCGCACCACGGAGCCAGGAAGCTGCTCCCCATCTCCGTGGTGGCCTTCGGCGGATAAGCTCCACGAGTTGAGCGAACACGGTGAGGAACGCTTTGGGGGACCATTCGATGAGGAATCGAAGCTTGCTGACAGACCTGAGGTCGGCACTCTTCACTGCTGTCCGGCGAGGGCCTCAGACGGTGTTGTGGCCGCCTTCGAACATCGGTGTCGGCAACCTGCTCTATTTCTGGCTCCAAGCGCACGCCAGACAGGAGCGGGGACAAGACGTCGTCGTTCGGTGGACCAACGCGATGCAACCTTGGGAAGGGCTCTTCCCGGAAATTTTCGAGAGCCTAGTAGCACGTGACCGCGACATCTCGTTCTTCAGCCCGCGCGACACGAGCAGCTATTTTCAAGAGTTCGGGGACGAGTTCACCCAATCCGAGCTCGATCGATTCATCGATTCCTTCGTACTGGGACCCAGGAGCAGCTTCCGGCAGCTCGTCCACAGCAATTCTGGCCACTACGATCTCACGGTCAACGTCAGGCGAGGTGACTACTACTCCGACCCGAAATATCGGGGAATCTACTCCTTCGACGTCGTCGAATACGTTCGCACGGCCTTGGAGGCCGCACGCGCGTCAGAGCCGATTCAGCGGATCCATGTCGTATCGGACGACATCGAGTGGTGCCGGGCCAAGCTGGACTGGAAGGCCGTCGCCTGTCCCGTCACCTACCAAGCTGAGGGATCGACCGTCGGAGAACAGCTGGCCGTATTGGCCGCCTCGCCTCGACTGATCCTGACCAACTCGACTTTCTCGTACTGGGGCGGCTACCTCAGCTCCCGAATCCACGGCACGGGTGGCACCTCGAACCACGGGAGAATTTGGGCTCCATGGTTCCACCGCCGCGACATCTACGGCGGCCGCGCACCACAGCTCGATCCTCGTTGGTCGACCATCAGAGAGATCCGAGGAGGGTGGGATGGCTGACGTCCAGGCCTCCGTCATTATTCCCGCGCGAAACGCCGCACGTACCCTCGGGATCCAGCTTGAGGCGCTGCTCGCTCAAAAGGGCGCGCCCCAATACGAAGTCCTGGTCGTCGATAACGCATCCACGGACGGCACTCCCGAAGTAGTTCGTGCGTTTTCTTCGCGGTTCCGGGCTCATGACCTTGCTGAGCTCCGTCTCGTGTCCGCTCCGGCACATCGCAGTGCGTCGTATTCGAGGAACGTTGGCGTTCGGTTCTCGCGTGCCCAAAAGCTGCTCTTCTGCGACGGCGATGATTGCGTCTCTGCCCATTGGGTGCGGCACGGCGCTGAACTGCTGGAGCACTGCGAGGTCTACTCGGGCACGGCGCTCTCGCTGAAAGACAAGCTGTTCCCCGACGATATCGCGAAGGTCCGTCAATGGCTCGGGGACGATTTCGAACTATGCCCTCTCGAGGACGCCCAGCGGGATGCGCCATTTCCGGTTCTTATGGGCGGGAACTTCGGCATCAGAAAGAGCTGCATGCTTGAACTTGGAGGTTTCGATCATTCCATGGGCTCTGCGGGAGAGGATAACGAACTCGCCTTGAGGATCCGGTCGTCGGGACGTCCTGTACTCACGACGGGCAGCGCAAGGCTCGCATACCGCGATCGAACCAGTCCTCGCGGGATCTTCAGGGCGGCACGTGCCGGAGGGAAGGCCCACGTTCTCAACGCGCTCCGATATGGGCTGTGGAGCGCATCTCCGGTTGTTGGTCATGGACGCTGGATCGGCGGGGTGGTCCACGCGTTCGCGGCGGCGGGAAAGATGCTCGTATTGCCCCGGAGCCGGGACTTCGAAGGGATTTCGGGACGCCTTGGCACGGCGATCGGCGCATTCGAGGGCGTTGTCATCTACCGGATCCTTGGACGCACAGGACGGCCAATGCTTGGCGTTGGCTTTTCGGGCAGCAACGAGTACGAAGTGGATCTCGCCTAGCCGGCTAGTTTCTGTCACCCGGTCCATGGCAGGCTCTCGCAGCCCGCGCCCACCCAGGCGCAGTGACGATAGGCTCGGTGGGTCCACCGCTCGCGACCTAGGACCGTCATGGCTCGAATCCGTTTCCCTGGTCCCCGCCGCCCGCTCGCCGTCGTCGCCGTCGCGGCCCTCGCCGTCGTCGCCCTCGCTCTCGTCGTCCTCGCCGTCGGCACCCTGGCATTCCAGGCACGCTCGGCGCACAAGGCGGAGACCCCGGCCGCTCCCGCCCAAACCCCGGCTTCGGACCCGTATCGCCCGGCCTTCCACAACGCTCCCGCGGCCCACTGGATGAACGATCCGCAGCGGCCGATCCTGATCGACGGCGTGTGGCATGCCTACTACCTCTACAACGCCGATTACCCCCACGGGAACGGCACGTCCTGGCGGCACATGACGAGCACCGATCTGGTCCATTGGAAGGACGAGGGAACGGCGATCGAGAAGTTCGCGAACGGGCTCGGCGACGTCGAGACGGGCAGCGTCGTCGTCGACGTGGACGGTTCGGCGGGCTTCGGCAAGGGCGCCCTGGTCGCCGTCGTGACCCAGCAGCTCGACGGCGTCCAGCGGCAGTCGCTCTTCGCCTCGACGGACGGCGGGCGCAGCTTCGCAAGCTACGGCGGCAACCCGATCATGCCGAATCCCGGCGCGAAGGACTGGCGTGATCCGAAGATCATCCGCGACGACGCGCACGGCCAGTGGGTCATGGCCCTCGCCGAGGGGCACAAGATCGGCTTCTACACGTCGAAGGACCTGCGCGCGTGGAGCTATGCATCCGGCTTCGAGACGCAGGACCTCGGCGTCCTCGAGTGCCCCGACCTCTTCGAGCTGAACCTCGACGGCGATCCGCAGCGGCCCCGCTGGGTCCTCATGGCGGGCGCGAACGGCGCGGCCGAGGGGCGCACGACGGGCACGGCCTACTGGACGGGAGCGTGGGACGGGACGCGGTTCGTCCCCGATGCCTCGGATGGCAGGCATCAATGGGCCGACGACGGACCTGACCTCTACGCGGCCGTCACGTGGGACGATCCGCGCCTGAGCCCCGTCGATCGGCTCGACTCGCGCTACCTCATGGGCTGGATGAACAACTGGGCCTACGCGGGCGGGCTCCCGACGGGCGATTGGGCGGGCGCCGATTCGATCGTGCGGACCGTCCGGCTCAAGACGGTCGACGGCGCCGCTCGCCTCACGTCTGAGCCCGTACCGGCGATTGCGGCCAGCGGGGGCTCCCCGCGGCAGCTCTCCGGAACCGTGATCGAGCAGGCTCAGCCGGGCGCCGGGGCGTTCGCGCTCGACGCCGAGCTCGAGCGGGCGCCCAGCGAGGGGACCGAGGCGAGCATCCAGCTCGCGAGCGACGGCAGGGTCTACGCGACCGTCGGCTACGACTTCGGTGCGGGCCGAGTGTTCGTCGAGCGGGGCCAGGACGCCTTCGCACGCTCGCCGTCGTCGTCCGCGCTCTCCTCGGCGGAGGCGACGTACCGCGCGGCGAGGGCCGCCACGGGCGCGCCGGGGGCGCAGCGTGTGCGGCTGCGTGTCTACGTGGACCGCTCCTCGGTCGAGGTGTTCGTCGACGACGGCTCACGGTCGTTGACGGCGCTCACGTTCGCGCCGCCGGGGGCTCGTTCGGTCCGGATCCAGGCCCCACACGGCTCGGTGAGCCTCTGGCCCACGGCGCTCGGACCGTAGCGAACGCGTCACATTCCGTGACTCGACAGATTTGCCGTTCGCGGGTACACGCGCGTGGGCATTAAGGCGTAAGCGCTTACGCAAAGTTTTCTGTTCTTGTCATCTCTATGTTGGTACATGTCAAACGAGGCCTCTACGGTGGGAGTGCGGATCCCGATCGGGCTCCGCGAAAGCGGCAAGCACGACGGCGTCCCGCGGCGCCTGTCGTCAGAGGCCGCCGGTGTGCCCCGCAATCCTTTGCCCCTTTTCAGCCACGAACTGTGAAAAGAGCACACCATGCAGAAAATGCAGGCCCCAGCGCGTCCCGCGGGACGCGGCCGACGGCGGGCGGCAGCCATCGCCGCAACCGTCGCCCTGACGCTCATGGCAGCCCCCGCTGCCTTCGCCCAGCCTCCGGCGGACCCGCCGTCGGTGGGCATGCCGGCCCCCACCCCGGGATTCCCCCTCCCGACCCAGCACACCCAGCAGGCGCACGACCCGGAGTCCGACTTCACCTCGAAGTGGACCCGTGCCGACGCCCGCCAGATCATGGCCCAGAGCAACCCGAACGTCGCCCCGGGCCAGAGCTCGATGAGCCCGAACGTCACCATGCCGGAGATCCCCCAGAACTTCCCGGCCATGAACGACGACGTGTGGGTCTGGGACACGTGGTCCCTCTCCGACATGAAGGGCAACCAGATCAGCTACAAGGGCTGGGACGTCATCTTCTCCCTCGTGGCCGACCGCCACGCGGGCTACACGTTCGACCAGCGCCACTGGAACGCCAGGATCGGCTTCTTCTACCGCAAGACCAATGCCGACCCGAACACGGCCAAGTGGAACTACGGCGGCCACCTCTTCGCCGAGGGCACCTCGATCGGCAACACCGAGTGGTCCGGCTCGACGCGCCTCATGGAAGGCGACAACGTCAACGTCTTCTACACCGCGACGACGTTCTACGACATCCCGCAGCGCAACGCCGGCGGCGGCGGAATCGCCCCCGACGCGGCCATCGCGAAGGCCCTCGGCCACATCCACGCCGACCAGGACAAGGTCTGGCTCGACGGCTTCGAGCACACCAAGCTCCTCGAGCCGGACGGCAAGCTCTACCAGACCAAGACGCAGAACGCCGGGTTCGCCTTCCGCGACCCGTACCCCTTCGTCGACCCGGCACACCCCGACAAGGTCTACATGGTCTTCGAGGGCAACACGGCCGGCAACCGCGGCTCCTACCGCTGCACCCAGTCCGACCTCGGATACCGCTCCGGCGACCCGAACGCCGAGACGCTCACCGACGTCAACACCCACACCGGCTCGTTCTACCAGACCGCCTCGGTGGGCCTGGCCGAAGCGGACACCAAGGATCTGACCCAGTGGCACTTCCTGCCGCCGATCCTCACCTCGAACTGTGTCAACGACCAGACCGAGCGTCCGCAGTTCTACATCCAGAACGAGAACGGCAAGAACAAGTACTACCTCTTCACGATCAGCCACCAATTCACCTACGCGGACCGCATGCGCGGCCCGGACGGCGTCTACGGCTTCGTGGGCGACGGCATCCGCTCGGACTTCCAGCCGGTCAACAACTCGGGCCTCGCACTCGGCTCGCCGACCGACCTGAACCTCCCGGCGAACAACCCGAGCGGCACCATCTCGGGCCAGCAGAACGGCCGCCAGTTCCAGGCGTACTCGCACTACGTCATGCCCGGCGGCCTCGTGCAGTCGTTCATCGACAACGTCAACGGCACCCGCGGCGGGACCCTCTCCCCGACCGTGAAGATCGACTTCAAGGGCGGCGTGACCCAGGTCGACCGCACGTTCGGGGCCAACGGGCTCGGCCCGTTCGGATACCTCCCGACCAACCTCCGGGTGGGCGGCGAGGGCCTCTACAAGTAATCCCCGGCGAGCAGGCCCCTGACGGGCCATCCCGCGCAAACAGTGAATCCCGCCCCTTCCCGTACTCGTGCGGGAAGGGGCGGGATTCGTGTGCTCGCGAGTCCGCGCGCTGACTACGCGGCGGGCACGTCCTCGAAGATGATCTGGTCGACGAGGATGTGGCCCCAGCTTGCCGTGCCCTTGTCGATGATCTGAATCTGGGCGTTTTGGCCGATGAGATCAGAGACGTTCCATGATGCCCACGCAAGGTGCTCGCTGTTCTGCCCCGTGGCGGTGCGGACCACTTGGCCGTTGACGACGAGGTTCACGGTCGTCTGCGTGTCCGCCTCGCCGCCCGCGGCGTTCGGGACGCTGCTGAACACGAAGTTGTCCACCATGATGTGGCCCCACGTGCCGGTCGCGTGGTCGACAATCTGGATCTGAGCCTTCTGCCCGACGAGCGTGTGCACGTCCCAGCTCACGTTGGACATCGTCGACGAATTCTGCCCGGTCGCCGTGCGGACCACCTGGCCGTTGACGAGGAGGTTCACGGCCGCAGCCCCACTAGAACCCCACGGATGGTTCCCGCCCGCGATGAGGAAATCGATGTAGTCGCGAGTGATCGTGAACGTCGGCGACGTGATGGCGCCCGTGGCCGGATCACCGCCCCCGACATACGTGTCGATGACCTTCGAGCCGACCTGGTTCGGGAGCGATTCCGTTGTCGGCCCGAGCCCCACGAAGCTGCCCGTCGCCGTCCACCCGGTACCCCACGTGGTCCCCTGGCAGTCGTTGAAGACGTCTGAGGGCCGCGGGTTGTTGCCCCCGCCCACGAGGAAGTTGACGTACGAGTGCCCGACGACGAACGACGGCGAAGTCAGCGTCCCGGTCGACGCGTCGCCACCGTTATAGCTGTTGACGAGCTTGTTCCCGAGGTAGCCCGTGACCGGCTGCTGGCCGGGGAGCGCCCCGGCGGCGGGCCCGGAACCGAAGGCGGTCCCCGTCGTCGTCCATGATCCGTAGGTGCTGCCCTCGAAGTCCGCGTATGGCGCCGCGGGGTTCGCCTGTTCTGTCACGTTGGCGTACTCGGTGATCGAGAGGTTCGAGAACGTCGCGCTTCCGCCGATCGTGAAGAGCGAGATGCCCGTGTCGTAGGACGTGAAGAAGTCCTGGTTGGAGAGCACTGTCCTGCCGTCGCCGACGAAGACCTCGACGCTTCCGTGGTCCACGAGGATCCGGAGGTGCACCGACGTCGTGCCGGTGGGCAGCGGCGCCTGGGACTGCTGGTACGAGCCGAACGAGTACGGGACCTGGTCCTGCGCCGAGCGGTCGACGTAGAGGTTGCCGTTGTACACGCCGATATTCGTGTGCCTGCTGCCGTCCTTGTTCTGGCCGATCGCAATGCCGACGTTGTTGAGGGCGGTCCAGCTGATGTCCGCGTCGAGCTCGTAGGCCGAACCCTGATACGAAAGCGGAGTGGTCCCGTTGACGATGGTGTCCGCGGGCTTCACGACCTTCGTCGCGTAGTTGGCGAGGTTCGGCGTCGGCTGGGAGAGGAGGCTGTACACGCCGCCGCCCTCGGACTTGAGGCTCATCTTCCGCACGATGGAGTTCTGTCCGTTGTAGCTGTCCGTCGAATCGGTCGGGACGGTGTGCGGCGCGTAGTGCCAGTTGTTCATCCAGCCGATGCCGAAGCGGGACGTGTCCGGGTTAGCGGCGTCGGGCCACGTGACGGCCGCGTACCAGTCGTAGCCCCAGTCGAGCCATTGCGGATCGGCCTGGTCCGGCACGAACGAGCTCCCGTTCCACGTGCCCGTCCAGTACGCGTACGTGTCCGGCTTGCCGCTGTAGTCGCCCTGCATGCTGCCGGCCATGATCCAGTGCGTTGTGCCGTCGTCGGCCTTCATCTGGAAGATGTCCGGGCACTCGACGCCGCCGATGTTCGGCGTGGTGTAGGAGAAGTCGGTCTGGTGGGTCCACGTCTTGAGGTCGGGGGACGTGTAGAACGCGATCTTCTGCTGGCGCCCGATGGCCGCGACCCAGTTCGAGTGCGTCGGATCCCAGACGATCTTGGGGTCGCGGAACCAGTTCGAGGCGTCCGGGTTCGCGATGACGGGCGCGCCGTACTGCGTGAACGTAGAGCCGCCGTCGGTCGAGTACCAGAGGTACTGGGACTGCTGGAAGGCGTCGCCATCCGTGGGCTGGGTTGCGAGGGCGACGACGGCGCCCGCACCGAAGCCGGCCGTGTTGTTCGTGTCGACGACCGAGGAGCCCGTCCAGACGGGGAAGTTGGTCTGGAGCGGGAGCGCGTCGCCTTGGTCGTTGAACACGACAGTGTCCGACGACGTCGCATGCCGCCATCCGCCGGGGCCGTTGTCCTGCGTGCTGTGCAGGTAATACAGGTTGTACTTGCCGTTGAGATAGATGGGCCGCTGAGGGTCACTCAGCCAGCCCTGCGGCGGGGTCATGTGATATGCCGCGCGCATCGGCGGCGGGACGATGCTTCCGACGGCACCGGCGCCCGGGAGGCTCGCCGTGACCAGGGTGGACGCGCAGATCATCATGAGAACGGCGAAGACGGCCGAGAATCTAGCCTTCTTCGATGGTTTCGTTGCCGAGCGGGCCATGCACACCTCAATCGTCGTCGATACAGGATGCTAAAGCGTTTGAACAAATGGGAGGCTAGAGCATTCCGCGCCCATGATCAAGCGTTTAACCAAGCGAGATTTGGGTGTGACTCGCGCCACCGCCGTAGACTGCGAGAACAATGACGTCGGATGAGGCAGTGGGTCGACGCGGCGACGCCGCAGAAGCGCCGGCACGGAAGAGATCAAGCCACCACGTGACCATGCGCGAGGTCGCGGAGGCCGCTTCCGTCTCCGTCGCCACCGTCTCCCTCGTCGTGAACAACAAGCCCGACGCGCGGATCGGCGCCGAAACCAGGCAACGCGTCCGCGACGCGATCCGCACCCTCGGCTACCGGCCCAACGCGCTCGCGAAGAACCTCGTGAGCGGCGGCTCGCGGTTCATCGGCCTCGTGACCGACGCGATCGCGACGACGCCCTTCGCAGGCCAGATCATCCACGGCGCCCAGGACGAGGCGTGGAAACACGGCTATGTGCTGCTCATCGCCAACATCGAGAACAACGAGGACGCCGAGCGCGAGGCCATCTCGATGATGCTCGAACATCAGGTGCGCGGCGTCCTGTACTCGACGTGGTACCACCGCGCGGCGGACGTGCCCGCGCCGCTGCGGGAGACCGACGTCGTCCTCGTCAACTGCTACTCCCCCGCCGCCGACGTTCGCGCCGTCGTCCCCGCCGAAGCCCAGGGCGGCAGGACGGCCACCGAACTCCTGCTCCGCGAGGGGCACCGGCGGATCGCGATCATCAACACGACAACCCCCTCCCCCGCCCACGACGGGCGGCTCCGCGGCTACCGCGAAGCGCTCGAGGCGGCCGGCATCGAGTACGACCCGGCCCTCGTCTTCGACGCCCAGCCAGATCAGGAGGGCGGGTACGCCGTCGTCGAGAAGGTGCTCGCCCAGAGCCCCACGGGCGTCTTCTGCCATAACGACCGCGTGGCCATGGGCCTCTACGACGGGCTCCGCGAGCGCGGAATCTCGGTCCCGAGGGACCTCGCGGTCGTCGGCTTCGACAATCAGGAGGTCATCGCGGCCCACCTGCGCCCGCCGCTCACGACCGTCGCGCTCCCGCACTACGAGCTCGGCGCCGCGGGCGTCCGCGTGCTGCTCGGGGTGGGCGAAGCGCCCGGCGCGGGCCGCCTCGAAATCGAGTGCCCCGCCGTCGTCCGGTCCTCGGTAGGCCCCGCTCTCTGACCACCGGGCGCCCTTCGCCGCTATGGGACCGCGGACCCGCGGCCCCATAGCGGGGAAGCGGCACCGGTGTATCAGGCTGCGCCACACGAGCTGCTGAAGAACTTTGCTAAAACGCTTGACCACCGCTTGTGACTCACCTTACAGTCATGGTGATCAAACGCTTTAGCAGATGGGACGTCGCAGCAGATGTCACAGCAAGTCTTCTTCCAGCCCGGCGACGGCGGATGGGTCGGGGACGTCATCCCCTTCCAGCACGACGGCGAATTCTGGCTCTTCTACCTCCACGAGCTCCGCGAGGACCCGAAGCCCGGCACTGCCTGGCACCTCGTCACGACGAAGGACCTCACCCAGTTCGTGGACCACGGCGTCTCACTCCCCCACGGGACCCCGGACGAGCCGGACTTCAACGCCTACACGGGCTCCGTCGTCCTCGACGACCACGGCGTCCACCACCTCTTCTACACGGGCCAGAACCCGCACCGGCTCGGTGCGGACGGTCTCCCCCTCCAGCTCGTCATGCATGCCACGAGCCTCGACGGCATGAAGACGTGGGCCAAGCTCCGCAACCTCACGTTCGGCGCGCCCGAGGGCTTCGAGAGCGCCGATTGGCGGGACCCCTTCGTCTTCCGCGACCCCGACGGCCTGTGGCGCATGCTCGTGGCCGCACGCCACAGCGACGGCCCCGAGCGGCGTCGCGGCGTCATCGCGCAGTTCGTCTCCCGCAACCTCATGCATTGGAGCGAGGCCGAGCCCTTCTGGGACCCGCGGCGCTACATCATGCACGAATGCCCCGACGTCTTCCAATGGGGCGAGTGGTGGTACCTCGTCTACTCCGAGTTCTCGGACTCATTCACGACGAGATACCGCATGGCGCAATCCCCCGACGGCCCGTGGACGGTTCCGGACCTCGACACGATCGACGGGCGCGCGTTCTATGCGTCGAAGTCGGCCGAGCGGGACGGCCGGCGCTTCTTCTTCGGCTGGATCGCGAGCAAGGAGGGCGCGGCCGACGACGGCGCCTGGCAGTGGGCGGGCACCCTCGCCGTCCTCGAGGCGCGCCAGAACGACGACGGGACGCTCGCCTTCGGCTTCGCGGACGAGCTCGTCGAAAGCTTCTGGGACGACATACCGCTCCAGTTCGACGTTCCGCTCCCCGCGCGCCTCGGCACCCCGGACGGCTACGGCGCACTCGTCTCCCACGAGGACCTCCCCGGCCAGTTCTACGCGAGGGCGGTCTTCGCGATCGACGCCGGGACGACGGAGTGCGGGCTCCTGCTCAGGGCGAGCGACGACGGCGACGAGTCGTACGTCCTGCGCCTCGAGCCGAAGCGGGGTCGCCTCGTGTTCGACCGCTGGCCGCGCCGAGCGACCGGAACCGGCCAGTGGGAGATCTCGGGGGACGTGCCCTTCGAGATCGAACTCGAACGCCCGTGCCCGCTTCCCCCGGGTGAGCACACTCTCGAGGTGATCGTCGACGGCGATGCGTGCGTCGCCGTCGTCGACCGTCGCGTGGCCCTCAGCACGCGGATCTACGACCGAACAGCGGGCCGGCTCGGAGCCTTCGTTGGGGAAGGCTCCGCGGCACTCGAGTCGCTCGTCGTCCGGAAACGCACTGACAACTGAACATCCGTCCCCCATAACAAGCAGCAATCGGCAGCACCGCAACAAGCACCCGGAATCAAAGGAGATTGACCCCCATGAAAAGAATGCTCAAGACTGCCGCGGTAGCCGCAGTCGCGGCCATCGCCCTCGCAGGCTGCGGCAGCAGCCCGTCGAGCAGCCCCACGAACGTGAGCCCGACCGGGCAGATCGTGCCCCGCCAGATCTCGTGGCTCCTCTCGCGCCCCGCGGACGGCTCGGTCATCACGATCATGAAGAAGCTCGCGGACGACTACGCGAAGGACCACCCCGGATTCTCGCTCAACCTCATCACGACGCCGGACCGGCCGTCCTACATCCAGAAGTACGAGACCCTCGCGGCGGCGGACAAGCTCCCCGAGCTCTTCGACACGGATGCGACCCCGTTCGCCCAGCAGCTCGCGAAGCAGGGCAAGATGATGGACGCGGGCAAGCTGCTCAAGGACCTCGGCCTCTACGACAGCTTCCGGCCCGCTGCGCTCGACTACCAGCGCTTCGACGACGGCTCGCTCTACATGGTCCCGATGCAGTTCGAGCTCGAGTTCTTCTGGTACAACAAGTCGCTCTTCCAGAAGGCTGGCGTCTCGGTTCCGGCCTCGCTCGACGACCTTCCCGCCGCCTGCACGGCCCTGCGCAAGGCCGGCATCACGCCGATCGCCCTCGACGGTCAGGACCAGTGGCCACTCGAGCGCTACGTCTCGTACCAGCCGTTCCGCGCGGCCGGGCCAGACTACGTCACGAGCCTCAAGAAGGCCCAGGCCAAGTTCTCCGACGCTCCCGGCCAGAAGGCCGTCACGTGGCTCGACGCGCTCGGCAAGGCGAAGTGCTTCTCCGACGGCTTCTCGTCCCAGGGCTACTCCGACGCGCAGAACGCGTTCACGTCCGGCCAGGCAGCCATGTACAACATCGGCACGTGGGAGCTCTCGAGCCTCGCGACGGACAAGCTGAACCCGTCCGTCCGCAACGACATCGACTTCTTCACGCTGCCGACCACCGCCGGCTCCGTGACGAAGGCGAACGAGTTCGTCTCCCCCTCGGGCATCGGTATGGCCGTCAACTCCAAGACGTATGACCCGCTCGTCGCCGACTTCCTCAAGTTCGCGCTCCCGAAGTACGCTGCCCAGTACGCCGCGACGGGCGCGCTCGCCCCGACGACGAACGTCCAGACGACCATCCCGGCCAACGCGACGCCGCTGTACAAGAAGGCGCTCGACAAGGCCACCGACCTTGGCACGAAGCAGATCATGCCGTGGGACACGCAGCTCGACCCGACGAGCAACACGCGCCTCCAGCAGGAGCTCACGCTCCTCGTGCAGGGCAACACGTCCCCGGCCGATTTCACGAGCACGATGGACAGCACCATCGCGCAGAACGCGCCTAAATTCTTCAAGTAGGCCCGACTTTGCCAAGAGTCGCGGCACTTCAGTAATTCCCGCCGGCGGGGGAGCTTCGGCTCCCCCGCCCGAAAGGCCCATCATGCTTCCCACCAGATCGAGGCTCTCGGTCCTCGTCTTCCTCCTCCCGCCGCTTGTCGTCTATGGCGCGGCCGTCCTGTTCCCGATCCTCCAGTCCCTCGTCCTGAGCTTCTTCTCGTGGAACGGGATCGGCGACATGGAGTTCGTCGGGCTCGCCAATTACGTGCACATGCTCACGCACGACGACGTGTTCTGGCGCTCGTTCCTCAACTCGCTCGGATACCTCGCGATCTGCCTCGTGCTCCAGCTTGGCGGCGCGCTCCTCGTCGCGAGCCTGCTCCTCTCGCTCCGCCGTGGGCGCGAGCTCGTCAAGACGCTCTACCTGCTCCCCGCCGTGATCTCGACGGTCGCGATCGCGTTCCTGTTCGAGCGGATCTACTCCCTCGACCCCGTGGGCCTGCTCAACCAGGTGCTCTCGTGGCTCGGCCTCGGGGCGCTCGAACGGCCGTGGCTTTCCGACGTCAACACCGTCCTCGCCGCCGTGTCCGCCCCCGAGGGCTGGCGGTTCACGGGCCTCTACATGCTCATCATCTACGCGGCCCTGCTCGCCGTGCCGCGCGAGCTTGAGGAGGCCGCGATCCTCGACGGCGCCTCGCGGTGGCAGCTCTTCACGAAGATCCGCTTCCCCTACATCCGGCCCGTGTGGATCACGACGACGATCATGGCCACGACGTACGGCCTCCGCGGATTCGACATCCCCTACCTCATGACCAACGGCGGTCCTGGCCAGTCGTCCGAGCTCGTGACCACCTACATGTACAAGACCGCGTTCACGAGCACCGACTACGGGTACGCAAGCACAATCTCTGTGTTCATCGTCGCCGAGTGCCTCATCGCCGTCGGCCTCATCGTGATGCTCCTGAGACGGAAAGGCGAGGCGTGATCACCCACCCAGCCCCCGCCGCGGTTCGCACCGCCGCACCGCAGCCCTCGCACGCGCCGGCGCGCCGCCGTCGTCCGCGCCTTACCTTGCACCGAACGCTGTCCCGCGCGATCATCGTCGTCATCGTCGTCGCGCAGGTCTACCCGCTCGCGTGGCTGTTCCTCACGAGCCTGCGCACCGAGCAGGACTTCGCCGCCGGCAACCCGTTCGCGCTCCCGAGCGCGCTCACGCTCGACAACTTCTCCCGGGCGTTCGCGACCGGCAACCTCGGGCTCAACATCCTCAACAGCTTCATCGTGACGATGGGCGCGAACGTACTCATCGTCGTGCTCGGCATGATGGCCGCCTACGCGATCCAGGTGCTCGGGTTCCGCCTCAGCAAGCTCGTGCGCGGCGTGTTCCTCATGGGCATCATCGTCCCGGTGCAGATCGCGCTCGTGCCGCTGTTCATCGACTACTCGAAGGTCGGGCTGCTCGACACGTACCAGTCGATGATCGTCCCGCTCGCGGGGTTCGCCCTGCCGATGTCGGTGTACCTGTTCTCGTCCTTCTTCGAGTACATCCCGCGCGAGACGTACGAGGCGGCGTCGCTCGACGGCGCCGGGCCGTACCGGATCTTCGGGCTCATCACGCTGCCGCTCTCGCTCAACACGGTCGTGACCGTCGTGCTGGTCAACAGCATCTTCATCTGGAACGACTTCATCTTCGCCAACACCTTTGTGCTCACCGAAGGGCTCAAGACGATTCCCCTCGGCCTCCAGAACTACATCGGGGCGATGGGCAAGACCGACTGGACGGCCACGTTCGCGGCCGTGTGCGTGACCGTGACGCCGCTCCTGCTCGTGTTCCTCGTGCTCAACAAGGCGATGATCCAGGGCCTCGAAGCGGGGGCATCCAAAGGATGAACCAGCCTTCGCGCCCCGCGACGCTCAAGGAGGTCGCCGAGGCGGCCGGTGTCTCGCCGTCGACCGTCTCGCTCGTGGTGAACAAGAAGAAGGACGCGCGGATCTCGCCCGAGACCCGCCGGCGCGTCCGGGACGCGATCCGGGACCTCGGCTACCGGCCCAACGCGCTCGCTCAGACGCTCGTGAGCGGAAGCTCGCGCTTCATCGGCCTCGTCGCGGACGCGATCGCGACCACCCCGTTCGCGGGCCAGATCATCCACGGCGCCCAGGACGAGGCGTGGAAGCACGGGTACGCGCTCCTCATCGCGAACACGGAG
This sequence comes from Sinomonas sp. ASV322, assembly GCF_030908245.1. Taxonomy (GTDB): domain Bacteria; phylum Actinomycetota; class Actinomycetes; order Actinomycetales; family Micrococcaceae; genus Sinomonas. The sequence goes on from NZ_JAVFJJ010000002.1 coordinate 191,463, forward strand.
GGCAACGGGGATCTCGAGAACGACGCCATCACGATGATGCTCGAGCACAAGGTTCGCGGGATCCTCTACTCGACCTGGTTCCACCGGCTGTCGGAGGTCCCAGACGCCTTGCGCGAGGCCGACTTCGTGCTCGTGAACTGCTTCGCGACCGAGGACGGCGTGCGCGCCGTCGTGCCGGATGAGGCGCAGGGCGGCCGCGAGGCGACCGAGCTGCTCGTCCGGGCGGGGCACCGGCGGATCGCGTTTATCAACGCGACGATCCCCGCGCCCGCGAAGGACGGCCGGCTCGCGGGGTACCGAGCAGCGCTCGACGACGCCGGGCTGGCTTTCGACCCCGGGCTCGTGCTCGAGGCCTACCCCGATCAGGAGGGCGGCTACGGAGCCGTCGACGCGCTCCTCTCGCTCGGCGTGACCGCCGTCTACTGCTACAACGACCGCATGGCCGCGGGCCTCTACGATGGGCTCCGCGAGCGCGGGGTCTCCGTGCCGGGCGACCTCTCCGTGGTCGGCTTCGACAATCAGGAGGTCATCGCCGCGCACGTCCGCCCGCCGCTCTCGACCGTCGCGCTCCCGCACTACGAGCTCGGCGCCGCCGGCATCCGGATGCTGCTCGGGCTCGACTCGCCAAGCGACGGGGCCAGCCCCATCGTCAAGGTGCCGTGCCCCGCCGTCGAACGCGAATCGGTGGGCCCCCACACCCGGGCCGCCGAGTTCAGCCCGCCCCCAGCATCCCCGTGAGGCGCGTGGCTGTGCGCCCGGTCTATTCTTCGGCGGCTCGCTGAATGCCGGTGATCTGGGTGACCCAGTGAGCAGGATCGGCGACGACGAACCGACGCCCAGACAGGGAAACGGGGACGATGCGGACGAAGAACGCTTTGGCCCCGTACTGCCACGGGAACAGGGGAAGACCCAGGGCATCGAGGACATCCGTGGTTGCAAGGACCGGTTCGAGCCCACCTTTGACTACAACTGACCACGCTTCGCCGGTGACCCGTTCGATGGCGTCCACCTCAAAGGCCACACGCGCCCCGTCCAGCGACGCGGCGATCTTCGCGCCCGGGTCCGAGCGGAACACGAGCGTTCCCCGGTCTACGACGTAGTTCACCGGAAACATCTCGGGATACGCATCTCCCGCAATCGCGAGTCTGCCCACGACCGTCGTCCTCAGGCGATCCCAGCACTCCTCGCTGGAGAGCTCCCGCACCGGCGGATACCGCATCGGCTGCCCCGTCATAGGCCAGATCCTATACTCCGGCCCGCCGGCAACACAGGTTCGGGTGTATCCAATCTCGCCCGAGGGGCCTGACGATAATGTGACTGGCTTGGTCACATTCTGGTAAGTCGTTGACTTCATACTCGCCGTTTGGGAACAATCAAATTCCTTTATTTCACATCTAACAATGGGGAAATCATGAAATCTCTCGCAGTCCTTGTTCTGGCGGGCACCATGGCAGTGGTCCCGATCTCTGCCGCGAATGCCGCCGGGAGCAACAGCATCGCTTCCGGAACGGTTCGGGAGAATCTGGGAAGCCCCGCCGCCGACTGGACGGTAACCTTCGACATCGTCCATGGGCTGGGACAGGGCCACCATTCACTCGTCTCGATCACGCAGGGAAGCGGAGGGCCAACGAGCACGTTCGCGGGAACCGTCTGCTCCGGCACCTACACGGATCCCGTCCTTGGTGGGACCGATGTGTACGCCATCGGGCCGGTCGTGTCGGGAAACGAAATCTACGGAACGCCCTATGAAGCGTACGTAGTCCATGAAGGTGGCTCCCTGGGCGCCGACTATTCCTGGTCGATCCCGCAATCGCTGCCCGATCTGGCCTCCGCCCAGTCATTCTGCACGACCATCACCAGCATCACGCCAGCATTCCAAGTGGATTCGTCGAGCAATCTCGTCTTCCACAAATAGGCGGCGCTATCGCCGGTCGCACCCCGTCCGCAGGAGCTGACCACCGTGCCGAGGACGGCAACCAAACAGTCCGCGGGCTCGGTGCATCGGTGGTGCCCATGGGGGCAATGGGCACCACCCGCTTGCACAGGTAAAGGCATTGGGGGCCACGTCTGGTTTCACGAAGAACTCCATCGTGGTGAAGAGGTCCACATCCTGGGTGGGCCGGTCACTGATCCCGTGCTCCCGGATCGCGCCGTATCCGGCGAGGGCGAAGCCGCTCTCTCCTACAGTGGCCAGGGCTATGCGGGCAACCTCGCGCTGTACTACGAGCTCGGCGCCGCCGGCATCCGGATGCTGCTCGGGCTCGACTCGGCCGAGGCGACGATCGTGAAAGTGCCCTGCCCCGCCGTCGAACGCGAATCGGTGAACCCCCACCCAGGTGACGTCCAGTCCCCTCGGGCCGAAACGTGAGATCCCGGCACAAGGGGACGAGCTCCGCGGCGAGATCTCACGCTTCGATAGGTTAGGTCTCGGTGTCGCGAAGGCCGGGTTCGTCCGTGTAGACGTGCAGGTCCGCGAGCATTTCCTCGTCGACAATGAGTTCAGAGCGGCTTCGAGTACCCAGATACAGTGCGACGGCGGTCGAAAGGGCCTGGACGAGGGAGACGAACGCCGTGAGGGACCGCAGGATGGTCACGCCCTCACAGTCGACGAGCAGCGTGTGCTGGGCCTGGTTGGACAGTGGCGAGGCGGCGTTGTCGGTGAGCGCGATCGTGGTGAGGCCGCGTCGACGGGCAGCCTCCAAGGCATTCACGGTGTCGGCGGTGTAGCGCCGGATCGATATCGCGATGAAGACCTCGCCGGCCTCTAGCTCATGGAGCTCGTCGGCCAGTTGCCCGGTCACTGGCGCGAGCTGATGCACGCGGGGACGCACGAGCCGAAGCAGATAGGCAAGGAGCTGGGCCACCGAGAGGCACTTGCGCAGCCCGATGACGTGCACCCGTGGTGCGGTCGCGACGAGCTCGACAATTGCCGCCCATTGGACGGGATCGATACGCGCGAAGGTGCGTGCGAGATTCTGCTGGTCGTGGTCGACCACCGTGGCGAGCAGGTTCTCCGGCTTGGAGTCCCGCTGCGCCTGGTCGAAGCGCCTGACCATGTGCGCCTGATCGCTCAGGTGTTCACGGCATAGGCGGACCAGCGCAGGGTAGCCGTCCAGGCCCAGGCTCTTGGCGAATCGCACCACCGAGGACTGGTGGACTTGGGCGAGCTCGGCGGTCTGCGCGATCGTACGGAAGGCGGTGCCCTCTGGATCGGTCAGCAGGAGCTCGGCGACCCTGTGCTGTCCCTTGGCCAGATCGGGCATGCGCTCGTGCAGGAGGTCCCGCAGCGCCGCGTAAGACTGCGGAGCTGTGGGGCCTGCCTGGTCCACTCGACACCTCCGAAGATCCGGCGCGAATGGGCTCAGTTTGGGTACTGGCCTCAGTCGACCGCCGCAGCAACCCTACCAGTGAGCTGCGCCAGTGCACCGCGCAAGTGCGCCAGCGAGCCTGCGATCCACGGCAGGGAGGTTGGGTCCTCGCTGTTGAGTGCGGCCCATCGCTCCTCGTCGCTGACGCCGTAGAGCAGGCTCGTGGCGACTCGGGCGCGCAGGCCCCTGTCGTCGTCGCCGAAGGCGACGCCGGGCAGCACGCCGACGCCGAACCGCTCCAGCAGCGCCGTGCTCAGCTGCGATCCGGTGCCGATGCCCTGGAGTTCCAGCGCATCGGCCACGGGTGCGAAGTCCGGGTACAGGTAGAACCCGGCCTTCGGCGGACGGCATGCCGCCCCGGCGGCGCGGAACTCGCTGTAAACCGCCCGGGCAACCCGCGCATGGAGAACGCGAGACTTCTCGATGTGTGCGAGGACCTCCGGCTCATCCCCGAGGACATAGGCAGCGGCGGCCTGCATCGGGGCAGCCAGGCCCGACCAGACCTCGCTTCCGATGCCGACCACGGCTTCCATGAGCTGCCGGCCCCAGGCATTGTCCGGTGTTCTGGCAAAGCCGATCCGCCACCCGCCCAATGCCATGGACTTGCTCAGGCCGGTGGTGATCACCGTGCGCTCCGGAAGGCAGCTGATCGGACTCGGGGCCGAGCCGTCGTGGACCATCGAGGCATAGATTTCATCCGAGATGATCGCCAGCCCGTGGCGCTCGGCGACCGCACACACTTTTGCGATGTCCTCGGCCTCGGCGACGGTTCCGGTCGGGTTGTCCGGGACCGTCATCACCAGCGATGTCGGGTTCTTGCCCTCGGCCCTGGCGGCGCGCAGCGCCTCCTCGAGCAGATCCGGGTCGGGTATGCCGCCAGATCGCTCCGGGATCGGCACCCACACCACGTCCTTGCCCAGCAGCGCAGCCTGGGCCGCATAGCTGACCCACGACGGGCGGGGAAGCACCACGTCGCCGGGGATCGCCGCTAAGAGCGCGAACAGCAGGGCCTTGCTCCCGGGGGCGAGGATGGTCTGGGTCCAGTCGGTCTCGAGCCTCCGGCGGGTGAACCACCCGGCCGCGGCCTCGCGCGCCTGCTGGGATCCTGCCACGGGGCCATACGAGTTCATGGCGGCCGAGGAGGCCAGGGCCTGGACCACGTTCGGTGGGACGGGCAGTCCGGCTTCGCCGAATCCGAGGTGCAGCACCTTTTCTCCGGCTGCCTTCTTGGCCTGCAGCCTCTCATTGATCGCCAGCGTGGCGGAATGCATCGTCATCGATTGAGGGCCCTTCTAGTGCACTTCTGCTTGCTTTGAAAGTCTAGCTTGCAATTGTAGTTGCATCATATGGCTTGGCCATCCAGCTGCTCCATCGGTTCCTCCTCGGCCGGAGCGCCGCGGCGCCGGGTCACCTGGGTGAGGATGCCCGCCGCGACGGCGATGGCGGTCACCAGCAGGGTGAGGGCAAGGGAGAGCCGGGTGTCGGCGGAGACCAGCATCCCCGCGGTGACCACCAGGAGGGCGACCAGCACCAGGACGCTGAGGTAGGGGTGGCCCCACATCTTCACCCGGAGGCTGCCGGGGTCACTTCGGTCCACCCGGGTGCGGAAGCGCAGCTGGGTCAGGGTGATACCGAAGTAGACGACGACGGCCACCGAGCCTGAGGAGTTGAGCAGGAACTGGTAGACGGAGTCGCTCGGTACAAAGTAGTTGGCCACGATCGTGGCGAGGCCGCCGGCGGAACCCAGGATCACGGCTGCGGTCGGCACGCCGTGGCGGTTGACCCGGGTGAAGGCCTTCGGCGTCTCGCCGCGCAGCGCCATGGCATGGATCATGCGCGAGGACGAGTAGATCCCTGAGTTCAGGCACGAGAGGACGGCGGTGAGCACGACCAGGTTCATGAACACGGCGGCGCCGGGGATGTGGAGCTCGTTCAGGACCGCGACGTAGGGGCTCGCGGCGACCTCCGTGGAGCTCCAGGGAAGGAGCATCACGATGACGAAGATCGAGCCGATGTAGAACAGCAGGATGCGCCAGACCACGCTGTTGATGCCCCGGCGTACCGCGTTGGCGGGATCCTTGGCCTCTCCGGCTGCGATCGTGACCACCTCGGTGCCGAAGTAGGAGAAGAAGACGGCGAGCGACGCCATGGCAACCGGCCCCCATCCTTCCGGGGCGAAGCCGCCCTGGCCGGTCAGGTTCGAGAGGCCCGGAGCGGCGAATCCGGGGAAGAGGCCCAGAATGGCAGCCAGGCCGACGAGCAGGAAGGCCACGATGGCGGCGACCTTGATCATCGCGAACCAGAACTCGAAGGTTCCGAACGACTCGACGCGGCCGAAGTTGACCGCGATGAGCGAGGCCAGCATCACGAGCGCGGCCAGCCACGTCGGAATGGGCGGCAGGAGTCGGTGCACGATCGAGGCCCCGGCGATGGCCTCGAACCCGATGGTGACCATCCACTGGTAGGCATACAGCCACCCGATGGACAGGCCCGCCCAGGGGCCGAACTCGCGGGTGGCGTAGGTGGCGAACGAGCCGCTGCCGGGGGCAGCCACGGCCATCTCGGCCAGCATCCGCATCACCAGGACCACAAGCAGGCCGATCGCGGCATAGGCGACGAGCACCGCCGGACCGGCCATGCCGATCGCGCTGCCGCTGCCCACGAAGAGCCCCGCGCCGATCACGCCTCCGATCGCGATCATTGACATCTGACGATTGCCGAGCGCGTGGCGGAGGGCTCCGGCTCGTGGGGTGGAAATCTGGGAGTTCATCTGATCCTCGCTCTGTTGCGGGTCATGTCCAGGTGCGATGTGATCCACCTGACAAAATTCAAGATGGCAACTAGAGTTGCATATGCGCGGCTAAATGCCAACACCAGTTGCATCGTTAGTCTGCGGAGGGGATCCAACACGGTTCAGAGGAGTTGCCCATGCCGGCACTGGTAGTAGAGCAAGAGATCGCCGGGTTGCGCTGGCTTGTGCTGAGCGGCGAACGCCTCGACGTGTTCGCTGCCCTCGGCAGAGCCGCCAAGGAGAACATCCACGCCGTGCAGGAGGGGATGCCGGAGCGCGAGGGGCTGAGCCGCTGGGTATCCGCGGGCACCGGCGCCCGCAATTATGCCCGGGTGGCCGCGGCGACCAGACGGTACCATCCGACCGGCCTCGCCGAGCTCGCGGCCCTCGCGCGCGGCGCTGAGATTGATGCCGACTCGCTGCTGCTGGCCAACCTGCGCGGGGACCTCGGCAGCAGCGACGGCACGGGATGCTCGGACCTGGTCTGGCGTGGCCGGAACACGGTCCTCGCGCACAATGAAGATGCCGCGCCCGCGCTCGAAGGTCAGCTGATGTTCGTCACCCTCGCGATCGACGGCGAGCCGACCGTCACGGCCCAGTGGTACCCCGGTTTCCTGCCCTCGAATGCCTTCACGGCAACCTCGAACGGCCTAGTGTGGGGCATCAACCACATCCAGGTAGCCCATCCGAGTCCAAGCCCCGGGCGTCACTTCGTGATACGGTCCCTGCAGTCCGCGCCCAATCTGACGACAGCGCTCGAATACCTGGAGGCACACCCGATGGCCGGCGGATTCGCCGTGACCATTGGATCCTCCGCGGACGGGCGGGCGGCGCAGGTGGAAACCGCCGCCGGCCTAGTCGACATTGCCGAAATTTCCGAGAGGCAGCCTCTGCAGTGGCATTCCAACCACCTCCGCAGGCTTCCCGCCGCCCTGGATGAGCCTGTCGCTGCCACCCCCGAGGACCCGACCCGGCAGCTGGGCGGCTTCTCGGAAAGCGTCGCGCGCGGAACCCTGCTTGAGCGAATTGGACTGCCCGACGCCGAGCCCGACGACAGTTGGTTCCTGAAGGGGCTATCCGGTCCTGGGGTGTTCCGCACGGCAGCCGGAAGCGACCCGCTGATGACGCTGTGCACGACCGTGGTCAACCTCGGCGAGGACCGCATCACCGTGCGCGGTGCCGGCGGCCTCACCTCAAAGCTCCCCTTCTCCGACTTCATTCACGGACGCCTGCCACTGCACGCCTGACACCCCGAAACCGACTAGAACGCGGGTTGTTCAGGCGGTCAGTTCGGTGGTTGCGTCCACCGCAATCGTGGTGGGCCCTGTGGGTCTCGAACCCACGACCCGCGGATTAAAAGTCCGCTGCTCTACCAACTGAGCTAAAGGCCCCAAACCGGTTTGACCGATCACCAGTACTCTAGCGCAGCGGGCCCGGCGGCGTCGTTCCGCGGCCGCCTCCAGGCCGCCGCTGGGGCCGCCCGAGTGCATGGGCACGCGGGCGGCGGAGGAGTACCGTACAAACATGAGCGAACAGTCAGGAAACGGACCGATCAGGCCGCACAAGCCGAAGCCGTTCGCGCCGATCGACTTCGAACCGTTCGCGGGCGGGGCTGACCCGGCACGGGTCTCGGAGGCCGCGCACCTCGCGGCCCAGGCCCTCGTGCGGCGCGGGCGCGAGAGCGACGACCCGGAGATCACGCGTCGGCTCGTCCGGCTCGCCGACGAGCAGGGCCTCGACGCGATCGCTGAGATGTGGGCGGAGAGCCCCGCCCGCTCGCTCCCCGGCGCACTGTGGCGCCTCTATGCCCTGCGCGCGGCCACACGAAGCGATCCCGAGCGCATCTCGGTGTACTTCAAGGCGGGCAAGGACACGGCGCAGGTCTCGCACGTCGTCGCCGGCGTCGCCGAGCCCCCGGGGGCGGAGGAGCTGACGACGATGGCGGATGCCATCCTGTCCGGAGCGTTCGACGGCGACTTCGACGTCGCGCTCGAGCGCTCGGCGGCGTTCTGCCGCGTCATCGCGCTCGGCCAGGCGACGCTCGCCGACAGCGCCGACCTGGCGAACTCGGCCCATGCGTCCAAGCTCACCCGCAACGCGCACCAGCTCGTCAAAACCGCCGAGGACCTTGAAGCCTCGGCCAGCGCGTGGCGACGCGGGCAGCTCGACTGACCGGGAGAGGCCCCGCGTAACGCGTCCAACCACACCGCGTCAAGATTGACTAGAGGCGGAGCCCGTAGAAGACTGAAGGTGGCGTCGGACCGCGGCACCCCCGGGCTCCAACTTTTAGCCGCCTTGAGCGGCCATCCGCCGAGAGGCGGTCCCGGTTCGACGCTCTAAGCTTCCCCCGATGAACCGGCTCCTCACGGAGCGTTCATGTCCCGCACGTCGCGGACCACTTCGTACAGCGCTCGCCTCGTCGTCGTATTCGTCTTGCGCAGGGCGTTGGAGATGTGGCTCTCGACCGTGCGGATGCTCAGGCCGAGCTGCTCGGCGATCTCCTGATTGGTCCGCGACCCCGCGAGCAGCGCGACCTCCGCCTCGCGCCCCGTGAGGGTGAGCCCGAGAACCTCAGGCTCGAACACCAGGTACTGCGCATCAGTCGGAAACCGGGCGACGAAGGAATCGGTGGCCCGCTCGATCGCGATCGCGACGATGGGCTCGCCCGCGAGCCGATACCGCTTGACCGCGCCCCGCAGGAGCATGGTCGCCTGATAGACGTCGCCGTCTTGGCGATAGCCGAGCAGGAGGCTCTCGAGCCGGCGAGTATCCCGCGAGAGGACGGCGTCCGCGATCGCCAGGAGCTGATCGTGCCGCCACGCCTTGGTCGAGCGGTGCAGCCGCTCTACCCGTTCCCTGAGCCGATGCCCCGGGAGGAGGCACAGGAAGAACAGCCCGGCCATCGCGGCCTCGAACGTGTACCCGCGCTCGAGCTGCTCGTCCACGAGCCGGCTCGCCGCGTCGTCGAACCAGTCGGCGCTCACGGGCCGTCGGGACACAAGGTCATAGACCCCGGTCCCCGTCCCGGGCAGCGGCCCGACGGCCGGGGTCTCCTTGTCCGCCTGCGCGGCGAGCGGGGGGATCCCCGCTCCGCCGCGGAGGGATGCGAGCCGCAGCATCGCGTTGTGGAGCGAGTCGACGAGGAAGCCCGGCCGGCGGAGGGAGAACACCCACCCCATGAGGTACTCGGCCTCGTCGAAGAGCCCGCGGTAGAGGAGGGCCTGCGCGGCGACGTAGCTGTGGGCAACGAGGCTGAACTGATCGGTGGTCTTGAGGGCGTCTCGGCGGCGTTCGAGGGCGTGCACGAGTGCCTCGTCCACGCGGCCGCTCGCAAACAGGGCGAGGCCACGGATGACGGGCTCGACGCGCGGAAGCATGTCGAAGCCTCCCGCAGAGTCGAGCGCTCCGAGCGCGGCCGTGGGGTTGAACCGGTAGACGGCGACGATCCCCTTGACTGCCTCGACGATGCCGCTCGTCGGGTTCCGGCTCTTGAGTCGCGCGAGGATCTTGTCGACGTTGCGGGGCACCCCGCGATAGGAGGCCTCGATGAACAGCGCGGACGCCTCGGCCTCCGCGGCCCACTCCGGCTCCGCCTTGGCGACCTGCCTTACGAGCGAGATCGCATGGTCGATGTCGCCCCCGGTGACGACCTCCCACAGCGCCTTCGTCATCGTGAAGAACAGGAAGTCCCCCGGGTCGTGATAGACGGGGTCTGTGTGCTCGAAGACGCTCTGGATGCGGAACTTGTCGATGGGCGCGCCCCAGTAGACCCTCAGGAAGGCGGCCGCGTTCGCCATGCTCCGCTCGGCCTCCCACCTCCCGTAGAAAAGCTTTTCGAGCGCCTCGAGGCGACGATGGAAGTACCGGGTTGTCGCAAAGTCGTTGCCCTTCGCCTCGGCCCTGAGCGCGGTGACCATGGTGAGGACCGAGGTGTCGTCCGGCTCGGCGTTCTCGGGCGGGGGCGCTGGCGCGAGGAAGTTGTCGGTGATCGCGCTGCGCAGAATCTGGCGCGAGTTGCCGATGTGCCCCTTGAGATAGTCCTCGACGACGGGCGGGAACACCGATGCGAGGAGGGTCCCGTCGGGGCCCGGGACGACAGAGACGAGGCCGCGGTGCTCGAGCCCGTCGAGCACCTCGGCGCCGAGCGCGTGGACGAGATGGTCGACGGCGCTCGGCCCGCGCAGCGAGATGGTGCTGAGGGCCGTGAATTCCTCGGGGCTGATGCCCTGCAGGAGCTCCTCGACCGTGCTCGAGAGGTGCTCGTTGAGGAGGGTCTGCCCCGCCATGCGCCACTTGCCGTCACGGAGAACGAGCCGCTCGCTGAGCACCGCTGTGTCGATGATTCGCACGGCGAGCCGCAGGTTGCCGCCCGATTTCGTGAGGATGCGCGCGGCGACGTCAACGTCGACGGCCGCCCCGAGCATCGTCGCGGCGAGTGCGTTGATCTGGTCGTAGCGGAGCGGTGGGATCGGCACCGTCGCCTGGGGCAGACGACCTAAGGCGAGGGCCGGCGTCGTCAGATGGAGCGGCGACTCGCCGATCGTGACGATGAGCGGCACCTGCGTGCGCCTCTGGACGATGTCGATGACGGACAGCGACTCGCGATCCACGTTTTCGGCGTCGTCGACGACGAGGACCCGTGGCCCGGGCCGGGACAGCTGCTCCGAAAGGAGATCGGACACGCCGAGGATCCCGATGGCCCGCGATCGCAGGTCCAAGCCGAGCGAGAGGATCCCCGCAAACGGCACGGAAAGGAGCGATGGCGCGCCGAAGATACCGTAGACCCGGGTACCCTCATCCTCTAGTTCGTCGATGACCCTCCGTGCCACGCTCGTTCGCCCGCTCCCGGGCGCGCCGACGATCCGGACACCGAGTCCGCGCTCCGCATACGCGAGAACCCGGGCGATTTCATGCTCAAACAACTCCGAAGACCTTTCTTGCGTTGCTTGCCCCCCATGCACCCTCGGCCTCCGCGGCACCGGCGGCAGTCTCGGCAGTCTCACCGCCTCGACTACGTGGTGCCTTCCGCGTCGGCATCAAGGATCGCTCGCTGCGAAGCGACGCACATGCCCCAGAATCCGGGCATAGGAGTGCTCGCAGCCAACAACTGAGGGTACGACTCGAATTCGGCGCCTCAGTGGAGAAATCAGCTGATCTCAGTGTTGGTGGGCGCAGCAGCCTCAGCACCACACGGAGGCGGAAGCCGCCCCTCGTCCCCGGAAACGGCGCATTTCGGATCTCCGCCCTCAGTGTCGATCCGCAGATTCCGTGCCACGTCCCAGTGGAAGCGGCATCGATCTCAGTGGTCGGCGGCTCGCGGCCTCAGTACCCGCTCGTGCGGGGAAGCGGTCGCGGAGCCATTCTCTTCTCCGAGCTCGCGGACGAGCTCGGAGAGGCCAGCCCGGCTCGTCGTGTGCGTCTTGCGGAGCGCGTTCGAGATGTGGCTTTCGATCGTGCGCACGCTCACGCGAAGCAGCGTGGCAATCTCCTGGTTGCTCCGGTGGCCCGCGAGGAGCGCGACCTCAGTCTCGCGCACCGTGAGCGGACCCGGCCGCTCGGGCTCGAGCGCCATGAAGCGCGCGTCCGGACCCGCGATGGCCGCGAAATCCTTCACTGCGCGCTCGGCCGCGGCGGTGGCCCGCGAATTTCCCGCAAGGCGGTGCCGAGTGGCGCCGCCGCGCAACAGCATGGCCACCTGATACCCGTCGTCGGCCGGGACGTAGTCCGCAACGAGCTGCTCGAGCCGCCTGGTATCCCCCTCGATCACGGCTCGGGCGAAGGCGAACAGCTGATCGTATCGGGTGACGCCCCGCTCCGACATGATGGCCTCGACCATCCCGAGCACGCGGGGCCCCGGGAGCAGGCACAGGCACAGGAGGGCCGAGTAGGCCGCCTCGAACACGAAGCCGTGCGCGAGGTTCTCGTCGATGAGGCGGCTCGCCTCGCCGTCGAACGCGTCGGCGCTCTCGGGGCGCCGCGTGACAAGCTCGTACACGCCCTTCCCCACCCCGGGAAGCGGGCCGACATCCCGCGCGCCGACGCCCGCCTGCCCGCCCAGGGCAGCCGGCGCCCCTCCCTCGCGGAGGGACGAAAGCCGGAGCATCGCGTTGTAGAACGATTCGAGGAGGAAGCCGGGCCGGCCGACCGCAAAGGCCGAGCCCATGAGGTACTCCGCCTCGTCGAACAGGCCGCGATAGAGCATTCCGACCGCCGCGACGTAGCTCTGCGTCACGAGGCTGAACTGGTCGACCGCCTGGAGAGCGTCCCGCCGGCGCTCGAGCGCGTAGGCGATCGTCTCGTCGACGCGTCCGCTCGCGAACAGCGCGAGGCCGCGGATGACCGGCTCGAATCGGGGCAGCGTCTCGAAGCCCGGGGCGGAGTCGATGACGTCGAGCGCGGCCTCGGGGTGGAACCGGTACACCTCGAGCAGCCCGCGCACGGTGGCCGTGACACCGCTCGACGGGTTCTGGGTCCTGAGTCCTGCGAGCGCGGCGCCTATGTCCGCCTGCTCGCCGCGATACCCGGCCTCGAGCATGAGGGCCCAGGCCTCGGCCTCGGCCGCCCATCCGGGCACGTCCGCGGCGAGGCGGTCCATGATTCCGCGGGCCTTGTCGACGTCGCCCTCGCTCAGGACGATCCACACGGAGTGGGTCAGCGAGAAGAAGAAGACGTCGGCGGGGTCGCCGTCGTTCGTATCGGTGTGCTCGAAGACCGCTTGGACGCGGGCGCGGTCGACCGGCGCGCCCCAGTAGACCTGGAGGAAGGCGACGGCGTTCGCGAGCGTGCGCTCGGCTTCCCAGGTGCCGTAATGAAGGTGCACGAGCGCGTCGAGGCGGCTGCGGAAGTACTGTGCCGTCGCGGCGTGGTTGCCCCGCATTTCCGCCCGGAGCGCGGCGATCGAGGGAGCGGCGTCGTCCATCCGCGTGACAGCGCCTGGCGGGGCGGCCGGCGCAGACGACGACGGCGGAGCGAACCTTTCGGTCATGGCGCGGCGCAGGATGCGGCGCGACGAGCCGATGTGCTCCCGGAGGTATTCGTCCACGACGGGCGGGAACACCGAGGCGAGGAGGGCGCCGTCCGGCCCCGGGACGACCGAGACAAGGCCGCGGTGCTCGAGAGCATCGAGGACCTCCGCGCCAATGGCGTCGACGAGGCGGTCCACAGGGCACGTGCCGAGGAGGGACACGGTGTTGAGCGCCCGGAACTCGTCTCGGCTGAGCCCGTGGAGGAGCCCCTCGACGGTTCCGTTGAGGTGATCGGTCATGAGCGTCGGCCCGTTGAGGCACCATCGTCCGTCCCGGAGGGCGAGCCGTTCGCCGAGCAGCGCCGTCTCGACGATTCGGACGGCGAGCCGCAGGTTGCCGCCCGACTTGGCAAGAATCCGCGCGGCGACGTCGACGTCGACGGGCGCGTCGAGGATCTCGGCGACGAGCGCGTTGACCTGCTCGTAGCGCAGCGGCGGAATCGACACCGTGGCCTGGGCCCACCGCCCGAGCACCGCCGTCGCCGTCGCCGACGAGGCGGACTGGAACGGGACGTCGCTGCTCGTCACGACGATGGGAACCCCGAGGCGCTTGTGGGCGATGTCGATGACGGAGAGCGACTCGTGGTCGAGGCTCTCGACGCCGTCGACGGCGAGGACGCGCAGGCCCGGGCGGGAGAGTTCCTCCGCCAGGATGTCGGACGCCGCGAGGATGTCGATCGGGCGGGATCGGAGCTTGAGGCCGAGCGAGAGGATCCCTGCGAACGGCACGGATTCGAGCGCGGGGTCGGCGAAGATCGGATAGACCTTCGCGCCCCGCTCCTCGAGCTGCGAGATCACCCCGCGCGCGACGCTCGTCCGTCCGCTTCCGGGCGCGCCGACAACACGGACGCCGAGGCCCCGCGCGACGTAGCGCAGAACGCGCTGGATTTCCTGGTCGAACAACCCCAGGCCTTTCTCTGCTTCCTGTCCCTTGTTCTCTTTGAGTCCGTCGTCGTGCCATCATGACGCACATCGGGTGGGGCGGATAGCAGAATCCGGTTGCGCCGACCCCGAGGACGGCCCCGTCCCGTGGTCTCCGTGTCGGAGGGCGGCGCTACGCTTGGCGTCCATGTGGGGGAAGAGCTTTGTGTCATGCGGTCATGTCGTCGTCCTTGTCGACGACGCCGAGGCGTCGTTCGCGTTCTACCGGGACGTCCTGGGCCTCGACGTCGTGGCGAGCGACCGTCCGCATCCCCCGCAACGCCCCGACGAGCCGCCCGCCCCGACCCCAGGGCTCGGGGTATGGCTCATGGCGCCGAGCAGCCCGCACGAGGCGGCGCTCGTCGGCCGTCAGGCGGGCCATCGTCCCCTCTTGGTCATGCTCACGGAGGACCTCATCCGGCTGCGGCGGCACCTCGTCGCACGCGGCGTCGACGTGTGGGCCGAGCGGCGGGACGCCGACGGGCATTCGCTCCATTTCTCGGATCCGCAGGGAAATGTGATCGTCGCCTCGCAGCCGCGATGACCGCCCACGGCGCTCGCGGGCGATTTACCTTCGTCGCGTACCATGCGTTGTACCGGCCCCCGCCGGACCTGTCATCGGCCCCCAACGGCCCTCACGGAAGAGAATCCATGAAGCTGCGCCTCTTCCCTCAGGAGACGGCCGCGCTGGAGCTCCTCGCCGACATCGCCCAGCAATCAGTCCTCGCCGTCCAGGTCCTGTCCGAGATGTTCGGGGCCCGGCGTCAGGACCGCGAACGCATCTTCGACGAGCTCGTCAAGGTGGACACCCGCACGGCAGAGCTCCAGCGGGCGCTCCTCACCCAGCTCCGCACGAGCTTCGTCAACCCGCTCCCCCGCGAAGACCTCCTGGACCTCTCAGAAGGACTCGGCAGCGCGGTAGAGGAGCTCGTCGCGGTCGGCGAGGTGACGGTCGTCAACCGGCTTGATCGGATCGCGCGCGAGGCGTCGGACCAACTCGAGATCGTCAACCGGCAGGCCGAGCTCACGGTCGCTGCGATGCGCGGCCTCAACCGGCTCGACGACCTCGAGGACTACTGGATCGAGATGCTCCGCCTCGCGAAGCGCGCGAATCACACGCACCGGGTCTGGAGCGGCCAGTCGATGCGAGAGCTCTCGCTCGGTGCGTACGCGCGCAACGTCGAGATGGCGAGGGCGCTCGTCGCCGCGGCCCACGCGCTCCGCGATGTCGCCGCCCGCGTCGGCCGGATCATCGTCAAGGAATCGTGACGTGATCCTTGCGCTCACGGTCGCGGTGGTCGGGTTCACGTGCGTCTTCGGGTTCCTCAACGGCTTCCGCGATGCCTCGACCGCCGTGGGGCTCACAGTCCGCACGCGCGCGCTCACGCCGAGCATCGCCGTCGTCCTCGCCGCGGCCTTCAACGTTGCTGGAGTCGTCACGGGTGCGTGGCTCCTCACCTATTTCGGCGGCAGCTGGCTCACAGCGCCCGACGGCGCCCGAGGGCTCGTGCTGCTCCTCGCCACCTTGGCGAGCGCGAGCCTGTGGAACGTTTTTCTGTGGTGGCGCGGCTACCCGTCGTCGTCCACGCATGCCCTCGCCGGCGGCCTCGTGGGTGCAAGCCTCGCGTCGCTCCTGCGCGGGCACGGCGCGGAGGACGGCCTGGCAACGGTCCTGTGGCTCCAGGTCTGGCTCCCGCTCCTCATCTCCCCGCTCCTCGCGTTCGGGGTGTCCTTCTTCCTCACGAGCCTCGTCACGTGGCTCGCTCGCTACAGCCAGCCGAGCCAGGCCCACACCGTGCTCCGGGCCGCACAGTCGGTTGGGACGGCGGCGGTCGCCTTCGGCCATGGTCTCCAGGACGGCCAGCGCGTCATCGCGGTGCTCGCGCTCGCGACGCTCGGCTCGGGGGTGGACTGGAACGCCGTGCCGCCGTGGATCATCTCGCTCTCCGCGCTCGTCTTCGGCATCGGAACGCTCGCGGGCGGCTGGCGCATCACGTACACCCTGAGCAACCGGCTCGTGCGCACGGACCCCCTGCGGGGTTTCGTCTCCCAGCTCGTCACGACCGCCATGCTGTTCTTCGGTGCCCTCGGGCTCCGCTGGCCGCTCTCGACAACTCATACGGTCACGGCCTCGATCCTCGGCGCGGGCAGCAACCAAAGCTACGCGGCCGTCAACGGCCGGCTCTTGGTGCGGCTCATCCTCTTCTGGCTCGCAACCCCGCTTGCGACGGCCGCCCTCGGCTTCGTGTTCGCGCTCGCGCTCGACCCGCTCGCGCAGTGAGCACGCCTGCGCCGGCCCACAGCGGGGCGCCAAGCCTCGGGACGGTCATCCGCGAATGGGGCCGGATCGGCTGCATCGGCTTCGGCGGCCCGCCCGCGCACATCCGGCTCCTCCGTCAGCTGTGCGTCGAGCGGAGGAAATGGATCGGCGCGACCGACTTCGAGGACGCCATCGCGGCGTGCAATCTGCTCCCCGGACCGGCCTCAACGCAGCTCGCGATCTACTGCGCGTCGCGAGTCCGCGGCTGGCTCGGGGCCCTCGCCGGCGGCGCGGCGTTCATCGTCCCGGGCCTCATCGTGATTCTCGCCCTCGCGGCCCTCTTCCTCGAAAGCAGCCCGCCGAGGTGGGTCCTCGCCTCCGGTGCCGGGGCGGGGGCCGCCGTCGCCGCCGTCGCCCTCCAGGCCGGGGTCTCCCTTGTCCCGGCGAGCTGGCAGCGCCGCCGCTCGGGACTCCGCTGGGTCCTCTACGCTGCGGCCGGGGCCCTCGCTGCGGCGACGATCGGGCCGTGGCTCGTCGTCGTGCTCCTCGCGTGCGGCGCGCTCGAGCTCGGGATCGAAGCGGCAGAGACGCTCAACCGAGACTCTGCCCTCGGCATCCCCCTGCTCGCGGCCGTCCCCTTCCTCGGCACGCCGACCGTCGCGGCGGGGGGCATCGCGGTGGGCAGCCTCGCGGCCCTGTGTTGGGTCGCGCTCAAGGTCGGGGCGCTCTCCTACGGCGGCGGCTTCGTCATCATCCCCCTCATGCAGGCCGACGCCGTCTCGGGCTATCACTGGATGAGCGACGCCCAGTTCCTCAACGCCGTCGCCCTCGGGCAGATCACCCCGGGGCCCGTCGTGCAGACCGTGGCGGTCGTCGGCTACGCGGTGGCGGGCATCCCCGGGGGGATCCTCGCCTCGCTCGTGGCATTTTCGCCGTCGTTCGCCTTCGTCCTCATCGGCGCCGAACGCTTCGACCGCCTCCGCGGGAACGCCGCCGCCCGGGCCTTCCTCGATGGCGCGGGGCCAGCCGCGATCGGGGCGATCCTCGGATCCGCGATCCCGCTCGCCATGGCCCTGACCCAGGGGTGGCAGTTCGCGATCCTCGCGGTCGGCGTCGTCCTCCTCCTCGCCCGCCGCGGCGTCGTGACCACGCTGCTCGCCGCGGCCGGCGCGGGGGTCGTGTGCGTCTTCGCGGGGCTTCCGCTGCCGCGGTGATCGAGACCAGAACACGGCCGACCTCGCAACGAGAAGGGCCTACGGGCTGAAGAACCGGCCGCCTGACGGCTCGACTTCTGGCTTGGGACGCCGGGCGCAAGAAAAGAGGCGAGGATCCGGACACCGTCCGAATCCTCGCCTCTTTGTGCTCAGTGGCTCACCCGAAGCGGCCCGAGACGTAATCCTCGGTCGCCTTTTCCTTCGGGTTGTTGAAGATCGCCGTCGTGTCGGCGTACTCGATGAGCTTGCCGGGCTTGCCCGTGCCCGCAATGTTGAAGAACGCCGTCTTATCCGAGACGCGCGCAGCCTGCTGCATATTGTGCGTCACGATGACGACCGTGTACTTCTCCTTGAGCTCGTTGATGAGGTCCTCGACTGCGAGCGTGGAGATCGGGTCGAGGGCCGAGCACGGCTCGTCCATGAGGATGACGTCGGGCTTCACCGCGATCGCGCGCGCGATGCACAGCCGCTGCTGCTGGCCGCCCGAGAGGCCCGAACCCGGCTTGTCCAGGCGGTCCTTGACCTCGTTCCACAGGTTGGCGCCGAGCAGCGAGGACTCGACAAGGGCCTCCGAGTCCGCCTTCGAGAGCTTCTTGCCGTTGAGCTTGACGCCCGCCAGCACGTTGTCGCGGATCGACATCGTGGGGAACGGGTTGGGCCGCTGGAACACCATGCCGACGTGCGAGCGGACGGCCACGGGATCGACGCCCGGCCCGTAGAGGTCGTCGCCGTCGAGGAGCACCTGGCCTTCGACGCGGGCGCCCGGGAGCACCTCGTGCATGCGGTTGAGCGTCCGGAGGAACGTCGACTTGCCGCAGCCCGACGGGCCGATGAAGGCCGTCACGGAGCGGGCCGCGATGTTGATGTTCACACCCTCGACGGCACGGAAATTGCCGTAGTAGACGTTCAGGTCCTTGACGTCGATTCGCTTGGACATGATTTCCTTCGGTTTCGGTGCGGGTCTTGGGGTCAGCGGCCGGTCTTGGGGGCGAAGAACTTCGCCACGAGACGCGCGATGAGGTTCAGGATCATGACGCAGATGATGAGCACCAGGGCGGCGCCCCACGCGCGCTGGAGGCTCGGACCCGGGTTCGAGGGCGACGTCGGGTTGAGGATCTGCGTGTAGATGAACGTCGGAAGGGAGGACATCCAGTCGGCGAAGACGTTCATGTTGATCTTCGTCGCGAAGCCCGCCGTCACGAGGATCGGGGCCGTCTCGCCGATGACGCGCGCGATCGCGAGGGTGACGCCGGACGCGATGCCCGAGATCGCCGTCGGGATGACGATCTTGAGGATGGTCCGCCACTTCCGCACGCCGAGCGCGTAGGAGGCCTCACGCAGCTCGTTCGGGACGATCTTGAGCATCTCCTCGCTCGAGCGCACGACCACCGGGATCATGAGCACCGAGAGCGCGACGGCGGCGACGAAACCCGTCTTCGTGCCGGGCCCGAAGAGCGTCGCGAAGAATGCGGCGGCGAAGAGGCCCGCGACGATCGACGGGATGCCCGTCATGACGTCGACGAAGAACGTGATGGCCCGCGAGATCCGTCCGTCGTTCCCGTACTCGACGAGGTAGACGGCCGTGAGGAGGCCGATCGGCACGGAGATGAGGGTTGCCCACAGCGTGATGAGCAGTGTGCCCATGAGCGAGTGGTAGATGCCGCCGAGGACGCGGGTTCCGGCGGTCGCGGACTCGTTGTCCTGAATGCCGCTCACGCCGTTCATCGACGTGCCGAGGAAGCCCGGGGTCGCGAGGCCCTTCGTGCCTTCGACGAGCACGGTCCAGATGACGGAGACCAGCGGGAGGAGCGCGATGAGGAACGCGCCGACCACGAGACACGTCGCGAGCTTGTCCTTCGCCTTCCGCGAGCCTTCGACGGCCGCGCTCCACGCGACGAAGACGAATGTGAACGCGAGAGCCGAGAAGATGCCCCAGCCGAACGCATTGAACCCCACGATGGTCGAAAGCGCCGCTCCCACGATGAGGGCGACGGCGAGCGAGGCCCACGGGGCGAAGCGAGGGAGGCGGTTGCGGGTGAGGGCGGAACGGCGAGGCGAGCGAGCGGTCAGGGTGGTCATGTCAGTTCGCTCCCGAGAATTCCTTGTGGCGGCTGATCACCCAGCGCGCGATGACGTTGACCACGAGCGTGATGACGAAGAGAACGAGGCCCGCCGCAATGAGCGTGCTGAGGCTCAGTCCACTCGCCTCCGGGAAGTTGAGCGCGATCTCCGCCGCGATGGTCTGGTTGCCCGACTGGATGAGGCTTGCGATGAGCGGCCCCGAGGAGAGCACGAGTGCGACGGCCATGGTCTCGCCGAGCGCGCGGCCGAGGCCCAGCATGACGGCGCTGATGATGCCCGGGCGCGCGAACGGGAACACGGCCATGCGGATCATCTCCCAGCGCGTGGCGCCGAGGGCGAGGGCGGCCTCCTCGTGGAGCTTGGGAGTCTGGAGGAAGATCTCGCGGGAGATCGAGGTGATGATCGGGATGACCATGACCGCGAGGACGACGGCGGCCGTCAGGAGCGTCTTGCCCGTCGCCGACGCGGGGCCGGAGAAGATCGGGATCCAGCCGAGTGTCGACGCAAGCCAGTTGTAGCCCGGCACGAGCGCGGGAGCGAGGAACGAGATGCCCCATGCACCGAAGACGACCGAGGGGATGGCCGCGAGAAGGTCGATGACATACCCGAGGATCTGAGCGACTCGGCGCGGCGCGTAGTGCGAGATGAAGAGGGCGACGCCGATCGAGATGGGCGTTGCGATGACGAGGGCGACGGCGGCGGCGATCACCGTGCCGACGACGAGCGGCAGAATGTACTGCCAGAAGCCCTTGCCGCTCGCGATCTGGTCCTGAGGAGCGACGAGGGCAGGGAATGCCTGGGCCACGAGGAAGACCGCGACTGCGCAGAGCACGACGAGGATGATGATTCCGGCCGTCAGAGCGGCACCCGAGAAGATCCTGTCGCCCGCTGCGCCGCCCTGCGAAGAGAGTTTCGGCGTCCCACCGGACTGCTCCGGGGTCTTGGTCTGGGTCGTGGTCACTTCCGGTCCCTTGGGTAAAGCGTGGGCGGTCTCGTCAGCAGCTTTCGTCATCTTGACACGTCCTCTGCCCTCCAGCGCAAGGCCCGCCCCGGAACAAGCTGTCCGGGGCGGGCGCGCGCTAACTCGACTTCGATTAAGACTTGACCTTGATGGAGTCCACAGCCGTCTTGACCTTCGCGGCCAGAGCCGAGGAGATCGGGGCGCTCTTCGCGGCGGCAGCGGCGGCCTTCTGGCCGGCGTCCGAGGCCACGTAGTTCTCCCACGCCTTCACGAGGTCAACCGTGGCCTGGTCCTTGTAGGCCGTGCAGACGATGTGGTACGAGACGAGGACGATCGGGTAGGCCGAGCTGTCCGTGAGCGTGCGGTTGAGGCTGAGCGCGAGGTCGTTCGCGGCGCGGCCGTCGGCCGGCTTCGAGAGCTCGACGGCCTTCGCGGCACCCTCGGCCGAGAGGGCCACGAACTTGTCGCCGACCTTGATCTTGGCCTTGCCGAGGCTGCCGCTCACGGCCGAGTCGTCGGCGTAGGCGAACGCGCCCTGCGTGTCCGTCACGGTCTTGACGACGCCCGAGGTGCCCTTGGCGTTCTCGCCGGGGAGCGAGGCCGGCCACGTCTGGCTCGACTTGTCGGTCCAGACCGAGGGAGCGGCCTTCGCAAGGTAGTCGGTGAAGTTCTGCGTCGTGCCCGAGTCGTCCGAGCGGTGCACGGGCGTGATCTTGAGGTCGGGGAGGCTCACACCGGAGTTGTCCGCGGCGATTGCCGGGTCGTTCCACTTCGTGATCTGGCCACGGAAGATCTTCGCGATCGTGTCAGCGGTGAGGTTGAGCTCCTTGACGCCGGACACGTTGAAGGTCACGGCGATCGGGGAGATGTAGACGGGCAGGTCGAGCGCGCCGTCGGCGCCGCAGACGGCCTTTGCCGAGGTGAGCTCCTCCGTCGACATGGCGGCGTCGGAACCGGCGAACTGGCTCGCACCCGAGATGAACGTCTTGCGGCCGGCACCCGAGCCATCCGGCGAGTACTGGACGGTCACGCCAGGGTTCGCCTGGGTGAAGCCCTGCTTCCACGCGTCGACCGCGGAGGCCTGGGCGCTCGAGCCGGTACCGGTCAGCGTGCCGGTGACCTTCGGGCCCGAGGCCGACGACGTCGCGCCAGCGCCGGTGTTCGTGGCGTTGTCGGAACCACACGCGGAGAGCGCAAGCGCGCCAGCCGCAACAAGAGCAACGGCCGAGAGGCGGCCGAAACGGTTAGCCTTCACGAAATTGACCCCTTCCAGGGTGATCGAGGTGCGCCGTGCGAATGCGCGTCCCATCGGGTGCGTACGAGTCGTACTGCCCTCGAAGCTAGGGACCGCAGGTAACGAAACCCGGGGTCGTAGGTAAACGGAAGATGAACGAAAGGCGGAGGTCAGGTAACATCGTTGGCCAATGTCTTGCACATCACATCGGCACTGAGTAATGGCCAAGAGCTCCACGGAGAAGGGCGCGGAACGACCCGAAAAGAACGCCCAGACCACTGAGGCGAGGCCGCGTCGTCGTCATATTTTCCCGGTTGGCCTCAGCCTGCCTCCTTAAACTGCGTGTATGGACACCCCCGAGTACGGAGCCGCATCAGCGCGGCAGTCCCGTGCGCGCCTCGCGGGCCTCCCCTCGATGGCCCGTGAGCGTGCGCGCGCGGGGTGGTCTCGCACCCGGGCCTCGCTTCTCCCGGCGCTCCTCATGACGGTCGGCGCCGTCGTCGCCTACCTCATCGCGCACTACGCGCTCGGGCACGTCGGACCGATCTTTGCCGCGACCTCTGCCCTCATCTCGCTCGGGTTCGGCCGCGACCTCACCGTGCGCAAGGTCCTCGAGGTCGCCGTCGGCTGCACGCTCGGAATCGTCCTCGGCGACCTCATGGTGACGTTCTTCGGCGCTGGGATCTGGCAGGCCGGCGTCGTCCTCATGGTCTCCCTGCTCGTCGCGAGGTTCCTCGACCGCGGCGTCATCTTCGCGACCCAGCTGGGCATCCAGTCGCTCTTCGTCGTCCTGCTCCCCGCGCCCGTCGGCGGGCCGTTCACGCGGAGCCTCGACGCCGTCGTCGGCGGCCTCGTCTCCCTCCTCATCACCGCGCTGCTCCCCCGGGATCCGCGCGTCCAGCCCCGCAACGACCTGGAGAAGCTCGTCGCGGCGTTTTCCGAGATGCTCCGCGAATGCTCGGGGGCCCTGGCCGAGAGCGACTCGACGCGCGCCTGGCACGCGCTCGTGCGCGGTCGAGGCTCGCAGGCACTCGTCGATACGATCCGTGCGACGCTCAAGTCCTCGAGCGAGGTCACGCGCATCGCGCCTGCCTACCGGCGGTACCGGGGCGAGATCGAGGACTTCTCGCGCGCGGTCGAATACCTCGACCTCGCGCTGCGCAACGGCAGGGTCGTGGCGCGGCGGCTCACGAGCACGATCAACAACGCGGCCCTCTCGGAGCGCGCCGCGGAGAGCATCGCCGGCCTCCTCTCGGACACGGCCGAGTCGCTCGACCTCGTCGCCGCCGGGCTCTCGACGTGGGACCGCGAGTCGCGCCGCGTCAACCTCCGCTCCGCGGGCCTCATGCTCGAGGACATCGCGTCCCGCGCGCATCCGCGCAAGCTCCATGTCGAGCGCCTCGAGGGCGAGGCGCTCGTAATCCTCATCCGGCCCATGCTCGTGGACCTGCTCGAGGCGACGGGATACGAGCACGAGGACGCCGTCGCTCTTCTGCCCGGCCTTTGAGGTTGCGGCGTCAGGTCCCCGGAGGGCGAGGTCAGAGGGTCGGCGCAACGAGGAGAGGCAGGAATGTCGGGGCCGCCAACTAGCCTTGGCGCTATGGCTACGAAGACCACCGCCAGGACGGCATCCCGCGCCCCCGGCTACCGCTGTGCCGAATGCGGCTGGACGACGGCGAAATGGGTCGGGCGCTGCGGCGAGTGCCAGGAGTGGGGAACCGTCGAGGAGGTCGGCGGCGCTGTGGCCCGGACGACGGCGGCCGCGACAGTGCGCGAACCGGCCCGCCAGATTGCCGAGATCGACGCGACAGAGGCGGCTTTCCTGCCCACGGGCGTAGGAGAGCTCGACCGGGTGCTCGGCGGCGGCCTCGTGCCGGGCGCCGTGATCCTCCTTGCGGGCGAGCCGGGGGTCGGGAAGTCGACGCTCCTCCTCGACGTCGCGGCCAAGGTGGCGTCAGCGGGTTCCGCGGACGGCGCTGCCAACCCTTCGGGGGTTCTCTATGTGACGGGCGAGGAGTCAGCCGCACAGGTCAAGCTGCGGGCCGAGCGCATCGGCGCCGTCGCACAGGGCCTCTTCCTCTCGGCCGAGACCGATCTCGCGCAGGCCCTCGGCCACGTCGAGAAGCTCGAGCCGCGCCTGCTCGTCGTCGACTCGGTCCAGACGCTCTCGAGCGCCGAAGTCGAGGGCAGCGCGGGCGGCGTCTCCCAGGTCCGGGAAGTCACGGCGTCGCTCATCGCGGCCGCCAAACGCCGGAACATGACGACGCTACTCGTCGGGCACGTCACGAAGGAAGGATCGATCGCGGGCCCGCGGTTCCTCGAACACCTCGTCGATGTCGTGTGCCAGTTCGAGGGCGAGCGCCATTCCCGGCTGCGGCTTCTCCGCGCGGTCAAGAACCGCTACGGGCCGACGGACGAAGTCGGCTGCTTCGACCTCGCCGAGGACGGGATCGCGAGTGTCACCGACCCCTCGGGCCTCTTTGTCTCCCGCACGCGCGAGCCGGTCTCGGGCACGTGCATCACGGTGACGCTCGAGGGCCGCCGGCCGCTCCTCGCCGAGGTGCAGTCGCTCCTCGCAGAGAGCGCGAACGGCCAGCCTCGGCGCGCGACGAGCGGACTCGATTCGTCTCGGGTCGCGATGCTCCTCGCGGTCCTCCAGCAGCGCGCGGGCTGCGTGCTCCACAAGGACGACAGCTACGTCGCGACCGTCGGCGGCGTGAAGCTCAGCGAGCCGGCGACCGATCTCGCCGTCGCCCTCGCCATCGCATCCGCCAAGACGCGCCAGGCGCTCCCCCAGCGGCTCATCGCCTTCGGCGAAGTGGGGCTCGCGGGCGAAGTGCGGCCCGTGCCCGGCATCAACCGGCGCATCCAGGAGGCGCACCGGCTCGGCTTCACGCACGCGATCGTTCCCGCAAGCCCCACGGGCCCGGGCGAGATCCCGCCCGGATTCTCGGTGCGCGAGGTGGGGCACGTCGCGGAGGCGTTGGGGCTGCTCATCGCCCCGTCTTAACGCCGTCGACGGACTCCGCCCGCGGTCCCGTCGCCGAATTGTTATTCTGGGGCGCTTTCGTGCACGAACACGCATATAGCATGGGATTCAGTGCCCACGTGGGGTGCCTTTGCTGTGCCACGAAAGGGAATGTCATATGGCTCGGAGCCCCGAGGACGTGCTAGCCGACACGCTGGGTCGCGTCGCACCGGGAACCGGCCTCCGTGACGGACTCGAGCGCATCCTCCGCGGGCGCACCGGCGCCCTCATCGTCCTCGGCTTCGACCGCACTGTCGAGTCCATCTGCTCGGGCGGCTTCGAGATCGGGATCGACTTCTCCCCCACGCGGCTCCGCGAGCTCGCGAAAATGGACGGGGCCATCGTCACTGACCGCGAGGCGAAGACGATCGTCCGTGCGGCCGTGCATCTCGTCCCCGACTCGACCATCCCCACCTCCGAGTCCGGCACGAGACACCGCACCGCGGAGCGCGTCGCGATCCAGACGGGCCTGCCCGTCATCTCGGTCAGCCAGTCGATGCAGATCATCGCCCTCTATGTGCGAGGGCTGCGCTATGTGCTCGAGGGCTCGGAGAAGGTCCTCGCGCGCGCGAACCAGGCGCTCGCGACGCTCGAGCGCTACCGCGCGCGCCTCGACCAGGTCACCAACTCGCTCTCGGCGCTCGAGATCGAGGCCATGGTGACGGTTCGCGACGTCGCCCAGACGCTCCAGCGGCAGGAAATGGTCCGCCGCATCTCGGAGGAAATCGGCCAGTACGTCCTTGAGCTCGGCGAAGACGGCCGTCTGCTTTCGCTCCAGCTCGAAGAGCTCACGGTCGGGCGCGGGCCGGGCAGCGATGTCGTCATCCGCGACTACGCGGGCGACGACGCGACGCCCGAGACGATCGACGCCGCCGTCGACGCTCTCGCCGAGCTCTCGGCGACCGATCTCATCGACCTCAACCGGATCGCCGCGATCCTCGGCTACGCGGGCGGCGAAGCGACTCTCGACGCCGTCGTCGAGCCGCGCGGCTACCGGCTCATCACGGGCCTCAAGCCGGTTCCGCGCGCAGTGGCCGACCGGCTCGTCGACCATTTCGGCGGCCTCCAGAACCTTATGGCGGCGACGATCGAAGACCTCATGACGGTCGACGGCATCGGCGAGCAGCGCGCACGCACAGTGCGCGAGGGCCTCAGCCGCATGGCCGAGGCGAGCCTCCTAGACCGCTTCCTCTGACCCCAGCCAGAAGCCAAAACCGTCCCTCAGCGGCATAACCGTCCCTTAAATCGCGGTCTGGGGGACGGTTATGCCCACAAGGGACGGTTATTGAAGGGGCCCGCCCGCGAGGGGACCCGGCCTAAGCCTGCGAAGGCCGGCAGCAGGCGTGGGCTACTTGAGCGTGAAGACGGCCTTGGGGCTCTGAAGCGATCCGAGTGACGTTGTGAGCACGTAGGTCCCCGGAAGCGGCTTGACCGTCACCGCCTTGCACCCTTCCGTCGAACGGATCCTCGGCCACGGGAAGTTCGCCGTCTCGCTCGCCCCCGCGGCGATGGTCTTGACGAGGTCCGCGGCGTCCGACTGGCAGTCTTTCGAGTCGAAGATGCGGTCCGCGCCACTCACGACGAGGTACTCCATCTGCGACGTCCCGACGTTCACAGGACAGGGAATCGCGTTCTTGTTCGTGACCTTGAGGGTCAGCACGGGATTCTCGGTGGGCGCGTAGACGGGCTTGTCGGTCGCGGCGGCCACCTCGATCTTCGCGGGATCGCACGTTGGGGTGGCCGGCGACGTCGGGGTAGGTGCCGCGGCGGTCGCGGGCGCCGCGGGCGGGGCACTGGCCGACGGCGTCGGGTCCAGCGTCGAGACCGGCCCGGCGTCGCCGCCAGCCCTGGCCGGATCGTTGGCGTGGCCCATACCTCGGACGAGAGCCCACGCTCCGCCCCCGAGGAGCACGAGAACGACGACGAGCAGCCCGGCGGCCACGAGCCGACGACGGCGATAGACCGCCGCGCTCGGACGGTGTGGCCCCGGACGTGCGCCGTTCCCGGCCGCTCCGCCCTTGCCACCTCCGCCCCTGCTGCCTCTGCCCTGCCCGCGCCCTGCCATGCTTCTAAGGCTAGGGAGCCGCGCCGCCTCGGGTCGCGCCGCCGCGCCGCGCGGATAGAGTGGAATGGCCCACCCGGAACACGAGGAGCTCCCCTGACCGCCATCGCCTCTGGCCCCGCGCTCGCCCCGAGCGACCCGCGCGACGTGCGCCGCGCCGTCGTGGGCTGGTTCGCGGACGAGGCCCGCGAGCTCCCGTGGCGCGACCCGGCGTGTTCTCCGTGGGGCATCCTCGTGAGCGAGGTCATGCTCCAGCAGACGCCCGTCGTGCGCGTGCTCCCCGTGTGGCGCGAGTGGATGGAGCGCTGGCCGCATCCCGCGAACCTCGCCGCCGAAGCTGCGGGCGAGGCCGTCCGTGCGTGGGGTCGCCTGGGGTACCCGAGGAGGGCGTTGCGCCTTCACGCCGCGGCGACTGTCATCGCCCGCGAGCACGGCGGCGAGCTCCCGGACACCGAGGAGGGCCTCCTCGAGCTCCCCGGAGTGGGCGGATACACGGCCGCCGCCGTCGCGGCGTTCGCGTTCGGGCGGCGGGCCGCCGTCGTCGACACCAACATCCGGCGGGTCCATGCGCGGCTCGTGCGCGGCGAGGCGCTCCCCGCGCCGTCCCTGACGGCGGCCGAACGTCGCCTTGCCGAGGAACTCCTCCCGGACGACGACGCAGCCTCCGTCCGGTGGAACGCCGCGGTCATGGAGCTGGGCGCCCTCGTGTGCACGGCGAGGTCCCCGAGATGCGTCGCGTGCCCCGTCGCCGATGCCTGTGCGTGGCGCGCCGCGGGCGAGCCCCCGCCGTCGTACGTCCCCAAGGGCCAGGCCTGGCACGGCACGGACCGGCAGGTGCGCGGGGCCGTCATGGCCGTGCTCCGCGTCGCGTCGCGCCCCCTGCCGCGCGAGCTCTTTGACGAACCCCGGGGCGCGGCCCACCCCGGGCCCGTGGGGGCCGAGCTCGCGCGCCTACACGCCCTCGCGCCGGGTCCCGAGCAGCTCGAGCGCGCGGTCGCCGGCCTGCTCGCGGACGGCCTCGCCGTCGAGCACGACGGCGGCCTGGCCCTTCCGTAGTCCGCCCGCGAGCGCCTAGTCTGCCTGGATGCGGGTCGCTCTGGATCGCGTCGGTTCGCTTGTCGCCGTGCTCGCCCTCGTGGCGTTCCCGCTCACGGCGTGCGCTCCCTTCAGCACGGCGTGTTCCGCCGTCGGATACGTCTCGGCGATCACCATCACGTTCTCGCCGGACCGGATTTCGACGCTGGATCCCGCTTCCCTCCAGTACCGGTCGTGCCAAGACGGAGCGTGCCAGGAAGGGCACCTGCCGCTCTCGCCCCAGCTCGTCGCGCCGCCCATCTCCCCGTCCGCGGCGTCCCACCCGGCGATGCCCAGCCCCGGGGCCGTCCCGCAGACGTTCGCAATCGTCAACCCGCCGACGCTCACCACGAGCCCGGTCGACCTCACGGTCTGGGGGAAGACGACGGACGGTCAGCCCGTCGGGCCACTGCACGCGACGATCACGCCGAAAGTCGACTACCCCGACGGTCCCTACTGCGGGCAGCGGATCACGGGCGGCGTCCGCTGGGACCTCGCGGGCCTTCACGTGCCGGTTCCGCAAGAACCGAGTGGCTGACAACCAGACTGGCAAGAGGGCTTACGCCACAATTCGCGCCCCGATCGGGCCGAATTCGGCCCGGATCGGCTCCGAATTGTGGCGAATCGAACCAGAGCGTTGAGTAATCCTCGTGAGGAGCCTTGTCTCAGACCCATGACGAGCGCGCGGCTCCTCGCTACGGCCTTGATTCGCGTCCGAGCGGCGCCTAATCTCCGCCCATGAAGCCAGCCTCGAAGCTCGGCGCATCGGGGGTCACGCTCGTTCTCGCGCTCGTGCCGCTCACCGCGTGCCATCCGCACGGTGTGCTGTGTGAGGGCGCCTTGCCCCTCCACGGCGTGAAGGTCACGATCACGCGAGACCGCCTGATGAACCTCGCCTCGAACTCAATCGCCTACAAGGCGTGCCAAGACGGAAAGTGCACGGACGGCCTGCTCTTCCCCAGGCCGGCGGGCAATGCGCCGTCTTCATCGCAGCCAGTGCCTTGGCCGACCCGGCTGTCAGAGGTGACGATGCCCATTTGGCTCCCCAACATCACCGAGAGCCCTGTCGACCTCACGCTGTCGGGGAAAACGCCCAGTGGGGAGGCCGTCGGACCGCTACAAGTCACCCTCAAACCGAAGGTCTACCACCCTTACGGGCCGCAATGCCAAGAAAGGGATCTCGGCGGATGTCGTCTGGGACGCTTCTGGCCTCCACGGGGGATGAGAGTCCTATCCGTTCCGTGGCCGTTCTGACGCCGAACAGGGGTTGAATTAAGCAGGCCGTGGGCCTAGCCTCCGGGCCATGGGGCCTATTCGGAGGCTTGGATCCACACTCGGTATGGCGCTTTTGTCGACGGTGTTTGTCGCGGCCTGCTGGCCGCAGCCTGTCGCGTGCCCAGCCCTCTCGCTTGCGCCGGAAGTCGTGATCCACGTCCCGGAACACCGTGCGGCAACCTTGGATCGAGCGTCCCTCACGGGCGAGGCCTGCCAGGACGGCGTGTGCAATGCGGGCCCGCTTGAGCTGCGGCCCGAAGGCGGAATCGGCATTAATCCGCCGACGTCGCCAGTCTCCTTCGTCGCCATGATCTTCATGCGGAAAGGCCTCACCGAGAGCCCAATCGATCTCACGCTCTCGGGCAAGGACACGTCGGGCTCATCGATCGGCGATCCGCACCTCCGGTTCAGCCCGAGGGTCGACTACCCGTGGGGGCCGCAGTGCTCGCGCGTCATCATCGCGGAGGTGACGTTCGACGACGCCGGGCTCCACCCGCGCTGAGCGCGCCTACTCTTTCGCGCGCCCTGCGAGCCACTTGATCATGCGGGTGTTGCCGAGCGTGTTCGGCTTGACCCGTGCGAGGTCAAGGAACTCGGCGACGCCCTCGTCGGACGAGCGAAGGAGCTCGGAATACACCACGGGATCCACGGCAGACTGGTCGGCCATGACCTCGAAGCCGTGCCGCTCGAAGAAGCGCACCTCGAAGGTGAGGCAGAAGACCCGCTGGACGCCGACGTCGACCGCGTCCGCGAGGAGCTGCTCGACGAGCGCGTGCCCCACGCCCTGCCCGCGCCACGAATCCGCGGCCGCGAGCGTGCGCACCTCGGCGAGGTCCTCCCACATGACGTGGAGGGCGCCGCAGCCGACGAGCTCGCCGTCCGGCGTCTCGGCGACGCGGAACTCCTGAATCGACTCGTAGTACGCGACCGATTCCTTCGAGATGAGGATCCTCCGCTCGGCAAGCGGGGCCACGAGCCGCTTGATCTCCGCGACGTCGCTCGTCCGCGCGCGTCGAATCCGGAACGTCGGGGCGGCGGATTCGGACGCGACGGAGAGGGCGGCTGTCATGGAGCCATCCTAGTGGCGGGCCACTCGCACCATCGGCTCTGGCCCGCTTGACCGGTGCTGGGCAGCGCCGATCAAGCGGGCCAGGGCCGTTCGCATGCGGGCCGGGCGTCACGCAGGCCGGGCTACGACCCCGCGAGCTCCTTCGCGTAGTACAGCTGCGGCTCCTCTTGCCCTGGGTCGCGGTTCGAGTAGCCGTGCCGCTCGTAGAAGCGGCGCGCGTCGACGTCCTCGCCGTCCACGTTGATCTCGACAAGCTCCCCGCCCCGGCGCCGCACCTCCGCCTCGACCGCCGCGAGGAGCAGGCTGCCGAGGCCCGAGCCGCGATGCGACGGGACGACATACAGCTCATCGAGGAGCGCCACGCGTCCTTCGAACCACACGTTGGGCCGCAGCGTGACGAGCGCGACGCCGGCCGCGGGCTCCCCCACGAGCACGGCGAACACGTCGGCACCCGAGAGGAGGCCCACAAGCCGCGCGGCGAGAACCCGGATCCCCGGCGTCTCGCTGCCGAACTCGCGGTTGAACGCGTCGAGCAGCTCGGCGACGACCACGGCCTCGCCGGGCGCGGCGATCCGCGTGAGCCCGCCCGCCATCGCTAGAGCCCGAGTTCCCGCGGGAGCTCGCGGCCCTCGCCCAGAACGTGCTCGGCAAGGAACGCGCTCACCACGCCGTACCAGACCTTCGCGTGCTGCGGCTTGAGGATCCAGTGGTTCTCGTCCGGGAAGTAGAGGAACCGGTGGGGCGTCCGGCCGTCGTCGTCGGTGGCGAGCTGGGACGCGCTCAGGAGCTCGTACCAGAGCCGCAGGCCCTCGCCGATCGGCACGCGGTAGTCCTTGTCGCCGTGGATGACGAGCATGGGTGTGCGGATCTCGCCCACCGAATGGTGCGGCGAGTGCGCCTCCGTCATGGCGGCGTCCATCTCCTTGGCCCAGAACTGGCCGAAGTCGGTGGTCTTGCCGAAGCCCTCGAGCGCCCAAAGGCTCGCGTGCGTGACGATCGCGCGGAATCGGTCGGTGTGCCCCGCGACCCAGTTGGCCATGTACCCGCCGAAGGAGCCGCCCATCGCGGCGGTGCGCTCAGGATCGAGGTCAGGCCGCTGGAGCGCCGCGTCCGTGACGGCCATGAGGTCCGTGAACGGCTCCGCGCCCCACCGGCCCCAGCCGCGCTGGATGAAGTCCTGGCCGTAGCCGGTCGAGAGGGCCGGGTCCGGGAGCAGCACGGCGTAGCCCTGCGCCGTCATGAGCCAAGGGTTCCAGCGCCACGTCCACGCGTTCCACGAGTGGATCGGGCCGCCGTGGATCCATAGGAGGAGCGGATGCCTGGTGGCACCGCCGTCGTCGGCGGCGCCGAGAGCGGGCGACGGCGGGAGCGCAAGCCACGCGCGCAACGGCGTGCCGTCCTCGGCGGTCGTCGTCACCTCCTCGAGACGGCCCGGGATCTCGGGGCGCTCGGCGGGGTTCTTGAGCCGCGCGACGTCGCCGGTCGGAAGATCGATGCGGACCGCCTCGGGCGGGAGGAGGTACGAGCTGCGGAGCGCATAGGCGTGCGTCCCGTCCGGCGAGACGACGACGTCGGTGTAGGCGGCGTCGTCGTGCGTCACGCGCGTCACCGCGCCGCTCGAGGCCTCGATCTTGAACACTGGCGAGCGCCCGCTATCGTCGGCCGTCACGAGGAGGGCCGAGCCGTCCGGGAGCCACACCGCGGGGTGGGCCATGCGGTCCCATTCGGGGGCGAGGCGGCGAAGCTCGCCGCTTGCGAGGTCGAGGAGGTGCAGCTCGCTCCGGTACGCCCGGGTGGGCGTCGTGTGGGGTTCGACGACGACGGCGACCGTGCGCCCATCCGGGCTCACGGGCCCCGCGAAGAAGTCCTTGTCGTCCTCGGAAAGGAGGGTCCGCGATGTCCCGGCCGCGGCGTCGACGGCGGCGAGCTCGAAACGCGTGTCCGCGTTCGCGAGGGGCCTCGCGAACGCGGTGAAGAGCGTCGTCCCGTCGGGGCTCACGCTCGCCTCGCCGAAGCGGAGGCGCGCGCCGACGGCCGGCGTCAGATTGCGGAGCTCGAGGTCGGGGCCCTCGTCGACCGTCGATGGTTTACCGGGCTCTGGCTCCTTCGGCGAGCGTTCGACGGCGAAGAGGCGCGGCTCTGCGGGCCCGAGGTCCGCGTCCCAGAAGCGGACGGGGTAGCCCGAATGCAGGATCGCCGCGACCTTGGCGTCTTTGCGCGCCTTGCGTCGCTCGCCGTCGTCGGCCTCGTCGGTGCTGCCCGGCAGCACCGAGGCCTGGACGAAGGTCGCGTCCGCGGCGCGGGCCGTGAGGACAGAGTCGACGCCGCCCGAGCGGCTCAGGACGACGCGAGCCTCGCCGCCGTCGCGCGGGAGGAGCCACAGCGCGTTGACGGGGTCCTCGTCCGGCTTGTCCGGGTCGGGGCGGGCCGAGGTGAAGAAGAGGTTGCCGTTCGCGGCGAATGCCGCGCCGGCCTCGCCC
The DNA here is from genome assembly GCF_030908245.1 of Sinomonas sp. ASV322. Lineage (GTDB taxonomy): Bacteria > Actinomycetota > Actinomycetes > Actinomycetales > Micrococcaceae > Sinomonas. Next base: position 224,306 of record NZ_JAVFJJ010000002.1, read on the forward strand.
TTCGCGCTGCGCGTGATGCGCCGGGCCGGGCGCTCGCCCGCGGGGTCGAGCTCCCACAGGGCCGTGCCGTATTCGGTGCCCTTGCCGTTGAGGGTCGCAACGGTGGTCACGAGGCGGGTCCCGTCGGGGCTGAGGACGAGGCCGGAGAGGCGGGGGATGGCGACGTAGTGATCGAGATCGTGGAACGGCGTCTCAGGTTGAGGCGTGGCGTCTGGCTGCGGCTCGTCCGGGGTGGGCTCGTCGGCCGTGGGCTCGTCGATGCGGGGCATGGCGGTCTGGGTGTCGGCGCTCATGGCATCGTATTCAATCGCGAAAGTGAGGCGGAACACAGGGGCGTTCACTCATGGTGAAACACTTCTTTCACACCATTCGGGGGGGGTCACGTCCCGCGCCAACCGTTCAAGGGTCACGTCCCGTGGGTCGGGACCCGCGTAAGGTGACCCTCGAACGCGGCGAACCCACGGTAGGTGACCCCTGAACGGATCAGGCGGGCTCGCCGAAGCCGTGCTCGACCTGCTCGCGCACGAGCCGCACCGCCTCGTCCGCATCCGGCCCAGACGCCTCCACGACGAGCTGCGCCCCCTTGCGCGCATTGAGCGCCATGAGCGCCATGACGGACTGCGCGTCGGCGCCGTTGATCGTAATCTCTGCGTCGAACTGGGAGAGCCGGCCCGCGAGGATCGCGGCGGGGCGAGCGTGCAGCCCCGCGCGGTTCGGGAGCGTGACGACGGCGGACGACGTCGGCTCGCCCACCTCGGGTGCTTCCTCGGGCGTGGCGCCAGGGAAGGCCTCCTCGGCCGCCCGCACGACGGCGTCGACCTCCGCACCCGATTCGGCCGCCACCGCGGCGGCGACCGTCCCCTCCACGAGCGCCGCATCGGCGAGGAGGACCCGCGCGCGCCGATCGTCCTCGAGGAACTCGAGCACTGACTCGGCCGTCATGACCGCCGAGCCGAGGTCCGCCATGATCACGACCCCTCGGCCCTGATCGGCCTCGTCGATCCCCCTCATGATCTTCTCGAAGCTCGTGCCGAGGCCGCCGTCGTCCGTGCCCCCCGCCGCGACGAGCGGCACCGAGCCCGCCATCTGGGCCGCGAGCTCGACGACGCCCTCCGCGAGCCGCGCGCTGTGCGAGACGACAACGAGTCCGACGGGGCTCACGGGCGGCCTCCCGCGCTGATCTCGGAGACTGCGGCGGTCACCGCGGCGCGCAGGATGTACGACGTCGAGACGGCACCCGGGTCGAGGTGCCCCGCGCTGCGCTCCCCGAGGTAGCTCGCGCGGCCTTTCCGGGCCACGAGGGGCTTCGTCGCGAGGGCACCCTCCTCGGCCGCGGTCGCCGCGGCTGCGAAGGCCGCCTCGCCGTCGGCCGCTCGGCCTGCGGCGACGACCGCGGGAGACCACGCATCGACCATCGTCTTGTCGCCGGGATCGGCCTTGCCCCGCGCGACGATGCCGTCCCGCGCCGCGGCGAGCATCGCTTCGACGGCGGGGCCGTCGAGGCTCTCCCTCTCCCCCACGGCGGCGGACGCCCGCAGGAACGCCGTCCCGTAGAGCGGGCCTGCGGCGCCGCCTACCTTGCTCATGAGCATCATCGCGGCGACCTTGAGGGCGGCTGCGACGGACTCGCTCGGACCGTCGTCGAGCTTGTCGACCACCGCTTGGAAGCCGCGGTCCATGTTCTCGCCGTGGTCGCCGTCGCCGATCGCCCGGTCGAGGTCGATCAGCTCCTCGCGGTGCACGGCGAGGACGCGCGCGCACTCGCGCAGCCAGCGGTCCGCCCACGCGGCGTCGAGATCCGTCATGTCACACTCCCCATCGCAAGGCCGGCGTGGCCACCGGCGCGTCCCAGAGTTCGACGAGTTCGTCGTCGAGGCGAAGCACGGTCACCGAGCAGCCCTGCATCTCGAGGGACGTGACGTAGTTGCCCACGAGGCTGCGATCGACGGTCGCGCCGCGTTGGGCGACGAGCTCTGCGGCGCGGCCGAACACGATGTACAGCTCCGAGAGCGGTGTGCCGCCCATGCCGTTGACGAAGAGGAGGACTCTGTCGCCCGCCGTGACGCCAAGGTCGTCGAGCACAGGCGTGACGAGGTGCTCGGTGAGGGCATCCGCGGGCTCGAGGCCCACGCGACGGCGGCCCGGCTCGCCGTGGATCCCGATGCCGATCTCGATCTCGTCCTCGGCGAGCTCGAAGCTCGGCTTCCCCGCATGGGGAACCGTGCAGGGCGTGAGGGCGAGTCCCATCGAGCGCACGTTCTCGACGACCTTGCGCCCGAGCTTCTCGACCGCGTCGATCGAGTCGCCACGCTCGGCCGCCGCGCCGACGATCTTCTCGACGAGAACCGTCCCCGCAACCCCGCGCCTTCCCGCCGTGTACAGCGAGTCCTCGACGGCGACGTCGTCGTTCACGAGGACCGTCCTGACCTCGATCCCCTCGGCCTCGCACAGCTCGCCGGCCGTCTCGAAGTTGAGGACGTCCCCCGTGTAGTTCTTGACGATGTGGATGACGCCCGCGCCGCCGTCGACCGCGTGCGTCGCGGCGACGATCTGATCTGGCGTCGGCGAGGTGAACACCGCCCCCGGAACGGCGGCGTCGAGCATTCCAAGGCCCACGAAGCCCGCATGCAGCGGCTCGTGCCCGCTCCCGCCTCCCGAGACGAGCGCAACCCTGCCGCGCGCCGGCCCGACCGCCCTGGTCACGAAGAGGGGGCCGCTGTGGACGGTCACGAGGTCGGGGTGGGCCCTGCCGAAGCCCTGCACGGTCTCGTCGACCACGGCTTTCGGATCATTGATGAGCTTCTTCACACCGCTCCTTCGGTCGGTCAGCCGGCCGTCGCGCAGTGCGAGGAAACAGGGCTGGTTCTTGGAGCCTACCGGGAGGGTCAGCGCAGGGGTAGCGCCCCCGCCGGCCCTCCGTCCTGGGCGCGTGCGAGTACGGGCGTTGTGAATTATGAGTCGGTGGCCTCGCCCTGCATGCCGCCAGCGTCTTCGGGGGCCTCGCCCTCGCCTTCGCCTTCGCGGCCGGCCGGCTGCTGAACCGTGCGGGGTGCCATCTCCTGCTCGGGCATCGGGAAGCCGTAGCCGCCCAGCTGCTCTGCGCGCTCGATGTCGTCGGGAGTCGTCTCGGTCATGGGGTACTCCTCCCCTGCCGCAGAACCCTTCAAACAAACGACGACGGCGGCCCTCCCCGGCCCGAGGGCGGGGAGGGCCGCCGTCGCGGCAGTGTGGGTCAGGCGCCGAGTTCCTTCGAGCCGCCCTTCGCGACGGTCACGACCTCGGGAACGCGCGGGCGCTGCGTGCCGGTGAAGGTGAACCGCGCGGACTCGTCATCGCCGTCGACGTCCACCAGGACGATGTCCCCCGACGAAAGGTCGCCGAAGAGGATCTTCTCGGAGAGCTGGTCCTCGATCTCGCTCTGGATCACGCGGCGCAGCGGCCGGGCGCCCATCGCGGGATCGTAGCCGCGCTTCGCGAGAAGGATCTTCGCCTTCTGCGTGAGCTCGATGCCCATGTCCTTGTCCTTGAGCCGCTTCTCGAGTCGGTCGATCATGAGGTCGACGATCTCGATGATCTCCTCCTGCGTGAGCTGCGGGAACACGACCAGATCGTCGACGCGGTTGAGGAACTCGGGGCGGAAGTGCTGCTTGAGCTCCTCCGTCACGCGGGCCTTCATGCGCTCGTACGTCGTCTTCGTGTCCGTGCCGGACTGGAAGCCGGTCATGACGCCCTTCGAGATGTCGCGGGAGCCGAGGTTGGTCGTCATGATGATGATCGTGTTCTTGAAGTCCACGACCCGGCCCTGGCTGTCCGTGAGGCGCCCGTCCTCGAGGATCTGCAGTAGCGAGTTGAAGAGGTCCGCGTGGGCCTTCTCGACCTCGTCGAACAGGACCACGGAGAACGGCCGGCGGCGCACCTTCTCAGTGAGCTGGCCGCCCTCTTCGTAGCCGACGTAGCCCGGAGGGGCACCGAAGAGCCGCGAGACCGTGTGCTTCTCCGAGAACTCGGACATGTCCAGCGTGATGAGGGCATCCTCTTCGCCGAACAGGAACTCCGCGAGGGCCTTCGCGAGCTCGGTCTTGCCAACGCCCGTGGGGCCGGCGAAGATGAACGACCCACCCGGACGCTTGGGGTCCTTGAGGCCCGCACGCGTGCGGCGGATGGAGCGCGAGAGCGCCTTGATCGCATCGTCCTGGCCGACGACGCGCTTGTGCAGCTCGTCCTCCATGTGGAGCAGCCGGGAGGACTCCTCCTCGGTGAGCTTGAACACCGGGATGCCCGTCGAGTTCGCGAGCACCTCGGCAACGAGCTCCTCGTCGACCTCGGCCACTCCGTCCATGTCGCCCGACTTCCAGGCACGCTCGCGCTCGGCGCGCTCGGAGATGAGCTTCTGCTCCTTGTCGCGCAGCGAGGCGGCGCCCTCGAAGTCCTGCGCGTCGATCGCGGACTCCTTCTCGAGCTTGAGGCCCGCGATGCGCTCGTCGAGCGCCTTGAGCTCCGGCGGGGCCGTCATGCGGCGGATGCGCAGCCGCGCGCCCGCCTCGTCGATGAGGTCGATCGCCTTGTCCGGGAGGAAGCGGTCGCTGATGTACCGCTCCGAGAGGTTTGCCGCTGCGGCGAGCGCGCCGTCCGTGATCGTGACACGGTGGTGCGCCTCGTAGCGGTCGCGGAGCCCCTTGAGGATCTCGATGGTCAAGGCAACGGAAGGCTCGGAGACCTGGATCGGCTGGAAGCGGCGCTCAAGCGCGGCGTCCTTCTCGATGTGCTTGCGGTACTCGTCGAGCGTCGTCGCGCCGATCGTCTGCAGCTCGCCGCGGGCGAGCATCGGCTTGAGGATGCTCGCGGCGTCGATCGCGCCCTCGGCCGCACCCGCTCCGACGAGCGTGTGGATCTCGTCGATGAACAGGATGATGTCGCCGCGCGTGCGGATCTCCTTGAGGACCTTCTTGAGGCGCTCTTCGAAGTCGCCGCGGTAGCGGGAGCCGGCCACGAGGGAGCCGAGGTCGAGCGTGTAGAGCTGCTTGTCCTTGATCGTCTCGGGGACGTCTCCGCGCACGATCGCCTGCGCGAGGCCCTCGACGACGGCGGTCTTGCCGACGCCGGGCTCGCCGATCAGCACGGGGTTGTTCTTCGTGCGGCGCGAGAGGACCTGCATGACGCGTTCCATCTCGTGCTCGCGCCCGATCACGGGATCGAGCTTGTTCTCGCGCGCGGCCTGCGTGAGGTTCCGGCCGAACTGGTCGAGCACCACGGAGCCGGCCGGGCTGCCCTCGGGCTGGCCCCCGCCGGAGGCAGCGGACGCGGCCTCCTTGCCCTGATATCCGGACAGGAGCTGGATGACCTGCTGGCGGACGCGGTTGAGATCCGCACCGAGCTTGACGAGCACCTGCGCGGCAACACCCTCGCCCTCACGGATGAGGCCCAGGAGGATGTGCTCCGTACCGATGTAGTTGTGGCCGAGCTGGAGCGCCTCGCGCAGCGAGAGCTCAAGCACCTTCTTGGCGCGCGGCGTGAACGGAATGTGGCCGGACGGAGCCTGCTGGCCCTGCCCGATGATCTCCTGCACCTGCTCGCGCACACCGTCCAGGGAGATGCCCAGGGATTCGAGGGCCTTGGCGGCCACTCCCTCCCCCTCATGGATGAGGCCCAGGAGGATGTGCTCGGTGCCGATGTAGTTGTGGTTGAGCATGCGGGCCTCTTCTTGGGCCAGCACGACCACGCGGCGGGCGCGGTCTGTGAATCTCTCGAACATCGCTCGAACTCCCCGGTCTTGCTGTTGGGTGCAATGCCGCCAAGGGCGGCACTGGCGCGTAGTTCGATGCTACGTGCCGGGGGCTCGACGCACACGGCTGTTCGCCACAGGGTGAACACCCGGCAAAGGACGACGGCGGCACTCGGATCGCGCCAAAACAGCACGAAACCCGGTGCACGGCACCGGGTTTCCTGCTGGTGGATGAACTCTGATCAGGCGTTGGCCTTGCGGTACGCTTCCTGGATCTCGGCCTGGATACGACCGCGGCTGTTCACGCTGTACCCATTGTCCCGCGCCCACTGCCGGATCTTCGCGGATTCGGAATTGCGCGAGCTGCTGCCGGCGGCCGCACGGGCGCGCGGCGCCTGGCCCGGGCGAGCAGTCGACTTGCGCGCCGCCCCAACGTAATCCTGAAGGGACTCGCGGAGCTTCGCGGCGTTCGCGTGGGAAAGATCGATCTCGTAGCTGGATCCGTCGAGGCCGAAACGCACGGTTTCGTCTGCAGAACCGCCGTCGAGGTCGTCAACGAGGATGATCTTGACTTTCTGTGCCACGGGCGTTCTCTCTCTAGTCGGCGCTGGGGAACGGCATGTCTCATGCACTGCACTCGCTGCGGTCCGAACAATTCGGAGATCTAACTGCCCGATCAGGCCGCCGCTATTGCACTTCCATTATGCTTCTGGCTCAGCGGCGCGTCAAAACGAATCACCCAAGCGACGGGGAACTATTCCCGCCCTCTCGGCGTTCGGCTTCCCTTTCCGCACGCGCCAACGCCTCGCGCTCCGACTTGTCCGCGTTGAAAATCGCCCGAATCGCGAACCAGAAAATCAGGCCGACCACGATCGGCGGGAGAAGGACGGCTAAGTAATCCATGTCAGTTCGCCTCTGGCTTGAGGAGTGGGAAGAGGATCGTTTCGCGAATGCCTGCCTGCGTGAAGAGCATGACGAGGCGATCGATGCCCAGGCCGATTCCGCCCATGGGCGGGGCCCCGTATTCGAGGGCGCGGAGGAAGTCCTCGTCGAGCTGCATGGCCTCGTCGTCGCCTTCGGCCGCAAGCCGGGACTGCTCGGTGAGCCGCTCGCGCTGGATCACCGGGTCGATGAGCTCGGAGAACGCGGTTCCGCGTTCCATTCCTCCGATAATGAGGTCCCACGCTTCGATGAGGCGTGGGTCGTCACGGTGCGGGCGGGCGAGCGGCTGCGCCGACGGCGGGTAATCGTAGACAAACGTCGGATTCAGAAGGGTCGGTTCGACGATATCCCCGAAGAGCTCGATGACGGCCTTTTCAGTCGTCCACAAAGGATCCGTCTTAACGCCACACTTGTCGCCGATCTCAAGAAGTCGTTCAAGTGGCGTCTCGGGCGTGATCTCTTCTCCGACAGCTTCCGAGAGGCCCGGGTAAACACCGAGCCAGCGCCATTCGCCGTCGAGATCGATGGTTCCCTGCGGAGTCTCGATCTGGCGCGTTCCCACGACATCAGCGGCGTTGAGGATGATCTCCTTCATCCGCTCGGCCATCGTGAATTGGTCGGCGTACGCTTCGTAGCATTCAAGAGTCGTAAATTCCGGGCTGTGGGTCGAATCGACGCCCTCGTTGCGGAACACGCGACCGATCTCGTAGACGCGCTCGATTCCGCCCACCACGGCCCGCTTGAGGTAGAGCTCAGTGGCAATGCGGAGCGTCATCCGCTGATCGAACGCATTGAGATGCGTTTCGAACGGCCGGGCCGTCGCACCGCCATGGATGAGGTTGAGCATGGGCGTCTCGACTTCCACGTAGCCATGGGAATCGAGGGTCTCGCGAACCGACTTCGTGACATTGGCCCGCGTGTAGATCATCTGGCGCGCCTCGTCGCGCACGAGCAGATCGACATACCGCTGACGGACCCGCGTCTCCTCGCTGAGCTCGGCGTGGAGGGTGGGGAGCGGACGGAGGGCCTTCGAGGCCATCTTCCATTCGTCCGCCATGATCGAGAGCTCGCCGCGCCTCGAGGAGATGACCTCGCCATGCACGAAGACGTGATCGCCGAGGTCAACGAGGGCCTTCCAGTCGGCGAGGCGCTCCTCGCCCACGTTGGCGAGGCTCAGCATGGCCTGGAGGCGCGTGCCATCGCCCTCCTGGAGGGTCGCGAAGCACAGCTTGCCCGTATTGCGCACGAAGACAACACGGCCGACGACGCCGACGACGTCGCCCGTCGTGGAGTCCGGCTCGAGATCGGGGTACTTCGCGCGGATCTCGGCGAGCGAGTGACTGCGGTCGAGCTTGACCGGATACGGCTCCTCGCCGCTCGCAAGGAGCTTTCCGCGCTTTTCGATGCGAATATGCATCTGCTCGCTGGCGTCGGCTGGCTCCATTCCGGGAGCGGAGTTCTCTGCAGTCACAATGTTCCATTCTAACTTCAAGTCATGAGCCTCCACCCCGTGGGCTAGGCTCGTGCCATGGCAGCTTCCCAGATCCTCGCCACGACTGTTTCGACAGGGGACGGTGCTGTCCTCGAGCTCTTGACCGCCCCGGCAGGCAACGGGCGGACGGAGGGCGGCGTCGTCGTCGTCCATGGCTCCATGGTGACCGCGGACCTGTACCGCGAGCTGGCCCTCCGCCTCGCCGACGCTCTCCGCGCGCCGGTCCACGTCTACAACCGGCGCGGACGCGGGGCGTCGTCGCCCCAGCCTGCGAATTACTCGCTCGCGATGGAGATCGCGGACCTCGGAGCCGTCCTCGAGCACACGGGATCGCAGGCGGTCTTCGGGCACAACTACGGCGGCTGCATCGCCCTCCACGCGGGCCGCACGCTCGACATCGGGCAGCTCGCCGTCTACGACCCGATCATCTCGTTCAACGGAAGCTACAACGCCGACTGGCTCGACGACTACGAATCAGCGCTCAGCCATAAGGACGAGGAGAAGGCCCTCGCCGTGCTCCTCCGCGGACTCCAGACCGCCGGCCCGATCTCGAAGCTCCCGCTCCCCATCCTCACGGTCCTCAACCGGATCGGAAGCCGTACTCAGCCCGGCAAGGTGCTCACGAAGCTCCTCCCGACCGGGCCGCGCGAAATCAGAGCCATCGTCGCCGCGGATTCGAAGGCCGAGCCGTTCGACCAGCTCCCGCTTGAGACGCTCTTCCTCGTGGGCGGCGCGAGCCCCGAATACTTCGCAGAGGCCGCCGAAAAGCTCGACGGCGTGCTGCCCGCCTCAGACTTCGACGTCCTCCCGAAGCTTGCCCACGACGCACCGGAGCGCCCCGCGAAGGCCCTCGTGGACCGGCTCGCCGAGTTCTTCTCGAGCTGACGCTGCGCAATTGTTGGCTTGAGCAGGGTTCTGCACCGCTTGACCCTGCGCAGAGGACAATTCGCGTCAGCGGGCTTTGAGTCAGCGGGCCTTGAGGGGCATGTTGTCGATGAGCCGGACGTCGCCGACGCGCGCCGCGACGATCGCGAGTGCCTCGCCCGTGAACGGGGTCTCGCGGCAGGCGAACGCGAGCGGCTCGAGGGTATCGGGATCGACGACGTCGAAATAGTCGAGCTCGACGCCGGGCTGGGATTCGATGAGGGCGACGGCGTCGTCCGGCATGAGCGGTTCGTGCGCCGCCGCGCGGGCGTCGACGAGGAGCAGTGCGCGGGAAAGGACGAGCGCCGCGTCGCGTTCCTCGTCGCTCAGGAACTGGTTTCGGCTCGAGAGCGCGAGGCCGTCGGCGGCCCGCACGATCGGGACGCCGACCACGTCGACCGGGAAGTCGAGGTCCCTGACCATGCGGCGCACGATCGCGAGCTGCTGCGCGTCCTTCTGCCCGAAGTAGGCCCGGAAGGCTGCGGGCTGCCCCGCGACGGGACCGGGCATCGCGAGATGGAAGAGCTTCGCGACGACCGTAAGCACGCCGTCGAAATGCCCCGGGCGGGAGGCCCCCTCCCACTTCTCGGCGAGCCGCCCCGCGGTCACGCGGACGAGGGGATCGCCGCCGGGGTACATCTCGTCCACGCTGGGGGCGAAGACGAGGTCGACGCCGACCCCCTCCAGGAGCGCCGCGTCGGCGTCGAGGGTGCGCGGGTAGCGCTCGAGGTCCGTGGGGTCGCCGAACTGGAGCGGGTTGACGAAAATGCTTGCGACGACGACGTCGTTTGCGGCGACGGCCGCCTTGGCAAGCCGGCGGTGGCCGTCGTGGAGGGCGCCCATGGTGGGGACCAGGCCGAGCGAAGCCCTGGGGGCTAGGGGGTCGACGAGGCCGAGCGAGGCCCCGCTCCCCCTCCGTCCCGCGTGTTCCGCGAGCAGGCGGGCGATCTCGGCACGCAGCTCGGCCTTCGTCTGGACGACGGTGATGGGCATCAAGGTTCCTCTCGCGGATCGGGTGCGGCCCCGCCGTCGTCCTCGCGTGGGGCGAGCGCCTCTTCGAGCCGCGCGCGCACGTCGGCGCCGAACAGCCCGCGCCGCTCCGCGCGTCGTGCCGTGGCGCGCGCCATCGCTCGGTAGGCCTCGAAAATATCTGGGGAACCGCCGTCGTTCGCCAGCTCGCCAAGCGCCTCAACGTGGGCCGTGACGGTGCCCACGTCGCCGCGGGCGACTGGCCCCGTCAGCGCGGACTCGCCGGCCGAGAGCGCGTTCTCAAGCGACGCGCGGAGGAGCGGGCCGAGGAGCCGGTCGGGCTCGGCGACGCCGATGCGGGCGAGGATCTCGGCAGCCTGCGCGGCGATCGTCACGAGATGGTTCGAACCGTGGGCGAGGGCCGCGTGATAGGCCACGCGGTCCGCCTCGGCGATGACGACGGGCTCGGCGCCCATCTCGACGACGAGGGCCTGGGCGATCGGGAGCATCGCCGGATCCGCCGTGACGCCGAAGCGGCAGTCCATGAGCCGTCCCAGATCGAGGCTCATGCCCGTGAACGTCATGGCCGGATGGATCGCGAGCGGGATCGCTCCCGCCGCACGCACGGGGGCGAGGACGCCCACGCCGTGCCGGCCGGACGTGTGGGCCACGAGCTGGCCGGGCTGCCACGCGCCGAGCTTCGCGAGGCCTTCGACGAGCGAGCCGAGCGCATCGTCCGGGACGGCGAGCAGCACGAGCTCCGACCGCTCGACGACATCCGGGATTTCGAGGATCGGCACACCGGGGAGAAGAGTCTCCGCACGCTCGCGGCTCGCCTCCGAGACCGCGGAGACGCCGACGACGGCGTGCTCGGCCGCGCGCAGGGCCGCACCGAGCACGGCGCCCACCTTGCCCGCCCCGATGACGCCGACGCCGAGTCGTCCGGGACGCGTCACGCCGCGCTCCTCAGTTGCCTGCGCGCGCGGGGATCCTCACGCATAGCCGCCCTCGGCGTCGCCCGCCCGGTTGGGCCCGGCCTCGCGTCCGTTCTTCGGCTCCTCGCCTTCCTCGGGAGGCACCCGGCAGAAGCGCTCGACGAGCAGGCCGATCGCCACCATGATGACGCCGCCGCCCATCATCGCGACCGCCTGGAGGACTACGGGGCTCGTCGAGCGCACCGCCCAGACCGGAAGCTGGTCGGCGATGACGCCCGCGTGCCATCCGAGCAGCACGGCACCCGCGTACGCGCACGCGTGCGCGAGGACGAGTGTGCGCGCCGCGAAGATCGGATCGAGCATCTGCGTGCGCTTCTCGCTGTTCCGCCAGCGCAGCACGCGGATCCCGAGCGCAAGCGTGAAGACAGCGATGACGGCCATGCTCCCGAGCGCACTGTACGGCAGCACCGGCGTCGTGCCTGACGAGCGGTCGGAGAGCTCCGTTGCGGCGAACCCGGCGAGGCCGAGGACGACGCCGATGATCGCGAGCACTGTGACGCGGAGCGGCTTCACGGCTGCCCCTCGTCGAGGAGATCGTAGCCTTCGACGCCGTCGGCATCCGCGCAGTCCTCGAGGAGCTCGACAATTGGGTGCCCCTCGAGCACGGCCGTCGGATCGATGAGGAGCCACGGGTAGAGGACAAACGCGCGCTCCGACGCGCGCGGATGCGGAAGCGTGAGCAGCGGATCGTCCTGGCTCAGCTTGTTGTACGTGATGATGTCGATGTCGAGCGTGCGCGGGCCCCAGCGGACCTCGCGGGTGCGGTGGTGCTTGGCCTCGATCGCCTGGCAGTGCGCGAGCAGCTCGTACGGGCTGAGGCTCGTCAGCACGATCATGACCATGTTGAGGAAGTCCGGCTGGCCCTCGGGGCCGCCGACGGCCTTCGTCTGCACGACCGGTGAGACGTCCACAAGGCGCACCTCAGGCCGGTCCACAAGGTCCGAGACGGCCTCGGCGAGCGTCTCGGCCCGCTCGCCGAGATTGCTCCCGAGGGCGAGGACGGCGCGCGTGTACTCAGAGCGGCTCGCCGACGCTCGGCCGGCCACGGGGGCTGCGCTCATGCCTGGCGTCCCCGGAAAACCGTGACGGCGACGTCGTCGAACGGGACCTCGATGGGGGCCTTCGGCTTGTGGACCGTGATTTCGGCCGCCTCGATCGCGGGGAACTCGCCGAGGACCATCTCGGCAATCCGGACCGCAAGCGTCTCGATGAGGTTTACCGGATCCCCCTCGACGATCTGCGTGATCCGCTCCGCGATCTCGGCGTAGCTCGCCGTATGCGCCAGATCATCGCTCGCGGCGGCTTCGGCGAAGTCGCTGTGCAGGACGGCGTCGACGACGAACGTCTGGCCGTCGCGGCGCTCGAAGTCGAGAACGCCGTGATAGCCGACGGCGGAAACGCCCCGGAGTGTGATGAGGTCGGCTCGGGTGCCCACTCGCGAGCCCTCAGCCCCTCGCCCGCGCGACGACTCTCACGGCGTCGAGGTTCGAGGCGACGTCGTGGACGCGGACGCCCCACACGCCCTTCGCGACGGTAAGGGTGGTGATCGCGGCGGTTGCGGCGTCGCGCTCCTCGAACGCAGCGGCCTTGCCCGCCGTCGTGAGAAGCTCCCCGAGGAAGCGCTTGCGGGACGCCCCCACGAGGACCTTGTGCCCGAGTCCGAGGAAGCGCTCGATCCCCGCGATGAGGGCCCAATTGTGGTCGGCGGTCTTGGCGAAGCCGAGGCCCGGATCGACGATGATCTTCTCGTCCTCGACGCCGGCCTCGCGCAAGCGATCGCGGACCTTCGTCGTCTCGGCCAGGACGTCCTCGAGAACGTCGCCGTACTCGGAGAGCGAATCCATGACGCGGGACGGGCCGCGGTTGTGCATGAGGATGTAGTACGCGCCGCGCCCCGCGACGACGTCGATCATCTCCTGGCTCACGGTGATGCCCGAGACGTCGTTGACGATGAGCGCGCCCGCATCGAGCGCCTTGGCTGCCGTGCTCGCGCGCCGCGTGTCGACAGACACGAGCGCCCCGGCCTTCACGAGCGCCTCGATCACGGGAAGGACGCGCCGCTGCTCCTCGTCCTCGGGCACCTCCGCGGCACCGGGCCGCGTCGATTCGCCGCCGACGTCGATGATGTCTGCTCCGCCGTAGAACATGCGCAGGCCGGCCGCGATGGCAGTATCCGCCGTCGCATGCTGACCCCCGTCGCTGAAGGAATCCGGCGTCACGTTGAGGATGCCCATGACGACCGCGCGGTCCGTCGGAAGTGCTTCGAAGGTGGCCCTCGGGCGGGGCTTGCGGAGAACGGGAAGGGGCGAGGTGTTGGGCCCGGTCCCGGGCGCGGCGGCGAGGGTGTCCATGGTCTACCTTCCGAGAATGAGGCTCATGGCCTCAGCGCGGGTTGCGGGATCGTGCAATTGCCCACGGACGGCACTTGTGACGGTCTTTGCGCCGGGCTTGCGAACCCCGCGCATCGACATGCACATGTGCTCGCACTCGACGACGACGATGACACCGCGCGGCTTGAGGTGCTCCACGAGGGCCTCGGCGACATCCGTCGTGAGGCGCTCCTGGACCTGCGGCCGGCGGGCGTAGACGTCGACGAGCCGAGCGAGCTTGCTCAGACCGGTGACGCGCCCATCGTGCGAGGGGATGTACCCGACGTGGGCGACTCCGTGGAACGGGACGAGATGGTGCTCGCAGGTCGAGTAGAACGGAATGTCCTTGACGAGAACGAGCTCCTCGTGATCGAGGTCGAAGGTCACGCCGAGGACGTCCTCGGGTGTCTGGTGGAGACCCGCGAAAGTCTCGGCGAACGAGCGCGCCACCCGCTTCGGGGTGTCGCGCAGTCCGCTCCGATCGGGGTCCTCCCCGACCGCGATGAGGATCTCCCGGACGGCCGCCTCGATCCGCGGAAGGTCGATAGAGGTGTCGAGGCCGTCGGCGGCGGCAACGTCGTCGTCGTCAATGTGGGTCACGGCATGATCCTAGCGGGGCCGCCTCACGCGCCGGGCCGCGAGTCGCCTGCGTGACCGTCGTGCGGGGCCGCGGAACCGCCCGAGAACTCCTGCTCTCCGCCCGTGTGGACGTGCGGATGCTGAGCATCGAGGGGCTGGTTCCGGCGCGCGGCCGCGGCCTCCTCCTGGGCCCTGCGCTCGGCGTCCGTGGCCTGGTCGTGGTCCTGCCGCGTCTTCGCGGCGCGGGCCTCGCGCTCGCGGCGCTCGTTCTCGGTCTCGACCGGCGGGATGTTCTGCACCGGGCGGGACTCCTTCGAGAGCCACACCTCGCGGAAGTCGCGCTTGCGGATGTCCGTGAAGATCTCGGCGATCTCACGCTGGTTGAGGGTCTCGTGCTCGAGCAGCGAGGCCGCGAGGCGGTCCAGGACGTCGCGGTTGTCGGTGAGGATCGCGTAGGCCTCATCGTGCGCCTGGTCCATGAGACGGCGCACCTCCTCGTCCACGACGTACGCGACCTGGTCCGAGTAGTTGCGCTCGTGCGCGGCGTCACGGCCCAGGAACGGCTCTCCGCCGCCCTGACCGAGCTTGACCGCGCCGACACGCTCGCTCATGCCGTATTGCGTGACCATCATGCGGGCCGTCGAGGTGGCCTTCTCGATGTCGTTCGACGCACCCGTCGACGGATCGTGGAACACGATCTCCTCGGCGACGCGACCGCCCATCGCGTAGGCAAGCTGGTCGAGGAGCTCGTTGCGCGTCACGGAGTACTTGTCGTTCTCCGGGACCACCATCGTGTAGCCGAGCGCCCGGCCGCGGGGGAGGATCGTGATCTTCGTGACGGGGGCCGAGTTGCGGAGCGCGGCCGCCACAAGCGCGTGGCCGCCCTCGTGGTAGGCCGTGATCTTGCGCTCGAGGTCCTTCATGACGCGGCTGCGCTTCTGCGGGCCGGCCATGACGCGGTCGATCGCCTCGTCGAGGGCGCGATCATCGATGAGCTGCGCGTTCGAGCGCGCCGTGAGGAGCGCGGCCTCATTGAGGACGTTCGCGAGGTCGGCACCCGTGTAGCCCGGGGTCTTCTTCGCGACGGCCTTGAGGTCCACGTTGCCTGCCATCGGCTTGCCCTTGGAATGGACGCCGAGGATCTGCTCGCGGCCCACGAGGTCCGGCGCCTCCACCGGCACCTGACGGTCGAATCGGCCTGGGCGGAGGAGTGCCGGGTCGAGGACGTCGGGGCGGTTGGTCGCGGCGATGAGGATGACGTTCGCCTTGGGGTCGAAGCCATCCATCTCAACGAGGAGCTGGTTGAGGGTCTGCTCGCGCTCGTCGTTCCCGCCGCCGATGCCGGCTCCGCGGTGGCGGCCGACGGCGTCGATCTCGTCGACGAAGATGATCGAGGGCGCGTTCGACTTGGCCTGCTCGAAGAGATCACGGACGCGGGACGCACCCACGCCGACGAACATCTCGACGAAGTCGGAACCCGAGATCGAGAAGAATGGGACGCCAGCCTCGCCGGCGACGGCACGAGCCAGGAGCGTCTTGCCGGTTCCCGGAGGGCCGTAGAGCAGGACGCCCTTCGGGATTTTCGCTCCGACGGCCTGGAACTTTGCGGGCTCCTGGAGGAACTCCTTGATTTCCTGAAGTTCCTCGACGGCCTCGTCGGCGCCCGCGACGTCGCTAAACGTCACTTGGGGCATGTCCTTCGTGATCATCTTCGCCCGGGATTTGCCGAACTTCATGACTTGGGAGCCGCCGCCCTGCATGCGCGAGAGCAGGAACCAGAAGAGTGCGCCGAGCAGGAGGACGGGGATGATGAGGGACAGGATCGAGCCGAACCAGTTGTTGCCGGTCGGGACATCGTTGTAGGTCTTCAGGTTCGCGTTCTCGACAGCCTGGACAACCTCGCCTCCGCGCGGGTCAACGTAGTAGAACTGGACGTTCTTGCCCTTGCTCTGCCCGTTGTCGACGTAGTTGTCCTTGAGGACCATGTCGACGCGCTCTTCGCCGTTGTAGATCTTTGCGGAGTCGACCTTGCCGTCCTTGAGGAGCTGGAGGCCGACCTGCGTGTCGACCGTCGCGCTTCCGCCGGGCGCCAACGTGCCGAAGGCAATGAGAAGAAGAGCGATCACGACGAGGATCCAGATCCCCGGACCCTTGACGAAGCTTTTGACGTTCATGAAATCGGGGCCGAGCCCCGTCCCTTCTGTTGTGCCGCGGCGCCAGTGGCGCTGAGTTCCCCCGCCGTGTGTGCTGCTGCCATGCAGCACGCCGCTGTCAAGCAGTACCGCAACAAGCTATACCGTTCGGACAGCATCACGCACAGTCGGAGTCAAAAGTTCCCTCCGGGGGGAAGTGACCTGGCGAAAACGGGAAAATCACCCGTCCGGCGGCCCTCCCAGTACGCGTACACAATGGCACGCCGTCTTCTTGGTCCCTTCCAGTACGCGTACTGGAAGGGACCAGCGTGTTGGACCTCCGAAAGCCCCAAGAAGTCGCGGCTCGCCCCTCCGCACGAGGCCGCGCTGGGCCACATGCCGGGGGAACCCGTACACGACGGCACCCGTGCTGTCGTGTACGCGTACAGGACGGCACGCCTCGTTGCACCTCAACAGCATTCATCGCGGCGTTGCGTCCACATATGGCCTCGGACCCACTCTGTCGTCCCCAACCCTCGTTGAGGCTGGAGCGATGGGGATTCTCGAAACTCTCAATTCACTTGGAGGGGCCGCGCGCACCGGCCAACTGATCGCTCTTGGCCTCACGAAGCGGGATATCGCCGCTGCCCGAGCGGCCGGGATCGTGGGGGCCCCACGACGCGGCGTCGTCGCCCTCCCCGGCATCCCCACCGCGGTCGCCCTCGCAGCCGAGCACCGCGCGGCCCTCACCTGCGCCTCGGCAACGGAGCACTACGGGCTCTGGCGGCTCAACAACCCCGACAAGATCCATCTCGCCGCGAATCACCATCGCCTCCCCCATAGCGTCCGCGCCCACTATCCGGAGCTTAGGCCGGGACATGGACTCATCGCCACAAAGCTGCAAGTCCTCGTCCACACCTTGCACTGCCTGCCCTCGCTGGATGCCTTGGTCGTTCTTGAATCAGCGGCCAAGGCTGGATTCGATCTCGACCTCGTGCGGGAAAAGCTTCCGGGTGGGCGAAATGGACGACGGCGGAGGCTCCTTCGCCACGTCGACCCCAGCTCAGATTCGCCTCTTGAGACGGTCGCGCGCGTCCTGTTCCGCATGGCGGGATTCGAAGTCGAGACGCAGGTCTATATCGACGGCGTAGGGTGGGTGGACTTCCTCATCGAGGGGCGGATCATCGTCGAGATCGACGGCCTCGAGTTCCACCTCTCGCCTCGGCAGTTCGCGAAGGACCGCCACCGGGACAACGCGGCCGCGGGGCACGGATTGCGGTCGCTGCGGTTCACCTACGACGACGTCATCCGTCACCCCGAGCGCATGATCGCGGCAATCCACGCTGCGATCGGCGCCACACCGCGATGATCCGGGCCCGCGCACAGCGGACCCGTGCTGAACTGTACGGGTTCTCCGAAAAAGTGGTCGACCCCGGGACCTCTCAACACACAAGAACCCCGGAATCCCAGGGTTCTTGCGTGGCGTCCCTTCGAGTACGCGTACTGGAAGGGACGCAGGTGGGCGGGAGGAGACAGGGAGGGGCGGCTACTCGTAGACGTGGGGCGCGAGGGTCCCCACGAAGTCGAGATTCCTGTACTTCTCCGCGTAATCGAGCCCGTAGCCCACTACGAATTCGTTCGGGATGTCGAAGCCCACGTACTTGACGTCGATCTTGACCTTGGCGGCGTCGGGCTTGCGGAAGGCCGCGCAGATCTCGACGGACGCGGGGCCGCGGGACTCGAGGTTCGTCTTGAGCCACGAGAGCGTGAGGCCGGAGTCGATGATGTCCTCGACGATGAGGACGTGCTTGCCCATGAGGTCGGAGTCAAGGTCCTTGAGGATCCGGACGACCCCGGAGGACTGCGTTCCCGAGCCGTACGACGAGACGGCCATCCAGTCCATCGTCACGTGGCTGTGCAGTTCGCGGGCGAGGTCCGCCATGACCATGACGGCGCCCTTGAGCACGCCGACGATGAGGAGGTCCCTGCCCGCGTAGTCCCGGTCGATCTCGGCCGCGAGCTCGGCGATCCGCCGCTGGATCTGCTCGCGGTCATAAAGAACGTGCTTGAGGTCTGCCTGGACGTCGTGAGAATCCACCTGTGCTCCTGGAATTCGGGTCTCGGACGCCGCCCGGCCAGCGCCACAGTGGCACTTGCCGCAGGCACAGCGTCAGCGGTACGATACAAAGACTAGCTTCCCATACTCGGCTCCGCGCGGCGCATCCTTCCGCCGGGGCTGGCGACGCACCGTCACGTGGCCGGGAACCTCAACGGGCCCGGCCGAGCCGCGGCGCTCGAGAAGCCGTTCGACGGCAGCGAGCCGCTCGAACGTCGGCTGGCCGCCGAGTTCGGCGACGGCGAGCGCGAGGACACGGCTCCGGAGGGCCGGGGGGAGCGACCGAACGGCCTCGCCCGGGAGCAACAGGGTTCCCGGTTCGGCGGGGCGCTCGACCCATTCCGCGTAGGCGCGCGAGGCCTCGGCGTCGAGGAAATCGGCGTCCTGCCCGAGGATCGCGGCCGTCCGGGCGAGCCCCTCCGCGACGCCCGGCCCGAGCTCGGCCTCGAGGAACGGCATGATCCCGACCCGCACGCGCGAACGCATGAACCGCGGATCAGAGTTCGTCGGGTCGAACCACGGCTCGAGCCCCTCGGCGCGGCACACGTCGAGCGTGTCCGCGCGGCGCAGGCCGAGGAACGGCCGGACCTGCAGTCCGCGCACGGTTCGCATGCCGCCCAGCGAACGTGGCCCCGAGCCGCGCGCGAGGCCGAGGAGGACCTGCTCCGCCTGATCATCGAGCGTGTGCCCCAGCAGAACCGCACCCGCTCCCCACGCGGCGGCCTCGGCCTCGAGCGCCCCGAGCCGCGCCGAGCGCGCCGCGGCCTCCGGCCCCTCGCCTGCGAAACGGACTTCGACGGCGACCACCTGCACGGGCGCGAGCCCGAGCTCCCCCAGCACGGCCGCCGTCGTCCGCGCAACCTCGCCCGAGCCTTCCTGAAGGCGATGGTCGACGACGACGGCGCCCGCCTCAAGCGGGTGTCCGTCCACGGCGCCGCGTCGGGCGAAATGGGCGACGGCGGCCGCGAGCGCGAGCGAATCCGGCCCGCCCGAGCACGCCACCAGCACACGCGACGGCCAGCCCGCTTCCTCAAGCGCGGCCTTGACGGCGTTGCGGGCCCGGCCGACGGCGGGATGCAGCCGTCGGCGTGCGGGCGAGGCGAAGTCCCGCGAGCTCACCCCATCCTCGCGACCCAGGCCTCGGGCGCGTGGATCTCCTCCTCGGTCGGGAGGTTCTCGGGGCGCTCCCAGATGCGGTTGAAGCCGTCCATGCCGATGCGGTCCACGACGCCCGTGACGAACTTAGCCCCGTCCGTGTACTGGCGCATCTTGGCCTCGAGGCCGAGCACCCGTCGCACGAAGGTCTCGAGCACGCCGCGGTTTTCGCTGCGGGCCGTGTAGCGCTGGCGGACGGTCTTCACGGTCGGGACGACGTCCGCGTCGACGGCGTCCATGACGACCGTCGCGTGGCCCTCGAGGAGGCTCATGATCGCGGTGAGGTGCGAGATCGCGGCCTTCTCGGCTGGGTCCTGCAGGAGGTCGAGGATCGCGCCGCGGCTCGGGAACGGCTGCCCGACCCCCGCCCACGGCCGGTCGCGCAGGGACTTGGCGGCCGCCGTCGCCCGCTCCATGAGGGAATCCATGTTGCCAAGGAGGCTGTCGGAGAGCTGGGCGACCTGGTCGAGGATGTGGCCGCGGAGCCACGGCGCCGCGGCGAACTGAACGCGGTGGGTCTGCTCGTGGAGGCATACCCACAGGCGGAAGTCCTCGGGCTCGACGTTGAGTTCCCGCTCGATCTGCACGATGTTCGGCGCGACGAGCAGCAGGCGTCCGGCCTCGGGGATCGTCGAGCCGGGGGCGAGGGCCGCATACGGCTCGTACTGGCCGAGCACCTTGTTGGAGAGGAACGCGAGGACGGCGCCGAGCTGGGCGCCCGTGATCGCGCCGCCCATGCGCGCCGCCGACGGCGTGAGTTCGCTTGCCTTCTTCTCGACGAGATGGGTCAGGACGGGGCCGAGCATGACCTGGAAGCCCTGGGTGTTCGCCTTCGCCCACGAACCGCGGTCGACGACGAGCACCTGCGAATCGCGGAGGTTCTCCGCGGCCGCGAGACCCGTGATGCGGTGGACGTGCGGGACGGCCGCGTCGGCGAGGCGGCGAAGGCTCGCGACGGCGTCGGCGGCTTCGCCGGGCGAAAGCTGGGGACCCGGCGGGGCGAGGCGCGCTGCCGTGGCGGCCGCGAGATCCCAATTGATGAGCTGCGGTGCCGTCTCGTGGACATCCATATCCCCATCAGACCACACGGGACCGCCAGAACACACCGCGCCCGGCGTCGCCCCTTTCTTGCTCCGCCGTGTGTTCGCTCAGGGCTGCAGGGACGAGGCGAGCGTCACCGGCACCCGCAGCCCGCGAGCACGGATGCGGCGCCGTCGACGGCGGCTGCCGCGCTCGGGCGCGCCGCGGGGGCGAGGCCGTTGCCGACGAACGAGAACACGAGGAGCCTCCCTTCGGCGTCGACGACGTAGCCCGTGAGCCCCACGACCGTGTTGAGTGTGCCCGTCTTGGCGCGCACGAACCCCGCGCCCGCGGAGCCCTGCCCATAGCGCGCCGCAAGGGTTCCCGTGAGCCCCGCGACAGGCAGCCCGTCGAGCGCTCGCCGCAGCCGCGCGTCGTCGCCCGCTGTCATGGCGCGCATAAGGGAGGCAAGGCTCGCCGCAGGGATGCGGTCCGAGATCGCGAGGCCGGACGCGTCGCGCAGGTCGATGCCGGACGTGGAGCCGAGGACGCGCTGCGCCGTGTCTTCGAGCGCGGCGCGGGCGCCGTCGATGCTGGCAGGGCGGCCCGTCGCGGCGGCCGCGAGGCGGGCGAGCGTCTCGGCCGAATAGTTGTCCGACTCGCGGAGCGTGTACGCGAGCTGGTCCGCGACCGACGCCGATGCAACGCTCGCGAGCTCGGCGGCACCGCTCGCCGTCGTCCGGGCGACCCCGGTCGCGATCGTCGCATCGCTCCCGAGCGCGGCGGCGAGCGCCTCGCGGAAGGCCGCCGCGGCGGCGAGGGCGGGATCGGCCGGGCGGGAGCCGCTGCCGCCCGGCTGGGTCCGGCCGACGTTGAGCGCGATCGGCGCAATCGGAGCGATCTCGCCGGCAGCGACGTCCTCTGCCGCCCACGCCGGGTTGAGCGCCGGCCCCGTGAAGAGGGAATCGTCGAGCTGCACCGACACCGTCCCGTGGACGGGTCCCAGGGCTGCCGCGGTCGCCCGGGCGAGGGTCGCGAGGCCGGCATGCCCCTCGACCGCGTCCGGCTGCGACTCGCCCTTGCCGAGGAACACGTCTCCGCCCGCGATCAGCACGATGCTGTTGGGCGTGCTTCCCCGCACAGTCCTGGTCGTGAGGGTCGCGTTCGGGCCGAGCGTCCTGAGCACGGCCGCGGCTGTGAGGAGCTTGAGGTTGGACGCCGGCGCAACGGGCTGAGCGCCCGCCCGGCTGTAGAGCGACTGCCCCGTCGCGCCGTCGAGCACAACGGCGCCGAACGTCCCGTTGTCCGGGCCGAGCTGCGCATCGATCGCCTTCGCGAGCGCCGCCGGAGCGGGCGTCGGCGCCGAGTCTGCGAGGGAGGTCGCCCCGCGGAGCACAGCGGGCGACGACGGCGCCTTGAGCCACGCGGGCACGCTCGGGTCGGGTGCCGAGTGGGCAAGAAGCGGCCCCGGGAAGACGGGCGCGAGGATCGCGCCGCCAATCGCCGCGGCGAGCACGAGCAAGAAAGAGGCGAGGACCCACGTCACGGCGCGCTGAGCGCGGGTAAAGGGCTGGGGCATCGGTAATAGTCCTGCGAGTCCGGGCCTGTCGGCGGCATGCGAGTGGAGAGCACGCCCCCCAGTGCGGATATCCTCAATACTAGTTGCCGCCGGGCTGTCCTCACGCGTGGACGGGCGGCCGCCCTGCACGCTGCCAGCCAAGGAGCACCATGAAGCACGACGTCACGATCGAGATCCCCCGCGGCTCCCGCGTCAAGTACGAAGTGGACCACGAGACGGGCCGCGTCCGCCTCGACCGCGTCCTGTTCACCTCGATGCAGTACCCGACGCACTACGGCTACTTCGAGAACACGCTCGGCGAGGACGGCGATCCGCTCGACGCGCTCGTGTGGTACCCCGACGTCGACCTCTTCCCGGGCATCCTGCTCGAAGCCCGCCCGATCGCGATCTTCAACATGGAGGACGAGTCCGGCGGCGACGCCAAGCTCGTGTGCGTCCCGGCCGACAAGCGCTTCGACCACATCAAGGAGGCGTCGGACCTCGACGAGTGGCTCGTCAAGGAGATCGAGCACTTCTTCAGCCGCTACAAGGACCTCGAGCCGGGCAAGTGGGTCAAGCCGGCCGGCTGGTCGGACCGCGCCGCGGCCGAGGCCGAGCTCGAGGCATCGATCAAGCGCTTCGGCGACGGGCACTGACAGCCACTGACGCCTCACCTCTCAAGGACGGGATCCCGCGACCTGGGGTCCCGTCCTTCGTGTTGCGGCCCGTTCGACGGTGGGTCTGGGGCCACGCCGGCGAGGGACCCGCCCTGAGCCTGCGAGGGGCGGGAGCCGGTGGGTGGGGCCACGCCGGCGAGGGACCCGCCTTCAGCCTGCGAGGGGCGGGAGCCGGTGGGTGGGGCCACGCCGGCGAGGGACCCGCCCTTCAGCCTGCGAGGGGCGGGAGCCGGTGGGTGGGGCCACGCCGGCGAGGGACCCGCCCTTCAGCCTGCGAGGGGCGGGAGCCGGTGGGGACTAGGCTCGGGCCATGTACACGGTCACGATCAATCAGCGCGACCGCGAATCTGGTGATCGCGTGCCCGAGCTTCTGCGGGCGCTCGGCCGGCTGCGCCCGGAGGTGCCGTTCACACGCAGCGTCGGCGACGAGGTCCAGGGCGTTTTCTCCTCCCCGGCCGGCGCGATCGACGCCGGGCTGGCCGCGATGCGCGCCGACGCATGCGGCGGGGTCCGCTGGAACGTCGGAATCGGCGTCGGGCCTCTCGGCGAGCCCCTTCCCGAAACGATGCACGACGTCACCGGACTCGGTCTCGTCTACTCGCGCCGCGCCGTCGAACTCGCCCAGCACATCAAGGACGAGGCCGCAATCGCCGTCGACGGCCCCGACCGCGCGCTCGCCGCTGAGGCCGGGGCGATCCTCCGTCTGCTCGCGCTCACCGTGGCAAGGCGGACGACGGCGGAATGGCGGGTCCTCGAGCTCCTCACACCGGGCGTGCGTGGCCAGCAGAAAGCCGTCGCGGAGGCGCTCGGCATCACGGCGCAGGCGGTGTCGAAAGCCATCGCGCGGGCCCTGTGGACTGAGGAGCACGACGCCCGACCGGCAGCCGCACGGCTCCTCCGGCTCATGCTCGAGGTGCGCTGAGCCGTCTGGTTGCCCGGTTACGAGAGCAGCGAGCGCAGGACGGCGACCACGCCGTCCTCCTCGACGGCAAGCGTGACCTCGTTCGCGGCGGCCTTGACCTCATCCGGGGCCTGGCCCATTGCGACGCCACGACGCGCCCATTGGAGCATCTCGATGTCGTTGCGGCCGTCGCCGACCGCGACCGTCTTCGCCTCGTCGATGCCCAGAAGGGCACGAACGTGCTCAAGCCCGCTCGCCTTTGTGACGCCCTTCGCGGCGATGTCGAGCCATGCCGTCCAGCCGACGGAATAGGTCACGCCGTGCAGTCCGATCGACTCGACGGCGCGGCCGAACTCCTCGGCGGTGGCGTCGGTCGAAAAGACGACAAGGCGCACGGCCGAAACCCCGAGGAGCTCCTCGAATGTCACTCCCTTGGCCTCGACCCCGAAGCTCGAGTCCTGGAAGCGCTCGGTGGAGAGGAAATTCCCCTCGGCGTCCTCGAGGGCGTACTTCGCGCCGGGAAGGCGGTGTCGCAGCGCCTCGAGGGCGGGGGACGGATCGAAGACGCGGCGGTCGATCACTTCGTAGCCGCCATTCACGCCGACATCGATGCGGGCGACCACGCCTCCGTTGCACGAGACGATGTAGCCGCGCTCGACGCCGAGTAGCTCGACGATGGGAAGTGCCGCGCCGAGGGAGCGGCCGGTCGCCACGACGACCTCGTGTCCGGCTGCGACGAGGGCCTGGCCGGCTTCGCGCACGGCGGGGCGCATGTGGCCGTAGTGATCGACGAGGGTACCGTCCACGTCGAGCGCCACGAGCCTACGGTCAAGAGTTCCGAGCTGGTCATCGATGCCAGCGTTCAGCGTTGTTGTCATGGATCTAGTGAACCACTTGCCACCGACACTGCCGCGGACTGACCCCGGACGGCTCGTGAACACGGGGTGAATACTCACAGGGTTCCGCACAGTGTGAGTGTTCACCTTGCCCCGTCGCAGGGACGCTTCCGAAGACGGGTTGTGGCCGAGAAGACGCGCTCGGTTGATCTTCTGGGCCGCAAGGCGTCTGCGCCTGCTCCGAGGGCTGTCGAGCGAGGCGCTGTCCCTCGCCTTGTCCCTCAACACCCCTCGGGCGTCACGGATGTGGCCTTCTTGTCCACATATCACGACCGTTCGTGGCCTGGCCCTCGGGTCGTTTGGAATGCTCGCGCTATGGACACCGCCGACTGCCTCATCAACACATCGCTGCGCCAAATCCTGGGGCCCATGGCGGACGCGCGCCGCGGCTTCGCATCGGGCAGCCTGGTGCGACTGCGTCGAGGCTTCTACGTTCCGGTGGCCACCTGGCGCGAGGCTCGTCCGGACGAACGGTTCTCGCTTGCCCTCGAAGCTCATGCGTGGGCGAACCCGAGCGCAGTCTTCTGCGGAGAGACTGCCCTATTCCTTCGAGGAGTCCCCACCGTCAAAGCCCCCGCGACGATCGACGTCGCGACAACCTCGAACGGAAGGCTCGGGCTGCAGCCGAGCAGTTTCGCAGTTCGCGGCAGCTCCGAAACCGCGATTCTCGTACGTCGGCTCCCGCCTCCGCGTATCCGACGGCGCCTCTTTGCACGCATAGAAGCAGAGGACGCGGGCGCTTTCTCCGCCGTGCCGCTGGCCGAAGCCCTGGCCGATGTTCTCAGCACCGGGAAGTTCGCGCGGGCGCTCACGGTTGCCGACGCGGTTCTCCGTCAAGGCGGGGACGTCGCGCTTCTCGACAGACCAGACATCGCGAGCGCGATGGCAGCCCTCAAGCACCAGACCCAACGATCCCGGGCCGAAACCGTCGCCTCATTGGCGCGATCAGGCGCGGAATCCCCCGGGGAATCTGTGAGCCGAGCCCTCATGCTTCTGTTCGGGTTCCCGGAGCCGGAGCTCCAGAGGGAACACCATGACTCCCGCGGGTTCATCGGCCGGACCGACTTTGCCTGGGACGGGAAACCGTCTCCTGTGGGTGAGTTCGACGGATGGGGCAAGTACTTCGACCAAGAACTGACCGATGGCGAAGACCCGCGAGAGATCATCCGGCGGGAGAAGCGCCGTGAGAACCGGCTGCTCGCGCTTGGCCACCCCGTGCTGCGATGGGACTGGGCAGACCTCGAAAGACCCGTCCGGCTCCGCGCGAAGCTCATCGAAGCCGGGCTACGCCCGACGGAAAGACGCGTTGTGGCTGAGAAGATCGCCTGAAGCCGTCTCGTCGGCCACAACGCGTCTTTGCGCGGAACGGAACCGGGGCGCGGCCCGACCCGGGGCCACAGGACCCGGGGCTAGAGGACCGGGAGCACCTCGAGGCCGCCGAGGTATGGGCGGAGGGCCGCCGGAACCGTGACGGAGCCGTCAGGGTTCTGGTGGTGCTCGAGAATCGCGACGATCCACCGGGTCGTCGCCAAGGTGCCGTTGAGCGTCGCGACGCTGCGCGTGCCCTTGGCGGCGCCGTCGTCGTCGAACATCCGCTCGCGGATGTTGAGCCGCCGGGCCTGGAAGCCCGTGCAGTTCGACGTTGAGGTGAGCTCGCGGTAGCGGCCCTGCGTCGGGACCCACGCCTCGCAGTCGAACTTGCGGGCCGCGCTCATGCCGAGATCGC
Source organism: Sinomonas sp. ASV322 (assembly GCF_030908245.1). GTDB lineage: Bacteria > Actinomycetota > Actinomycetes > Actinomycetales > Micrococcaceae > Sinomonas. Next base: position 250,479 of record NZ_JAVFJJ010000002.1, read on the forward strand.
CCGCAGCGGTGTCGATGATGCGGTACGGGAGCTCGACCTTCGCGAGCATCTCCTCCTCCCACGCAAGCAGGCGGGCGTGCTCGGCCTCGGCCTCCTCGAGCGGGACGTAGGAGAACATCTCGACCTTGTTGAACTGGTGCACGCGGATGATGCCACGCGTGTCCTTGCCATGGGAGCCGGCCTCGCGGCGGTAGCACGAGGACCAGCCCGCGTAGCGGACCGGGCCGCCGGACAGATCGAGGATCTCGTCGGAGTGGTAGCCCGCGAGGGAGACCTCGGAGGTGCCCACTAGGTAGAGGTCGTCCTCGGCGAGCCGGTAGATCTCGGCGTCGTGCTTGACGTCGAAGCCCGTGCCCTGCATGGTCTCGGGACGCACGAGCGTCGGGGTGATCATGGGCGTGAAGCCCGCCTTGATGGCCTGATCGAGGGCCATCTGCAGGAGCGCGAGCTCGAGCCGCGCGCCCACGCCCTTGAGGAAGTAGAAGCGGGCGCCGGAGACCTTCGCGCCGCGCTCCATGTCGATCGCCCCGATGAGCTCGCCGATCTCGAGGTGGTCGCGGGGCTCGAAGCCTTCGGCCGCGAAGTCGCGGGGGGTCCCGACGGTCTTGACCACGATGTAGTCGTCCTCGCCGCCCGCCGGGACGCCGTCGATCACGAGGTTCGGGAAGACGCGCATGAGCTCGTCCTGCTCGGCCTGCGCCTCGTCCGCCGAGACGGAGGCAGCCTTGACCTTCGCGGCGAGCTCCTTGACCTCCATGAGAAGCGCCTGCTTCTCCTCGCCCTTTGCGGCGGCGACCTTCTTGCCGAACGCGTTCTGTTCGGCGCGCAGCGTCTCGTACTCGGTCAGGGCAGCCCGGCGACGGGAATCAGCAGCGAGGAGCCTGTCGACGAGGGACTCGTCCGCACCGCGCGCACGCTGGCTCGCGCGGAACTTCTCGGGATGCTCGCTGAGCTCTCTGACGTCAATCACGCCCCTTAGCCTAACGGGCCAGCCGAGTTGAATGGGCATGCAGATCGGCGGCAGGGCCCAGTTCAAACGCGTGCGGGATAGAGTGAAGGAACCATGCGCAACTGGATCATCGCCGGTGCCCTTGCTGCAGCCGGCGCCTTCGCCGTCACGAGCTGGTGGGGCGTGCGCAGACTCCGGGAGCAGCACAGCCGCAGCGCCGTCGCCGAGCCGGCGCAGATGCCTGAGCCCGGGCCGCAGCAGGTCGCGGTGATCCTCAACCCCACGAAGGCGCGCGCGTCCGAGGCGGAGATGCTCATCGAAGCGGCATGCCGCGGGGCCGGCTGGCCTAGCCCGCTCGTCTTCGAGACGACGGCGGACGATCCGGGCCACTCGATGGCGCGCGCGGCACTCGAGGCGGGCGCCGACGTCGTCATCCCGTGCGGCGGGGACGGCACGGTGCGCGTCGTCGCGGAGGCCCTCGCGGGCACGGACGTCGCGCTCGGCCTCGTCCCGCTCGGCACGGGAAACCTCCTCGCCCGGAACCTCGACCTGGACCTCACGCGCCTCGCGCAGTGCGTTCATACGGCACTCTTCGGCAGACAGCGGCGGATCGACACGGCAACGATGGCCCTCGAGAACCGCGCGACCGGAGCGAAGTCCCAGCACACGTTCCTCGTGATCGCAGGCATGGGCATGGACGCCGAGATCCTCGGCGACACGAACGAGGACCTCAAGAAGGCCGTCGGGTGGATCGCCTACACCGAAGCGGGCATCCGGCACATGCCGGGGCGCCGGCGCAAGAAGGTCGACGTCGCGCTCGACGACGGCGACTTCCAGACACGGAGCGTGCGCAGCGTCCTCTTCGCGAACTGCAGCAAGCTCCCCGGCGGCGTCGATTTCATCCCCGAGGCGTACATCGACGACGGCGTCCTCGACATCGTCGTCATGAGCCCGCGCAGCCTCCTCGGCTGGCTTGAGATGTGGCTCAAGATCACGTTCCAGCACAACCGGCCGCTTCCCGTCATGTCCTTCTACGGCGCGCAGAGCGTTCGAATCCGAAGCGCCCAGCCGGTCGAGACTCAGGTCGACGGCGATCCGACCGGCCCCGCGACCGACATCCGGGTCGAAGTGCGCCCGCTTTCGCTGCTCGTCCGCGTCGCCGGCTGAGCCACCTGCGGGCTAGATCGGACGACGGCGGCGCATGCCTTCCAGCGTCAGTCGCCGAGGATCCCGCTCACCCACGCACGGCTCGCCTCGAACGCTTCGTCCGCGTTGACGGAACCGACGGCGGGTTCGACCGCGTCGGCGCGCGGGTACGAGCCCAGGAAGCGCGTCTCGGGGCTGATGCGGTGCAGTCCCGCGAGAGCGTCGGCCACGCGCGCGTCCTGGGCGTGGCCCTCGGTGTCGATGCTGAAGAAGTAGTGGCCGAGGTACTCGCCCGTGGGCCGCGATTCGATCCGAGAGAGGTTGACACCCCGCGACGCGAACTGCCACAGGATCTCCATGAGGGCACCCGGGTGGTCCTCGGGAAGCGGCACGGCGATGGTCGTCTTGTCCGCGCCCGTCCGCGGCGGGAGCCCTGCGGGACGCGAGACGAGGATGAAGCGCGTCACGGCGCCAGGGTTGTCGCCGATGTCGGACGCGAGGACGCTCAGCTCGGGATGTTCTTCGGCCACGATGGGGCCACAGATCGCGGCGTCGCCGGGCAGCGAGCCATCTTCGAGGAGCGAGATGGCGCCCGCCGCCGTCGAGGAGGCTGGGGCATATTCCGCACTCGGAATGTTTGCGGCGGCCCATGAGCGGCACTGCGCCCACGCATGCCCATGGGTGAATACACGCTTCACGTCGCTGACGCGCGTGCCCCGGCGGGCCACGAGCACGAAGGTGATCGGCACGAGCTCTTCGCGGACGATGCGCAACTCCGGCCCGGTCGAGATCGCGTCGAGCGTCGCCGTGACGCCGCCCTCGACGGAGTTCTCGATCGGCACCATGGCAGCGTCGACCTCGCCGGCCCGGACGCGGTCGAGCGCCTCGTTGACGTTGCTCGACGGGATCCGCGCCGCATCGCGCGCACCAGGCACCTTGAGGAGGGCGGCCTCGGTGAAGGTCCCCTCGGGACCGAGGAACGTGTAGATCACTAGAGGACCGTTGGCCGCTGGCCGTTTTCGGACACGATCGGCCGTCCAGCCTCAAGCCATGCGTCCATTCCGCCCACGACATTCATCGCGGAGTACCCCTGGTCGACGAGCCAACCGGTGACGCGGGCGGACCGGCCGCCCGTTCGGCACACGACGAGCAGGTCCTCGTCGGGATCGAGCTCGCCGAGGCGCGCCGGGAGCTGATCCATAGGGATGTGCAGCGCTCCCTCGGCGTGGCCCGCCTCCCACTCGTAGTCCTCGCGCACGTCGAGCAGAGTGCCCGCGGGCAGCTCGCCGATGCGGACGGATTCGAAGCTGGGCATGGGTGCCTCCTGGTGAAACGCCGTTCTGCGTCAAGCCTATAGTGATGTGGCTTTCATGAACGCCGCGACAGAGAGGAAGCCCGTGGACCCCACCGTCGGCCGCTTGTCCGCGGTAGCGCTGCGTGACGCGCTCCGTTCCGGAGAGCTCTCGGCGAGGGACGCCGTCGGCCATTTCCTCGAAGCGATCGACACCGCGAACCCACATCTCGGGGCGTTCGTGGCCGTCACGGCCGAGCGCGCCCTCGATGATGCCATCGCCGTCGACGCGGCGCACGCGGCCGCGCGCCGCAAGGGGATCCTCGACGAGCTGCCGCCCCTCCACGGAATGCCGACAGCCTTCAAGGACCTCGTCGACGTCGAAGGCGTCCCCACGACGCACGGGAGCTCCGCGGTCGAGCACCGTGCCGCACCGGGCGACGGCCCCCTCGTCGCGCTTCTGCGCGCCGCGGGGGTGATCTCCCTCGGCAAGACACAGGTCCCTGAGTTCGGGCTCACCGCGTATTCCGAGAACCGCGTCGCCCCACCGTCGCGCAATCCGCACGCGCCCGGCCTGAGCTCGGGCGGATCCTCGGGCGGCTCCGCAGCAGCGGTCGCGGCCGGCATGCTCCCGTTCGCGGCGGGCACTGACGGGGGCGGCTCCATCCGTATCCCCGCGGCCGCCTGCGGGATCGTAGGTCTCAAGCCGGGCCGCGGGCTCATTGCCGTGGGCCAGAGCGCCGGGGACGCGGCCCGTCTCGTTGTCGCAGGCCCGCTCGCGCGAACGGCCGACGACGCCGCACTCCTCCTCGACGCGCTCGTCGCCTTCGGCGGGGGTCGCCCGCGCGACGCGGGGCACCAGGGACGCCACGCGGCGTCGTACGTCGATGCGGCGCGACGCGAGCCGGGGCGCCAGCGCATCGGCGTGGCCCTCGCAAGCCCGTGGGACCAGCGGTACCGCGTCCACCCCGAACCGGACGCGCTCGCCGCGCTCACCGCCGCCGTCGCCCGGCTCGAAGCTTCCGGGCATCTCGTCGAGGAAGCCGACGTCCGCTACGACAACCGCTACCCCGACGCGTTCACGGCCGCGTGGACGGCAGGCATCGGAAGCCTGCGGATCGGGCCCGAGCGCGAACCGCTCCTCACCCCTCTCACGCGGGCGTTCCGCCGCCGCGCACAGCAGCGGAGCCGCTCCAAGCTCGACGAATCCCTCGCGTTCCTACACATGTTCGAGCACGACACGATCGCCCAATACGCCCGCTGGGACGTCATGCTCATGCCCGCGCTCGCCCAGACGCCGCGACCCGTCGGCTGGTTCTCGGGAACCGAGTGGCAGACGACGGCCGACGACGACTACGCGCGCCAGTGCGAGTTCGCGCCGTGGTCGTCGATGGTGAACGTGTGCGGGCTCCCGGCTGTGAGCGTGCCGACGCATTGGACAGAAACGGGCCTGCCCATGGGCGCGCAGCTCGTGGGCCGGGCAGGCTCGGAAGGCCTGCTCCTCGCGCTCGCGAGGCTCCTCGAGACCCCGGGCGCGCTCAGTAGTCGTACGGGCTGATCGAGGCCAAGGCGATGACGAAGAACGCCACGACGACGATCGTGATGATGAGCGAGAGGTATCCCATGACGAGGCCCGCGATCGCGAAGCCCCTCCCGGCAGGCTCGCGGGCGAGGCCGAGGTGTCCGAGCACGACGGCGGCGATCGTCGGGAGGAGGAAGGCCGCGAAACCCAGGATCGACGCGATGCCGCACACCATCGACGCGACGCTCAGGCCCTTGGGCTCGCTCATCGGATTCAGCGGGTAGGCCGGCGGGTACGCGTACTGCTGGCCGTACCCTGGCTGGCCCGGGGGCGGACTGTAGGGCGTCTGTCCGTACGGTGACTGTCCGTACGGTGACTGCCCGTACGGTGGCTGCCCGTACGGCGCAGAGTTGTACTGGGCGGGATAATGGGCGCCGGAGTATTGGGGACCGGCGTACTGCTGGGGGTTGCCGTACGGCTCGGGGTTGCCCTCGGGCCCGTTGTAACGCTGCCCGCCGTATTGGGGGCCGCCGTATTGGGGGCCGCCGTATTGGGGGCCGCCGTACGGAGCGCCAGGGTATCCCGGCCCGGAAGGGCCGCCACCCGGCTTGGGTCCTGGGCCAGCGGCCGGCGGCTGGGGAGCTGCCGAGGTGCGGACGACGCGCGGCGCCTGTGGGACGGGCGGAACCGGCGAGATCTTGCGGGTCGGGTGTGCGTTCGCGCGCGCGATCGGCTCGGTGGGGCGGTCTGAGGATGTCGGCAGGGACTCAGCCGCAGGGCGATCTCCCGCTGCGGGTTGGCCGACCGGCGCGGCCGCTTCCGCGGGACTCCCGTCCTCACGTGCCTTGCCTTCAGATGCCTGGCCTTCCCGGCCCTCCTCAGGCGCGGCGCCGCCGTCGTGGGTCTCTGCCATGTCCCCTCCGTCCCCACGCGCATGTCCCCTGCACGCACGAACCAGCCTACTCGCGTGATCCGACGGGGACCGGTCTCGGCAGCCCCCGCCAAGAATGTCAGACCCCCTGCGTAGGGTCGTCGCATGATGAGTGAACGGGAAAGCACGAACGGGAAAGCGCGGCGTCACTACGGGAAATCTTCACGCAGAGGCAACCCACTGTTGGCGTTCTCTGCTTAGCTATGGGCATGGCTAACCGCGCGGGCACTGTAGCCCTCCCCAGTGATCTCGTCGACGTCACGGCACTCCTGGATGCCTACTACGACGTCTCCCCCGATCTGAGCGACCCCGGCCAGCGCGTCGCGTTCGGCACGTCGGGCCACCGCGGGTCGAGCCTCAAGGCCTCGTTCAATGAGAAACACATCGCCGCGATCACGCAGGCGATCGTCGAGTACCGCGCCGGTCAGGGCATCCGCGGGCCTCTCTTCCTCGCCCGGGACACCCACGGGCTGAGCGAGCCCGCCACGAACACGGCTCTTGAGGTGCTCGCGGCCAACGGCGTCACGGTCCTCGTCGACGCCCGCCATGGGTACACGCCGACTCCGTCCTTGAGCCACGCGATCCTCAAGTACAACGCGGGCCGCGCCGAGGACGACCCCGCGCGGGCGGACGGAATTGTTGTGACGCCAAGTCACAACCCGCCCGCCGACGGCGGCTTCAAATACAACCCGCCGCACGGCGGCCCGGCGGACACCGACGCGACCGGGTGGATCGCCAGCCGGGCCAACGAGCTTCTCGAAGCCGAGCTGAGCGGCGTCAAGCGCATCCAGCTGCAGGACGCCCTCGCCGCGGACACGACCGGTCAGTACGACTTCCTCTCCAGCTACGTCGACGACCTCCCGCTCGTTCTCGATATCGCAGCGATCCGAGACGCGGGCGTGCGCATCGGAGCCGACCCGATGGGCGGCGCGTCCGTGGACTACTGGGGCGAGATCGGGGAGCGCCACCATCTCGACCTGACGGTCGTGAACCCGATCGTCGACCCCCAGTGGGCGTTCATGACCCTCGACTGGGACGAGAAGATCCGCATGGACTGCTCGTCGCCGTCCGCGATGGCCGGGCTCATCGCGAAGGTCAATTCGGGCGAGACGAAGTTCGACATCGCGACCGGCAACGACGCCGATGCCGACCGCCATGGCATCGTCACGCCGGACGCCGGCCTCATGAACCCGAACCACTACCTCTCCGTTGCGATCGACTACCTGTACCGAAACCGTTCCGGCTGGCGGCAGGATTCGGTGGTCGGCAAGACGCTCGTGAGCTCATCCATGATCGACCGCGTCGCCGCTGGACTCGGCCGCAAGCTCGTTGAGGTGCCCGTCGGGTTCAAGTGGTTCGTGCCCGGCCTCCTGACTGGCGAGGGCGCGTTCGGCGGTGAGGAAAGCGCCGGCGCGAGCTTCGTCAAGATGGACGGCGGTGTGTGGACGACCGACAAGGACGGCATCCTGCTGTGCCTCCTCGCGTCCGAGATCCAGGCGGTCACGGGACAGAGCCCGTCCCAGCGCTACGCCGACCTCGCTGCGAAGTATGGGTCGCCGTCGTACGCCCGCATCGACGCTGCCGCGAACCGCGAGCAGAAGGCCAAGCTGGGCAAGCTCTCCGCCGCGGACGTCACGGCAACCGATCTCGCGGGCGAGACGATCACCGCGAAGCTCACAGAGGCGCCAGGCAACGGCGCGAAGATCGGCGGCCTCAAGGTCACGACCGAGAACGCGTGGTTCGCTGCGCGGCCGTCCGGGACGGAGGACGTCTACAAGATCTACGCCGAGTCCTTCAAGGGCGAGGAGCACCTCAAGCAGGTTCAGGCCGAGGCGAAGGCGCTCGTCGATTCGGTGATTGCGTAGCAGTTGGTGGGGCCGTCACGTGCGCGGCCGGTTGCGCCGTCGTCGTCTGTGGCTGGAAGTCACCCTGCGAAGGTGACGGCACGACGGGGACGGCAGCGGTGGGCGGCGTCGTCGCACGCCGCGTCGCCCACGCAGCCCGCAGCTGGTCGCGCAGGGTCCCGTCGCTCCGGCGGCTGAGCGCAACGACACCGAGCAGACCCGCGATCACGGCGGCCAAGCCGCCGGCGACCACGGACCATCGCGGCCCGACCGTGTTCGCGATCCAGCCCACGAGCGGAGCCCCGATAGGGGTACCGCCCTGGATGACCACCATGTAGAGCGCCAGGACCCGCCCGCGGTACTGGGCCTCCGTGCTGAGCTGGACGATCGTGTTGCACAGGTTGAGGAAGGTGATCGCGGCGAGACCGACGGGCACGAGCGCGAGAGCGAACCAGATGTAGCCGGGCATCGCCGCTGCCACGATCGTGGCGAGGCCGAGCAACACCGCGGCGGCCACGAGAAGGCTCATGCGGGCAGTCTTCCGTCGCGCCGCGAGGAGGGCGCCGGTGAGCGTGCCCACGGCCATGACGGACCCGAGGAGCCCATAGGCGTCGGGCCCAGCACGGAAGACGTCGGCCGCCATGAGGGCGTTCGTGACTTGGAAGTTGAGGGTGAACGTCCCGACGAGGCCGGCCATCGCCATGATGAGCAGGATCCGCGGCTGGTCGCGCACATAGCGGATGCCTTCGCGGATCTGGTGCTTGCCCCGCGGAACCGGAGGCGCCGGGTGCAGAAGGTCCGTGCGAAGCCTCGTCAGCGAGGCGAGGACGGCACCGAAGGTCACGGCGTTGAGCAGGAAGACCCAGCCCGTGCCGATGAGCCCGATGAGCACGCCCGCGATGCCGGGACCCGCGAGGCGCGCGAGGTTGAAGGAGGCGCTATTGAGGGCGACGGCATTCGGAACGTCCGCGCGGCCCACGAGCTCGGAGACGAAGGCCTGTCGCGGCGGAGCGTCGAACGCGCTGGCGACGCCGAGGCCGAGCGCGATCGCGTAGACCTCCCACAGCTGGGCCGTGCCAGAGAGGACGAGCACGGCCTGGAGAAGGCCGAGCGCGCCCAGCGCGGACTGCGTTCCGATGAGCAGCCTGCGCTTGTCGAGGCGATCCCCGAGGACGCCCGCATACGGGCCGAGCACGATGATGGGAAGGAACTGAAGCCCGGTCGTGACGCCGACGGCGGCGGCGTCGTGCTGCGTGAGCTCCGTCAGGACGAGCCAGTCCTGGGCCACGCGCTGCATCCACGTTCCGATGTTCGAGACGAGGGCGCCGGCTGCCCACAGGCGATAGTTCGGGTGGCGGAGGGCTTTGAACGTCTTGCTCACCGGGCGCACATCTCCACGAGGATCTCGGCGGCGCGGTGCATCGTGGCCCGGTCGGCGTCGGAGAGGTCCTCGAGCCGGCTCGCGAGCCAGACCGAGCGGAGGCGGCGGGACTCCTCGAGCACCGCGCGGCCTTCGCGGGTGAGGTCGACGACGACCTGCCGCCCGTCGGTCGGGCTGTCGGTCCGCGTCACGAGGCCTTGGGCGGCGAGCGCATTGACCGTTCGCGTCATGCTCGGCGCCTGCACCCGTTCGGCGTCGGCGAGCTGCCGCATGGTCTGGGGTCCGCGCTTCGCGATAATGCCCAGCACCGTGTTCTGCCCTGCGGTCACCGCGTCGCTGCTCGCTTGGGTCCGCAGGACCCGGGACGTGCGCATGACGGCGATGCGGAGTTCGACGGCGAGGTCGTCGAGGGCGAGGGCGTCCGGGGTGGGGGCGTCCGGGGTGGGGGCTTCGGTTTCGGTTCGGGGTTCAGGAGTCTGTCGCGTCATATCGATACTTAGCCTAGCTCATTAGCTTGGCTAAGTATATGACGGCGGTCACCCTCGTGCATTCGAAGGGTCACGTTCCGCGGGTTCGATCCGCGGAAGGTGACCCTTGGACGGCCACTCACCCGCGGGAGGTGGCCCCTGGACGGCCACTCACCCGCGGAAGGTGACCCCTGGACGGACACTCACCCGCGGAAGGTGACCCCTGGACGGACACTCACCCGCGGAAGGTGACCCCTGGACGGACACTCACCCGCGGGAGGTGACCCCTGAACGGGGGGAGTCAGAGGGTCTCGACGACGTCCTCGAACGCGAACTTCGTCTTCGCGGGGCCGAACGCTTCGGCGCCCGGGAGGCCGATGTTGACCACGAGGAAGCTCCTGCGGCCGGCGTCGGGGAAGAATTCGGCGTCGATCGCGCCGAAGTTCGCGCCGGTCATCGGGCCCGCCGCGAAGCCGAGCGCGCGGACCGCGAGGATGAAGTAGCCCGCCTGGAGATGGGCGTTGTCGCGTCCCGTGCCGTGGCGGAGCGACTCGTCGTCGTCGAACATCGCCTTCGCGCGCAACGCAGCCGGGAGGAACTGCCCCCACTTCTCGTGCCACTCGGTGTCGAACGCGAGGAGCGCGACGAGCGGGGCCTGGCGCGTCTTCTCCTGGTTGCCGGGGCTCATGTGCGCGACGAGCCGCTCGCGTGCCTCGGGCGAGCGCACATAGGTGATGCGCAGCGGCTGGTTGTTGAACGCCGTCGGACCGAACTTCGTGAGCTCGTAGATGGCCTGCGCCTGCTCGTCCGTCACCTCGCCCGTGAACGAATTCGCCGTGCGGGCCTCGACGAACAGGGCGTCGACGGCCGCGGCGTCCAGAGCGGCTTCTTCGTGGGCGATGCTCATGCCAAATCTCCTCAATCCGTGTACGCGGCCCATCGCGCCGCGCTCCAAGAGGTAGAACCCGCCGTCGCCCGCTCCCCTTCCGCCCCGGACGGTGAGATTCGACACACGGCGCGGGCGCCGCTCTCGGGCAGGCCAGGGGTGTCGGACGGCGCGAGTAGGATGCCCCCTGATACCCCACCCCAGCACTGGAAGGCGCGCGCATGAGCCTGCTCGGCACGAGATGGAAGCTCCACGGGGACGGCCGCTCCGTCCGGCCCGGAGAAGTCGTGGCACCCCAAGAGCGGCTCTCGTGGCCCCTCACCGTCGGGGTGGGGCTGCAGCACGTCGTCGCAATGTTCGGCGCGACGTTCCTCGTGCCGATCCTCACGCACATGCCGCCCGCAACAACGCTCTTCTTCTCGGGCATCGGGACGCTCCTATTCCTCGTCGTCACGCAGGGACGCGTGCCGAGCTACCTCGGCTCGTCGTTCGCGTTCATCGCCCCGATCCTCGCGTCGCAGCAGCAGTTCGGCGTCGGGGGCGCGCTCAGCGGCGTGGTCGCGGCCGGAATCGTGCTCGCGCTCGTGGGCGCCATCGTGCAGAAGTTCGGCGCGCGCTGGATCAACATCGTCATGCCTCCGGTCGTGACGGGCTCGATCGTTGCCCTCATCGGGCTCAACCTCGCGCCGGCCGCGAAGCAGAACTTCACCGCCGCTCCAGTCACCGCGCTCGTGACGCTCGTCGCGATCATCCTCGTGAGCGTCCTGTTCCGCGGCATCCTGGGACGGCTGAGCATCCTCGTGGGCGTCGTGATCGGCTACGTCGTCGCCGTCGCCCGGGGCGAAGTGGACTTCTCGAAAGTCGACGCCGCGGCATGGATCGGCCTCCCGCACTTCCAGACTCCCGAGTTCCACGTAGGCGTCCTCGGGCTCTTCGTCCCCGTCGTCCTCGTGCTCGTCGCGGAGAACGTGGGTCACGTCAAGAGCGTCTCCGCGATGACGGGCCAGAACCTCGACGGCGTGGCGGGGCGCGCGCTCATGGCCGACGGCGTCGCCACCGTCCTCGCGGGCCTCGGCGGCGGCTCCGGCACGACGACGTACGCCGAGAACATCGGCGTCATGGCCGCAACCAAGGTGTACTCGACCGCGGCGTACTGGGTCGCGGGCGCCTGCGCGCTCGTGCTGAGCTTCTCGCCCAAGTTCGGCGAGCTCATCGCGACGGTCCCGCAGGGCGTGCTCGGCGGCGCCGCGACGATGCTCTACGGCATGATCGGCGTGCTCGGCGTCAAGATCTGGGTCCAGGGGCGGGTCAGCTTCTCGAACCAGATCAACATCACGACGGCGGCGGTCGCGCTCATTGTGGGGATCGCGGATTACACGTGGACCGTCGGTCAGCTGAGCTTCGCGGGGATCGCGCTCGGCTCCGCGGCCGCGCTCATCGTCTACCACGGCATGACGGCGCTCGCGCGCTGGCGCGGCACCGTGCGGGAGCCGGAGACCGAGCGGGTCTGACGCGTTGCGCCCTCACATCTGGTGGGTGTGCACCCTGCGAACGTGACGGCGCAACGAGGGGGTACGGGCGGCGAAGGGGGTATTGGCAGTACCTGCAACGACAGGGCACTCCCCCGGTTGCGCGCGCTCTGATGTGCTGAGGTCACACCTCGAACGACAGGACCACTGTGGCCACGACCCAAGCCCCACCGAATCCGACGCAGCGCACTGTGAGCCGCCCGCTCGCCGTCGTCCTGGGCCTGCTGACTGCTTTCGGACCCATCTCGATGGACCTCTACCTCCCCGCGCTGCCGGCGCTCACCGCGGATCTCCACGCGGGGACGTCGACGGCGCAGCTCACCGTCTCCGCATGCCTCATCGGGCTCGCGTTCGGCCAGATCGTGGCTGGGCCGCTCTCGGACCGGTTCGGCCGCCGTCGCCCGCTGCTCATTGGGGTCGTCGCGTACGTCGCCGCCTGCGCGCTGTGCGCGGCGAGCCCCTCGATCGAAGCACTCATCGGGGCGCGACTCGTGCAGGGCCTCGCGGGATCGGTGGGGATCGTGATTGCGCAGGCCGCGGGTCGGGACCTGTATTCGGGCGGCAAGCTTGTGCGCTATTACGGGAGGCTCGCGGTGCTCGGCGGCCTCGCGGCGATTATCGGCCCCGTGATCGGCGGCCAGCTCACCGCCTTCACGGACTGGCGAGGCACCTTCGTCTTCCTCGGGATCGTCGGAATCGGCATCCTCGCGGCCTCCGCGTTCATCTTCCGCGAAACGCTGCCGACGGGGCTCCGGGCACCCGGGAGCCTCTCGCACACGCTGCAGAGTTTCGCTCGGCTGCTCGCCGACCGGGTGTTCGTCGCGTCGCTCCTCGTGACGGGATTCGCGGGCGCAGTGATCTTCGCCTACCTCGCGGGCGCGACGTTCGTGCTGCAGGGAATCTACGGCCTCACCCCGCAGGAATACGCCTTCGCGTTCGGCCTCAACTCCCTCGGCTACATGGTGTTCGGCTTCGTCTCCGGGCGCCTCTCCGAGCGCTGGTCGGAACGGGGAACGCTCGCCCTCGGCCTCGTGATGGGGGTCGCGGGCGCGGGCTTCCTGCTCGTCACGGCCGTCCTTCACCTCCCGCTCATCGCGGTCATCGCGTCCCTCTTCACGATGGTCTCCGGGATGGCGATGACGGCACCGCCGTCGACGTCCCTCGCCCTCTCGCACTACCGCGAGATCGCGGGCACGGCGTCCTCCCTCCTCGGGCTCACGCGCTTCGCGTTCGGCGGCGTCGCCGCTCCTCTCGTGGGCCTCGGCGGCGAGCACGATGCGACGGCCCTCGGCGTCGTCACCCTCGCCGCGGCGGTGCTCGCGGCTGTCTCGTTCTGGTTCGTCGCTGGGCGTCGGGTTGCCACGGGCGCTTAGCGCACACGACGGACGACGGCGGGCGGCCGCGGGATCTGGCCACGGGTTGGGCGGGAGGCGGCTAGGCGGCGACGGCGGCACGCCTCCGCGTCCAGAGCAGGACGGGAACCAGGAGCAGCGAAAGGAATCCGCCCGAGAGGGACAGCGTCTCGTAGCTCGACGAGGCCATGACGACGCCGGACATCGCGCCGCCGCCGGCCCCCGCGAGGGCGATCAGGACGTCGATCGAGCCTTGGACCCGCGGGCGATTCTCCGGCACGGTCGCATCGATGACGAGGGCCGTTCCCGAGATGAGGCCGAAGTTCCAGCCGAGGCCGAGCAGGATGAGCGCGAGGATGAGCATCCCGAGCGAATCGCCCGGCGCGAAGGCCGCCACAACTCCCGCCGCGAGCAGCGTCACGCCCGAGGCGATGGCCATGGGGGTGCGGCCGATCCTGTCGACGAGCGCTCCCGTGAGCAGCGAGGGCAGGTACATCGCGGCGATATGCAGGCCGATGACGAGTCCGACCGCCGCGAGGCCCTGATGGTGGGCCCGCATGTGGATCGGGGTCATGGTCATGATCGCGACCATCGCGATCTGGGTCAGGATCATGACCGTCGCCCCCGCATAGGCACCCCCGCCCGGGCGCGGGACGACGGCGGACGCCCGCCCGCCGTCGTCGTCCTTCGCAGCCGCGTTGATCGCGCGGGCGAGGAGGTAGGGGTCGGGCCGCAGGAGGACGAACAGTGCGAGCCCCGCGGCGAGGTACGCCGCCGCCGCAAGGAGGAAGGGGCCCGCGAGCGGCGGGACGCCGATGCCCGCGGCGAACTGGCCAAGCGGCGTGATGAGGTTGGGGCCGGCCACCGCGCCGAGGGTCGTCGAGACCATCGCGACGCTCACGGCCTTGCCGCGCCCGGACGGGCCGGCCAGATCCGTTCCGGCATAGCGGGCCTGAAGGTTGGTGGCCGTGCCCGCGCCGTACACGAAGAGCGACGCGAACAAGAGCGGCACCGAGCCGGTCATCGCGGCCGCGACGACGCCGATGGCCCCCAGGCCGCCGGCAGCGAACCCGAGCCCAAGGCCCATCCGGCGGCCCCAACGCTGGGTGAGCCGCCCCACGAGGAAGGCGGCGAGGGCCGAGCCGAGGGTGAACAGTGCTGTCGGGAGGCCCGCAAGGCCGTCCGTGCCGAGCATGTCCTGCGCGAGCAGGGCGCCCACGGAAATGCCGGCCGCGAGCCCGGCCCCGCCGAGGACCTGCCCGACGACGACGACACGGAGGGTGCGCTTCTGCACCCTGGCCCGCTCGGCGTCGTCCGGCGTCGCCGTCGTGCGGAGCTGCGAGGGATCAGGCGATGTCAAGATCGACCTCCTGGGTAGCGCGCCACTCGATGATGCCCCTTCGTGTACGCGTACAGCTAGGGACGTGGCCAGGGGTTGGTGGGAGGTGGCCAGTCGTCGGGGACCGGCCGCTTAGGCGCCCGCGAGGAGCTCCGCGACCGCGCGCCTCACGTAGCCCGCGCCGTCGGCCATCGCCTCGGCCGGGCTCGGCGCGAGGTCGACCAACGCACCCGCGACCTCGATGCCGTGTTCGGCGAGCTCCTCGGGGGTCGCGAGGATGCGACCGGCCACAGCCACGACCGGGATTCCGCGGTCCCGGGCCCGGTCCGCGAGCGCGATCGGGGCCTTGCCCGTGAGCGACTGGCCGTCGAGCGAGCCCTCACCCGTGATGACGAGATCGGCCCCTGCGAGCTTCGCGTCGAGGCCGACGAGGTCCGCGACGAGCCCGAAGCCGCTCTCGAGCTCCGCCTCCGTGTATGCGAGGAACGCCGCGGGGAAGCCGCCCGCTGCGCCCGAGCCGGGCACGTCGACGTCGCGGCCCGTCCCCTCGGCGAGGACGCGGGCCCACGTGCGGAGGCCGGCGTCGAGCGCCTCGACCGCTTCGGGGTCCGCACCCTTCTGGGGGCCGAAGACGTGAGCCGCGCCGTCGGGGCCGTGGAGCGGGTTCCGGACGTCGACGGCGATGCGGAACCGCGTGCGGGCGAGGCGGGGATCGAGGTCCGACGCATCGATCGAGACGACGTCGGCGAGCGCAGCGCCGCCGAGCGGGACGACGTTGCCGACCGCGTCGAGAGGCTTGAGGCCGAGCGCGCGCAGGGCGCCCGAGCCGCCGTCGGTCATCGCGGAGCCGCCGAGGCCCAGCACGATCTCGGTGGCGCCGGCGTCGAGCGCTGCGGCGACGAGCTGGCCCGCGCCGTACGAGTGGGCCCGTCGCGCGGCCTCCGGAGTGGGCTCGCCGTCGAGCAGCGCGAGGCCCGAGGACTGGGCCGTCTCGATGACCGCCGTCGTGCCCTTGATCGCCCACGACGCACCCACGGGCCGCAGGATCGGCCCGACCACAGCGTTGTTGCGCTCCTCGAATCCCGCGGCGACGGCCGCCTCGAGAGTGCCCTCTCCGCCGTCGGCAATCGGCACCCGCGTCACCTCGGCGTCCGGGTAGACCCGCAGGGCGCCCTCGGCCATCGCGTCCGCGGCCTCGGCCGCCGTAAGGGAGCCCTTGAACTTGTCGGGTGCGATCAGAATGCGCATTCCACCATCCTGCCAGCCGCGCCCTCGGAGCGCTGAGTGTTTCAATGTGACCGTGGAAACCAATCGCGTCGAGGCGTTCAGCGACGGAGTCCTGGCCATTGCCATCACGATCATGGTGCTCGAGCTCAAGACCCCGAACACCCCGGACCTGCACGGAATGCTCGAGGTCCTCCCGACCCTGCTCACGTACGTGCTGAGCTTCATCTACATCGGGATCTACTGGACTAACCACCACCACCTCATGCACCTCAGCAACCGGGTGGACGGCGGGGCGCTCTGGGCCAACCTGAATCTTCTGTTCTGGCTCTCGATCGTGCCGTTCACCACGCGATGGATGGACGAGAGCAGCCTCAGCACGCTGCCCGTGCTCCTGTACGGGATCAACCTCCTGCTCGCGGCGATCTCGTACACGATCCTCCAAGCCCGGCTCATCCGGATCCAGGGCACGGAGAGCCCACTCCGGCAGGCCATACGGAACGATGCCAAGGGCAAATGGTCGATGGCCATCTACGTGGTGGGCTGCGCGGGTGCGTTCCTGTCCGTCTGGGTAAGCGTGGCCGCGTATGTGGCCGTGGCGGCGCTCTGGATCGTGCCGGATCGGCGCATCGAGCGGGCCGTCGCGGGGCAGAGCGAGCCCGAGTAGCCGCGTTTCGGGGACATCGCCGCGTTCCCGCCCGTTTATTTCCCCCGCAAATCCGCGCCGCCCCGAAACGCGCCGCGCTCCCGACCGATTGGGAAATCACAACCGGTCAGGAGCGCGGCGGAAGTGGTCCGCGGGGTCGGTTTCAGCCCCGGAACTGGGTCAGCGCTGCGGCAAGACCTGGGTCCCCTCGATCTTGACCGCCTGAAGGGCGTTTGCGTCGAGGCCGAGAGCGCGCAGGATCGTCGGGGCGATCTGCGTGGTCTCGACCGGGGCCGAAACCGAGGAGGCACCGGAATCCGTGCCGCCCGAGACGACGATCGGCACGTGGCGGTCCTGGGCGTCGGCACCGCCGTGCTCGGCGATCTTGCCCTTGCCGCCCGTGTAGACGACGCCGTGCTGGACGAGGCCGAAGATGTCCGGGGTGCGCTCGTCACTCGCGGCGGCGTGGAAGTACTCGGCGACCTGCGAGCCGGCGTAGACGGTCGCGAGGCCTGAGGCCTGAACCGTGATGGGCGCCTTTGTGATGTCGTTGCCCGCCGCGGAGTGCGTGAGCAGGTAGTGCTTCGCGAAGTCCGCCGCCGCCTGGGTGTGGACGGTGAGCCAGAGCTGCATGACGTCGTCGTTCGTCGAGAACGCGACGAGGTCGCCCGTGTTGCCCGCCGCGCGCCATGCGGCGTTGAGGCCGTCGACGATGGGGCCGTCGTCGACGCGCTTGAGCGCCGAGGGCTCCATCGGGGACTGGCCGTGCTTCGCGGACAGGATCACCGTGGTCTTCTTGGCGTCGGGGGTCTTCGCGATCGCCGCCGAGAGCTTGCCCACCTGCGCGTCGACGAAGTCGAGCGCCTTGGACAGCAGCGGGCCGGGCGTGACGCCGTCGGCGAGATAGCCGCCCGCGAGGCCGTCCGACGTCGGGAGCTTCTCCGCCGTCGAGACGGACTGGAAGTTCATGCCGAACACCGAGGGCTCGCCCACGGCGCGGGCGCCGGAGTGGTCGTTGCCTTCGATCTCGTTGAGCACGGCCTGGACCTTGTAGGAGTCGTACTGCTGGGTCGCGGCGTTGTCCTTGGTCCAATCGCCCTTGAAGCCGGCAATCGAGGCGGCCGAGTTGATCTCCGGCGCGAAGAGGTCGTCGATGCCTGTGCCGGAGGGGCCGTTGAGGATGTCGTAGGCCACGTGCTTGTCCGACCACGCGGTCCGGAGGCCGGCCTGCTTTGCGACCTCGAACACGGTGTTCACCTTGAGGTATTCGTGCGGGTAGACAGGCTTGCACGTCGCCGGGTCGACAGGCAGCTGGCTCGGGTCGAGCAGCGACGCGGCGTTGCCCGTCATCTGGAGGATGCTGTTCGGGAGGCCCGCGAGGCCCTGGCCGGCGTCGAGGGCGTCCGGGTTGCGATCCGCACCCTCCGTGTACGCAACCTCGGCGCCGGGCGTCGCCGTCGCGCAGTTCGTCGTGCCGGCCGGAAGCAGCTTCCGGTTCCAGGTGTCGTCGTAGTACACGCCGGTCGTGCCCGGGTTGCCGCCCGTGACCTGGCCGACCATGCCGGGGAACGAGTCGGACGGCACCGGGGTCTGGGCGTTCGTGTAGCTCGTGCCGTGGCCGACGAGGGTGGCGAGCGCGGAGCTCGGGTGCGTCGTGACGTACCAGTCGAGGTCGGACTGGTGCAGTCCGTCCACCGAGAGGAGGAGGACGTGCTTGCCCGCGTTAGCCCGCTGCGGGCCATCACCCGTGGACGCCGCGGGAGATGCGACGGCGGCCGTCGCGACGGTCGTCGCGGCGAGGGCCGCGCCGAACACCGCGGCGACGGCGCGCTTCGTGCTGGTCTTCATGGTTCTCCGTTCCGGCGCCCCGCGGCGCCCCGTGCCTCCGGCCGCTCAGGGCGGCCCGTGAGGATCCTGCCAGCGGACGACGGCGCGCGGCAGCAGAGGCGAGAGAGTTCTCTGAGATTTCGGCTGGGCTTTGCTGACTTCACGGGGAACTGCGAGGGAACTCCGAGGATGCTCTCCTTGACGGCCTCGGTCAGGTGTCGCGGCCACCTGCGCCGGTGGCCGCGGCGTGCCGCCAGTCCCTCGGCGTTGCACCGCTGCTGCGGCGGAAGCTCCGCGCGAAATAGGCCGGATCGGGCATCCCCACGCGGCGGGCGATCTCGCCGATCGGCAGGTCCGTCTCGCCGAGGAGCTTCCGCGCGTGCGCCATGCGGAGCTCGTGGACCCAACCCATGACGGTACGCCCGGTGCGTTTGCGGACGACCGTGGTCAAGTAGGCGGGACTCATCCCGATGCGCTGCGCGATGTCGGATAGGGAGAGGGACTCGCCGAGTCGCTCTTCGATGACCTCGAACACCGCGACGAGGAGCGGTTCGTCCGCTCGCCGAAGCTCGCCCGCGACGCCCTCGGCCATCCGCACGACATCGACGAGCAGCAGCGTCAGATGCGCCCTGACCGCCTGCCGGTATCCTTCCTCGCGATCCGCCAGCTCCCGTTCGATCGCGGCGATCGTCGCTGACCACAGCGGCCGCCGTTCGGCCGGAACGCGAAGGCGCAGCAGGCCGCCCGGGACTCCGTGGAGGAACGGGAACAGCAACGGGTGGGCCCGCCAGGTCGGCCAAGCCGTCTGACCCTCGCTGTCGAGGAAGGCGGGATTGAAGAACAGGCCGCAGGCAGCGCCGATGGGCCGCACGATGCTCGGGTCGATCGCCGCACCAGCGGCGGCCGCATAGACCTCGCCCTCCCGTGACGGCCCCGGGGGCTCGCCGGCCCGCTCGATGTACAGGAGCGCCGGAAAATCGTGGATGATTCGACTCGCGTGCTCAGAAAGGCCGTCGCCGGGAAACCGCAGAACCTCGACGGGCGGTGTCTCGGGTTCCGTGCGGTAGCGATAGACGGGGACGCCCTCGCTGAACCGAACGGGTCTGGCCACATGGGTCACGATCTAAAAATAGTCCCATTTCTGCGAACGATCACCCGGTTCTCCGGGACCCGGAGCTGCCACCATCGGGAACATGATGAAATTCCGTCCTACCAACGTTGAACCCCCGCAGCGGGACTACGTCCCCGCAGCAGGCCGCGATGCCCTCCTCCCCTTCTACGACGTGTTCACGGCCGCGTTCGGGGCGGGAACGGTGCATCGCACCCTCATCGACCGGGCCCGGATAGCGCCCGGAAACAAGGTGCTCGAGATCGGCTGCGGAACCGGCAACCTCACCATTCGGGCGATCCGTGCCGCGCCGAACGCCGAGGTGATCGGCACCGACCCCGACCCGCGCGCGCTGGCCATCGCACGGCGGAAGGCCCGGGGCCTCACCGGAATCAGCTTCGACCTCGCCTACGCGCAGCGCCTGCCGTACCCCGATGCCTCCTTCGACCGAGTGCTCTCCTCGCTCATGCTGCACCATCTCGACGAGGACGCCCGGGCCCAGGCCGCCGCCGAAATCCGGCGGGTGCTCCGCCCCGGAGGCAGTGCGCACCTCGTCGACTTCACCGGTCAGGCCCACGGCGTGCATGGGTTCCTCTCGAGCCGCCTGAACTCGGCCCACCTGACCGACCCGGGGCAGGCCGGAATCCAGGAGCTCCTGGCCAACGCCGGGCTTGAGTGCACCGAGGTGACCTCCGAGCGCCTCCGCATCATGGGCGAAGTCACGTACTACCTGGCCACGCGGCCGAGTTAGCAGCCGGCTCAGAGGGCCCCAGACTACGCGGGTGGCCAGGCACCGCGGGCCGCGAGCACGGCTCGGAGCACGTCGGCCCGGTCGGTCAGGAGGCCGTCGACGCCGAGGTCGAGGAGTCGGTCCATGTCCGCGGGCTCGTTGACGGTCCACACGTGGACCTGCTTCCCGAGGGCGTGGGCCCGCTCGACGAAGCGCGGCGTCACAACCCGTAGCTGGCCCTGCCGCTCCGGGACTTGGAAGCAGTCGACGTCGCGGACGAGCCGCGCGAGCACCCCGGCGGGAAGCGCCGGTCCGCCGAAGGCGAGCAGCGCCGTCGTCCTCATCCCCGCCGACGACGCGACCGGGCGCGAGAGCCGCGAAAGGACTGCGCGGCGCCGCGCGTCGGAGAAGGACGCGACGAGCACGCGGTCGTGCAGTCCAAGGCGCTCGACGGCGGCCGCGAAGGGAACGACGGCGGAGGCCGCCTTGACGTCGACATTGAGGCACGCGTCGGGGAGGGCCTCGGCGAGCTCCTCGAATCGGAGCACACGCTCGACGCCGCCGATCCTCGCCCCGGAGACCTCGGCCCACGGGAGCTCGGCAATCCGCCCCGCACGGTCCGTGACGCGGTCGAGCGTGTCGTCGTGGAACGCGACGAGGACGCCGTCTGACGTTGCGTGGACATCCGTTTCCAGGTGAGTGAAGCCCAAGTCCCACGCCGCGCGGAAGGCCGTGAGCGTGTTCTCGAGCCCGCCCGGGGAGAAGCCTCGGTGCGCGAAGGCCATGGGCGCGGGGCGGAGGTAGCTCACGCGGCCACCGTACCGCGGCTCCGCGCAAACTGGTCGCGGTACGCTCGAAGGCATGGAGCACTTGAGCCCGGTGAGCCGGGAGTACTTCCGCACGCTTCCGCGGCGCCGCGTCGCCGCCGGCCTCGTGATCCGCGACGACGAGGGCCGCGTGCTCGTCGTCAAGCCGAACTACAAGGAGGGCTGGCTCCTCCCAGGCGGCACCGTGGATCCTGGCGAGGCCCCGCGCACGGCGGCCCGCCGTGAGGGCCGCGAGGAACTCGGGCTCGACATCGAGCCGGGCCCGCTGCTCCTCATCGCGCATTCGGCGTTCCCGGACCCGGTCGGCGACGGCCTCTCCTTCCTGTACGACGGCGGGCTGCTCCCCGAGGGCGCCCGCGTGTCCCTGCAGGAGGAGGAGCTCACCGAATGGAAGTTCCTCGCGCCCGAGGACTTCGAGTCCCACTTCGGCGAGCATGGCGCACAGCACGTTCGGGCCGCCCTCACGGGCCTCGCCGAGAAGCGCACGCTCGAGCTTGAGGACGGGGTTGAGGTCCTGTGAGCAGGCCGTTCAGCCAGATCGATGTCTTCACGTCCGAGTTCCTGCGCGGGAACCCCGTCGCCGTCGTGCACGACGCCGACGGCCTCGAGACCGGGGACATGGCCGCGTTCGCGCGCTGGACGAACCTCTCCGAGACCACGTTCCTCCTCCCGCCCACGCAGCCCGGGGCCGACTACCGCCTCCGGATCTTCACGCCGGGCGGCGAGATCCCGTTCGCCGGCCACCCGACGCTGGGCTCCGCGCGGGCGTGGCTCGAGGCGGGCGGCGTGCCCGCGGCCCCAGGTCAGATCGTGCAGGAATGCGGGGTCGGCCTCGTGACTCTCAAGGACGACGACGGCCGGCTCGCCTTCGCGGCACCCCCGCTGCGGCGCTCAGGGCCGGTCGAGCCTTCCGAGCTCGCCGTGGTGGCGGGCTCGCTCGGGCTCGGGGCAGACGACGTCGTCGACGCGGCCTGGGTGGACAACGGGCCGGGATGGGTGGGACTGCTCCTGCACGACGCCGAGACGGTGCTCGGACTTCGGCCCGATTTCGCGGCGATGGACGACTACCTTGTGGGCGTCGTCGGGCCTTACCCCGAGGATTCCTGGGACTCGGGGGCGCATTTCGAGGTCCGCGGCTTCGCGCCGAGCCTCGATGTTCCCGAGGACCCGGTCACGGGAAGCCTCAACGCCGGGCTCGCCCAGTGGCTCATCGGGAGCGGGCGCGCGCCGTCGTCGTACGTCGCCCAGCAGGGGACGGCGCTCGGGCGGCGGGGGCTGGTCCGGGTCACCTCGGACGGTCCGGACGTGTGGATCGGTGGGGACACCGTGGTCGGGGTGCGCGGGACCGTCGCGCTGTAGGACTTCGGTGGCCGAGGCCGCGCCGCGGCCCGGCTTGGGGTCACCTTCTGGCGGACCGCAGTCACCTTGTTGGTCGGCAAGTTACCCTCAAGGGAACTTCCGAAGCGATAAGGGGACTTCCGTCTGCGACGAGGTAACTGCACTACCCCTCCCGCGCGCCGTCCACGAGCCGCGGGACGCCGAGCGGGTTGTCCTCGCGGAGGGCCTCGGGCAGGAGGTGCTGCGGGAAGCCCTGGTACGCGACCGGCCGCACGAACCGCTCGATTGCGGCCGTGCCCACGGACGTCGTTGCGGCCGCCGTCGTCGCGGGGTACGGTCCGCCGTGCTGCTGCGCATACGTCACGGACACGCCCGTGGGCCACTCGTTCCACAGCACGCGGCCGGCCTTGCGGGACAGCACTTCGACGAGACCGGCGACGGCGCACGTGTCGGTTCCGTGGATCGTCGCCGTGAGCTGACCCTCGAAAGTCTCGGCGAGGGGCGCGAGCTGGGCCTCGTCGTCGTACGTCACGACGACGGCGGTGGGCCCGAAGCATTCGGCCTGCAGCGCGTGCGGCTCGGCGAGCATGTCCGCGACGGTCGTGAGGAGGAGGGTCGGGCTCGGCGGGTCGGCGAGCGGCGACGGGCCCTGCGCAAGGACCTCGAGCCGCGGATTGGCCTCGAGGCCCTCGAGAACCTCGGCGTACCCGGCCTGGATGCGGTCGTTGAGGAGGGGCGCGGCAGGCGGCAGGGCCGCTCGCCGGAGCGCCTCGACGAGGCCGGATCCCGCCGGCACGACGAGCGTGCCGGGCTTCGTGCAGAACTGCCCCGCCCCGAGCGTGAACGAGCCGACGAAGCCCTCGGCGATCTCGGCCCCGCGAGCCGCGGCAGCCGCCTCCGTCACGAACACGGGGTTGTTGCTGCCCAGCTCGCCGTAGAACGGGATCGGGTCGGGGCGCGAGGAGGCGATGTCGAAGAGCGCGCGGCCACCCGGGATCGAGCCCGTGAACGCGCCCGCGGCGATGCGCGGATCGCGCAGAGCGGCGGCGCCCGCGGCGGTCCCGACGACGAGACCGAACGTCCCCGCCGGCGCGCCCGCGGCTGCGAGGGCTCCAGCGACGACGTCGCCCGTGCGGCGTGAGAGCTCGAGGTGCCCGGAGTGCGCCTTGAGGAGCACGGGGCAGCCCGCCGCGAGGGCAGACGCGGTGTCCCCGCCCGCGACCGAGAACGCGAACGGGAAGTTGCTCGCCGCGAACACGAGGACCGGGCCGAGCGGCACGCGGACGCGCCGCAGATCGGGGCGGGGCGCGCCCATGGGCCACTCAGGGTCAGCGTGGTCGATGCGGGCGTCGAGGTAGCCGCCGTCGCGCAGCAGCTCGCCGAACAGCCGGAGCTGGAACGTCGTGCGCTTGAGCTCGCCGCGGAGGCGACCCTCGGCGAGGTGCGTCTCGGCCTGGGCGACGGGCACGAGCTCGTCCGCGGCGCCGTCGAGCGCATCGGCCACGGCGTCCAGGAGCCGGCCGCGGTCGGAGGGGCGCAGGGCCGCGAGCGGGCGGGCGGCGGCGTGGGCCGCGGCGAGGAGGGCTTCGATTTCGGCCGCGCTCGTGGTGCGGGTGGACGTTGCGGACTGCGCGGTCATGCCGGCGTTCCTTTCGTGGTGGTGGAGGGTTCGAGGGCGGCGAGCTCGCCGATGCTCACGGGAGCCGCAAGTGGCCGCTTGGCCGACGCCGCGAGCGAGGCCTCGCTCGGGTGCGCCCCGCCTCCCGCGCCGAGGCACGACGCCGCGAAGCCGCACACGCGGCCCTGGCACCAGCCCATTCCGGCACGGGTAAATGACTTGAGAGAGCGCGCGTCGGCGGCGCCGAGGGCGTCGCGGGCCTCGGCGATCTGACCCGCCGTGACCTCCTCGCAGCGGCACACGGTCGTCTCGGGGGTGAGCCATTCGTGCCACGCGTCCGGGACGGGGTGGGCGCGGTGCATCGCCTGGGCGAAGCGCCGGTACCGCGCGACCCGTGCGGCATCCGCCGGGGACAGAGCCGGCGGGAGGGCGTCCGACGGCGGCGCCTCACCTTGGTCCCGGTCCTGCGGGGAGGCGTGGGCGGGCGACAACGCACTCGCCCGGGCGGCAGCCGAGGCTCCCGCGACGCGCCCCTCGAGGACGGCGAGCGCCGCGCCGCCGACGCCCGTGACCTCCCCCGCGAGGAAGAGGCCCGGGATGCTCGACTCCTGCCGCGTGTCGACGACGGCGACGAGGGACCTGTCGGCGTCCACGCGGGTTTCGGCGCCCAACGAGACGGGCAGCTCGAGCTGTGGCGTGAACCCCCAGCCGAAGCCGACGACGTCGACGTCCTCGAGCAGCCGCTCGCTCCCCCGGACCACGCGCCCGCCCGGATCGACGCGGGCCGTGCGCACGGCCCGCGTCCGGTCCTCGCCGAGCACCTCGGTCACGACGGTCCGCGTCCTGTACGGGATGCGGTGCCGCGCGAACACGGCCGCATAGCCGAGGCCCTCGAGCGCCTTCTCCGGCACGCCGGCGGCCGCCCCCAGGTGCGGGAACCACGCGACGGGCGACGACGACTCGAGCACCGCGGCGACCATCCCGCCCGCCTCGGCGATGTTCGCCGCGACGGGGAGGAGGAAGGGCCCGGTTCCCGCGACGACAAAGCGCCGACCGGGCAGCGCGCCGTTGGCCTTGATGAACGCCTGGATGCCTCCGGCGGCCATGACGCCGGGAAGGTCCCATCCAGGCACGGGGAGCTGGCGGTCGTAGGCTCCGGGGCACAGGACGAGGCGGCGCGCGCGGATCGTCGAGACGCTCTCCCGTTGCGCCGTCACGTCTGCGGGGTGCGCACCCGCCGGATCTGACGGCGCAACCGAGGCGGGGGGCGCAACCGAGGCGGACGGCGCAACCGACGGCGCGACGGTGGGGGTCGTGCGGAGGGTGAAGCCGCCGTCGTCGTTCTGCGCCATCCAGACCTGACGACCGGGCACGTACTCGATCGCCCCGGTCGCGCGCGCGGCGTCGAAGCGCGCGCGAAGGTCGAGGTAGACGCCCCAGTCGTGGTGGCCGCGGCCGTCCGCGGCGACGACGTTCTCCGGCCGGTGGCGCCAGTACTGCCCGCCCGGCTGGGCCGCGGAGTCGACGACGACGACACGCGCCCCAGCTTCGACGGCGGCCACCGCGGCGGCGAGCCCCGCGGGGCCTGCGCCGACGACGGCGACGTCCCGCGCCGCGATCCCGCTCACGCCGAGCCTCCCTCGATCGCAGTGCCCGAGCCCTCAACACACAGCCCTTCGCGCGCCTCGACAAGGCACGCGCGCTGGTTGGCCACGCCGTCGACCGTCACGAGGCAGTCGAAGCACACGCCGATGCCGCAGAACAGGCCGCGGGGGCGGCCACCCTTGCGCGTAGTACGCCACGCAGGGACGCCGCCCGCCACAAGCGCGGCGCCGACCGTCTGGCCGGGCGCGGCCTCGAACGGCGCGCCGTTGAAGCTGAATGCGACGGCGGGCGTGCCGGAAGCGCTGGGGGGCTTGCTCATGCGGAGGCCTCCTCACGGGGAGCGGACTGGTCCTTCGGCGCGGTACCGAAGCGCGCGGGGGCGAACGGGGTGAGGTCGAGGTCCGGCTCGCGGCCCGCGAGGGCCTGGGCGAGGAGCTTGCCCGTGCCGACGGACAGGCCGATCCCCGCGCCCTCGTGCCCGGCCGCGTGCCACAGGCCGGGCGCACGCTCGTCGGGCCCGATGACGGGCAGGTGGTCCGGGCAGTAGGGCCGGAAGCCGTGGTAGTGCCGGATCGCCTTGACGGCGGCGAGGAATGGGAAGAGCCCGACGGCGTTGCGGGCCAGGAGCCGCAGAGCGTCGGTGCTCACGGTCCGGTCGAAGCCCACGCGTTCGCGCGTCGAGCCGATGAGGATCGTCCCGCTCGGCGTGCCCTCAACTACGGGCGAGGCTTGGAGCCCCGCGTCGGAGCTGCCGACGTTGTCGATGTACTCGGCCGCGTACACCTTGTGGTGGACCATGGGCGGAAGCGGTTCGGTCACCATGACGAAGCCGCGCCGCGGCATGACCGGCACGTCCACGCCGGCGAGGGCGGCGAGCTCCCCGGCCCACGTGCCCGTGCAGTTGACCACTGACGACGCCGAGAACTCGCCGCGCGTCGTCCGCACGCCGGCGATGCGCTCGCCCGAGCGAAGGAAGCCCGTGACGGTCGTGTCCGCGTGGAAGCGCGCCCCCGCGGCCACGGCGAGCCGGACGAGGTGGGCGGCGACGAGCATGGGCTGGACCTGGCAGTCTTCGGGGTAGAAGGCCCCGCCGAGGGCGTCCGGGGAGATGTTCGGCTCGGCCGCGCGCAGGGCGTCGGGGTCGAGCTCCTCGACGGCCACGCCGAAGCCCTTCTGGACAGCCATGACCCGATGCAGCGACGCGAGGCTGCTCTCGCGCGAGGCGACGATGATGCCGCCCTTGGCCTCGAACTCCCACAGGTGCCGGTGCTCGGCGAGGTCGCCGTGCCACACGCCGAGCGAGTAGCGCGTGAGTTCGAGCTCGGGCCCGAGCTCCTTGTCCGAGACGAGGATGTTGCCCTCGCACGCGGACGAGGTCCCGCTCGCGGGGAGGCCCTTGTCGAGGACCGTGACGCTGAGTCCTTCGCGGGCCGCGAAATAGGCCGTCGCGGCCCCGATGACCCCGGCGCCGATGACGACGATGTCGCTGACGGCGGCGTTGGATGGCGCGCTCACGGGCTCTCCCCGGGTGGCTCCTGCTCACCCGTGGCCCACAGGCCGCGCGCGTGGCCGATGTGGCGACGCATGAGCGCAAGGGCGGCGGCGCCGTCGCCCGCCTCGAGGAGGTCAAGCAGCTCGTGGTGCTCTTGCGCCGAATCGGCGAGCCGGTTGGACTCGCTGAGGCTCTTGAGCCCGTACATGCGGGTCTTCATGCGAAGGCTCGTCGCGAGGTCGACGAGCTGGCTGTTGCCGCCGTAGCGCAGGACCTCGGCGTGGAAGTCGCGGTCGGCGGCGAGATACGCGGCGAGGTCGCCCTCGCGGGCCGCGGCGACAATCGCGTCCGCGAGCGAGCGCAGGGCCGCGATGCCCGACGGCGGGACCGTGCCCGCGACGTCGCCCACGACGGGCGGTTCGAGGAGCAGGCGGATCTCCGTGATCTCGTCGAGCTCGCGATCGCTCATGCGCGTCACGCGGAAGCCCTTGTTCTTGACGGTCTCGACGAGGCCCTCCCGGGCGAGGTCCATCATCGCCTCGCGCACGGGCGTCGCGGAGACGCCGAACGCCGCCCCGAGCGCGGGCGCCGAGTACAGCGTGCCCTCCTCGAGGGTGCCCGCGATGATCGCGGCCCGCAGGGATTCGGTGACAGACTCGCGCAGGCTCCGCTGGGGGCCGAGCGGGGCGATGGGAAGGTTGTGACTCGTGGACACGTCGGACACTCCTTGGACGGGCGTCATTCTCTCGTGCCCCCTTCATACACCAAGGCCGCCGTCACGAGGTCTTCCCAGGCCATGCCCACGCCGGAGTACAGGCACGGTCGCCCCGGCACGCGCTCGAACTCCCCGAGTACGAGCTCGCGGAGGTTGGCGGGGCGCAGGGCCTGCCATTCCTCGACGCTGCGGGCGGGGATGAGGTCCCCGGCCTCGCGAAGCGCCGAGGCGCGGCCTTCGACGACGACGTCGCTGCGCCGCACGAGCGTCGAGTCCACCTCCCGGGCGTCGAGCCCGTGCTGCCCGACGGCGGCAACCACGGCGCCCGGGGCGACGAGACCGCCGTCGAACAGCGGGGTCCGCGACGATGTCGCGCACAAGACCACGTCGGCCTCCGGCACGTCGGCGACGCTTCCCTCGCGGACGTCGATGCCTTCCGCGGAGAGCGTCGCCCTCAGGTCGCGCGTGCTGTCGGGACGGCGGCCGACGACGGCGAAGCTCGCCCCGGGCAGGAGCGCGTGCGCCGCGCGGAGGTGGTTGAGCGCCTGAACGCCAGCCCCGAAGACGAGGACCCGGAGCCGAGATCGGGTCCCGTCGAGCCCAGATCGGGTCCCGTCGAGCCCAGATCGGGTCCCGTCGAGCCGAGATCGGGTCCCGTCAAGCCGAGATCGGGTTTGCGGGGAACTCGGGTCGCCGCCCGCGTCCACGTGGCCGCGGCCCGCCCCGGGCGCGCCGTCGGGCGCTGCCAGAATTCTCGTCACCGCGAGGAGCGTCGTCGCGGGGGTGCGGATCGCCGTGAGCTCGGTGCCGTCCATGACGGCAAGCGGCGCGAGCGTGTCCGAGTCGACGAGGACGTAGACGCCCTGGATCTTCTTGAGCCCGCGGGCCGGGTTGCCCGGGGCGACGGTGAGGGCCTTGACCCCGCCGTACGTGCGGCCCGTCGCGGGCATGATGAGGAACTCGCCGCCCGGCGCTGGGCTGAACAGCCGCGGGCTGTCCTCCTCGGGGTCCACGCCGTCGAGGAGGGCGCGCTCGAGGGCCGCGACCGCCGTCGTCCACGGCGCCGCCGCGCGCACGGCCGCGGCGTCGAAATAGGGCAGGCTCACAGCAGGAACCCCTCCGGGAACGGGTCGGTGGGGTCGAGGAAGTACTGCGCCGTGCCCGTGAGCCACGCGCGGCCGGTGACCGTGGGGACGACGGCAGGCCGCCCGGCGACCTCGGTCTCCTCGACGAGCCGGCCGATGAAGCGCGAGCCGATGTAGGACTCGTTCACGAAGTCCGCGCCCAGGGCGAGCTCGCCCCGCGCGTGGAGCTGGGCCATCCGCGCGCTCGTGCCGGTGCCGCACGGCGAGCGGTCGAACCAGCCCGGGTAGATGGCCATCGCGTGTCGCGAGTACTCCGCCGTCGAGCCCGGGGCCTTGAGGTAGACGTGGTGGCAGCCGCGGATGTCCGCACGTTCGGGGTGCACGGGCTCGCCCGCGGCGTTGATCGCGTCCATGATCGCGAGACCGGCCTTGAGGAGGTCGTCCTTCCGCGAGCGCTCGAACGGCAGCCCGAGCGCGTCGAGGTCCACGATCGCGTAGAAGTTGCCGCCGAACGCAAGGTCGTAGGGCACGGTGCCGTAGCCGGGCACCTCGACGGCCGCGTCGAGCCGGTCGACGAACGACGGCACGTTGCGGATGGTCACCGAATCGGCGTGGCCGTCCGTGACGGCCACCTCCGCGACAACGAGGCCGGCCGGGGTGTCGAGCCGGACGGTCGTGATGGGCTCGACAACCTCGACCATCCCCGTCTCGACAAGAACCGTCGCCACGCCGATCGTCCCGTGGCCACACATCGGCAGGAGCCCCGAGACCTCGATGAACAGGACGCCGAAGTCCGCGTCCGGACGTGTCGGCGGCTGGAGGATTGCCCCGCTCATCGACGCGTGGCCCCGGGGTTCGTACATGAGGAGCGTCCGGATCCAGTCGCTGTGCTCCATGAACCACAGGCGCCGCTCGGCCATCGTGGCACCGGGGATCGTCCCGACGCCGCCCGTGATGACGCGCGTGGGCATGCCCTCGGTGTGCGAGTCGACGGCGTGGAAGATGCGGCTCGTTCTCATGCTGGTGCCCTTCGTCGTGTGGATCCATTGCTCCGTAACTGTCGTTTTGGAGGCTGATAACGACAGTTACGGAGCAATCGATGAACCAGGAGGTTACTTGTAGCCCTTGGCGAGGGCCGCCTCGGTGGCCCGCACGACGGCGTCGCGCGCCTCAGGCGAGAGCGGTCCCCGGGGCGGACGGCAGCCGCCGCCCTTGAGGCCCACGACGTCCATCGAGAGCTTGATCGCCTGGACGAACTCAGTCTTGCTGTCCCAGCGTAGGAGCGAATGCAGGTCGCGGTAGATCTCGCGGGCCCGCTCGAGGTCGGCAACGTGGCCCGACGTCGAGAGGCGGTACAGCTCGACCGTGGACTCGGGGAGGGCGTTCGGGTAGCCGGACACCCAGCCGACCGCGCCCGCGAGGCCGAGCTCGACGACGGTGTCGTCAGTGCCGATGAGGACGTCCGCCTCGGGGGCGAGCTCCTTGATCTCGTAGGCCCGACGCACGTCGCCGCTGAACTCCTTGACGCCCACGATGAGGCCCTCGCCGTGGAGGCGCCCGATGAGCTGCGGGGTCAGGTCCACCTTCGTGTCGATGGGGTTGTTGTAGGCCACGATCGGCAGGCCCACGGAGGCGGCGCGGCGGTAGTGGTCAACGACTTCCTCGTCGTTGGCGCGGTACGAGTTCGGGGGAAGGAGCATGAGCGCATGCGCCCCGGCCTCGGCTGCCTGCTCGGCCCAGCGCTGCGTCTGCAGGCCGCCGTAGGCGCCGACACCCGCCATGACGGTGAAGCCCTCGGGGGCGGCCTCGACCGCCGTCGTGATGACGCGTGCGCGCTCCTCGTCACTGAGGGTCTGGTACTCGCCGAGCGAGCCGTTGGGGGCCACGCCGTCGCACCCGGCGCCAGCCAGGAAGCGGATGTGCTCGGCGTAGGCGTCAAAGTCGACACTGAGGTCTTCATTGAACGGAAGGGCCGTGGCGACGAGGACGCCGTGCCAGGGCTTGCGGTTTGCGGTCATGTTCGGTCCTTTCGAGTGAGGCGCTCGCACCGGGAGAAGTGGGACACCTCACCAGCCATGTGACATTGCACAGATCAAAATGGTATACCGAAGCTCTTGCCCCGGCAAGGGGTCTAGCTAGCGGGAACGACGTACTGCTTGTCGGCGACCTTGCCCAGGCCAGCGGAGAGGCCAGCGTCGGTGAGCAGCTTCGTAATGGTGCCGTCCTTGCGCTGGGCCGCAATGCCGTCGTCGAGCGCCTTCTTGAGGTTCGCGTTGCCCTTGGTGAGCGGGAACGCCGCTTCGGGCGCCTTCGTAATGGCGCCGACGCGCTGGTCTGGGTGGTCGTTCGCGAGGGAGACCGTCACACCCTGGGCGCCCTTGAACTGGAGCACCTGCACTCCGTAGGCGTCGACGTCGGCCTGGAGCCGGCCGGCGTCGAAGTCGGCCTTGAGCTCGACGCTGCTCGGATACGTGACGAGCTTGTCGCCGAGGATCTTCTTGAGGTCCTCGACCCACAGATAGCCGTCGATCGTCCCGACCTTGCCGACCTTCTCGAGGTCCGCGACCGTGGCCGCTCCGGACTTCGAGGCAATGCCCATGCCGTCGAGGTACGTCGAGGCCGAGAAGTCGACGGCCTTGAGCCGCTTCTCCGTCGCGTCGATCGTGCCGAGCGCGAGGTCGATGTTCCCGCCCGAGATCGACTGGACGGCATCCGCGTACGTGGCCTGCTGGTAGACCGGCGTGAGGCACTCGTCCTTCGCGATCTTGTTCACGATCGAGATGTCGATGCCTGTCGGGCTGCCGCTGTTGTAGCTGCTGAACGGCGGGATGTCGATGACCCCGATGGTGAGCTTGCCCTGCGCGACCGTCTGCACGCCGTCGTGCTTCGGCGCGCAGTTGGACTGGGACGCGGACGACGATCCGCCGCAGGCGGTGAGCGTGACGCCGGCGGCAAGGACGACGGCGGCCAGGGCGCCGGAGCGCTTGAGGGTGTGGTTCTTCATGGGGGGGTTCCTCTCATTCGGGGAGGGTGGGTGGGTTGGGGATTGCTTACGCGTGGCGGGCCATGCGCTGGTCCGAGCGGGTGGGTGGGTTGCCGTCAGGCGTGGCGGGCCATGCGCTTTTCAAAAAACACAGTGATCCACGTGGCCGGCATCGAAATGACGGCGTAGCACAGGCCCGCGAGCGTGAAGATCTGCAGGTAGTTGAAGTCCTGGCTGCCGATGTTGTAGGCGGTCTTCATGAGCTCGGGGACGGCGATCCCGTACGCGAGCGACGTGCCCTGGAACATCTGGATGGCCACGCCCATGAGGCCCGGGATGGCCGAGCGCATGCCCTGCGGCATGGTGATCCGGAAGAACGTGTCCCGCTGCGACAGCCCCAGAGCGTTCGAGGCCTCGAGCTGACCGCGCGGTACCGACTGGATGCCGGCCCGGATGATCTCCGACGAGTACGCCGCCGCGTTCCAGATGAGCGCAAGGCATGCGGCGGTGATGCTCTCGAACGCGATGCCGAACTTCGGCAGGCCGTAGTAGAAGAGGTACAGGATCACGAGGGCCGGTGCGCCGCGCCCGACCTCGACGAGCGCGAGGCCGAGGGTGCGCGCCGCGAGGTTCTTCGCCCGGACCATGAGGCTCAGGACGAGTCCCAGCGGATAGCCGGCCACGATCGAAACCGCCGCAATCATGAGGCTAACCCCGAGCCCGGACATCATCTGCGGGAGGTATCCCGCCCATGCTGTGAGCCAGCTCATACGTGCACGACCTTCCTCATGCGGGCGTCGAGCCATCTCGACAGATAGGCGACCGGCAGGCTCAGCGCGATGTAGACGACGCCGACGATGACGTAGGGCAGGATCCCCTCGACGGTCGGGTGCTGCCGAGCGAACGACTGGGATTGAAAGACCATCTCGGCCACGATGATCGTCGAGGCGATCGAGGAGTCCTTGAGGAGGCCGACCAGATACGTCGCAATGGACGGCGAGACAATCCGGAACGCCTGGGGGACGACGACGCGGAAGAACGTGCTGCCCCGCGGGAGGCCGAGCGCGTGGGCGGCCTCGAGCTGGCCACGCGGGACGGCCTGGAGGCCGCCGCGGTAGATCTCCGCGAGGTACGCGACCGAGACGACACCGAGACCAACGATCGCCGCGCCCACAGGATTGAACTTGAACGTGCCGATCTGGATGCCGAACTTGAGCAGGAACAGCCACACGATGATCGGCACGCCGCGGACGAGATCGACGAAGAGCCGGCACGCGAGCTGGAGCGGGACGACCGGCGACGAGAGGCCGAGCGCAAGCGGGACAGCGCCGGAGATCCCGATCGCGAAGGCCGCGAGCGTGAGGCCGACCGTAAGAGGCAGGCCCTCGAGGACGGCGGTGAAGGCGTTCATGTCAGCGCTCCAGGACCGCGCGCAGGAAGCGCCGTGTGCGCGCCTCGGCCGGGTCGCTCATGATCGCCTTCGGATCGCCCTGCTCGATGATCTTGCAGTCCGCCATGACCACGAGTGTGTCCGAGACGTCCCGCGCGAACTGCATCTCATGGGTGACCACGACCATCGTCATCCCGTCCGCGGCGAGTTCGCGCATGACCGAGAGGACCTCGAGACCCACCTCCGGGTCGAGGGCCGAGGTTGGCTCGTCGAAGAGCATGATGCTGGGATCGAGCGCGAGGGCCCTTGCGATGGCGATGCGCTGCTGCTGCCCACCCGAGCACCTCCCGGGGTGCTGGCCCGCCTTCTCCTTGAGGCCCACGCGCTCGAGCAGCTGCATCGACCGAGCGTCGGCCTCTTCCTTGCTGCGGCCGAGGACCCGCTGCTGTGGAAAGCTCACATTCTTGAGGGCCGTCATATGCGGGAACAGGTTGAACGACTGGAAAACCATGCCGACCGTGCTCCGCAACGCTGCGAGATCACGGCCGTTCACGGCCTTGCCGGGCTCGATGGTGTGGCCTGCCACGCGGATCGTTCCCGCGTCGGGGCGTTCGAGGAGATTGATGCAGCGCAGGAACGTGCTCTTCCCGGCGCCCGAGGGACCGATGAGCGCGGTCACGGTCCCGGGCTCGACGTGCAGGGACACGTCATCGAGCACAACGTGGTCCCCATAGCGCTTCGAGATGTTGTCGAGCTTGATGCCGAGGCGGGGCACAAGCTTCGAATCCGCAGGTGGTGAAAGGGTCATAACCGTCTTCCCTGTGTGAACCAGTTGGAACGGATGTTCCGAGTGACACCGATGTGGTCGGCGTCACATCATATGTGCAATGGTACATGTCACAGATCACGAGTCAAGGCCCGCAGGGAAAGGAGGCAGAACGGCGATCAGATCCGCAGCGTTTTCGCGCCCACGACGCTGACGGATACCGCGTGAACCGCGTTGTTCCCGTACCCATAGCGATTCCAGCTGGCCGCCTCAGGCTGGGTGTGACCCGCGAGATCCGTCGCGCGGGCCCGGATCTCGATGTTGCCCGTTCGGCCAAGGTCCGCGATCGCCTCCCACCGCTGCCAGCTGTGCCGCCGTCGCTCGCCCACCAGGCAGGCATCCCGCCAGCCGTCGCGGCCGATGCTGACCTCCACACGGGCGATCGGGGCGGCGCCCGACCACGCAATGCCGCGAATAATGGTCTCGCCGCGCGGCAGTTCAGCGCCGTCGACGGGCTCGGTGATGAGCGACTTGACCCGCTGCAGCGTGACCGGCTCGCTCGTCTCGTCGCTCTCGTAGCGGTACTTGGTCGCCTGGTAGTAGCCCGCGAAGGGATGATCGGTGAGTTCGATCGCGCTGAGCCACTTGACCGACGCGACCCCGTACCAGCCGGGCACGATCACGCGCACGGGAAAGCCGTGCTGCACGGGGAGCGCTTCGCCGTTCATCGCATAAGAGAGCAGGACGGCGCCGTCCAAGGCCGCTTCGAGCGACAGCCCGCGTTCGAAGGAGATCTCGCTCGCACCGCCGTCGACCGTTCCCCGGTCCGCCCCGCGGAAGACGACGTCGGTCGCCATCGGCAGGACTCCGGCAAGATCGAGGACGACGGCGAGCGGGACGCCGGTCCATTCGGCCGTGCTCACCGCTCCACGCCCCCAGGGTTCGCCGCCGACGGCGGGACTCAGGTAGCGGCGTCCGTTCCCGGCGCATTCGAGCGTCACGGTGCGGGTCTCGGAGGGCAAGCGGATCAGCTCCCGAAGGCTCAGCGCGAGCCGACGCCCCACGAGGCCCGCCACGTCGAGCTTCCAGGCGCCCGCGTCGATGGCCGGCACCTGGAAGTGGTTGCGCACGTAGAAATGCGCGATGGGCGTCACGGACTCGCCGAGGTCGGCGACGGGCGTCTCGCAATTGAGCGGGTCCGTGCGGTGTATCAACATGTCACACGGGCTGCGGGACAATCCGGATGTAGGGCTTGGGCTCCTTCCACTCCACAAAGATCTCGCGGGCCTCGTCGTTCTTGACAGAGCCGGCGATGATGACATCCTCGCCCTGCTTCCAGTTGACCGGCGTCGCCACCCGGTGCTTCGCGGTGAGCTGAAGCGAGTCGACGACGCGAAGCACCTCGTCGAAGTTGCGACCGGTCGTCATGGGGTAGACGAGGATGAGCTTGATCTTCTTGTCAGGTCCGATGACGAAGACGTTCCGCACGGTCTGGTTGTCCGCGGCCGTGCGGCTCTTGGCGTCCCCGGAGGTGGCGGCCGGGAGCATGTCGTACAGCTTCGCCACGGTGCAGTCGTCGTCGCCGATCACGGGGAAATTGAGGCGGGCTCCCTGTGTCTCCTCGATGTCGGCGGCCCATCGATCATGGTCGCTCGTCGAGTCGACGGAGAGGCCGATGATCTTGACGTCGCGCCTGTCGAACTCGGGCTTGATCTTGGCCATGTAGCCGAGTTCGGTCGTGCAGACCGGGGTGAAGTCCTTGGGGTGTGAGAACAGCACGCCCCATGACTCACCCAGCCAGTCGTGGAACCGGATGTCACCGGCGGTCGTCTTGGCGGAGAAATCGGGGGCGATATCCCCCAGCTTGAGTGTCATGGCTTCCTCCTGGGCGTATCTTGCGCATCTGACGGTAAGGAATCCTTGTTCCCCAGACGTTCCCCGCTTTACGCTCAAGGCGTGACGGCGTGCGCCATCGCCATGCTTGGCGGGTTCC
Source organism: Sinomonas sp. ASV322 (assembly GCF_030908245.1). GTDB lineage: Bacteria > Actinomycetota > Actinomycetes > Actinomycetales > Micrococcaceae > Sinomonas. Next base: position 286,463 of record NZ_JAVFJJ010000002.1, read on the forward strand.
GGGTCGTCGTCGACGACCGGGCTGTGCCGGACGACGCGTGGAATCGAACCAAGGCGGCCGCGGCGGTCAAGATTCTCGCCCTGGCCGAGGGCCACCGGCTGCATCGGGAAGTCGTGGCCGATCTGCTGTGGCCCGATCTGGGTGAAGAAGCCGCCGCCGCAAATCTGCGCAAGGCCTTGCATTTCGCGCGCGCCGCACTGGGGTCGCCAGAAACCATCGAGGCTCGCGGCGACCTCCTGCTCCTCCTGCCCGAGGCCGAGGTGACGGTCGACGCGGAACGGTTCGAGGCCGACGCCAGCGCCGCGCTCTACTCGCTGAGCGGAGTGGCCGAGGCGCTCGCCCTGTACCGGGGTGAGCTGCTTCCCGACGACAGATTCGCCGCGTGGGCCGAGGATCCCCGCGACCGGCTGCGGTCGCTCCACCTGCGTCTGCTCAAAGCGGCGGCTCGGTGGGACGACGTGCTCAAGGCAGAGCCGGCGGACGAAGACGCCCACCGCGCGATCATGACGAGGGCGCTCGACGGCGGTGATCGCCAGGGCGCGATCCGCCAGTTCGAGCGGCTGTGTGAGCGGCTGCACGCCGACTTGGGCGTCGGCCCGAGCGCCGCTACCGTGGCCGTCTACGAGAAGGCCATCGCCGACGACAGCCGACGCATAGAGAATCGCGCGCGGGCCACGTTGGCGCGGGCGCTCGTCGCGCTCAACAGCGGGGATCCGGCCGCAGCCGCGTCAGAAGCGCAGCGTGCGCGCGAGTTGGCCATTGCGGCGAACCTCGGCCGCGAAGTCGGCGAGGCGAGCGCGGTGCTGGGAATCGCCGCCACCATGCAGCACCGGTGGCCTGAAGTATTCGAGGCTGAGTTCGTCGAGTTCGTGCGGCATGATGCCACGCGCTCCAGCTACATGTTCGACTCGCAGCTGTGCCTCGCGGAGATCTGCATGTGCGGGCCCGAAGGGCACCGGAACATCACACGACGCGCGGCACGGCTGCGCTCAGCCGCCGAACGAGCGGGCTCGGTGCATGGGGAGGCCATCGCCGACCTGCTGCTCGGGGAGGCGGCGCTGTTCTCGGGAGAGCTCAACGACGCCCGGGACCTCCTCGAGTCCGCGCTTGAGCTGTACCGGAGGGCCGGAGGTTCGGCCGGCCAGATCGTGGCACAGCAACGGCTCGCCGAGCTTGATCTGCTGCAGGGCCGCCGCGAGGAGGCCGCCCGCACGGCGAGCAGCCTCCTCGCGGCAGCGTCGTCGGCATGGCTCGAGCCGCACCTCGTCGTGCGCCTGTACGCGGTGCTGGTCCAGGCGGCCGGGTCTCCCGCGCAAGCCGTCCGAATCATCAAGCGAGCCGATGCGGCCCTCGCGGGCAGGAACGTCTGTCCACCGTGCTCCATGGGCTACCAGGTCGCCGCGGCGGCGAACTATGCGCTCGCCGGGAGGCTCGACGCCGCGCGCCGCAGGCTTGCCACCGCCGAACAGGTCGCGGGGATGTGGCCGGGTGGACCGTGGCATGCCGCCCTCTGGGAAGCACGAGGCGTTCTTCGGCAGGCCGAAGGCCACGACGATCAAGCCATAGCCATGTTTCGGGAGGCAGCGGCCAGCTTCGCCGAGCTCGGCAGGCGCCAAGACGAGCAACGCTGCCTGGCCAGTGCCGCCGGCCGCGCCGAAGCCTCTTTCGGGGAACGCGCACGGAACGGAAACGAGCGCACACTCAACCTATGATCCTCGAGCAGTACTACTTGGGCTGCCTCTCCCATGCGTCCTACCTCGTGGGCGACGAGACCACGGGACAGGCCGTCGTCGTCGACCCTCGGCGCGACATCCGCGAATATCTCGACGCAGCACACGTGCGCGGCCTCACGATCGTGGGGGTCTTCAACACGCATTTCCACGCAGACTTCGTCGCGGGTCATCTCGAGCTTGCGGCTGCGACCGGCGCGTGGATCGGCTACGGGTCTCGCGCAGAGGCCGGCTACCCCATCCGCCGGTTCCGCACGGGCGATAGCATCTCCCTCGGCGAGGTCCGGCTCGAGGCGCTTGAGACGCCCGGCCACACGTGGGAATCCACGTCGCTGCTCGTCTTCGAGCGTCCGGGCGACCCCGCGCCGTCGGCCGTTCTCACGGGGGACGCACTCTTCATCGGCGACGTCGGGCGGCCGGATCTCGCGGCCGCCGTGGGTGCGGATCCGCTCGAGCTCGCCCACGCCCAGTTCGGCTCCATCCGAACGCTCATGGCGCTCCCTGCCGAGACCCGCCTCCTGCCTGCCCACGGCGCCGGCAGCGCGTGCGGCAAGAATCTCTCCGAGGAGCTCGAGAGCACGATCGGCGCCCAGCGCTTCATGAATCCACTCGCGGCCACGGAGGACGAGGACGAGTTCGTCCGGCAGCTCATGTCCGGCCAGCCCGCAGTGCCCGCATACTTCGCGTTCGATGCCGAGCTCAACCGCACCACGCGAGCTGTGCTGGGACTCGACGTTCAGACGCGCGCGCTCCCGGGCGGCGATTTCATGAGGCTGCGCGACGAGGGGGCCCGCGTGGTGGACGGTCGTTCGCCGCGACGGTTTGCCGCCGGCCACGTTCCCGGGGCGGTCAACGTGGGCTTGGGCGGGCGCTTCGCCGAAACCGCGGGGATGGTCTTCGAGGCCCGCGATCGCATCCTGGTCGTCGCCGACCCGGGGCGCGAAGACGAAGCCGCCCTCCGGCTTGCCAGGATCGGCTTCGACAACGTGGTCGGGTACCTCGACGGCATGCCCGGGGCGCTGGATTCCCTGCCGAGCGAACGATCAGAGCGGATCGAGGCCAGCGAGCTCGATGCCGCGATCGGCCAAGGCGCTCTCGTCGTTGACGTGCGCAACCCGCTCGAGCGAGAGGACGGCGGGGTACCCGGATCGGCACACATCCCGCTCGCCGAGGTGCCCCGCCGGCTGGGCGAAATCCCGAGGGGCGCCGACGTCGTCGTCTACTGCGCGAGCGGATGGCGCTCATCAGTCGCGGCGAGCTATCTGCGGGAGCACGGGTACGACCATGTGCGAGACGTCGTCGGCGGCTACAACGCGTGGGCTGCCCTCCGGACCGCGTGACGACGCGGCCATTGCCGCTGTGCACGACGACGGATCCGGCTCCGCGGGCCCAGGCGCGTCGCGTTCTGGGCTCACAAGTTGCGTCGACGCGCCTCTTGGGCGAGTTTCCACGCTCCGGCTTCGGCCCCGCCCACGAACGCCGGATCATCCGTTCCAACCATGAACTGCATGGCATGATCGCCGAGAAAAACCATCGAGAGGCTTGCGCCTTTGAAGGCTTTCGTGTCTGCGTTGAACGTTCCTATGCAGGTGAACGCGAGGTGCTCCGGGCTTTCCCAGACGCAAGGTCCCGTTGCGGAGATATCTGGCGAGAGCTGCGCAAAGGCTGCTTCGAATGCGGCGTGGGTTGTGATCTGTGTGCCGGAAATCTGGACCGTCGTGGTCGACCCGATTTGATCTGTTCTGTAGGAGCAACCCTTGGGCAAGTCTCGCACGATCTCCAAGGGGAACCCCACGATCCTCCGGACCTCTTCAAGACGCAAACCGATGGTGGCACAGGTCGCTTCCGAATCCGCGGTTGGGCGGGCGCTTGAGGATGTCTCGGCCGGCGTTAATGTGGGGCTGACTTCCGGGCCAGAATATGGCGGAATGCAACCGCTGACGGCGGCCGCACATATCAGGCCAAGAAGAATTGAATGAAGCTTTCGTTTCCCCCGAAATAGCACCAGCTGACCCCCAATTGCCGAAAGAGGCGGGCGTTTTCTACGCGCCATCGAATCCTCTGGCCTGGAGTCTAGTGGCCTGAGTTCGAAGTTGTTGTACGGTTCGCTTTTGCGAGGATCTGTTCGGCGGTCTTGGTCCAGGTGAACGGATGGGCTCGGTCGGCGTTCCAGCCCTGTCAGCGCCCGCCGGACGGGATCTGCTTCGGGCCTTGGCTCGTTCACATTTGCGATTCCGGGATGCCGAATCGCCGCGCAACGAGTGCGTGAACGGCCCAGACTAATGGCTGATCTTCTAGCTCAACGCCCTTGTCCCCGTAAATTACGCCCGTTTCGCTGCCCACCGCGTCGATGTCAAAAAGCCTGAGGATCTCGCTCACGCGAAACTGGTATTCGGTGGAGGTCATCTGGCGGGACGCACGGACCGGAATTGTGCTGAGTTTGCGCTCGACCTCAGCCTTGATGGATCCGGTCATTGGGCACGCATCGCGTTGGGTCCGCACCAGTCGCTCGCCGTCAAGATGTTCCCATCGCCTTCCACTCTTCAGTTCACTGTCCTTCCAGGCGGGGTCTACAACTCACCAGGACTCCACCCAAGCCCCTGTCGCCCTCCCCCACCCGCAGCTGCCTCCCTGTTGCGAGGCGCCTGCGCGGTAGGCCGGGGAGTAGCCAACGTTTGATCTCGGAGCGTCCCAGGCCCAGTAGGACCAAGCGCACTTCGTGTGGACGCGGAAGTATGTGCCGCCGAAAGGACTGCCGAGGCACGATCCCCATGATGAGTTGCCGCCGGCGTAGGCCCAGCAGTTCGTGCTGGGGGCGGCCTCGGCTACGGGCCCGTTGCTCAGGAGCATTCCGCCCGCGAGCATGCCGCCGGCCAGGAGTGCTGCGAGTTGCTTCTTCACACGAATCCCCTTCGATAGGTGCGAACGGAGGTGGTCACAGATAGGCGGACCTCGGCCTGGCCCATTCATATTGCTTCTGGGATGCCGAATCGCCTCGCAACGAGTACGCGAATGGCATCGACTAATGGCTGATCTTCTAGCTCAACGCCGTTGTCCCCGTAATACACGCCCGTTTCGTCGCCCACTGCATCGACGTCAAAAAGCCTGAGGATCTCGCTCACGCGAAACTGATATTCGGTTGAGGTCATCCGGCGGGACGCACGGACCGGGACTGCGGCGAGTATGCGCGCGACCTCAGCCTTGATGGGTCCGGTCATTGGGCACGCATCGCGTTGGGTCCGCACCAGTCGCTCGCCGTCAAGATGTTCCCATCGCTTTCCACTCTCCAGTTCACTGTCCTGGTCCCGTAGTTGAGGACATGGGTAGTGCCGCCGGAGTCCGTGTAGCGCCGGGCGGTGCCGGAGTAGAACGCGGCCGGTGCGCTGTACTCAGTCGTCACGTAGACCCACACGACCTGACCCGAGGGGCAGCTGAGCGAGCCGCTGACGCTCGTCGTTGCTGCCTGCGCGGGCACCGCGGATGTTGTTGCCAATGCCAGTGCCGCACAGAAGCAGACCACGGCGGATTTTAGAGTTTTCAACGCTTCCCCCTGAATGTCCGGACGGGATTCCAATGCAATCGCCGTCGCTGGTTCGCGCAAAAGGTGCGAAGCCGGCGAAACACCATCCCCTGGCGCCCCAATCGCGGCTAGTGATGCCTGCACCCTAACCCCGCACCGCTATCCGCACAAGAGGTCTCTCGAATGTCCACGCAATCCCCGTGACAATGTAGACAACCGCTTAGCCGCATTTGTTGCGCCCGCGACACGGATGCAGACAATCCCGGGTAGCCAGTCCGTCAGCCAGAGGCTCTGCAGTGCCGAATGGGGCACTAATCGCCGACCGACTTATCGGCTCCCGCCAGCACCGTCTTATTAGTCCACGAGCTCCGTCGGCTCGGCTACGACGTCGACCATTGCCTCCCCGCGCAGGACGGTGATCTCGGTGCGGCGGCCGATCGCGTCGTCGAACATCTGCTTCTGCAGGGACTGTGCATCCGCGAGCGCGTGGCCGTTGATCGCGAGGAGGAGGTCGCCGGGCCGAATCCCGCCCATCGCGGCCGGGCTCCCCGCGACGACTTCCGCGACCCGCAGCGCGCGCCGCCGGCCGGTCCGGGCAGCCCACGGTTCGCTGAGGGGCGTCGGAACGCTCACGAGCCCGAGATACGCGCGGCGCACGCGGCCGTCCTCGCGGAGGGAATGGAGGATGCGCCGCGTCGTCGGATTGATGGGCACCGCGAGCCCGAGGCCAATCCCCGCGACCGCCGTGTTGATGCCGACGACGCGTCCCCGCGAATCCGCGAGCGCGCCGCCCGAGTTGCCGGGGTTGAGCGCGGCGTCGGTCTGGATGACGTCCTCGATGATCCGTGACGCGGTGCGTCCGCGGGCCGGCATCGACCTCCCGAGCGCGCTCACGACCCCCGCGGTGACGCTGCCCTCGAGCCCCAGCGGGCTGCCGACGGCGACGACGAGCGAGCCCACAAGGAGGTGTTCGGCGTTGCCGAAATCCGGCGGTTCCGGCACGGGGAGGCCGGTCCGCAGGACGGCGAGGTCCGAAAGCGGATCCCGCCCGACGACGACGAAGGGTCCGCTCATGCCATCCGCGAAGGCCACCTCGCCGCGAGCGACGCGGCCGACCACGTGCGCGTTCGTGACGAGGTGCCCCTCGCCGCTCAGTACGACGGCGGAGCCAGACCCGCGCTCCGTCCGCACCGACGCGACCCGCGGCGTCAGATGCCGCGCGACGCTCGTGACGACCTGGGAATAGGCATCCAGGACTTCTTCCTCTTCCACGCCATATCGAACGAAGGCCGGGTGGGCACGATTCCCGGTATTGCCGAAGGCGAACGGACCCAGATTCTTGCCCTGCCTACGACCGCCGACAGAATCCTGCCCCCGCCCTACGTCCCGGATTCGAGCCGCTCCTTGAGCCGCCTGTGGCTCATCGGCGCACCCTTCGCCGCGAGCTGCCGGACGATCGGAACGAGGGCCCTGCCGAATCCGTGTCCCTCGAAATCGAGCTCGAACGTCACGCGTGACCTCGCGCCGTCGTCAATCGGCTCGACGTCGATGCTCGCGTTAGCGCGGATCGGACCGCTGACGCCGTGTGCCGCGAATCGCCGCGGCGGTTCGTCCTCGGTGATCTCCTGGGTCATCGTGCGCTCCATGCGCCCGATACGGCGGGTGGTCGTGAACCGCGCCCCCACCTCGGGACCCCCGCCCCTCTCGAAGTGGATCTCCACGACATCAGCCTGCCACTCCGAGAAGTGCAGGGGGTCGCTCGCATAGCCGAACACCTCTTCTGGCGGGCGGTTGATTTCGATGGTGTTGGTGAGGGCTGACATTTCTCCTCCTCTCCCCGTTCCATGGTCCCTCCGCGGAGCCCGTGTGGGCTATGGCCACCGCGGTGGCCTGCGCGGACAATGGTGCTCGGAAGTCCAGGCAAGGAGGTCCGCCATGCTCCTTTGGGGCGCATTGATCTTGACCATCCTGTGGGTCCTCGGTGTGATCGCCAACATCGGCGGCGGGATCCACCTCTTCCTCGTCATCGCCGTCATCATGTTCATCGTGTATCTCGTGGGGCGCCGTCGGCCGGTGTAGAACGCGTCAGTTTCCTCGCGTTTTCCTTCGTCTGCTATGACAGCCACATGACTCAACAACGCGCCGAGCCCCCAGTCGGCGGGACTCGCGCCTATCTGCAGTCGCTCCTGCCTTCCCTCGTCCCGAGCGAGCGACGTGTGGCCCAGCTCTTTGTCACGGCCCCGGATGAGGTCGCGCAGATGTCCGTCTCGGAGCTCGCCCAGCGCACCGAGACGTCCCCAGCGACGGTGGTGCGCGCGTGCAAGCGGCTCGGCTTCGACGGGTTTCAGCATCTGCGACAGTTCCTTCTCCGCGATCTCGGCGCCGCCGCGTGGGGCACGGCCAACGGGCACGAAGAGCAGACAGGGGAGCCCGGCTCGACCGAACATTTCGTGACCGGCATCTTCTCCCGCGCCGCGGGCGAAATCCGCACGGCCCTCGCCGCCCTCGACTACGCCGAGTTCGAGGCCGCCGCTCAGGCTATCCGCGCATGCCGCCGGCTCTTCATCGTGGGCAACGGTGCCTCCCTGCCCCCCGCGCAGTCCATTGCGCTTCGCTTCCTGACGAGCGGACTCGTGTGCGAGGCCCCCGCGGACATCGTCTCGCAGCAGGTGGCCGCGAAGCTCTTGACTCCCGACGACGTGTGCCTCGCCGTGAGCGACAGCGGCATGAACATGTTCACCCTCCGTTCGGCCCGGGTCGCGGCCGAGCAGGGGGCCACCGTCATCGGCGTCACGAGCTACGCGAAGTCGGCGCTGGCCGCGGTATCAACGCACACCCTCGTGGCCGGGGCGGAGTTCCACACGTGGAACGACGACACCATGATCGGCAACATCGTGCAGATGCTCTTGCTCTCGGCACTCCAGGTCGCCGCGACGAGCGACTCCCCCGAGGCTGCCGCCGCGCATGCCGAGGTGTTCCGCGAGGTCCTCACGATGGTCGAGGACGAGGACGCGCCGAGCACCCCGCTAGCACCCACCCGCCCTCCCGAAAGTTCCACCGCGCAGCCCCGCGGGTTCGCGTCCACGTAGTCGTGAGTTAACCCAGCGCCCCCACCCTTCGAGGTAGAGAGTTTCCTGATGGAAAGAAATCAGGAAAAACAATTTCCTCGGAGGTGCCGATGGGCCGGCTCGTGCTCAACCAGCTCTCACGCTCGTTCAAGGACGTGAAGGCTGTCGACAACATTTCCCTCGTCGTCGAAGACGGCGACTTCCTGGTCCTCCTCGGCCCGAGCGGCTGCGGCAAGACAACCCTTCTGCGCATGATCGCTGGGCTGCTCGATCCGACCTCGGGCACGCTCGAACTCGACGACCGCGACATCACGGACGTCCCGTCCCGCCGCCGAGACCTCGCGATGGTGTTCCAGAGCTACGCGCTCTACCCCCACCTGAGCGTCGCGAAGAACCTCGCGTTCCCGCTCTCGGTGCGCGGCGCGGACCGCCGAAAGGTGGCCGCGCGAGTGGCCGAAGTTGCGGACATGGTGGAGATCGGCCACCTGCTCGACCGCAAGCCGAAGGAGCTCTCGGGCGGCCAGCGCCAGCGCGTCGCCGTCGCCCGCGCGCTTGTGCGCCACCCCAAGGCGTTCCTCATGGACGAGCCCCTCTCAAACCTCGACGCGAAGCTCCGCACGGCCACCCGCCAGGAGCTCGCCGCCCTCCACCGCCGCCTCGGCGCGACGTTCATCTACGTCACGCACGACCAGATCGAGGCCATGACGATGGCCACCAAGATCGCGCTCCTCAATGGCGGCCGCCTCGAGCAGGTCGGTACGCCGGACGAACTCTACGACAAGCCGGCCTCGGTCTTTGCGGCAGGCTTCATGGGCTCGCCCGCGACCAACCTCATCGACGCGCGGCTCGCGAGCCGCGACGGGAAGATCACCGTCACGGCGCCCGACGTCGAAGCTGCCCTCTGGGAAGGGGAGACGCCCGAGCGTGAGATCGTGCTCGGCATCCGCCCCGAGCACCTCGTCCTCGAGGAGCTCGACGCCCGCTCATTTATCGAGCCGGCAGCCGCGGACGCAGCCCTGCGCGGCGTCGTCGAGCTCTCCGAGAACCTCGGCCGCGAGCAGCTCGTGCACTGCCGCGTCGGCGAGCTGCGCATCACCGCGATGTGCCCGCGGGAGCAGCGCTGGGAGGCGGGTACCGCCGTCGTCCTCGCCGCCCGCGCCGAGCACCTGCACCTCTTCGACCGCGCGAGCGGGCGCCGCCTCGAATGGCAGGCCGAGCCCACGCTCGCTTCCGCGCCCGCAGCGAACGACGACGCCGCTCACTCGAGCGGGCGCCGCGCCGCCGTCGTGCCCGCCTGAGCACCGCCGCCACCCCACACCCGCCCAGCCGCCCCTACACCCGCCCAGCCACCCCATTTGCGCCCACCCCTGCATTCCCCCGTGCACCTACCCCAGAAGGATCGATCAGCCATGTTCAAACCCCGCGCCCTCGCGCTCACGGCCCTCGCGGCCGTGGGGGCCCTCTCCCTCTCCGCGTGCGGCGGCTCGTCGTCGGGCTCGACCGCGTCGGCCGTGATCCCCGAGCTCTCGCCGGACCAGAAGGTCGAGATCACGTTCGAGAGCTACAACCTCACCCAGGCCGGCGTCTGGACCGACACCGTGAAGGGGCTCGTCGCCGACTTCGAGAAGGCCCACCCGAACATCACGGTCCACGCGCAGCCCCCGCAGGGCGGGAGCGGCCCCGCCGGATCGAACACGATCAGCAGCGTCCAGACTCAGCTCCTCGCAGGCCACGCCCCCGAGGTCGCGCAGCTCACGTTCGACGGCCTCGACTTCGCCGCGACCCAGCTCGGCGCGCAGCCGATCAGCGACCTCGTGGGCCAGAAGGCCATCGACGACGCGCTCGGCGGCGCGCACCCGTTCCACCCGAAGGCGATGCACCTCGCCGACTGGAACGGCAAGACGTATGGCATCCCGTACGTCTTCTCGACGCCGGTCCTCTTCTACAACGCGACCGCCCTCGAGAAGGCCGGCGTCCCGGCCGACACCGACCTCTCGACGTGGGACAAGGTCGAGGCCGCAGCGAAGGCCGTCTCGGCGAAGACCGGCAAGCCCTCGCTCGACGTCGCGTGCACGAGCATCGGCGGCAACTGGTGCATGCAGGGCATCTTCAAGTCGAACGGCGCCTCGGTCCTCTCCGACGACCGCAAGACGATCCAGTTCGGCTCCGACGCCGCGATCGACACCGTCACGAAGATGGCCCAGCTCACGAAGGACGGCGTGCTCCGCAACGCGGACGCCAACTCGCAGCTCGAGGGTCTCGCGAAGGGCGACTCCGCGTTCCTCCTACAGTCCTCGGCGGTGCAGGGCATGCTCATGCAGGCCGCCGCGAAGGGCGGCTGGAAGCTCAAGGCGGCCGGCATGCCGGCGTTCGGCTCGAAGCCGGCCGTTCCGACGAACTCGGGCTCGGCCCTGTTCATCCTGTCCCAGGACCCGGCCAAGCAGCGCGCCTCGTGGGAGTTCATCAAGTTCATGACGAGCGACCACGCGTACGAGCAGATCTCGACCAAGATCGGCTACCTCCCGCTCCGCACGAGCCTCACACAGCAGGGCGGCTCGCTCTACGACTGGGCTCAGAAGAACCCGCTCCTCGCCCCGAACCTCGCCCAGCTCGACCGGCTCCAGCCGTGGGTCTCCTACCCTGGCAACAGCTACGTGCAGGTCGACGACGTCCTCGGGAAGGCCGTCGAGGCTGTCGTCTACTACGGCAAGGACCCGAAGAGCACGATGCAGGACGCCCAGCAGCGGGCTCAGGACCTCATCAAGTAGCCCCTGAACCACGCGCCCCACCCCCCGCCCTAAGGAAACACGCATGGCCACCGCGCCCACCACCCAGACGACCCCCGCCGCCGCGAATCCCGTCATCCCCGTGGACGGAACTCACAACTTCCGCAGCGCAGGCGGCTACGCCGCCGGCGACCGCACCGTCCGCGAGCGCAAGCTGTTCCGCTCGGACGCGCTGCATCGCCTCACGGAGGGAGGCCGCTCGGCGGTCGAGGACCTCGGCATCACGACCGTGATCGACCTCCGCGACGCGAGCGAGCTCGAGAGCGCGCCGAGCGCCGTCGGCGGCCTCCCCCTCACGATCGCCCACACGCCGATCTTCGACTCCGTCCGCGTTCCTGGGATCGCCGCCGTCACGAGCCTCGGCGAGGTGTACCGGCTCATCGTCGAGCGCCACGCCGACCGCCTCGCAGCCGCGGTGCGGCACATCGCCGATTCGGGCGACGGCGCCGTGCTCGTCCACTGCACCGCCGGCAAGGACCGCACGGGCCTCGTCGTCGCGACGGCCCTGCTCGCCGTGGGCGTGGACCGCGAGCAGGTGCTGGCCGACTACGCAGCGAGCGGCGAGAACCTGAGCGGCGCGTGGGCGGACGCGATGCTCGCCGCCGTCGAGCGGCACGTCGGCGGCTCGATCGACGAGACGACGCGCGAGCTCGTGACCGCGAGCCCCGCGGAGGTCCTCGCCGAAGCGCTCGACGTGCTCGATGCCCTGCACGGAAGCGCCGCGGGCCTCCTCCGGGCACACGGCTTCACCGATGCGGACCTCGCCCGGCTCCGCGACGTCCTCACGGCCCCCACCCGCTAGCCAGCTGCATTCCGGCACACGACCACCAGGAGACAACGATGACTGCCCAGTACCCCGCCCCCGAGCACTTCATCCTCCACATCAGCGACACGCATTTCGTCGCCGACAACGAGCTCCTCCACGGCTCCGTGGACAGCGACTCGAACCTCCGCCAGCTCTTCGAGGACTTCGCGAAGTCGAAGGCCCGCCCCGAGGCCATCGTCTTCACGGGAGACCTCGCCGACACGGGCCGCGAGGACGCGTACGCGCGCCTCCGCAACCTCGTCGAGCCGGCCGCGGCCGCGATCGGCGCGAAGGTCATCTGGGTCATGGGCAACCACGACACGCGCACCCCGTTCCGCCGCATCCTCCTCGACTCGGACGCGGGAGAAGAGTCCGTGGACATGGTCCACGACGTCAACGGCCTCCGCATCATCGCCCTCGATTCGACGGTTCCGGGTCTGCACCACGGCGAGATCACCGACGAGCAGCTCGCGTGGCTCACCGATGTCCTCGCGACGCCCGCCCCGCACGGGACGCTCCTCGCGCTGCACCACCCGCCCGTGCCCTCGACGCACGACATGATCGCGGCGTTCGAGCTCCGCGACCAGGCCCGCCTCGAGGAGGCCATCCGCGGGACCGACGTCCGCGGTATCCTCGCCGGCCATTTCCACTTCTCGACGTTCAGCACGTTCGCGAACGTGCCGGTGTCGGTGGCCTCGGCCACGTGCTACACGCAGGACCTCAACGTCGAGCCCGGCTCGATGCGCGGCCAGAACGGCGCACAGGCGTTCAACCTCGTGCACGCGTACGGCGACCGCGTCGTGAACACCGTCGTGCCGATCGGCGAGTTCGCGACCGTCTACGAGGTCACGGCCGAGCAGATGCGGGCGTTCGCCGGGCTGACCCTCGAAGAGGCCACGGCCCAGATGACTGCTTCCCACTGAGCGCAAGACCTCCCACGAGCCAAGGAATCCCTCATGTTCACCGAAGTCCCCGGGCCGGCGGCAGTGTCCTCGAAGACTCTCGTCGTCGGCCCGGACGGGCTCGCCCCAGAGCGGCCCGCCGGGGGCCGCCGCGCGCGGGCAGCCCGTCGCCTCGTCCCGTACCTGTACGTCCTCCCGGCAGTGATCCTCCTTCTCGTGTGGACGTATTGGCCGCTGGTCCAGACGGCTGGCCTCTCGTTCCAGGACTGGAACCTCATCCCGACGAAGCCCAAGGTCTTCGTGGGAGTCGCGAAGTACGCGAAGGTCCTGAGCCTTCCCGAACTCCACCAGGCCCTCACGAACACCGTGCTGTACATCGTCGCGTTCCTCGGCATCTCGGTCGCGCTGCCGCTCGCGTTTGCGCTGCTCTCCCGTAAGGTCCAGGGCAAGGCACGCACGTTCTACCAAGCGCTCATTTTCGTGCCGTTCCTCGTGACGCCCGTCGCGACGAGCGCCGTGTGGCGGTGGCTGTTCGCCCCTGAAGGCGGGACGATCCCCGCGATCGCGGCGACGCTCGGCATGCCCTTGGGCAACGTGTTCCGCGACCCGGACAGCTCGATGATGTCCGTCATCGTCATCGTCGGGTGGCAGATGCTCGGCTTCGGCGTCCTCGTCGTCTCGGCGGGGCTCGCGGGCATCAGCCCCGACTACGCCGCCGCGGCATCGATCGACGGCGCGAACCAGCGGCAGATCACGTGGCGGATCGTGCTTCCCCTGCTCTCGCCGTCGCTAGTGTTCCTCGCGCTCATGACCATCCTGCTCTCGGCGCAGTGGACGTATCCGATCATCGACCTCGTGACGCAGGGCGGCCCGGGCAACTCGTCGACGAACATCTACTACCTGCTCTACCAGTTCGGCTTCCGCAACTTCGACGCGGGCCTCTCCTCGGCCGCGGGCATGCTGTTCTTCGTCGGCTTCGGCCTCGTGGCCCTCGTGTTCGTCGAGCTCTCCGAGAAGCTCAGCTTCCACGACAACTGACCGGAAAGGGTCCACCGTGGCTTTCGTTCTAACCCGCCCCGCCGCCCATACCCGCCCCGCCGCCCATACCCACCCCGCCGCCCATACCGCGGCGGCCCAGGTCGGCGTCGCCCGCGAGGCGGACGACGTCGTCGCCCCCTCCCAGCACCGGCTCGCCTCCCGCTCGCGCGTCAAGGTGATCTCGGCAGCGCCGGCACACGTCCTGCTCGCCGTCCTCGCGCTCGTCTCGATCTATCCGGTCTACTGGATGTTCGTCACCGCGTTCCGACCCGCGGGCGACGCGCTGTCCACCAACCCGCTCCCCGGCCCCGTAAGCCTCGAGAACTTCCTCACGGTGTGGCAGCAGATCCCGATCGGGAGCATGCTCGCGAGCACGTTCGGCATGGCCCTCACGCTCGCGGCGGCCCAGCTCGTCGTCGCGGTCCTCGCCTCCTACGGGTTCGCCCGCTGGAGCTTCCGCGGCAAGAAGGTCTTGTACCTCCTGTTCGTGGGCTCGTGGCTCGTGCCGTTCCAGGTCACGATGATCCCGAACTACCTGCTCGTCTCACAGCTGGGCCTGCTCAACACCGTGGCCGGCGTCGTCCTGCCGCAGCTGTGCTCGGCGTTCGCGGTCATGATGCTGCGCCAGCACCTCGAGTCGTTCCCGAAGGAGCTGCTTGACGCGGCGCAGATGGACGGCCGCTCGTCGTGGCAGACCCTGTGGCAGGTCGTCGTCCCGAATCTGCGCCCGGCCCTCGCGGCCCTCGCGATCATGCTCTTCATCAGCGCGTGGAACGAATACCTGTGGCCCTCGCTCATCATGCAGAAGTCGACGGCGCTCATCCAGATCGGCATCCGGGCGTTCCTCGGGGCCGAGGGCAACAACTGGGGCGCGATCATGGCGGCGAGCACGATCGCGTGCCTGCCGATCTTCCTCATCTACATCTTCCTGCAGCGCTACGTCGTGGACGCGTTCGTGCGCTCAGGGCTCAAGTAGCCATCCCCCTAGAAAGGCTCGACATGAAGATCGTCCAGATTTCTGACACCCACCTCGGAGCGACTGTCGGCTCGACCACCGAGGCCGTCCGCAAGGTCATCAGCTACATCGATGACGTGCTCAAGCCCGACTTCGTCGTCCACACGGGCGACGTCCAGGTGATCGACCCGGACAACGCGGCGGACCGCGACCACGCGCAGGCCGTGCTCTCGGGCCTCAAGACCCCGTACCGCGTCCTGCCGGGCAACCACGACATCGGCGAGCCCGCCGAGCACGCGTGGAATGGCCAGAACATCACGGCCGAGCGCGTCGAGGCGTTCACCTCGGTGTTCGGCCCGGCCCAGTGGCGTGTGGACCTCGACGGCGCCGTCCTGCTCGGCCTCAACAGCGAGCTCTTCGGCTCGGGGATCGACGAGGAGGCCGCGCAGTGGGCGTGGATCGAGCAGACGGTCGCCGAGATCGGCCCCGAGACCCCGGTCATGCTCTTCCAGCACAAGCCGATCTGGACGGTCATCGAGAACAGCGACCACAACCTCGACATCCGCGAATCGGCCACCCGCCTGCTCGAGCTCCTCGGCAAGATCAACCTCAAGTCCGTGGGCACCGGCCACCTCCACTGCTTCCGCACGGAGCAGCGCGGCGAGATCCTCGAGGTCTGGGCGCCGGCCACCGCTTTCATGGCTGGCACCGACGAGATGGCGTTCGGGAAGCCGGTGACCCACCAGCTCGGAATCGTCTCCTACACGCTCTCCGACGCCGGCGTCACGGCCGAGCTCCTTCGCGTCCCGGGCCTCGAGGACGCCCTCATGCTCGAGATGGCGGACGTCAAGGCTGTCGTCGAGGAGCTCATGGCACGCGCCTGACTCGATTCCGACCACAACTGACGTAGCTTCGGCGGCGTGTCTTCGCGACGCGCCGCCGATTCTGCGTTTCCGGGAGTCAATCGTGGTCGGAATCCCGGCGGCCCTCAGCCCGCCCGGCGCACCTCGGCGAGCTTGCGCTCCAAAACCTGCGCGACGCCGTCGTCCTCGATCCCGGGCGCGTGCAGCTCGGTGGCCGCAAGAGCCTGCGGGTGGCCCGAGGACATCGCGTAGCCCTCGCCCGCCCACGAGAGCATCTCGACGTCGTTCGGCATGTCCCCGAAGGCGACGACCTCCTCGGGCGGGATGCCGAGGGTGTGCGCGTACTCGGCGAGCGTGACCGCCTTGTTGACGCCGAGCGGCGCCATCTCGAGGAGCGTGACGTCGAACGCCGAATGGGTCACCGAAACCAGGTGCCCGACGTGCGGCGCGACGGCGTCGAAGTATTCCTCGGGCGTAAGGCCCTCGATCTTCGCCATGAACTTCACGACCTCGTCCCCGGTGACGAGATCAGCGACGTCGCCGTGGCGCACTTGGTCGAGAAGGTGGAGGTGGCGGGGGTAGGCGTAGCTCGTGTCCATGACGAACTCGCTCGTCGTCTCGGCCGCGAACGCCGACTCGGGGAAGAGCCCTCGGATGATGTCCCGAACCTCGAGCATCGTGTGCCGCGGGATGCCCTGCGAGGCCACGACGGACATGGTCGCGAGATCGTACACGAGGGCGCCGTTCGAGCAGATCACTGTGCCCTTGTGGCCGAGCTGGTCGATGAGCGGCGTGAGCCACCGCGCGGGGCGGCCCGTGACGAAGACGACGGCGATCCCGGCCGCCTCGCACGCCGCGAAGGCCCGGGCCGTCCGCTCGGAGATGCGGCCCTCGCGGTCGAGGATCGTGCCGTCGATGTCGCTCGCGACGAGCCTCACGGGATCTCGAAGTAGCCAGTCAGCTGGGCCCGGCCGAGAGAGTGGAAGAAGAGCTGGAATCCCATGAGGGCGGGCGGGGTGTCCGGGCCCACGTCGAGCCGTTCGACGTCGACCGCGTGGACCGTCACGATGTACCGGTGCGGCCCGTGCCCCTCGGGCGGCGCGGCGCCCACGAAGCCCGCGAACCCGCCGTCGTTCTTGAGCTCGACGGCGCCGTCGGGAAGGCGCGCGCCCGACGCCGCCGGCCCCGTCCCGTCAGGGCTCCCGCCCGCGCCCTCGGGCAGCTCGCCCACGGTGGCCGGGATGTTCGCGACCGCCCAGTGCCAGAAGCCGCTCCCCGTCGGCGCATCCGGGTCGAGGACCGTGACGCAGTAGCTCTTCGTCCCGCCGGGCGCGCCGGACCACGCGAGCTGCGGCGAGAAGTCCTTGCCGCCGGGGACCCCGAAGTACGCGCTCACCTGGTTCGCCGCGAGCGTCTCGCCATCGAGGAAATTCGCCGACGCGACGGCGAACGACTCGACCTGCGGAAGGTCGTCATAGGGATTGTGCTTGGCCATCAGCGCTCCTGCTCTCTCATCTCGGCGCGGGTCGGGGGGTTCGCTCCCGGGCGGGACACCGTGATGGCGGCCGCGCGGGCCGCGAACTCGAGGATGCGGCGGAGGTCGTCCTTCTCGACACGCCGCAGCTCCGGGCGCCGTTGCGCGCCGTCGAGCTCGCGGTCGACGACGCCGCTCAGGAGGGCGGACATGAACGAGTCGCCCGCCCCGACCGTGTCCGCGACCGTGACCTTCGCCGCCGGGACCTCGGCCTCGCCGGCCGCGCAGATCCCCCACGGGCCGTCGCCGCCGCGCGTGACGACGACGATCGCGGGCCCCTCCGGCGCCCCAAGGCCCTTCCAGCGCCGTGCCGAGGCGAGCGGGTCGACGCCGGGGTACAGCCACGCGAGGTCCTCGTCCGAGGCCTTGACGACGTCGGCGAGCGCGACGAAGCGTTCGACGAGCGGGCGCACGGCCTCGCGGTCGGTCGTGATCGTGGGGCGGCAGTTGGGGTCGAAGCTGATCGTCGCGCGCGGGCGGGCGCGTTCGACGGCGGAGAGCACCTGGGCGGCGCCCGGCTCGAGGACCGTCGCGATCGAGCCCGTGTGCAGGAGCGTCGTCGCGCCGAGGATCGTCGAGAGGCGCTCGCGCAGATCGGGCAGGTGCCAGTCGAGGTCGAACGTGTAGGTCGCGGCGCCCTTGTGGTCGAGCTCTGCGATCGCCGTGGACGTGGGCGAGGCGTCCGGCGGAAGAGGAACGAGCACGCCCGAGGCCTTGAGGTGATCGATCAGCTGGCGCCCGTTGGCGTCGTCGCCGTAGCGGCCGAGGAACTGGACCGGGTGGCCCAGGCGCGCGAGGCCGACCGCGACGTTGAGGGGGCTCCCGCCCGGATGTGATTCGGTGCCGTTCGGCTTGTGGACGACGTCGATGAGGCCCTCGCCGATGACAGTCAGCATGGGCCCTACGGTAGCAGTCTGGCGATGAGGGCGCGGCAGGTTTCGTAGGCCTCCTCGCCTGGGGCGATGAGGGCGAAGTGGTCGCCCGTGGTCTCGTGGAGTTCCGCGGGATCGCCGGCCTTCTGGGCGGCCGCGACGTAGGCTTCCGAGAGCTCGAAGGGCGCGTCCTCGTCGGCGCGCGAGTGCACCGCATGGACCGGGACGCCGATGGGCAGTCGACGCATCGGATCCGCGAGCGCGTACTCCTCGGGGAGCTCGGCTTCCGAGCCGCCCATGAGGTTCGCGACGGCGTCGTCGCTCAGTTTGAGGCGGTGCGCGGCGGAGAGATCCAGGATCCCGGCCTGGCTCACGACGCCTGCGAGCACGACGGCGGGAGGCCCGCCTCCCGTGCGGGCCGCGTGGGCGGCGCGGCCCGCGGCCCAGACCGCGAGGTGGCCGCCGGCCGAATGGCCCAGCGCGACCACTTTCTCGGGGTCCACGCTGCGTCCCGTGAGGTTGGCCAGGGTCGCGAGCTGATCGATGCCCATGGCGACGTCGCGGAACGTGGCCGGCCAGCCGCCGTCGCCCAAACCCGCCCCTCCGCCCAAACCCGCCCCGGGCCTGTTGTCCCCCGCCCGGCGGTATTCGAGGTTCCACACCGCGTAGCCGTGTGCGGCGAGGTCGAGCGCGGTGGGGACGCCGAGCTCGGCGGTCCAGAGGTCGCGCCAGTAGCCGCCATGGATGACGACGACGGTCCCGCGGGGCGGGGCGGCGTGCCCGACGCCATCGGGCAGGAACAGCTCGCCCCATTGGTCTGGGTGAGGTCCGTAGGGGATGCGCTCTCGCGTGACCACGGAGCCCACCCTACGGCCCCCACCCGGTCCAAAGGTCAGCTCCCGCGGGTCCCACCCGGTCCAAGGGTCAGCTCCCGCGGGTACTGTCGCTCGGCCACCCGCGCCACGTGACCTTCGGACGGGCCGTTGCGCCGGAGGAGGTACCAGTGTCAGCCCCGGTTGCTACCGTGATGGCATGGCCAGCAACTATGACCGGCTGGACGCCGGGCAGCGCGCGATCGTCGACGCGTCCGTCGAGACGTACGCCCGTGTCCGCCCGGCCCTCAAGGGCGTCACGAATGACGTCCTCTACACTCTCCGCGAGATGTTCAAGGACGCCGAAGACGCCGAGTCGCTCTTCATCACGGGGCGCACCAAGACGGTCGAATCGTTCCGCGAGAAGATCTCGCGCATCGACCCACCCGCCGAACCGGGCGGGTCGCCCACCCTCAAGTTCCCGGACCCGTTCCGCACGCTCAACGACATGGTCGGCGTCCGCGTCATCACGAAGCTCCCGCGGGACAACGCCGTCGCGGCCAACCTCATCAAACGCCAGCGCGACATCTTCGACTGCCGCGGCGACCGCGAGAAGGCGATCGGCTCGATCGAGTCGGGCACGTACGGCTATGCGAGCCGCCATCTCATCCTGCGCACGATCCAGAACGAGGCCGTCAGGGAATATCAAGCGGTCTTCAACCCGGATCTGCCCGCGAACGGGAGCTACTTCTTCGAGTGCCAGATCCGCACGATCTTCGCGCATGCGTGGAGCGAAATCGAGCACGATATCCGGTTCAAGAGCCAGGACCCGAGGGCCTGGAGCCCGCAGTTCGACCGACAGTTCACGGCGACGGCCGCGATGCTCGAGGTCGTCGAGAAGGAGTTCGCGGAACTCAACGAGCGGTACGAGAAAGTCCGAAGCTTCTGGGACGAATCCGGCGAGGGCGCCCTCCCGCTCACGCCCGACCGCATCCGGGACGTCTGGCAGACCCTCCTCCCCCACGTGGACCGCAAGGTCGACGACGATTGGGGCTGGGCAGCCGAGCTCGTCGCCGCGCATGGGCTCACCGAGACGTGGCAGCTTGTGGAGCTGCTCGACGCCGAACGCATCACGGAGGTGCGCAAGGCACTCGACCACCGCTACTCGCCCGGCCCCGACCGACTCCTCGACGATCTCCTGCTGTGGCGGTTCGGCCGCGCCCATATCGAGCTCACCGCCGAGCCGGCCGACGCCGCACCCCACCCGCGGCGCGACAGCCTCCAGCGGCGGCTCAAGCAGATCGAGCGGTACCGGTGACGCTAAGACGCCGTGTGGTCGACGAGACGGCCTGAGAACGTCCTGGCGACCACAAGGCGTCTTGCGTTCGGCCTGCGCGCGCCGATCCGCCCCCCCACTGGAACATCGTGGGGCCGAATTTCCGCGATGTGCACCTTCAATTGGACGAGGTTGTGGCTGCAGCGCGCCTCCACGCCGACGAGGTCGCGGAGCGAATCCGCGCCCTGCACGCGGTCCCCGACGGGCGGTCGTCGACCGTCTCCAAGACCACAAGCCTCGCCGAGGTGCCCGAAGGCCTCGCCACGACGGGCGACGCGATCGCCTCCATCGTGGCCGCGCTCGAGGCGACGTGCGCGACGGTCCGCGGAGTCTACGGCGCCGTCGAAACGGACGACGCCGCGACAACGGACATCCTCAACCAGATCCTGCTCCAGCTCGAGAAACTTGCCTAGATGGTCTCTGCCGAGAAGGCGACGACGTCGACCCCGTAACCCCGAAATGTGACGTCGTGACGGATATCACCCTCGAAGGATAGCGTTCCTATCCGATAAAACTGGGGGTGGGTCCGCAGAGAAGGACCCACCCAACTCAGGAAGGTCGGGGGACCATGACAGGGACAATTCCGGAAATCGACGCGGCGCCTAAGATCGGACGCCGAGAACTCGTCAGGGGTGCCGCGTGGAGCGCGCCCGCCATCGCGGGGGCGGCGTTCGTCCCCGCCGCCGCAGCCTCGACGCCTGCGTGGGACGTCGCCGTGACGGGCAAGTGCTCAACCGGCCTGCTCGGCATCTTGGGCCAAGCCGCACTCTCGTTTACCATCACAGCCGCCCAAGGAACCGTTCCGACTGGAACGAGTTTCACGCTGAGCTCGAGTTCGCTGCTCAATGTGAGCGCGCTCGTTGCGAGCCCGAATTCCCTCGTGGCAATTTCGGTGCTCGGGAGCAGTTCGGCCCTTCTCACGCTCACTGCGCCGCTTCAGCAGGGCAGCTCCGTCACGCTCGACCTCATGGGCGGTCTCCTGACGGTCGGGCTGATCTACACGTTCACGCTCCAGCTCAACGGGAGCGACAATCCGGCGAACCCGGCGACGGCGGCGCCGAACTCCGCATCCGTCTCAGCACTCGTCCAGGTTGACCTGGGGCTCCGGACCCTCGTGTGCATCTGACGGTCGGCTGATTGTGCAGCTGGCGCAGGCCGCCTGACCCGCGCCAGCTGCGCACCCACCGCCGTCACGGGCGGCTAGGCAATATCGAACGCGTCCTCGTACATCTCGGTGCGCGAGGTCTGCGGATAGACGTACTGCGCGGACTCGCGGAACGGCCCCATGAATTCGGGATCGGTCATCTGCGCGCGATTCTCGGCCTGGAACGTGGCAAGGTCGGGATATTCGAATTCGATGACGGCCTCATTGTTCGGGCCGGCGGTGGGAACCAGGAACCGGGGCTTAACCCAGCCCTTGGCCTCGCAGACGTCCGAGAGCCTCTTCACGAGGCCAGCGAATTCGCGGAATTTTCCGTACTGGACGATGGAGACAGAACGGAGTCGATACATGGGGACGACCTCCTGATCAGCGTGACATGAGACGCCGAGCACGACTCCCCGTTGCGACCACGTCTGCCGACGGCGGGAGCGTAAACCCGCCGATCTCCGCCGGTCAATGGCGCGACTCGGTGTCCTTCTAGAGCCGCTCCTCGAGATGGATCGTCACCGCGTCTCCGGCCTCTTTGCCGAGCACGTCGCGAAGTTCGGACTTGACCGGCAACTTGTGGGTGCCGTCTCCGAGGGCCATGAAGGAGCTCCGGAACGGGTGCCCGTCAATGGTTCCCCGCACCTTGACCAGGCCGCGCGTGCCGAAGAACTCCGCCGAATCCGGCATCACGACATAGGTCCAGCCGCCCTTGCTGGGGCTGAGCTGGAGCACGGCCGTGAATTCACGGTCGAGCGGTCCTGATTTCGCGCTCATTCTTGCCTCCCGGTTAGCTCCGCGAGTTCCAGTGTGCCTCTGGCCTGCGCTCCAGCCCACTTGTCGGCACGAAAAAACGTGGCGTCGGGCAACGCGCCGGGTTTCGGAGTGATTGGGACTTTACAACCGGGCAGGAGCGCGAGGTGGGTCAGGGCAGCAGCGCGCGGGGGGCCGGGTCAGGGCAGCAGCGCGCGGGGCGGGGGCCGGGTCAGGGCAGCAGCGCGCGGGCCGTTTCCTCGAGAACGGCCCTCACAGCCTGCATGACCGGGTGGCCGACGCTCGATGCCCGCATCGACGTGAAGACCGTGCGGTGCGGGGCGTGAGCGAGTTCCACGAGACGGGCCTGCGGCGCCCGGCCGATCCAGACGAGGTCGGGGAGGAGCGCGACGGCGTTGCCCGACTCGACGAGCCGGACGTGGGCCTGGAGGTCGGCGGTTTCGTAGCGCACGTCCGGCTCGAAGCCGGCCGAGCGGCACGCCTGTTCGGCCCAATGCCGCGACGCGGCCCCGTGCGGCTCCATGACCCACGGGAGGTGGGCCGCGTCGGAAAGCCGCCGCACGCCGTCGAACGCTTCTCCCGCGCCGGCCGGCGGGACGGCGAGCCGGATCGCGTCGCGCGTCAGGTGCTCGCGGTCGAGGCCCGGGTAGTGCGGCGCGGCATGGTTGGGGTACTGCTCGGCGACGACGACGTCGAAGTCCCGTGCCCACGTTTCGTGCAGTGCGGTCTCGGGCTCGTGCTGGACCATCTCGACGCGCAGCGCGGGGTGGCGCTCGCGCAGAGTCCGGAGCGCGACGGGCATGAGGGCGAGCGCCGCGGTCTGGAACACGGCGAGGCGCACGGTGCCGCGGACCTCGCTCTGGCTCGCGGCGAGCGCGGCCTCGGTGCGCTCAAGCGCGTCGAGGAGCTCGCTCGTGTGCTCGACGAGCACGAGCGCCTGCGGCGTCAGCACGACGCGCCGTCCGGATTTCCGGAGAAGCTCGGCACCGACCTCCTTCTCGAGGAGCGCGAGCTGCTGGGAGACGGAGGAGGGACTGTAGGCGAGCGCGTCGGCCACCTCGGCCAAGGTTCCGCGGATGCTGAGCTCGCGGAGGAGGCGAAGTCGACGGATCTCAAGCATGGGCGTCTCCCAATAGTTCGAATTTCCCCACCATTATGCGTCAGAAACAATCACTTCTGCTTCTGTAATTCGCGGCACATACTGGCAGGAGACTCCGCAACCGACCGAACAGGACCCAGCAGCAATGACCCCGCCGAGCCACGCCTCAGACCCCTCTCTCCCGGCCCCCGAGAGCGCCCACATCCGCCCCCAGGACCTCGCCGACGAGGCCGTCGCGCAGGTGCACCGCTGGCTCGACGCCGCCGCAAAGCTCCCCGTCGACCCGGCCGCCGCGCAGCTCGCCGAGGTGCTCAAGGACCCGAACGGGCTCGAGTTCACGGTCGGTTTCGTCGACGGCGTCGTGCGCCCCGAGGATCTCGGTGTCGCGGCCCGCAACCTCCGCGACCTCGCCCCGAAGGCCCCCGCCTTCCTCCCGTGGCCGCTCAAGCGTGCAATCCAGCTCGGCGGCTCGCTCGCCCCGGTGGCCCCCGGCGTCGTCGTCCCGATCGCGCGGCGCGTGCTGCGTGAAATGGTGGGCCACCTCATCGTCGATGCGTCGGACGCGAAGCTCGGGCCGGCCATCAAGAAGATCCGCAAGCCCGGGATCCGGCTCAACATGAACCTCCTCGGCGAGGCGATCCTCGGCCAGGGCGAGGCCGCCCGCCGCCTCGAGGGCACCCGCCGGCTGCTCGAGCGCGACGACGTCGACTACGTGTCGATCAAGGTCTCCGCGACCGTCGCGCCGCACAACCACTGGGCGTTCGACGAGGCCGTCGCGGACATCGTCGACTCCCTCGCGCCGCTGTACCGGCTCGCCGCCGAGAGCACCAAGGAGCGCAAGCCCAAGTTCATCAACCTCGACATGGAGGAGTACAAGGACCTCGGCCTCACGATCGAAGTCTTCACGCGCCTCCTCGACCGCGAGGAGTTCCGCGGGCTCGAGGCCGGGATCGTGCTCCAGGCCTACCTCCCGGACGCGCTCGGCGCGATGATCCGCCTGCAGGAGTGGGCGGCACGGCGCGTTGCGGCCGGCGGCGCGCCGATCAAGGTCCGCGTCGTGAAGGGCGCGAACCTTCCCATGGAGCACGTCGACGCCGAGATCCACGGCTGGCCGGCGGCGACGTGGGGCTCGAAGCGCGAGAGCGACACGTCCTACAAGGCCGTCCTCGACTACGCCCTCCACTCGGAACGGCTCGCGAACGTGCGCATCGGCGTAGCAGGGCACAACCTGTTCGATGTCGCGCTCGCGTGGCTCCTCGCGAAGGCGCGCGGCGTCGATACGGGGGTGCGGGCCGGATCCGGTCTCATCGAGTTCGAGATGCTCCTCGGCATGGCCTCGGGGCAGGCCCAAGCGGTCCTCGCCGACGTGGGCCACCTCCTGCTCTACACGCCCGTGGTCCACCCGGGCGAGTTCGACGTCGCCATCGCGTACCTCATCCGGCGCCTCGAGGAGGGCGCGAGCCAGGACAACTTCATGAGCGCGGTCTTCGAGCTCGACGGCAACGAGGTCCTGTTCGAGCGCGAGAAGAAGCGCTTCCTCGCCTCGCTCGACGCGCTGGGCCACGCGCCCTTCGGGCGCGCCGTCCCCGCGCCACACCGCATTCAGGACCGGCGGCACGAAACGTACGACGGCGCCGCCTCCTCGCGCGCGCACGGCGCCTCGGCGAACGCTCCCGCCTTCGCGAACACGCCCGACACCGATCCGGATCTTCCGGGCAACCGCGCATGGGGCCGCGCGATCCTCTCCCGCGCGGAGCACTCGCGCCTCGGGGACGAGACCGTCGCGCGCCACACGCTCGGCACGGATGGCGAGCTTGACGCCGTCGTCCATTCCGCCGTCGCCGCTGGGGAGGCGTGGGGCGCGCTGAGCGGTGCCGAGCGCGCGGCGATCCTCGACGAGGCGGGACGCTCGCTCGAGCGGCGCCGCGCGGAGCTGCTCGAGGTCATGGCGGGCGAATGCGGCAAGACCCTCGACCAGGGCGACCCCGAGGTCTCCGAGGCCGTCGACTTCGCGCACTACTACGCAAGCCTGGCCCGCGAGCTCGACGCCGTGGACGGCGCACGCTTCCTCCCGAGCAAGCTCACGGTCGTGACGCCGCCGTGGAACTTCCCCGTGGCGATCCCCGCGGGCTCGACGCTCGCGGCCCTCGCGGCGGGCTCTGCCGTCGTCATCAAGCCCGCGAAGCAGGCACGTCGCTCGGGCGCGGTCATGGTCGAGGCGATCTGGGACGCCCTGGACTCTGCGGGCGTCTCCCGCGACGTCCTCCAGTACGTCCAGCTCGAGGACCGCGCCCTCGGGCAGCGGCTCGTCGCCCACCCCGACGTGGACCGCGTCATCCTCACGGGCGGCTACGAGACGGCCCAGCTCTTCCGCTCGTTCCGCAAGGACCTGCCGCTGCTCGCGGAGACGTCGGGCAAGAACGCGATCATCGTGACGCCGAGCGCGGACCTCGACCTCGCGGCGAAGGACGTCGCGTACTCGGCCTTCGGGCACGCGGGGCAGAAGTGCTCGGCGGCGTCGCTCGTCGTGCTCGTGGGCTCGGTCGCGAAGTCCAAGCGCTTCCGCAACCAGCTCATCGACGCCGTGCAGTCCCTCCACGTGGGGTACCCGTGGGACGCGCGGAGCCAGATGGGACCCGTGATCGAGCCTCCGGGCGAGAAGCTCCGCCGCGGCCTCACGCAGCTCGGCGAGGGCGAGCACTGGGTGCTTGAGCCGCGCCAGCTCGACGACTCCGGCAAGCTGTGGAGCCCTGGCATCCGGGCCGGGGTGCGACCGGGGTCGGAGTACCACCGCGTCGAGTACTTCGGGCCGGTCCTCGGCGTCATGACCGCCGCGACGCTCGAGGAGGCGGTCGCGCTCGTCAACGCGATCGACTACGGGCTCACCTCCGGCCTGCACTCGCTCGACGGCGCCGAGATCGACTGCTGGACCTCAACCATCCAGGCCGGCAACCTCTACGTGAACCGCGGCATCACGGGCGCGATCGTGCGGCGGCAGCCGTTCGGCGGGTGGAAGAGGTCCGCGATCGGCGCTGGCACGAAGGCGGGCGGGCCCAACTACCTCGTGGGGCTGGGCTCGTGGGTTGACGCGCCCGTCTCGCGTCCCCAGGCGGACGACGACGGCGCTACCCACCCGAGTGGGCCCGCCGCGGAGCTCTTCGCGGCCGTGGGCGACGCCCTCTCACCAGAGGACTCCGCATGGCTCGCCGCCGCGCTCGGTTCCGACGCCGTGGCGTGGTCCTCGGAGTTCGGCATTGCGAAGGACGTGAGCGGGCTCTCGTGCGAGCGGAACGTGTTCCGCTACCGGGCCGTGCCCGTGACGATCCGCTTCGAGGGCGCGACGTCGGGCCACGGCGTGGCCGAGCTCGTGCGCGTAGCCGCGGCGGGCCTACTCGCGGGTTCACCGCTCACGGTGAGCAGCGCCGTCGACCTCCCGGGACGCGCGGCGGAGGTCCTGCGCCGCCACGGCGCGACACTCGCGGTCGAGAACGACGCCGAGTGGCTCCGCCGCGCTGTGGGCCTTGGCTCGGGCCGGATCCGGCTCGTGTCAGGATTGGGGACTGCCGCCGTCGAGCTCGCGGAGGCCGTCGACGGAACGCCCGACGTCGCGGTGTACTCGCACCCCGTCGTCGGCGCCGGACGCGTGGAGCTCCTCCCGTTCCTGCACGAGCAGGCGGTCTCGCTCACGGCGCACCGGTTCGGGAATCCGAATCCGGTCGTCGAGGCTGTAGAGCTCTGACGCCCCGCTGCGCGACAAACGCGCCAGCGCCAAGCGGCGACGAGTCTTAACTTTTCAAAAACTGTCACACCATCGCGTGACATTGACAGGTTCAGTCATGGAGGATGGATGGGCTATCACTATCTATTGGGGACACCTCGGGAGGTCTCATGTCATGGTTTACCCGCTTCTCTCCGCGAAGCGTTGCGTTGGGCGTCCTCGCAGCGGGGGCGCTTGTGATCGGAGGCACGGGGGCCGCGGCCTTCGCCGTCCAGGGAGTAGTGCCCGACGTGGACACGACGAGCACCGCAACGAGCACGGCGACGCCGACTGAGACCGCCGACCCCACGGAGACGGCCGAGCCCACCGAAACCGCCGAGCCCACCGAAACCGCCGAGCCGACCGAAACCGCCGAGCCAACGGAGACGGCCGAGCCCACCGAAACCGCCGAGCCAACGGAGACGGCCGAGCCCACCGAGACGGCCGAGCCCACCGACGCCGAAGACGCCGCTGAGCCGGCTGAAACCGAAGCGCCGGCCCCGGCTGCGGTAGACAAGGAAGACCAGAACGAAGGGCCGCACGGCGATCAGGACGAGGCGAAGCCGGCCGTCGCTCCCGTCCAGCAGCCCGCCGTCGCCCCGGTCGCCCCCGCCGCTCAGCAGCCCGTCAAGGAGTCCTCGCACGAGCAGGAGCACCAGCACGAGCAGGAGCACGGAAGCGGCACGGAGGGCCACGACGACTGAGCTCGCCCGCCGGTCACAAACCAAGCACCACTCCTCGCATAACCGTCCCTCACGGGCATAACCGTCCCTCGCGACGCGCTCTGAGGGACGGTTATGCCGCTAGGCGACGGTTATGTGATCGCGCGCAGCGGGCGGACGACGACGCGCGGCCGGTTGGCGAGCGACGATGCGGCGCGCGGTGGAGACGAGGTCGCCCATGACCGCCGAGGCCGCGGGCCGACCGCCCGCCCCCGCGCCGTGGAACATGAGCTGGCCCGCATTGTCCGCCTCGACGAACACCGCGTTGTTGGCCCCGCGCACGGCGGCCAACGGATGCTCGCGCGGCAACAATGTCGGGTGCACGCGCACACTCAGGCGTTCGCCGCCGTCGCCGGTCTCGACTAGGCGCGCCCCGCCGCCGTCGCCCGTCTCGACGAAGCGCGCCCCGCCGCCGTCGCCGGTCTCGACGAGGCGCGCCCCGCCGCCGTCGCCGGTCTCGCCATCCTCCCCACCCAAAGCGTGGCCCGGTCTCGCCGCACGCGTGGCCAGGTCTCGCCAGATGCGTGGCCAGCTCTCGCCCCCGTGGTGCGACAAGTGGCCACGGGTTAGGCGGGAGGTGGCCACGGGGTGGCTTGGGCGTTGGGCCGGGCCCAGCTCGGCGACGGCGAGGAGCTTGATCACGAGCCCCGAGTCCTGCGCCGCGGCGATGTCCCCCGTCGTGATCCGGGTGATCCCCTCACACTGCACCTCGGCCAGGCTCACCGGCGTGTGGAACGCGAGCGTCGCCAGTAGCGCGGCTTTTGCCGCCGCGTCGTGGCCCTCGACGTCCGCCGTGGGGTCCGCCTCGGCATAGCCGAGCCGCTGCGCCTCCGCGAGCGCGTCCGCGAACGCCGCCCCCGTCGTGTCCATCTGGTCCAGGATGTAGTTCGTCGTCCCGTTCAGGATCCCCATCACCCGCGTGATCCGGTCTCCCGAGAGGCTCTCGCGCATCGGGCGGATGATCGGGATCGCCCCGGCCACTGCGGCCTCGAAGCGCAGCTCCGCGCCGTGCCGCGCGGCCTCCTCGAACAGCGCCGGCCCGTCCTGCGCGAGCAGCGCCTTGTTCCCCGTGACGACCGAGGCGCCCCTGCGCACCGCCCGGAGGATGAGCGACCGCGCCGGCTCGATCCCTCCCACGAGCTCCACGACAAGGTCCGCCGAATCCACCAAGGCGTCCGCGTCCTTCGTGAACAGCCGCCGCGGAAGCTCGACGTCCCGCGCAGCGCCCGGGTTCCGCACTGCGATCCCCGCGAGCTCGAGCCGGGCCCCCGACCGCGCCGCGAGCGCCTCTGCATCCTCGCGCAGGATCCGCGCCACTTGGCTCCCCACGGTCCCGCACCCCAGCAGGGCCACCTTGAGCACGTGCGGGCAGGCATTCACGGCAGGTTCTCGGGCTCGTGGGCGTGAGCCTCCATGTCCTCCATCCGGGCGATGATGGCGAGGGAGAGTTCCGTCGCCGTGGCCGTGTCGCGCTGCTCGATCGCATGGTAGAGCGCCTCGTGGTCCTCGGTGCCCTGGCCCATGGCGTGCCCGATCGACTTGCGGAACGCGATGTTGAGGCTCTCGTACAGGTCGCTCAGAAGGTCGTTGTGCGATGCGCTCGCGAGGGACATGTGGAAGCGAAGGTCGCCGTCGATGAACGCGGCGAGGTCGCCGCGTGCCGCGGCCGCGTTGCGGTCGTCGAGCGCCCTGCGCATCGCGGCGAGATCTTCCCTCGTGCGGCGCGCGGCGGCCAGCGAGACCGCGAGCGCGTCGAGCCCGCGGCGGACTTCGATCACTTCCGCCATCTTGCTGTTGGTGACCTTGCGATTGAGGGCTACGGCCGCCTCGTCGACCGCATCGACGTAGGTTCCGTCCCCCTGCCGCACGACGAGGAGCCCGGCATGCACGAGGGCGCGCGTCGCCTCGCGGAGGGAAGCACGGCTGATTCCGAACGACTGCGTGAGCTCCGATTCGGACGGCAGCCTGTCCCCGGGCGACCATTCGCCGTCGCGGATGCGCCCCCGGATCTCCTCGATCACGGCGTCGACCGTTGACACGCGGTTGACTTTGAGCATCCTCGGACCCCCTTCACGGTCTCGGACGAACCTGCTGCCGGCGCACCAGGGCCGTTCTTGCTGCGATGCACAATAGCCTCACAACCTGCTCCATGGTGACTCGTGACTTGGAGCACGCTGCTCAACGTGCGCCCCATGCCTCGAGTTCGGCCTGAGAAGTTCTCCACAGGCTCTTCCCTAAACATCAGACGCCTGATAATCATATGACATGACGACCACAAAGTCGCAGACCCCGGGCCCTCGGATTTCCGAAGGCGGCGGGAAGCGCCGGTCAATGAGGATCGGCGTCATGTGCGGCCGTCTCCAAGGCTTTGAAGACGGTCATCCCGAGGAGGCCCTCGTGTGGGCCAGCTCGGGCGGGTACGACGGCGTGCTCTTTGCGACACCGCGGGCCATGAGCCCAGAGCTCGACGGCGTGGCCCTCAAGGAAGCGGGCGAGCTCGCCGCAGAGCGAGGGCTCTACCTCGAGGTGGGGATCGGCTCCCTCGGGCCGTTCGGCGATGCCGGCGAGCGCCTGGCCGAGCTCAACGCCCACATTGACGCCGCTGCGACGGCAGGGTGCCGCGAGTTCTTCGCGTACACGCGCACGGATCGGCACCACGCGAGCGTCCCCCACGCGGTCCAGCTCGCCGCCGTCCAGAAGACCCTCGAGACGCTGGCGCCCCGCCTCCGCGATGAGGGGCTCCGCCTCAACCTCAAGACCCACGAGGACCTCTCCTCGCACGAAGTCCTCCGACTCGTCGACGAGTCCGGGACGGATGTGGTCGGCGTGAGCCTCGACGTCGCGAACCTCGTCGTGCGCGGCGAGGACCCCGTCGAGGCGACCCGCCGCCTCGCCCCGCACGTCCATCAGACCCATTTCGAAGACGTCGCGCTCTACATCGTCGAACGCGGGCTCCGCCGGCGGCTGCGCCCGTGCGGCGCGGGGGTCCTCGACTGGGCCGCGATCCTGCGGACGCTCGCCGAAGAATCCCCCGCGCGGCGGCTCACGCTCGAACAGCATGCGGGCCGCTTCGACCTGGACGTCTTCGACCCCGCGTGGTTCGACGCTGAGCCGCACGTCACGGCGCGCGAGCTCGCCGTGCTGTTCAGGCACGCCGTCGACTGCGAGCGTCGCGCTTCCGCGGGCGAGCTTCCCTCCCTCGCGGCGTACGACGACGACGGTGGTCACCTCGCGCGCCGCGGCGAGCTCGCCGAGAGCGCCCGCTGGCTGCGTCACACCCTCGACACGATCGGAAGGTCATCATGGCAGTAGCCGTCGCCGAACCGCGGATCGCGGTGGCGCGTCGCCGCATCGTCCAGAGCGATCGCGTGCTCGTGGGAGCCCTCGCGGGCCTCGCGCTCATCGCCCTCATCGTGGTTGCCGGCCCGTTCCTCTGGCATTACGATGCCAACGCCGCCGACCTCACGGCGCAGCTCGCGGCGCCGTCGGCCGATCATCCGCTAGGAACCGACAACCTCGGGCGCGACCTGCTCGCCCGGGTGCTCGACGGCGCGCGCACCTCGCTCGGCGCGGGCGCCGTCGTCGTCGTCGCGGGCGCGGTGCTCGGCTCGGTCACGGGCCTCCTCGCGGGCGCGCTCGGCGGGATGGTCGACACGGCCCTCACGTGGCTCACGAACTCGATCCTGTGCTTCCCGTCGATCATGCTCGCGATGGCCGTCGTCATGGCGCTCAAGCCGGGCATCCCGGCCGTCGTGATCGGGCTCTCGATCCATTCATTCCCGTGGTACATGCGGACGATCCGCGGCGAGGTCATGCGCATCGCAGCGCTCGACTTCGTCAAGTCGACCAATGCCATCGGCGCGACCCAAGGGCGCATCCTGTTCCGGCACATCTTCCCGCACCTCATCTCGACGATCGTGCTCCAGATGGCGGCCGTGTTCGGCGCCTCGGTCCTCTCCCTCGCGGCGATGGGCTTCCTCGGGATGGGCGCCCAGCCTCCCACCGCGGAGCTCGGCGCCATGATCACCGAGGGCCAGCAGTTCTTCCTCACCGGCCAGTGGTGGCTCGCTGCGTTCCCCGGCCTCGTGCTGCTCATCGCCGTCACCCTCACGACCATCGTCGCGGACCGCGCGCGCGAGCTGCTCGACCCGCGCGGCGAGTACATCGTCGCGGACTAGGAGCCCCTCATGCTCAAGCTCATCCTCAAACGGTTCGGGGTCGCCGCCGCCACCATCCTCGGCGCGAGCCTGTTCTCCTTCTTCCTCCTCCGCAAACTGCCCGGCGACCCGGCGCGCCTCGTCGGCGGGGAGCTCGCGGACGAGGCGACGATCGCGTCCCTGCGTCACTCCATGGGCCTCGACTCGCCGCTCCCGCAGCAGTTCTGGAACTACATCTCAGCTTCGTTCCACGGCGACCTCGGCTTCTCCTACTCGACCGGGCAGCCCGTGAGCGATCTCGTGCGGACGCGGCTCCCCGCGACGGTCGAGCTCGGCGTCACGGGCGTCGTGACGGCGGTCCTCCTCGCGACCGTCTTCGCGGCGATCGCGGTCTACCGCAAGAAGCGCGGCGCGGACGTGTCGCTGCGCGTCGCGTCCTCGCTTGCGATGGGCTCCCCGCCGTTCTGGCTCGCGCTCGTGGCCATCCTGCTCCTCTCCGTGAACCTCGGGATCTTCCCCGGGCCCGAGGGACGCCTCTCGCCGAGCCTCGCCCCGCCGCCCACCGTCACGGGCTTCTACACAGTCGATTCGCTCCTGTCCGGCCAGTTCGGGACGTTCGTCGACGCCGCGCGGCACCTCATCCTGCCCGCGCTCACGATCGCCGTCGGCCCGTTCGCGTTCCTCAGCCGGCTGTTCCGCTCGCAGCTGCGCAACACGATGCGGGAGCCGTTCATCGTCGTCGCCCGCAGCCGCGGGCTCACGCGCGGCTCGGTGTTCCTGCGCCACGCCGTGCCGAACTCGCTCCTCTCCCTCGTCGCGGCCACCGCGATGCTCACGGCCGAGACGATGACGGGAAGCGTGCTCGTCGAGAAGGTCTTCGGCTGGCCCGGCGTCGGTTCAATGACCGTCGACGCGATCCTGCAGAAGGACTTCGCCGTCGTGCAGGGCGTCATCCTGCTCAGCGCAACCCTCTACGTGACGGTGAGCTTCCTCGCGGACATCGTGTACGTCGTCGTCGATCCCCGCATCCGGGCAGGAGCCAAGTGACATGACCACCGAAGGCAGCACAAGCACCATGTCCATCGACGCCGCCCGCACCCCCGCAGACCAGGAGACCCTCCTCGACGTGCGGGGACTGCGGACCGAATTCCAGACCTCCCGCGGACGCGTGGCCGCCGTGCGGGATGTGAGCTTCACGATCCGGCGGCGCGAACGCCTCGCGATCGTCGGCGAGTCCGGCTCGGGCAAGTCCGCCATGGCGATGTCCATCGTGGGCCTCATCCAGCCTCCCGGACGGGTGACGGCCGGCGAGATCCGCCTCGGCGGGACAGATCTGCGCGGCCTCCCTGACCGGAAGCTCTCTGAGATCCGAGGGAACCGGATCTCGCTCGTGTTCCAGGACCCGATGAGCGCGTTCGACCCCATCCGCACGATCGGTGCGCAGATGATCGAGAACATCCGCGCGCACCAGCCCGTGAGCAAGGGCGCGGCGCGGCGGCAGGCGGCGGACCTCCTCGGCGAAGTCGGAGTCACGAACGCGTCAAGCCGGCTGGCCGACTATCCGCACCAGTACTCGGGCGGCATGCGCCAGCGCGTCCTCATCGCGATGGCGCTCGCGAACTCACCCGAGCTGGTCATCGCCGACGAGCCGACGACGGCGCTCGACGTCACCACGCAGGCGCAGGTCCTCGAGCTCCTCGACAAGCTCGTGACAGACCGAGGCGCGGCGCTCATGCTCATCACGCACAACCTCGGGATCGTCGCGGGCTTCTGCGACACGGTCAAGGTCATGTACGCGGGGCAGCTCATCGAGGAGAGCGACAGCCGCGCGCTGTTCGCGGGCGCCGCCCACCCCTATTCGCGCGAGCTGCTCAAGTGCGTGCTCCGCACGGACCGCCGCCAGGACGGGCTGCTCTCGACCATCCCGGGGACGCTCCCCGACCCGACGCAGCCGTTCACGGGATGCTCGTTCGAGCCGCGGTGCCCGCTCGGCAAGGGCAACCCGCTCTGCCGCGGCACGGAGCCACCGGTCGTCGCCGTCGAGGGGCCCCACGGGACCCAACTCGCGAAGTGCCATTTCGCCGGACAGCTCGAGCTCAAGGAGGAGCGATGACCACCATCAACGACGACGGCGGCACGGTCCGCCCGGGCGACGGCGACGCCGTCGAACGCGGCATGCGCCTGGGCTCCGGCAGCGCCGTCGAGCGCGGCGCCCGCCCGCTGCTCGAAGTACACGGGCTTACGAAGACTTACCGCTCGAAGTCCGTGTCGGCGCGCCTGCGCCGCGCGAACGAGGTCAAGGCGCTCCGCGAGGTCTCCTTCGACGTCATGCGGGGCGAGACGCTCGGCCTCGTGGGCGAGTCGGGCTCGGGGAAGTCGACGGCCGCCTCGTGCGTCTTGCGCCTCACGGAGCCCGACTCGGGCAGTGTGACGTTCGACGGCGTCGACGTCCGGGCCCTCTCGAAGGCCGAGCTGCGCCGCCTCCGCTCGCGCATGCAGATCGTGTTCCAGGATCCCTACGGCTCTCTGGACCCACGTTTCTCGGTCCGCGAGCTCGTCGAGGAACCACTCCTCGTGCACGGCCTCCGCGATGAGAAGGCGCGGCGCGAACGGGCACTGCAGATGCTCGAGCGAGTGGGGCTCTCGGCCTCGCAGGCCGAGCTGAATGCCCACGCGTTCTCCGGCGGCCAGCGGCAGCGCATCGCGATCGCGCGGGCCCTCGTGCTCAACCCGGAACTCGTGGTCCTCGACGAGCCCGTGACGGCCCTCGACGTTTCAGTGCAGGCGCAGGTCCTCAACCTGCTCACGGAACTTCAGAAGGAGCTGAACCTCACTTATCTCTTCATCGTCCACGACCTCGCGGTCGCCCAGTACCTGTGTCACCGCATCGCGGTCATGTACCTGGGCGAGATCGTCGAGATGGCGAGCTCTCAGGAGCTCTTCGACAACCCGCTCCATCCGTACACCGTCACGCTCCTCATGGCGGCTCCGGTCCCCGATCCGGACGTCATGGCGGGCCGCCGCACGGCTCTCGGGACCACCGCGCCGGCAGGCTCGAAGCCCGGGCCAGGCTGTCCCCTGCAGCCCCGGTGCCCCGTGGGCATGAACCGTCCCGAGTGCTCGAGCCAGCGGCCCCTGCTCCGCGAGGTCGCACCCGGCCATCTGGTCGCGTGCCACTATCCCGGCGAGCTGAAGGCGGCCGTCGCGGCGCCGCTCGCCAATACCGCCATCCCCGAATCTCCGTTGAACCCCTGAACCATCTATCGAGGCTAGGAAGGAATACCCATGGCACGAAGCAAGCCTGCGCGCGGCCCCCTGTGGCGCGCCGCGATCGGCGTGACACTCGCCCTCGCCGCCGGCGCCCTCTCGGCGTGCAACGCATCGAGCTCCGCGAGCGCTCCGACGGCGAACCGGCCGTTCACCGTCAACTGGGCGACGAATATCACGAGCCTCGACCCAGCGTTCTCGTGCCCCGGTGACGAGAACAGCTTCGCGAGCAACTTCTACGGTCGCCTCGTCAAGCTCGCCACCACTGAGACGAGCCCCGGCGTGACGCAGATCGACCCCGACCCGAGCAAGGTCCAGCCAGACTTCGCGACGAAGTGGGACGTCTCCGACGGCGGCAAGACGTACACGTTCACGCTCCAGGCGGACAAGAAGTTCGCCAATGGCGACCCGCTCGACGCGGCGGCGGTCAAATATTCGCTCGACCGCACGCTCAAGATCGGTGCGTGCGGCGCGCTCTCGCTCCAGCTCGGCATCACTCAGCCCCCGCTCATCACGGGAGTCGAGGCACCCAACGCGACGACCGTCGTCATCCATATGACTCAGCCGTACCCGGCGATCCTCTACAGCCTCGGGCAGAGCCGCGGCTCGATCTACGATCCCAAAGAAATCGAGGCCAACGGCGGCGTGCAGGCCAACTCGCCCAACCAGTGGCTTCAGAGCCACACGGCCAGCAGCAGCGGGCCCTACGTCCTCTCCGAGTACGTGCCGGGCAACCACGCGGTGCTCACGCGCAACGCCAACTATTACGGGACCCCCGCCCTTGAGCCGACCGTCCGCGTGAACTTCATCACGGCGGTACCCACTCTGCAGGTGCAGGCGCAGAGCCGCGAGGCCGACGTCACGCTGGGCCTCCCGCCGCAGGCGGTGAAGAACCTGAGCACGCAGTCGTGCTGCAAGGTCATCACCGCGGACAGCCCCACTCCCGTGACCGTGTCGATGAACTACCAGGGCCCACTCACGAACAATGAGAAGTTCCGCGAGGCTCTCACCTATGCGGTCCCGTACAGCGACATCATCAGCAAGGTCGCGTACGGCTACGGCGACTCGTACTACGGGCCGGTCGTTCCCGGGATGGCGGGCTACAACGCGTCGCTCGAGCCCGCGAGGGCCTACGACCCCGGCAAGGCGAAGCAGCTCATCGCGGAATCTGGCGTGAGCTCGCCGACGCTCGATCTCATGATCAACCCGACGGCCCCGGGCGTCTCCGACATCGCCACGCTGCTTCAGTCGGCGTGGCAGCAGATCGGGGTCACCGTGAACATCGACGCGAAGCCCCCGGCGGACTTCACGACGCTGTTCAACCAGGGCAAGTACCAGTCCGCGCTGCTGTTCGAGAACAGCACGCCGATCGGCGGCTACGAGCTCCGCAAGAAGCTCACGTGCGGTGCAGCGACCAACAACCAGCACATCTGCATCCCGGGCACGATGCCGCTCCTCGACAAGCTCAACACCACGGCCGACCCCGCGGCCCAGCAGCCCATCGTCGACGCCCTCGTGCAGAAGTGGCTTGAGAACTCGCCGACGATCATCCTCTACCGGGCCAAGTTCACCGCCGTCGTAAGCCCTGACGTCAAGCACTTCGCCTACGCCCCCAACTTCCGCCTCGCGGACTGGGGCCGGTAGGCCGCGCTGGCCAGCCCGCCGTCGTCGTCCGGAAGTCGCCCGCCGCGAAGAGGCGCGGACGACGACGGCGGGACCCGCTCCCGCGCACCCTCGCCCCAGATCTTTTTCAAAGGAGAAGAGATGAAAATCGGAGTCGACGGCCGGAAGATCCCCGGCGCCGCAGACCACACACCGCTCGAGATCCTCGACCACGCCGCCTCCCTCGGCATGGAGGGCGTCTACTTCCGCACCGTCCTCGACATCACGCCCACTCTCGACCGCGGCGTGCTGCGGGAAGTACGCCAGCACGCGGACGCCCTCGGCCTATACCTCCAGATGGGCCTCGCGAAGGTCAACCCCTACGCCGCGGCGGAGGCGCCCGAAGTCCGGGTTCTCGGCGAAGGGGACTACACCCTGGGCATAGCGAGGATGATGGAGGCGTGCCGCGAGGGGGCCGGCTGCGGGGAGCTGTGGGCGGCGTGCGGCAACTACAAGCCGAATCTTCCGGGCTACTACGCGAACGACCGCTTCCGGACCGATGCTCCGTGGCCCGACCAGCTCATGGCGATCGAGAAGTTCCTCCACCAGCTCGCCCCGACGGCCCGCGACCTCGACGTGCACATCAACATCGAGACGCACGAGGAGATCACGACCACCGAGGTCGTGCGGCTCGTCGAATCAGTCGGGCCCGACGTCCTGGGCATCACCCTCGACACGGCGAACGTCCTCGCCCGAGGAGAGGATCCGATCGCGGCCACGCGCCGCGCGGCGCCGTATGTCCGGGCCACGCACCTGCGCGACTCCGTCCTCGCGATCACCGACTTCGGGCTGGCCCGCAGCTTCTCGCCGTGTGGGCTCGGCGTCATCGATTGGGACGGCGTATTGGGCACCCTGTGGGAGCACAACCCCGAGCTGTGGGCGTCGATCGAGCCGGCCGCTCCGACGATGCAGATGCCGATCGGCCTCTCCGACGAGACGTGGCGCGCCCTCCACCCCGATCTCGATCCGGACGAGGTCGCCGAACTGGTGCGCCTCGCGCGCGACTACGACGAGCGGGCGCTCCGGGGCGAGGTGCCGACCATCGCCGAGTTCCGGGCGCAGCCGTACGACGGCGAGGCGTTCGTCCGGCGGAGCGCCGAGCATCTGCGGGCCGTGCTGGCGCGCGTCGAGGGGCGGGCCGCGCGGCACGTGGCAGCGCGGGGCTGAGCCGGGGTCTGGCCACGCTCCCGTCCGGTTGCGAAGTTCCAATCAGTCGGCGCCGCGGCGTGTCGCGCCGCGACTCGGTTTCGGGGCGGAAGAAACGGACGGGGGCGCGGCGCCGCGGCCAGCCGTAGCCTGAACTCATGACCGTCCGCAGCGCTGGCCTCCTCCTGTACCGCCGCATCGCTGGGGCGAGCCCGGCCGCGGAGGGCGTCGAGGTCTGGATCGCGCACATGGGCGGCCCGTTCTGGGCCCGCAAGGACGCCCACGCCTGGTCGATCCCGAAGGGCGAGTTCGCCGAGCCCGAGGATCCGCTTGCGGCCGCGATCCGCGAGTTCACGGAGGAGATCGGCACGGCGCCGCCGTCCGCGGAGTACCGCCTGCTGGGCGAGTTCCGCCAGCCGTCGCGCAAGGTCATCACGGTCTTCACGGCCGAGGCGGACTTCGCGCCCGAGCGCATCGAGAGCAACACGTTCCCACTCGAATGGCCCAAGGGATCGGGCCGCGTCGAGCACTTCCCCGAGATCGACGACGCGGCGTGGTTCGCGCTGCCCGACGCGCGGGAGAAGCTCGTCTCGGGCCAACTCCCGATTCTCGATGCCCTCCTCCAGGAGATCAGTGGCGCCTCTCCGGGGGCATGAACCGCGGCCGACGGACCATTGCTCACAGCGAGAACTGATGTCATGGTGGCGCCATGAGCGACGCAGCTGGTGCTCAACCCCCTGATGACGCGGCACGAAGCCGACTTCGGCGGCGCCTGATCGCCGCCGCGGCAGCGCTCATCCTGGCCGGGGGCGCGGTCTTCGCAACGTTCATCGTCACTTCACAGCGCTCTGCCCCGCCGACGGCGACACCCAGTTCCACGAGCCCGAGCCCGAGCCCGAGCCCAAGCCCGAGCGCGACACCGACGCCAACCCCGACGCCAACCCCCACGCCTCCACCGCCGCCACCGCCCCCATCTCTTCCGGACTTGCCTCACACGCCGATGAACATCTTGGTGCTCGGAAGCGATATCGCCGGAAGCGCGCGCGAGGCGACGGAACGCCAAGAGGCCACCGGCGAACACGAGCCCCAAGATGCAGACACGATCATGCTGATCCACATTCCGGCCGACCGGCACAAGGTCTTCGGGATTTCGATCATGCGCGACAACTGGGTGAACATCCCGGGCTATGGCGTCATGAAGATCAATGCGGGCCTTCAGCTGGCCGGGCCCAAGCTCGTTGTCGCCACCGTTGAATCCTTGCTGCACACCCACATCGACCATTACGTGATGACGGACTTCGGCGGCTTCAAGGCCTTCGTCGATGCCGTCGGCGGAATCGACGTCGACGTCCCAGTGCCCTTCACCTCAACCGTGCCCTACACGGCAACCTTCGAGACCCAGCACACCTTCACGAAGGGCGTGAACAGGTTGGACGGGGAAGCCGCCCTCCAATTCGTCCGCGAACGCCATGCCTTCCCTGACGGCGACTATCAACGAGTGCGCAACCAGCAGGCGTTCGTCCGCGCGATGATGGCCCTCATCCTCAGCTCGGGCAGGGCGCGCGATGCGGTCAATGCGATCGCCCTCATCGCCCTGGCCTCGCCCGTTCTCACGGTGGACTCCGGCTTCGACCCGACCGCGATGGCGGCCCTGGCGTACGCCCTGCGCGGGACCGATCCCGCCGCAGCGGTGTTCTTCACCCTGCCCACGGCCGGCACGGGCTTCTCCGCGGGCGGCCAGTCCATCGTGCTCCCCGACTACGGCGGAATCGAGGAGGTTGCCGCGGCCTTGGCGGCAGACGGACTGGACGACTACGCCGCGGCCCACGGCCTGTGACAAGATCTCACTCGAGCCGGATGGTGACGTTCTTGAACCCGCTGAGGTCGAGGATCAGCCGGCCTTCGCGCTCGTCGAGACGGAGGAGCACAGCCCCGCACGACGGGCAGCGAAGGATCTTGGCGGGCGCGTTGACGTACAGCCGGGCCTCGGCGATGGCGCCCTCCGCCCCGCAACCGCCGCACGTGCCGAGCGCGGCGGTGATGTCGATCGAGAAGACCTCGGACAGGGGGCCGGCGAGCGCGTTGCCGTCGAGGTAGTCGTCTTCGAGGGCCTGCGCGCGGGGCTGGCCCGTCCACACGTTCACGATGTTCCTCCCATCCCCCCGTACCGCTCCGTCTTGATGCGGTCCGGGGCGTGGCCGAGATCGAGGAGCCAGCCCGAGACCGCCTCGACGAAGCCGGTGGCGCCGCAGATGAACACGGCCGGGTCAGAGCCGCCGTCGAGCACGTGCCGCGCGAGCGTTCCCTTGTCGAGCCGGCCCGCGGGCTCGCCGTCGGGCGCCTTCCGCGTGTAGACATACGTGACGTCGAAGGTCTCGCGCTCCGCGAGCGATTCGAGCTCCTCGCGGTAGAACACCGACTCCGGGCTGCGCACGGAATAGAGGAGCCGGAACGGCGCGGGGTGTGCGGCGGCCGCGTGCGCCCGCGCCATGGCCATAAGGGGCACGACGCCGGAGCCCCCTCCGATGAGCTGAACCGGCCCGGAATCCTCGGCCCGCCACACGAACCAGCCTCCGACGGGGCCGCGCACCTCGAGCTGATCGCCGACGGCGAGATCCCGCACGAGATACGGGGAGACCTCGCCGTCGGGCAGTTCCTCGACGGTGATCTCGAATCCGTCGGGCGTCGCCCCGGCGACGGAGTACGAGCGGACAGCCTGGTAGCCGTCCGGGGCCGTGAGGCGGATGTCGATGTGCTGCCCCGCGAGGGCAGGGACGGGTGCGGGGAGGCGCAGGCGGATCGTGCGCGCCGTCGTCGTCTCCTCCCGAAGGCCGACGACGTCGGCGGCCTTCCATGCGCCGCTCACCCGTAGCGCTCCTCACGCCACGGATCACCGTGGAGGTGGTACCCGCGGCTCTCCCAGAAGCCGGGCTCATCCTCGGCCATGAGCTCGAGACCGCTGACCCATTTGGCGCTCTTCCACAGGTACAGATGTGGCACCAGGAGCCGCGCCGGCCCGCCATGCTCGGGCGGGATCTCCCCGCCGTCGTACTCATGGACGATCCACGCCTTGCCGCCCAGCACGTCGTCGAGCGGAAGGTTCGTCGTGTATCCGCCGTAGGAATGGAAGAGCGCGTATTCCGCGTCCGTCTCGACGCCCTCGAAGAGTGCATCGACGGGCACCCCGCGCCACCTCGTGCCGAGCTTCGACCAGCTCGTCACGCAGTGGAGATCGGCAAGGATGTCTTCTTGAGGGAGCGACATGAAGCCGTTCCAGTCCCAATGCCGGCTGCTGCCGTCCGCGGCGAACGAGAAGACCCACTGGTCGCGCTCGATCCGAGGCGTCGGGCCCGCCGAGAGCACGGGGAAGTCCTCGGTCAGGTACTGACCCGGGGGGAGTCCTGGGACGTCCCTCTTCCTGCGGCCCATGAAACCCGAAGAAACAATGCCCATTGCTGCTCCTGAAGAGGTTCTCAGCGTTCGTGCGGCGCCCTTCAGCTCGGACCCTACGCCCGGGGGTGCCGCGAGGGCTAGAGCGCAGCGGACGCGATGGGCAGGCGCAGCGTGAAGACGCTCCCGACGCCGAGCTCGCTCGCGCATTCGAGCTCGCCCCCGTGCTGGACGGCGACCTCCTTTGCGAGCGCGAGTCCCAGCCCCGTCCCGGGTATGCCCGACCGGATCGCTGCCGTGCTGCGCTGGAACCGCGTGAAGACCCGCTGGACGTCTTCGGGTGCAATCCCCAGGCCCTGGTCCTCGACCGTGCACACGGCCCAGTCGCCGTCGCGCGACGCACGCAGCGCGACCTTCGTGCCGGATTCCGAGTACTTGAGCGCATTGGAGACGAGGTTGTCGAGCACTCGGACGAGCCCGGTGCGGTCGCCCATGACGGGGAGTTCGATGTCCGCCGCGACGCTGACGGCAATACCCCTCCCTTCGGCGTCGGGCGCCGCGGAGGCGGCCGCATACGTGAGGAGCCGCGCGAGGTCGAGCCTTGTGCGCGGAACCTCCGCCGTCGTGCCCTCGACCGACGCGGCGAGGATGTCGTCGACCATCTTCCGGAGGTGGCGCGCGTTCCGGCTCATGACTTGAAGGTCGGAACGCGCCTCGGGGCTGAGGGACGGATCCTCTTGGAGGAGCTCGGCGTAGCCGAGGAGGCTCGTGAGCGGCGTCCGGAATTCGTGGGACATGCTCGCGAGGAAGCTGTCCCTCGCCCGCACGGCCGCCACGACCTCGGTCACGTCCGACGACGCCAGCACGATCCCCGCGTGCGCGCCCGCGGGGTCGGAGAACTCGCGGGCCGAGATGGCGACCATGCGCGCGTCCGGTCCGTTCCCGAGCCGGAAGATCTCGTGGTCGAGGGTGGCCCCGGACCGGGCCCGCGCGAGGGGGCGCTCGTCCGCGGCCACGGGCTCGCCACCCTCGCGAAAGACGAGCAGATCACCTTCGAGGGCCGAGGCGCGGCCCTCGGGAAGCGCGACGAGGTAGAGCTGGCGCTGCTTCGCATTGAGGAAGATGTTCTCACCCTGGTCGTCGATCACGAGCACGCCGACGTCGACGGTCTCGAGCACCGTGTCGAGGAGCCGCTCGCGGGTCTCGCTCCGCGCGAGGAGCTCCTCGACGCGAGCCTGCTGCGCGACGCCACGCGATGTCATGGCGGCGATCACGACGGCGACCGTGATGAGCATGAGCGGAGCGACGATTTCCGCGATGAACGAGTGGGGAGCCGCCGACCCGACGATGAGGAGCGGCGTCCACACCATGACGACCGATGCCAACGCGCCGATCCCTACGACAAGCCGTGGGCGATACCCCGACCCGGAAAGCCACATGATGGGGAACACGGCGACGAGGGCGAGCCCCGAGAGGACCGGGGTCTCCGCCGCACGGACCAGCCCGACGGGAACGAAGTCGAGCAGGGGGATGGCAAGCGGTGCCCACGAGGGCAGGCGGCGCCACGGGATCACGGCGCAGGCAGCGAAGATGACGACGGCGATGGCCTGGCCCGCTGCAAAGGCGCCCTCGGAGACGGGCCTGATGCCCGCGAGCGTCACGACCACGTAGATGAGCAAAAGGGTTATGTTGAGGGGGAGCTGGGCGAGGATCACCCGGCCCCGGGGGCCGAGTCCGTCGAATCGGCGCCGGCCCGCCAGCAGGACCTCCAGAAGCTTTTCCACGGCTCTCCAGTCACATTCTTTGTATTCCCCAGACAAGTTTGTGACACAGACCTCGGAAATGCTGGAGCGGACATGTAAAAAGGAGAACATGACACGTCGCGCACTCGTCATCGAGGACAATCCGGACATCCGGCGCCTCCTCGAAGCGACGCTCAGCCGCCAGGGGTTCGACGCCACCAGCGCCGGCGCGGGCTACCCGGCCCTTGAGGCCGCGCGCCGCATCGAGCCGGACCTCATCACCCTCGATCTCGGGCTCCCCGATCTCGACGGCCTCGAGGTATGCCGGACGCTGCGCATGTTCAGCAACGCGTACATCCTCGTGGTCACGGCGCGCGCCGCGGAGGCCGACCGCCTCGAGGCGCTCGACCGTGGTGCGGACGACGTGCTCCCCAAGCCGTTCAGCCCGCGCGAGCTCCAGGCGCGGGTCGAGGCGCTCTTCCGCCGCCCGCGCGCAGCCGCGGCACCAGAGACCGAGCTCCAGACGGCCGCACGCGTCCAGCGTGGCCTCCTCCCGGACCGCGCCCCGGATGTGCCCGGCTACGACATCGCGGGCGCGTGCCACCCGTCGCGGAGCGTCGGCGGCGACTTCTTCGACTGGGAGAGCGACGGCGCCTCGATCGCCTTCACGCTGGCGGACGCGATGGGCAAGGGCATGGGGGCCGCGCTCGTCGCGGCCACCGCCCGGGCTGTGCTGCGCCCGGGCCGCCTCGATCACGGGCCCGGGGCCCTCGTGGGAACGGCGGCGAGGGCGCTCGAGCCCGACCTGCTCCGGCTCGGATCGTTCGTGACACTCCTCCACACACGCCTCGATGCCGCGACGGGCGATTTCACGTACGTCGACGCGGGGCACGGCCTCGGCGTCCTCATCCACCCGGACGGCATGTGGGAGCGGCTCGAGACGTCCGGGCCCCCGATCGGCCTGCTCCAGGGCGCCGAGTGGACGGCTCGCGACGGCCGGCTCGAGCCCGGTGGCACCCTCGTGGCCCTGAGCGACGGGCTGCTCGAAGGGTACGCCCGAGTCGAGGAGGCGCTCGATGCCGCCACGGCGGCCATCGTCGGGGCGCCGGACGCCGCGGCGGCCGTTAGCTCGGTCATCAGCCTTGATTCGACGAATCAGGATGACACGACCGTCATCGTCGTCCGTCGCGCGCCTGCGGGCGCCTCCCCGCAGGGGACGGGGTGAGGCACGTTATAGTCCGCGCCGTCGCGACCCTCACGGTCCTGACCGGCGCGAACTACATCCTGTGGCGGTGGGAGGCCTCGGTCAACTGGGACGTCTGGTGGATCGCCCTCCCGCTCGTCGTTGCGGAGACGTACTCACTCATCGACGTCGCCCTCTTCGCGATCACGGTGTGGCGCGTCCCCGCGCATCGCGTCCCGCCCACACCGCCCGAGGGCCTGCGCGTCGACGTCTTCATCACGACCTACGACGAAGACCCGGAGCTCGTGCTCACGACGGTCAGCGCGGCCCAGGCGATCCGTTACCCCCACCGCACGTGGATCCTCGACGACGGCGCCCGCACCGCGCTGAGCGCGGAGGCCGAGCGGATCGGCGTCGGCTACGTATCCCGCGGGGAAGAGTGGCACGGAAAGCCGCGCCACGCGAAGGCCGGAAACCTCAACAACGCGCTCGAGCAGACCCAGGGCGAGTTCATCCTCATCCTCGACGCGGACCAGGTGCCCACCCCCGAAATCCTCGACCGCACCCTCGGCTACTTCAACGACCGCCGCGTGGCCTTCGTCCAGACGCCCCAGTGGTTCGGCAACGTCCCCGAGTCAGATCCCCTCGGGAGCCAGGCCCCGCTCTTCTACGGTCCCATCCAGCGGGGCAAGGACGG
The DNA here is from genome assembly GCF_030908245.1 of Sinomonas sp. ASV322. Lineage (GTDB taxonomy): Bacteria > Actinomycetota > Actinomycetes > Actinomycetales > Micrococcaceae > Sinomonas. The sequence continues at coordinate 331,427 of NZ_JAVFJJ010000002.1, forward strand.
CTGGAACGCGGCCTTCTTCTGCGGTTCGAACGGCATCCTTCGCCGCGAGGCGCTCATGCAGCTCGGCCTCACGGGCTACGTGGGGGACATCGAGCGTCGCGTGCGCCGGGCGCTCGTCGCGGGGCGGCAGGCGGTCCACAGCGCACGACGGCGGCCCGGCGCCGAGGATCCCAAGGTCGCCGCGCTGCTCGCGAGCGTCGACGAGGCCCTCGCCGAGGGCTCGCGGCGGCTTGCGGCGGGTGCGTCGATCGGGGACGCGACCTTCGCCGTCCAGTCGACCGTCGACGCCGCAGTCCGCGCGCTCGTCGCGCAGGATCTCGAGCTCGTCACGGCGGACGCCGCGGCGCTCATCGCGGAATTCAGCGCAGGAATCGCCGCGGAATCCGGGGCCCGGCACCGGGCCGAGGCGCGGCCCGCGGACCTGGCCGCCGCCGTCGAACGCCTCGCGGCCCGCGACCTCTCCCCGCTCGGCGCCCTCGAATCCGTGCGGGACGTCCTCGACCAGGTCAGCGTCGAGCGGCTCCACGAGGCACAGCCGATCATGCCGCTCTCGACCATCTCCGTGACGGAGGACATGTCGACGTCGATGCGCCTCCACGCAGCGGGCTGGCGCAGCGTCTACCACGATGAGCTGCTCGCCGTCGGGCTTGCGCCCGAGGACCTCCCCTCGATGCTCTCGCAGCGCATGCGCTGGGCGCAGGGCACGGTGCAGGTCATGCTCCAGGAGAATCCGCTGACCATGCGAGGCCTCTCGTGGGGTCAGCGCCTCATGTATTTCGGCACGATGTGGAGCTACCTCTCGGGCTTCGCTGCGGTCGTGTACTTCGCGGGGCCGCTCGTGTACCTGCTCGCAGGGGTCCTCCCGGTCCAGGCCCTCAACGTCGACTTCTTCTCGCATTTCGTCCCGTTCATGGTGCTGAATCAGGCGATGTTCCTCATCGTCGCCAACGGCGCGCGCACGTGGCGAGGCCAGCAGTACAACCTCGCGCTGTTCCCGACGTGGATCCGAGCCTGCACGTCCGCGGCCGCGAACGTCTGGTTCGGGCGCCCGCTCGATTTCGTCGTGACGCCAAAACCCCGGGAGGAAAGTCAGCGGGAAAACCAGCGCCAGCGCTCGGGCCGGCACGCCCTCCGGCTCGTGTGGCCCCAGGGGGTGTTCGCGGCCGGCCTCGCCATCGCGTGCATCGTGGGCGCGGCGCGGTGGATTCTTGGGTTGGCCACGGATGTCGGTACCGTTGTCAACGTCGGCTGGGCGGTGTTCGATCTCACACTTTTGAGCGTGCTCGTCGGGGCGGCACGCTACCAGGGGTTCCACACGCAGACCGGGGGCGAGGAGGAAAGATGAAGTTCGCCGTCGAGGAACGGGCAGGCTACACCGAGGTCACGGCGCAGGGGAGGCTCAACATGGTGGGCGCTCCCCTGCTCAAGGCCGCCGTCTCGGATGCCCTCGAGTCGGGGCACAAGCTGCTCGTCCTCAATCTCGGGGAGACCGAATTCATGGACTCCTCGGGGCTCGGGGCGCTCGTCGGCTGCCTCAAGGCGGCCCGCCAAGCCGGGGGCGACCTCCGGATCGCCAATGTCGGAGAGCAGGTGCAGATGGTCCTCAAACTCACGAGCATCGACCGGATCCTCACCCCGTACCCCGCCGTCGAGGATGCATACCGGAATGCGTGACCTGCTCGCCGAAGGGCATGTGCGCGGTTCGGCCACGCCGCAGATCGTCGACGCGGTGCAGGACGAGCTGGCCCGCATGTGGATCGACGCGATGGTGATCGGTCCCGGGGACCGGCTCCCGTTCGAGCTCGCAGTCATCGAGGTCGTCACGAACACGGTCAAGCACGCGCGCCCGCCGGGCGGCGAGGTCCAGCTGGATCTCGAGGTCGAGGTGCGGGCCGACCTCCTGCTCGCGCGCCTCTTCGAGCTCGGGGCCTGGCCGGCCATCATCCCCGAGGGCTCGGGCGAGATGCCCGGCCCCGAGGCCGAAGCGGGGCGCGGCCTCGCGCTCGCACGACAGCTCCTCACGACGATCACGTGCGAGCGGCACGACGGGGCCAACGTCTGGACCCTCACGCTGCGCCCCGAGCACGAGGCGGGATAGCACCCCGGTCTCGGAGAGGACGGGACCATGACGAGAACACGGCCACGCCGGGCGGGGCGCCCGGTTCGGCTGGCCGCCGCCGTCGCCTGTTTCGTCGCCGCCTGCGCCGGACTCGCCGCGTGCACCGGGCCGACGACGGCGGGGCCCACCCCGGCTTTCCCGCCCACCCCACCCGCGCCCCTCACCGCGGCCCCCGGCTCCCGCACCCCGGGGCCTCTCGAGCCGGACGACTGGCCCACCTACCACCGCGACCCGGCCCGCACGGGCGCGGGGCCGGCGTCGCCCGCCCTCGACACGCTCGGCCAGCTCCGCAGCGCCTGGCACGCGCGGCTCGACGGCGCGGTCTATGCCGAGCCGCTCGTCGTCCGCGGCCGGGTGATCGCGGCGACTGAAGCGAACACCGTGTATGCCCTCGATGCGACAAACGGTCAGGTCGTGTGGCAGCGCAACCTCGGAGCTCCGATGCGTGCCTCGGCGCTGCCGTGCGGGAACATCGACCCCTTGGGCATCACGGGAACGCCCGTGTACGACGCCGCCACAGACCTCGTGTTCGCGGTCGGGGAACTCTCCGACGGCCGCCACGAACTCGTGGGTGTCGACGCGGGCGACGGTTCGCTCGTTGTGCGGCGCGAGGTCGAGCCGCCCCACGGTGACCGGATCGCGTACCAGCAGCGCGCCGCCCTCGCCCTCCTGAACGATCGCATCTACATCGCCTATGGCGGGCTCTACGGCGATTGCGCCGACTACACCGGCACGGTGCTGTCGGTGCCCACCACGGGCGGCGGGCCCATCGAGGCCTACGTCGTGCCGACCCGCCGTCAAGGCGGCATCTGGGCGCCCGGCGGGCCCACGGTGGACGGTTCGCGCCTGCTTGTGGGAGTGGGCAACGGGTCCTCGACCACCGATTACGACGGCTCCGATTCCCTCCTCGCGCTCAGCGCCTCGCTCGAGCGCATCGACTTCTTCGCCCCGTCCACCTGGAGGCAAGACAATGCGGGCGACGCCGACCTCGGCTCGCTCACTCCCGTCCGGGTGGGGCCCTACGTGTTCGCGGACGGCAAGAGCGGGACCGCCTACCTGCTCGATGCGGGACACTTCGGAGGGATCGGCGGCGCCCTCGCGCAGGCCTCGGTCTGCCGGGCGTTCGGCGCCCCGGCAGTCACGGACATGACCCTCTATGTCCCGTGCCGCGGCGGGCTGCAGCAGGTGACCGCGGTGTCACCGGCCGGAATCCACCTCGGCTGGCGGCTTCCCGTGCGCGCGGCCGGCTCGCCGGTGACGGGCTACGGGGCGGTGTGGGTCGTCGACTACGAGACCGGGGACCTCTACGCCCTCGACCCCGCGAGCGGGAGCGTCCGGCAGCACGCGCAGCTCGGCCCCGTGCCGCATTTCGCGACCCCGACGCTCTCGGGCGGGAGGGTGTTCGTGGGAACGCTCGACGGCGTCGTAGCCCTCGCCGCCGGGTAGCGCGTGGTCACCTCCACCCCACGCGTGGTCAGCTCTCGCCGGGCTCTGCTCCGGCCCTACCGCGGACGACGGCGGCCCGCGCCCGAGTGTCTCGACCTGCCTCCCGCAGCACCGGGCTTCCCCTGCCCTGCGGGCTTTCCGGTACCACGCGCGGGCTTCCCTGAGCGGGCGGCCTTCGCGGCCCGGCTCGCCTCATTCCTGGCCTTGGCCTCGGCCGACTGGGACGAGGCACGATCGGAGCGTCGCTGCTTCGCTGCCTCCTGCTGGTCGCGCTGGACCGAGGCCTGGCGGGAACTGCTCGCGGACCTCCCCCGCACGATCCCGATGAACTCCTGAACCGTCTCGCTCTCGTTGTCACGGAGCCACGCGACACCCACCTCGTATCCCGGAACCCCCGTGACGGGCCGGTAGCGAAGCTCCTTGCGGTTGAAGTGGCGCACGACGCTCATGGGAAGGATCGCAAGGCCCGCCCCGCCCTCGACGAGGTCGAGGCGTTCGGAGGCCCCGCCGTCGTACTCGAAGAGCTCGTCCTCGATCTCGGCGAAGGGCACCTCGTCGAACGCCTGGATCTCGTGCCCCTTCGGCGCGACGACGACGGGCACCTCTTCGTAGAGGGGGATGACGTGGAGGCCCTCGCGGTCCGCGGGGAGCCGGATGAAGGCGAGATCGGCGCGGCCCTCGCGCACGGCGGCGAGCTGGGCGCCGTCGTCGACCATCTCCGAGGCGAGCGGAGTCTCAGGGAAGCGCTCTTCCCACCGGCGGAACCATTTGCCGGGCGAGACTCCCGCGACAAAGGCGACACGAAGACCAGCCGGGACGGGGCTCTCGGAATCCATGCGTCAACCGTAGCCCGATAAGTCATGAGGGGGTCCATGGGTGGCGTCGTCAGCGCGCTGCCCGCCAGGCGCACGCGTAGCCCGGCTACGCTTGATCCATGACTTCCCCCAAGCCTCAGTCCATGAAGCCGGCCACGGCCGCCAAGAAGCTGGGTGTGCACCTGCCCGCGACCCCGGCCGAGTTCCAGGCGGGCGAGGTGACGCGCGAGCAGCTCAGCGAGCTCCAGGCGAACCCGCCGGAGTGGCTCGCGGAGCTGCGGCGGTCCGGCCCGCACCCGCGGCCCGTCGTCGCACAGAAGCTCAACGTGACGATCAGCGGGCTGGCGCGCGGCGGGGTCTCCGAGGCGCTCACCACCGAGCAGATCTCAGAGCTCCTGCAGAACCGGCCGCAGTGGCTCGTCGACGAGCGCGCCAACATGGCGGCCGTGCGCGAGGAGCAGAAGCGCGTGCGGGAGGCGGCAGCGGCCAAGTCCCAGAAGAAGGTCAAGGCGGACCCGCGCCACTACCACTGACAGACCGCGTGGCCACGTCCCGCCCGACACGACGCGTGGCCAGCTCCCGTTACGCCGGGAGGTTGGCCTCGAGCAGCTCACGATGGGTCCCGGCCGCCTCGTCGTGAAGGTGAGCGCCGGCCTCGGTGAGCTCCACGTAGAGCGATCGGCGATCTTCGGCGCACGCAGCGCGCTGCACGTAGCCGGCCTTCTCGAGCCGGTCGACGATCTTCGACAGCGCGCTCTGCGTCATCGGCGAGACCAGGGTGAGGTCCTTCATGCGGCACCCCTCGGCGCGGTGCTCGGCGAGGAGGTCCAGCGTCTCGAACTCGTTGAGGCCAATGCCGTGGCGTGAGGACAGCTCGCGGTCGAGCGCGTTCGAGGTCTTGAGATAGGCGCATTGGAGCGCCCGCCATTGCTCGACGAGCTCCTGTGTGGCCTCCGTGGACATGCCCCGATTCTACCTCGACGCGGAATCTAATTCCACATCATCTTTTTCCTTGTCATTGAATGATGCGTCATGTAATGTCCGTGGCATGGCACAAGACCTTTCCACGCTGACCGACTTGGCCTCCCCTCAGACCTCTACTCGGCCTGCCACTGGGCCGAGCGGTGACGCCCGTTGGACCAGGGCGCAATGGCTCCTTCTCGTGACCCTGTGCGTCGTCCTCGCCCTCGACGGCCTCGACGTCTCGATGGTCGGCGTCGCGCTCCCCTCGATCGGCCGGGAGCTCGGCCTCGGCACGGGCGCGCTCCAATGGATCGTGTCCGGCTACGTGCTGGGCTACGGCTCGCTCCTGCTCCTGGGAGGCCGCATGGCAGACCTCTTGGGGCGCCGCCGGATCTTCCTCATCGCACTGACCGTGTTCGCCGCGGCGTCGCTCCTCGGCGGCCTCGTGAGCGACCCGACGCTGCTCATCGCGACGCGCTTCATCAAGGGCCTCGCCGCCGCGTTCACCGCGCCGACGGGCTTCTCGATCATCACGACCAACTTTGCCGAAGGCCGCGAGCGCAACCGCGCCATCTCGATCTACACGACGTTCGGCGCGAGCGGCTTCTCGCTCGGGCTCGTGGTCGGCGGGCTCATGACGGCGCTCAGCTGGCGCTGGACGTTCCTCTTCTCCGTGCCGATCGCCGTCGCGGCCGTGCTCCTGGGCCTGCGCTTCATCCCTCGGGATCACTCCGCGGGCGACGGCGGGCACGACGTCTGGGGCGCCGTCACCCTTTCGGCCGGCATGCTCGGGCTCGTCTTCACGCTCGTCTCCGCGCCGGACGCCGGCTGGGGCTCCGCGCAGACGATCGGCGGCTTCGCGGCGTCGGCGGCCGTGCTCGCGGCCTTCGGATGGATCGAAACTCGCGTCAAGCACCCGCTCATCCGCTTCGGAATCCTGCGCGAAGGCTGGGTCGCGCGCGCCAACCTCGCCGCCGTCGCCCTCTTCGGCTCCTACCTGAGCTTCCAGTTCATCGTGACGCTGTACCTGCAGTCAGTTCTCGGCTGGGCACCGCTCGCGATGGCCCTCGCACTCCTTCCCGCGGGGCTCATGGTGGCGGGCAGCGCGCCGTTCGCGAGCCGGCTCATCGACCGCTTCGGGGCCACGCGCCTCGTCGTCGCAGGTCTGCTCTCGCTCTCGCTCGGGTACATCCTGTTCCTGCGGATCGGCACGCAGCCGGCCTACGCCCTCGACATCCTCCCGTCGGTGCTCCTCCTGGGCGTCGGCTTCGCGCTCGGCTTCCCGTCGATCAACGTGCAGGCGACCGCGGGGATCCACGACGCCGAACAGGGCCTCGCCGCGGGGCTCATCCAGACGAGCACGCAGGTGGGAGCGGCGCTCGTGCTTGCGGTGACGACGGCGCTCGTGGGCTCGGGCGGGCACGACGGCCACGCCTCGGCGGCCGCCATGCTCGACGTGTTCCGACCGGGCCTCGGCCTCAGCACGGCCGTCGCCGTCGCGGGGCTCCTCATCGCGGTCGCGCCGCGGTGGTGGCGGGTGCGGCGCGCCGGGGGCGCCAGCACCTGACCCCCCCAGGGCTCGGCCACGCGTCAGGTGAGATCTGGCCACGCGTCGTGCTGCTGGCGACCCGTGGCCACCTCTCGCACAACCCGTGGCCGTGGCGGGGGGCGGCCGGGGGGGGGGCCCCCCCCGCCGGCCCCCGCCCCCCGGGCCACCCCCCCCAACCCCCGGGGGGGGGGGGCCGCGCCCGCGGGGGGGCCCCCCCCCCGGGCGCCCCCTCGCCGCAGGCGCAACCACGGGCTAGAGCTCGCGCTCGGCGTAGGCGTGCAGGGCGTCGCGCACGAAAGTCGCGCCCTCGGCGCCGCCGTAGTTGGCCGCGAAACGCTCGTCCGCCACGTACATGTCGGCGAGGCCGAGCACGTAGGCCTTCGCCGGCCCTCCGGGGTATCCGGGCGTCCCGGGGATATCGCGGAGCCAGGCGACGTGCCGACCGGCGAGTGCCTGGGCCGCGTCGCCTTCGGGCGAGGCTCCGCTGGCCGCGGCGGCGCGCCAGTCCTCCATGAGCCGCGCGAGGCGGCCCTTCCACTCCCGCTGGCCTTCGTCACCGAGACCGCGCCACCACGTGTCGCTGTCGGCATACGCCTTCGCGCCCCAGCGGGCCTCGACCTCGTCCTTGTATTGCGTGTGATCGAAGCCGTCGAACATGTCCTGTGCCATGAGCTGGCCGCCTCCTTCGAGTTGCTGAATGGTTGTCTCGACGGCCCGCGCCTGGCGCGCGAGCCGCTCCTGCTCTTGCCGAAGCCACGCGAGATGCGTGCGCAGCGCTCCGGCCTGGTCCGCCTGCTGCTCGAGGACCTCCGCAACGGCCGGCAAGCCCAGCCCGAGCTCGCGAAGCAGGAGGATGCGCTGGAGCCGCACGAGCGACTCCTCGTCGTAATACCGATATCCGTTGTGGCCCACGCGGCTCGGTTCAAGCAGGCCGATGCTCCCATAGTGGCGCAGCGTCCTGCTCGTCGTCCCGGCGAGCCTGGCGACTTCCTGAATGCTCCAGTCCATGCGTTTCCTCCTTGCCCTTTCGAGGGTAGAAGTTGACGCTGCGTCAAGGTCAAGGTCAAGGGCGAAATGAGCACGACGATTCAAGTCTCAGAAAATGTCGGACGCCCCACCTAGCATGAGAGCATCGACAACCACCACAGAGGGGGATACGTGAGCTCGGTAACGATCATCAAACTGTCCGTTGCAGAAGCTGAAGCGCGGCGCGCCGCCATCATTGGCGAAGTTGGCTGCGATGAAGAGCAGCTGCGTGCACGCGCCGAGTCATACTCCTTGGATGCCCGCGAGCTGGCACTCTTCGACGAACTCGAGGGACTCGACTACCTGCTCGGCCGTTGAGTTCAGCGTCGCTCGAGGCTCAGGCTGAGCGCTTCGCCGAGGACCTCACGGAAACCGTTAGCGATGTGGTGCCCGGCATCGCTGCGTTCGCAGCAACGTCTTTGAGCAGCGATGCGGGCGAACGTTTTCTGGTAAGGCAGTCGCCTAATACGGGCATCGCACTGAGGGTCGGGGACGAGCCGCTCCTCACGCTGACCGTAGAGTATCGATGCCGGCTGGATGGTCACGATCGATACCTGGCGGTTGATGAATCCAGCATCAAAGTCTTCGCCGGCTCCCGCGCAGCAGGAGAGCCTCTCTTTCGCTTCGAGTACGTGCGATCCACGCACGACGGCGTGCCGGCGGCGCATCTGCATGTCCACGCCCACAGGGATGCCCTGACTTACGTGATGGCGCGGTGCGGAGACTCAACCGGCCGCGCAAGACGCAGGCAGCAGACCGCTCAAGTGCCCCGATCCGATGAGCTTCATTTTCCGCTCGGTGGCCATCGGTTCCGCCCATGCCTGGAAGACGTGTTGGAGATGCTGATCACGGAGCTCGGCGTCGATCACCCAGACGCGGCACGAGCCGCCCTTCGAGCGGGCCGGGAATCCTGGAGGCGCACCCAGACACGCAGCGTCGTACGTGACGCCCCGTCCGAAGCCATTGCCGCACTTGAGGATCTCGGCTACGAAGTCAGCTTCAAAGGACTGGGCTCGAACCAGCCTGAGAACGTAGCCCGTCTTCAGGACTACTAAGCCCTCCGCCCGCTCAGCCGGTCGACGACGGCGAGCAGCTCCCCGAGCGAGGTCCCGAAGGCGCGCTCGGGCCACGTCCCGGCCAGGGACGAGTAGTGGTACAGCCCCTCACCCATGAGCATGACGGCGGTGGCGACGGCCGGGTCGGTGATCTCACGGCGGATCAGGGCCAGCCACGCGGCGTCGAGCTCCTCGAGGACCGCGAGCGCGCCGGGGTGACCGGCCCGGGCAAGCCGAATCGCCGCGACGAAAAGCGCGTCCATGTCCGTGCCCGAGTTGACCGAGGTCCGCACGAAGTACCGCGAGGGCCCCTCGGGATCCGCGGCCATGCGTTCGCGATCGACCTCTGCGGCGGCACGCAGCGCCTCGAGAAGGGCCTCCGCGAGGGCGTCCTTGCTCTTGAAGTGGTACAGGAGCCCGCCCTTGGAGACGCTGGCACGCGCAGCGACGGCGTCCATGGTCGCGGCGCGTTCGCCCTCGGAGACGAGGAGGTCGCGATACGCGGCGACGAGGGCCTCGCGGGCCTTGGGCGGTCTGGGCATAAGGAAACTGTACGCGGTGTTGTAACTAAACCGTCCAGACGGTACAGTTATTTCATCGACTGCTCCATAGAAGTCGTTTTGACCCTTCAGAACGACAGTTTCGGAGCAATCGATTCCACGCAAAGGAGTCCCCCGTGTTCCAGATGGCGCAGCCCGCGCTCCGTACCGCGCAGCCAGGCACCGCCCAGCCCGGCATCGCGCGACGCTGGCTCGCGCTCGCCGCGCTCATGTTCCCCGTGCTGCTCATCGCCGTCGACAACACCGTGCTCGCCTTCGCCCTCCCCGCGATCTCCCTCGCACTCCAGCCGGGCAGCACCGAGCTCCTGTGGATCGTCGACGTCTACGCGCTAGTCCTCGCCGGACTTCTCGTCCCAATGGGCAGCATTGGAGACCGCTTCGGCCGCCGCCGCATGCTGCTCATCGGCGCCACGGGCTTCGCCGCCGTCTCCGCGGCGGCCGCCTTCGCCACGAACCCCGGCCAGCTCATCGCGGCCCGCGCGCTCATCGGGATCTTCGGCTCGATGATCATGCCCGCGACGCTCTCGCTCATCCGGAACATCTTCGCCGACGCCACCGAGCGCCGCCTCGCGATCGCGATCTGGGCGGCGGCGTACTCGGGCGGCGCGGCGCTCGGCCCGCTCGTGGGCGGCGCGCTCCTCGAGCACTTCGCATGGGGCTCGGTCTTCCTCTTGGCCGTGCCGGCCCTCGTCCCGCTCCTCGTGCTTGCGCCGTTCCTCGTGCCCGAATCCCGCGACCCCGCGCCGTCGCCCATCGACGCGCCGAGCATCCTCCTCGTCATCGCTGCCGCGACGGCGGTCGTCTACGGGATCAAGGAGCTGGCGCACGACGGCGGCGCCCCCGCCGCGCTCATCCTCGCCGGAGGGCTCGTGGCCGGCTGGGCGTTCGTGCGGCGGCAGCTGCGCCGCGAGCGGCCGATGCTCGACATGCGGCTCTTCCGCACGCCGGCGTTCAGCGCGAGCCTCGCCTCGAACCTGCTCAGCATCTTCTCCCTCGTCGGGTTCATGCTGTTCCTCTCGCAGCATCTCCAGCTCGTCGTGGGCGAATCGCCGCTCCGGGCCGGGCTCCTCATGCTGCCCGGTCTCGCTCTCACGATCGCGACGGGCCTCGCTGCCGTCCGCCTCGCCGGGCGGTTCTCGGCGCCCGCGGTCATGGTCACGGGCCTTCTGCTCAACGCGTCGGGCTATGGGATCGTGCTCGCGTTCGGCCGCGACGGCTCGCTGCCCGCGCTGCTCGTGGGCTTCGCGGTGGTCGGCGCGGGCGTGGGGCTCGCCGAGACGCTCTCGAACGACCTCATCATCGCGAGCGTCCCGCCCGCGAAGGCGGGTGCCGCCTCCGCCATCTCGGAGACCGCCTACGAGCTCGGAGCAGTTCTCGGGACCGCCATCCTCGGCAGCGTGCTCGCCGCGGCATACCGCCTCAACGTGGTCGTGCCGGGCGGGCTTCCGAGCGACGCCGCGGCGCGGGCACGGGAGACGCTCGGCGGGGCGGTCGACGCCGCTCCCCTCCTCCCGGGGCCCGTCGCCACCGAGCTCCTCGAGTCCGCGCGGGGCGCGTTCGACTCGGGCGTCGGGGTGACCGCAGCGATCGGCGCGGTGCTCATGCTCGTGGCGGCCGCCGTCGTCGGCCGCGCCCTCGCGCCGCACAGAAGGTGACCGAGGGGCGACGGCGAACGCGCGACCCGTTCAAGGGTCACCTCCTGCGGGTGCTCACCCACGGGAGGTGACCCCCAAACGGCCCCGCACCCACGGGAGGTGACCCCCAAACGGCCCCGCACCCACGGGAGGTGACCCCCAAACGGGAGCGGTCAGTGCACCTTGTCCCTGAGGAACTCGACTGAGCGGGACCACGCGAGCTTCGCCGCCTCGGGGCGGTAGTTGCCCTGGGGGTTGGAGTCGTTGGCGAAGGCGTGCGGCGCGTCGTAGTAGAAGTACTCGACCTCGGCCCCCGACTCGCGGCGGATCTGCTCCGCCTGCTTGCGGGCCTCCGCGACCGGATAGCCGCGGTCCAGCTTGCCGTAATGGCCCTGGATCGCGGCGCGGACGCCGGAGAAGTGATTCGGCACGCCCTGGCCGACGCCGTAGAACGGCACGGCCGCGCTGACCCGCTCGCCCTGCTGCGCGGCGAGCTGCAGCACGAAGCCGCCGCCCATGCAGAAGCCGATGGTCCCGACGGTCGAGCTCGTCACCTCGGGGAGGCCCAAGAGGTAGTCGACGGCGCCGGCCAGGAGACGCGCGCCCTCGGCCTCGGGAAGCTGGCGCATCATTTTGGCGGCCTCGGCGCCGTCGTGCGCGACGCGCCCGCCGAACAGGTCCGGCGCGAGGGCCACGAAGCCCTCGGCGGCGAGGCGGTCGGCGACGTCGCGGATGTGGTCGACGAGCCCCCACCACTCCTCGATGACAATGACGCCGGGGCCAGATCCGGCGGGCGGAAGCGCAAGGTAGCCGTGAGCCTCGCGGCCGGCCGACTCAAACGTGACGTTCTGGAAAGGCCTGTTCTCGCTCATGGAACCACGCTAGACCTCCGGCGTAGCGTGGACCCATGGACTGGCTGCTGTGGTTCAGTGCGCCGGACTACCAACTGGCTCGCATCGTGCTCCAGCGGGGCGTCGCCGTCCTCTTCTTCATCGCGTTCCTCTCGAGCCTCAACCAGTTCCCCGCCCTGCTCGGCGAGCGCGGCCTCCTGCCCGTGCCCGAATTCCTCGAGGCGTTCCACCGCCTCCGCCGGCCCACGCTGTTCCGCTGGGGCTATACGGACCGCCGCTTTCGCTGGATGTGCGGGGCTGGCCTCGCGATCTCAGGGCTGCTCGTCCTCGGCGTCCCTCAGCTCGGCCCGCCATGGGTCCCGCTGCTCGCGTTCCTCGCGCTGTGGGGCCTCTACATGTCGATCGTGAACGTGGGCCAGACGTTCTACAGCTTCGGCTGGGAGATGCTCCTCCTCGAGGCGGGATTCACGGTCGCGTTCCTCGGCTCGGACCAGAGCCCACCGCCCACGGCCGTGCTCATCGTGACGGCCTGGCTGGTGTTCCGCCTCGAGTTCGGGGCAGGGATGATCAAGATCCGCGGCGGCTCCGAATGGCGCAACTTCACGGCGCTCTACTACCACCACGAGACCCAGCCCATGCCCGGCCCGCTCAGCCGCCAGTTCCACCTCCTGCCGAAGCGCCTGCACCGTGCCGAGGTCATGGGGAACCACTTCGCGCAGCTCGTCGTGCCGTTCTTCCTCTTCGCGCCACAGCCGCTCGCGACCGTCGCTGCGGGGCTCATCATCCTCACGCAGCTGTGGCTCGTGCTGTCGGGGAACTTCGCGTGGCTCAACTGGTCCGCGATCGTGCTCGCGTTCACGGGTGTGAGCGATCGAGTGGTGCACGCGGCCCTGCCCTTCATGCCGATCCGCTATTCGTCGGCCCAATGGGCTGACGCGGCGGCAGCATCAGAAGGAGCCCGCGACGGTGTGTGGTCCGGCGGGCTCCTCACGGGCGGACTGGGCGAGGCGACCGGCTCTCCCGGCGACGTCTTCGCATGGGCCTGGGCCGCCGTCGCCCTCGCCGCGAGCATCTTTCTCGCCGTGCTCGGCTATTGGCCGGCAAGAAACCTGCTCTCGACGCGCCAGCTCATGAACGCGAGCTTCAACCGCTGGCAGCTCGGCAACACGTACGGCGCGTTCGGGAGCGTGACCAAGCGTCGGGTCGAGATCGTCGTCGAGGGCACACTCGACGACGTGCCGACGGACGACGCCGAGTGGCTCGAGTACCGCTTCAAGGGCAAGCCCGGCGAGCCAGGCCGCGTCCCGCGGCAATGGGCCCCCTACCATCTCCGCCTCGACTGGCTCATGTGGTTCCTGCCCCTGCGCACCGTGCACGAGGAGTGGTTCTATGGGTTCCTCTTCAAGCTCCTCGAGGCCGACCCGGCGACGCTGCGGCTGCTTCGGGCCGATCCGTTCGACGGCGCCCGCCCCCGCTGGGTGCGCGTGCGGAACGCGCTGTACGAGTTCTCGACGCACGAGGAGTTCCGGGCAACGCGGCAGCGCTGGGTCGTGACGCCCATGCGAATGCTGATCCGGCCCGTGCAGCTCAAGGATGTCGCGTAGGCCGGGGCAGCAGGAGAACAGCGATCACATGTTGACCCGGTAGATGTGCACCGTGTCAGTGTTCGCGAACACGTCGGTGAACTTGCCGTTCACCACCGGAATCGTTCTGCCCTCGCCGACGACGGTCACGCTTGTTCCCGACCCGCCCGCAAGAGTGAACGTGACGGGGGCGTTGCTGACTGTGTCGGCCGCCATGTGGGCGAAGACGTACGGCTGCCCATTGTTCCACTTGGCGAGGTACTCGACTCCGGCGGGCATCCCTCCTGGCGTCTTCTCGTCGCGGCTCGACGTCACGAAGCCGACAGCGTCCGGTCCGTTGAGCACGGGGGCCAGAGATTCTGCGGTCGAATAGAACGACTGGGCTGCCGACTTCACGCCGGCGAACGTCGGGTCCTCGAAGGAGTCCGCGTAGCCGCCCGACCGGATGAAGTTGTGCGTGAAGTAGTCCACCCCGCGCGCCCCCTCGATCACGGCCGACCAGATCCCGGCAGTGAACGTCGCCGGGTTGACCTGGTTCCCGTCCGCGCCGACGAGCTCGTGGAATGAATAGATCGGCTTGCCGCCGCCCTCCATGGACCGCTCGTGGAAGATCAGCCGCCCATAGTTGCGCGAGAGGTGCAGCCGGGGGTCAGTGCACGAGAGGTCGCCCGTGGACGGGTCGCCCGTGATGACTGCCGTCACGCCCCACCACCCGTTGCAGAGGTTGCCGGTCTCCTGCACGAAGTACACGTCCGTGGAGGCGACATCCGTAAACTGAGAGAACGCCTTCCAGTTGGCGGCGTCGCCCTGAGTCCCGGCAAACTTGCCGAAGTTCGTGTACTTGAACCTCGTGGACGGGAGAGCGCCGGACATCGCCTTCATGGCCGTGTAGCCGCAGTCGGTGAGCTTCGATGTGCAGACCTGCCCGTCGTGCCCGAAGCCGATGACGCCGGTCCACCCGCCCCATCCGTCGCCAGCCCACTGGTCAACCTCGTCGGTGACGAGATTCCCGCCCGCGCCGGTCGTGTTGCCGCCGATGCCGTAGAACGGGGAGCCAGTCTGCCAACCGGCCTGCATGTATCCGTCTTCGAGGTACGTGTTGATGAGCGTGCTGTCGTCCGCCGCGCCACTGCCCCCTGCGGCCCAGCGGGTGACGGGGAACATGGTCGTGGCACCGGGATAGTTCGACGCGGGCCATTTGCTGTAGTACGCCTGTCCCCCGTCGATCGCCTTGAGGGACACGCCCGCGGGCAGCCCGCCAGAAGGTGACGTGGTAGTCGGAGTCGGCGTGGGAGTCGCCGTCGGCGTGGACGTCAGGGTGGGGGTTGGCGTGGGAGTCGCCGTCGGCGTGGGCGTCGGCGTCGCGGTCCGAGTTGCCGTTGGAGTTGCTGTCGGTGTTGCCGTCCCAGTGGGGGACGGAGCTCCCGTCTTCGCCTGGACCTCGACTCCGAGGACAGCCCACTGCCTGCTGGTGGGAGCGGCCTCGCCTAGGGTCTGAGCGCCAGAAGAGGCAGCCTGGAATGCGTACTCGGCAGAATGAATGTTGGGGATGTACTGGCTCGCCTCCATCACTGGAGTCCCGTTGAACGCGACGCTGCTGTTCTGTACCGCATTCCAGTCCGAGACGAGCCACGAGACCGCCGAACCGGCAGCCGTCGTGATCTGCGCAGACGGGACACCCGAGCCGTCAGCCTGAGCGATCGCAGGCGCTGCAGCGAGCTTCGCCGTCGTTCCATCCCAGTGCTCCACGAGGGCATCCCAGTTGGCGTAGTTCGTCACGGAGCCCTCGTGGGCAGTCACAGTTGTCGTGGCACTGCCGGCGGTGACGAGGCCGGTCCACAGGTACGTCCCGCAGTAGCCGTTCGTCGTGTCGGATGCTGCCAGCGTCCACGTCACGGCCGCACCGTTGGCGGTCGGCGTCGAGAGAGTCAGGTTCGCGGCGTCCTCGGTGACGGCCTTGACGATGAGGATGTCACCCGTGGCAGCGCTGAACGCGGATGTCGTCTCAGACGGCGTCGCGTTGCCGGTCAGGTGGTACGAGGCAACGGGGACAGGGGGTGCCGACGACGCCGCGGTCATCGTCGAGGCCAGGCCTGACGTGAGGCCGGCGGCCATGAGAGCGGGCACCGCGAGCCCAGCCGCGCAGGCGGACAGGATGCGCCAGTGACGTCCAAGCACAGTTTGCTCCTTCAAGGTATGGGTCAAGTGGGCGTGGCCTGGGCGTGGTCCCCGCATGGCCGGGTTCAGCCGGTGCGGGGACCACCCCTGGCTACTGGATCTCGACTCCCAGAACCGTCCACGCCTGGCCGGTCGGGGCGGACTGCGAGAGAGTTTGAGCTCCCGTCGCGGTCACCTTCTGAGTGGCGTAGTAGCCGGAGTAGATGCCGGGCAAGCTCGTGTAGCCGTCCTCCGTGGCGCCGCCGCCGTAGGTGCGCGCTCCGCCGACGCCATTCCAGTCGCCGTTGAGCCACGACACTGCGGAGCCGCTGGCCGCCGTGAGGGATGCCGACGGCGTTCCAACGCCTTGCGCGTTGACCACGTTTGGCGCCGCGGCGAGTTTGGCCGACGTCCACCGCTCAACGACCATCGAGTGCCAGCCTGCGGTCGCCGTGAACGGGATGCTCACGGTGGACGTGCCGGCCGTTGAGACGGTCCCCGCCCACAGCGCGGCGTAGGTATAGCCGTTCGCGGTCTGCTCGGCGAGCTTCGACCACGTCGTGCCACCCCCGCTCGGGGAGTCGAAGGTGCGCGGCGCGTCCTCGGAGATCGCCTTGAGCACGAGCACGTCACCCGCGTTCACGGTGAACGACGGCGTCACGAGCGTGGACGTGTCCTGTCCCGGCGAGTTGACTTCCCACGAGCCCGCCAGCACCGGCGATGCGCTCTGCGTAGGCGTCGGGGTGGGGGTCGGCGTGGGAGTGGGCGTCCGCGTCGGGGTGGGGGTCGGGGTGGGCGTCGGGGTGGGGGTCGGCGTGGGCGTGGGAGTCCGCGTCGGCGTCGGGGTGGCGGTCGGGGCAGGCGCCGGCGGAGCGAACCCGGCCATCATGTGCAGGTAGGACCAGTCGCGCTGGCCCTCCTCGGACAGGTTCGTCGGGTTCGTCAACGAGTTGAGGGTGTCGAAGTCACCGACCTGAACCAGCACGTAACTGCTGCCGGACTGCGCGTGCCACGTCGACAGGCCAATATGCAGGTCGCTCGCCGCTTGGAACGCTGCGAGGCCACCCGCCCGGATGCCGCTATTCGTGTCGTTGTACGGCCAGCCGACTTCGCCGATGAAGATCGGCAGGCCCTTCGCCTGCACGGCCTGGATGAATCCCTCGATCTGGGCTGCGGTCTGCCAGCGGTCGTACACGTGGAGGTCGAACGCGACGTTCCCGAACTGCTGCTGGAGCTGCTGGCCCCACGTCAGGAACGCCGACTGGTCGTATCCGCCGCCAGCCCGCTCCTGCCCGTAGTGGGCGCCGTCGTAGACGATCATGTTCTGCGCACCCGTGGCACGGATCGCCTTGGACCACGTGACGTGGTTGTTGTACCAGGTCGAGGACGGCGTGGTCATCCAGCCGTCCTCGCCGGGCTCGTTCTGGAGGTTGAACCAGACGTACGGGTTCCCGGCGTACTTCTGCGCCATCGACGTCCAGAATTGCGAGTATTCCGTGATCTCGGACGCCGTCGGGTACGAACCTGGCTCGACCGTGAACTGGGAGATCATGACGACGATCTTCTTCGCCGTGTATTCAGAGATGATCTGGTCGTATTCGGTGTCCGAGCCATAGTTGTACTGCGGGTACGCATCCGTTCCGCGAGAAAGCGCGACGTCCAGCCGGACAAAGTTCATGTCCCAGTTCTGCACGGAGCCGGACTTGCCGACGATGTTGTCCCAGTCCCACACGAAATGAGGGCCGTTGAAGTTCGAGCCACGCGGGATGAACACGTGGCCGTCCGGATCGATGATCTGCGATCCCGACGTGGTGAACTGGCCGACAGCAGCGTGGAGTGTTGCTGGTGCGATCAGCGCGGCCAAAGCGAGCACCGCCGTCGAAAGGACGGCGGCGAGAGCGTGACGGGCCTTCACCGTTTACTGCCCGTCCAACGTGTGGGTCAAGTGGAAACTCATGGTCGCGGACTCCTCTGCAAGGTGGAACGTGTTCGCTTCTGATGGGTTTGTGTGATGACTCTCACAGGCGGCGAGCTTACCAATGCGGACACCCGAAACTTCGGCCCGCCGTGGTCGCGCTCCACGAGGAAACCGGCGGAATTACGCGGATTCGGAGCGTTCCACAACGTCTGAAAATCGGTATGTCATTTTCCAACATGCCGTTGACACAACTCTCGACACATGTCGAAGTCGGCTCTCATCGGACGTAGATGGGGCTTTCGAGCCCGAGGTCCTCTTCGCCGGAGCGCGACCCTCGCCGGAAACAGAACACCCCCGATCCCAAGACCGGGGGTGTCTCGATACACAGTGCGCGAGGCGGGATTTGAACCCGCACGCCCTTTCGGACACTGGCACCTGAAGCCAGCGCGTCTGCCGTTCCGCCACTCGCGCTCACCCTTCGTCAGGCCGCAGGCCGAAGGCCCAACCCGTGAAGGCAGCGAGAACAAGCATAGCCGAGGGCCCAACGGATACGAAATCGCAAGCACCATTCTGGCGGCCCGAGTCGGGAGTTTTCAGGCCCGCCCAGTACTATCGGAGAAGCATCGACAGCGTGCGCGGCACGCCACGTCACGGAACAGCGGCACCCACGCTGCCTTGTGCCGTGGGCGCGGTGCGCACATGTGACCGCACGGCGACCCGGGAGAGGAGGGCGGCCATGGGACTGCTCGATCGCCTCGAGCTCGGCATTGAAAAAGCCGTGCAGGGCGTCTTCTCGCGGGGCTCGAACCACCAGGTCCAGCCTGTGGAGATCGCAAGCCGCCTGCGCCGCGTCATGGACAGCAAGGCGATGGCGATCGCCCAAGGCCGCACACTCGCGCCGAACGTCTTCGAGGCTCGCCTCGGCGACGAGGACTTCGACCGCGCGCAGCTGTGGGGCCAAGCGCTCGCCGAAGAGCTGTGCGACGTCGCCGTCAAGCACGCCCGCTCGCAGGGCTACACACTCCAAGGACCCGTGCGCTTCTCCTTCAAGCACGACGGCGACCTCAAGCCGGGCTCGTTCGAAGTCATCGCGCGATCCGAGCACGGCCAGGCGCCGTCCCGCGCGGCGAACCCGCCCGCGCCGCCGCGCATGCCGAGTGCGGCGCCTCGCGTCCCGGCCGCAGCGCGGCAGGCCCTCCGGCTCCACCCGGTCCTCGAGATCGACGGCCAGCGCTATTCGCTCAACGCCGATTCGATCGTGCTCGGCCGATCCTCGGAGGCGGACATTGTTGTGGACGACACGGGCGTCTCCCGCAAGCACCTCGAGATCCGCCAGGCCCAAGGGCGCACGTATGCTGTGGACCTCGGATCGACCAACGGCAGCTACGTCAACGGCGAACGCGTGAACGGCTCAGTGGAGCTCCTCGACGGCTCGGCGATCACCATGGGCCGCACGCGGATCGTGTTCCGCATGCTGCCGGCGCCGCTGGGAGGAAACGCGTGAACGAACTGACGGTCACCGTCCTGCGCCTCGGCTTCCTCGTGCTCATGTGGGTGCTCGTCTTCAGCATCGTGGGGGCGATGCGGCGCGATCTCGCCGTGGGCCGCCGCAACAAGACGGGCGCCCCCACGGCCCGGCAGGTGCGCAAGAACCCCGAGCTTGCCGAGGCGCCGGCCCGTCAGCAGGCGCAGCACCTCGTCGTCGTCGAAGGCCCCCTCGCCGGAACCGACATGCCGCTCGGCGAAAGCCCCATCCTCCTGGGCCGCGCTCAGGAGGCGACCCTCGTCCTCGAGGACGACTACGCCTCAGGCCGCCACGCGCGCCTGTTCCCCCAGGGAAGCCGCTGGTTCATCGAGGATCTCGGGTCGACCAACGGCACCTATCTCGCCGACCGGCAGCTCACGCGGGCACAGCCGGTTGAGCTCAACGTCCCCATCCGCATCGGCAAGACCGTGATCGAGCTGAGGCCCTGATCTTGCCGGACACCCAGCTGATCCTGCGGTACGCAGCCCGCTCCGACGTGGGCCGGCTGCGCTCGAAGAATGACGACTCCGCCTACGCGGGCCGTCATCTCGCCGTGGTCGCGGACGGCATGGGCGGCCACGCGGGCGGCGACGTCGCGAGCGCGTCGACGGTCCTCGACCTCGTCCATCTTGACCGCGGCGGCTACGCAGGCGACGCCGGGACGGTCCTCGCGGACGAGATCCAGACGGCGAACTCGCTCCTCTCCGAGCTCGTGGCCTCGAACCCGAAGCTCGCGGGCATGGGCACGACCGTCACGGCGATCCTCCTCAACGGTTCGAAGCTCGCATTCGCGCACATCGGTGATTCGCGGGCCTACCGCCTTCGCGGCACGTCATTCGAGCAGATGAGCGTCGACCACACGTTCGTGCAGCGGCTCATCAACGAGGGCCGCCTGCGCCCCGAGGAAGCGGAGACGCACCCGCACAAGAACGTGCTCATGCGCGTCCTGGGCGACGTCGATGCAAGCCCCGAGCTCGACCTCACGTCCTTCGACGTCGAGGAGGGCGAGCGCTGGCTCCTGTGCTCCGACGGGCTCAACTACGTTCCGCACGAGATCGTCGAGCGGACCGTGCGAGACGTCGATGATCTGGCTGAATGCGCGGACCGGCTCATCAGCCTCACGCTGGCCGCGGGCGCGCCGGACAACGTCACCGTGATCGTCGCGGACATCGTCGCAGACACGGTCGCCGCCGAGGCGGGCCGCGACGCGCTGCCCGTCGCGTCCCCCGCCGCCGCGGCCCCCGTCACGGCGTCCGCCGCGGCACGGACGCCCGTGACCTCGGCAGCGCGCGCCGAGAGCCCCCAGCCGCGCACGGCCGCGCACGTCGAGGGCGAAGGCACGAGGGCCGGAGCGCACGGATCGACGTCCGACGACGGCGCCGGCCGGTTCGCGGCAGCGTCGCCGAACGCCGTCGTCCCCTCGGGGGCTCCCGGGGAGAGCGACACGGGCGCGGAAGCGGGACGCGCTGGAACTGAGCCTGCCCTCAGGCACGAGCCTCCGACTGATCCGAACCTGGGTGCCCATCTCTCGGCCGAAGTACTGCGCCGCGAACTCGACAGCCGCCCGCACGAGCTCGTCGGCGCCGCGGCCGCCGCGGCCGAGACGGGGTCACTCCCGTCGGTCGCGAGCCGCACGGCCGCGCGGCGTGCCGCGGCGCTCCTGACGCACCGCGCGGCGGATGCCGACGCCGAGGTCGAGGAGTCGGAGACCGAACCAGAGCAGCCGCGGATCGGGAGGCGCTGGTTCGGGATCATCCTGACCGCAGTCGTCGCGGTGGGCATCGTGCTGGGCCTGTGGCTCGGCTACGCGTGGACCCAGACCCGCTACTACGTCGGCGCGTACGACGACCGCGTTGCGATCTTCAACGGGGTATCGCAGAGCCTTGGCCCGATCTCGCTCTCGACGGTGTACCGCAAGACGGACATCCCGATGAGCTCCCTGCCCGACTTCCAGCAGCAGAAGCTGCGCGCGGGTGTGTCCGCGAACAGCCTCACGGAGGCCGAGGATCTCGTCGCGCAGCTCCGGACCAATCCGCAGAGCTGTCTCACGTCGCCCGGGAACACCCCGCCAAGCGCAACACCGAGTGGAACACCGAACGCTACGCCAGGCGCCAGCTCGCAGCCCGGTGCCGCGGCAGCGCCATCGTCCGCCCCGCCGTCGTCGTCTGCCTCGCCTGGGGCAGCCTCGCCGTCTGCACCGTCGTCGACGCCGTCGGCGTCGCCGTCGTCCACCGCCAATCCGTGCTTGGGAGGCCACCAGTGAGCGCCGTCGACGTCGCGTCGCGCCCGCGGCGCAATATCGAGCTCGTCCTGCTGATCCTTGCGCTCATCGTGGGCAACGGGGCGAACGCGATGACCTCGATCAACGAGGGCACTCCGCTCGGGAGCGACTTCTGGATGCAGACGGCTATCCTGTCCGTTGCATCCCTCGCGGTGCATATAGTGTTGCGCGTCCGCGCGAAATATGCCGATCCGGTGATACTTCCGATCGTCGTCACGCTCAACGGGCTCGGCCTCGCGATGATCCACCGGCTCGATCCGACCCACGCCCCGATCACCGACTACGGCAACGCCCAGGCGCGCTGGACGGTCGTCGGGATGGCGCTGGCCGTCGTCGTCATCCTCTTCCTCAAAGACCACCGCACGCTCCGCCGGTTCACGTACATTTCCCTCATCCTGAGCGCGGTGCTGCTCGTGCTGCCGCTCGTACCCGGCGTCACGGCGGGCGACATCAACGGCGCCCAAGTCTGGATCCGCTTCGGATCGGCGACATTCCAGCCGGGCGAGATCGCGAAGATCACCATCGGCATCTTCTTCGCGGGCTATCTCTCGACCAACCGCGACCTCATCCTGCTCGCGGGCCGCCGCATCGGAAAGCTCCAGCTCCCGCGCTTCCGCGACCTGGGCCCCATGATCGTCGCGTGGCTCGCGAGCATCGGGATCCTCATCTTCCAGCACGACCTCGGCATGTCGATCCTCTTCTTCGGGATCTTCATCTCGATGATCTACGTGGCCACGAGCCGGGCCAGCTGGGCGATCATCGGCGTGCTGCTCATGTTCGGCGGCTCGCTCGCGGCGGGCCTCATCTTCCCGCATATCCGCCTCCGCATCGACGGCTGGATCAACGCGTTCGACCCCGAGGTCTTCGGCCGCCAGTTCGGCGGCAGCTACCAGATCGTCCAGGGGCTGTTCGGCATGGCCAACGGCGGCCTCATCGGCACGGGCCTCGGCCAGGGCCGTCCAGACCTCGTTCCCTTCGCCCACTCCGACATGATCATCGCCTCGTTCGGCGAGGAACTCGGCCTCGTGGGGCTCTTCGCGATCGTCATGCTCTACGCGCTCCTCGTCTCGCGCGGGCTGCGCGCGGCGATCGGCGCGCGCGACGCATTCGGGAAGCTCCTCGCATGCGGGCTCTCGGCCGGTATCGGCCTCCAGTGCTTCGTCGTGATCGGCGGCGTCACGCGCCTCATCCCGCTTACGGGCCTCACGACGCCGTTCCTCGCCGCGGGCGGCTCGTCGCTCCTCGCCAACTGGATCATCGCCGCTCTCGTGCTCGTCATCTCGAACGCCGCACGTCGCCCGATCGACATGACCCCGCTCCAGGCGCCCGTCGCCCATGCACCGGGCGCCCACCGCGCCGCCAACCCGGCGACCACTGCGACTCAGGCGGTGGAGAAGCAATGAACCAGGCCATCAGAAACGCCTGGGTCGCCCTCGCCGTCATGTTCGGGCTCATCCTCGGCTCGATCAGCTACGTCCAAGTCGTGGGAGCCGACGACCTCGCGTCGAACCAGTGGAACAACCGCGCCATCCTGGCGACGTTCTGCCAGGACCGCGGGGCGATCATCGTAGGCGGCCAGCCGGTCGTCCAGTCCGCGCCGACGGGCACCGAAAGCTGCAAGTTCCAGCGCAAATACCTCCAGCCCGAGCTCTACGCTGGCCTCACGGGGTACTACTCGAAGGACTACGGCTCGACGGGCCTCGAGAAGAGCATGAACGGCGCCCTCACGGGCCAGTCGGATCAGCTCCTGTTCGACCGCATGAAGCAGCTCCTCCTCGGCCAGCAGCTGCAGGGTGCATCGGTCGAGCTCACGATCGATCCCGCCATCCAGCAGCTCGCCTACAGCCTCATCCCGGATGACAAGCGCGGCTCGATCGTGGTCACGAATCCGAAGACCGGCGCGATCATTGCGATGGTGTCCAAGCCGAGCTACGACCCGAATACAATCGCGACCCACGATCTGGCCGCCGCCCAGGCAGCCATCACGAAGATCCAGGGCACCCCGGGGATCAACCTCAACCAGAGCGTGAGCGGCCCGACCGGCGCCCTCCTGGCGCCCGGCTCGGTGTTCAAGCTCGTCGACACGGCCGCGGCCCTCGCCTCGGGGAAGTACACCAAGGACAGCGTCCTACCGAACCCCGCGAAGATGCCGCTGCCCGGGAGCACCGCGACACTCCCGAACTACGCGGGCGGCAACTGCTACACGCAAGACCAGGCGAGCTTCGCCTTCGCTCTCGAACAGTCGTGCAACACACCGTTCGCGTCCATCGCGCTCGACCTCGGCCAGGACGCGATCGGCAAGCAGGCCGAGGCGTTCGGCTTCGGCCAGGACGCGGGAAATCTCCTGCACCTCGACTACCAGGGCGGCCAGTGGCCCAAGGGCCTCGACCAGGCCCAGCTCGCCCAGTCGGCGGTGGGCCAGTACAACACGAAGGCTTCGCCGCTCCAGATCGCCCTCATGACCGACGCGATCGCGAACGGCGGCGTCCAGATGAAGCCCTCGCTCATCAAGTCGATCACGGCTCCGGACCTCCGCGTCGTCGATCAGCCCAAGCCCGAGGTGCTGCGGACGTCCACGACCCCGGACATCGCCCGGCAGATCACGGAATGGATGACCGACGTGGTCTCGGACGGCATCGCCAAGGGCGCGGCCGTGCCGGGGGTGAAGGTGGCCGGCAAGACCGGAACGGCCGAACTCGGAACGAGCGGCCTCAACAACTCGTGGTTCACGGGCTTTGCACCGGCGGACAATCCGCAAGTGCAGGTGACCATCGTGATCGAGGGCGTCGATGTTCTGACGGGCGCCAAATTGACCAGTCCAAGCGCGAGCAAGATCTTTGAGGCGGTGTTGAAGAAGTGAGACCGACGTCGGGCATCACCTTGGGCAGCAGGTACCACCTGGAGAGCCGGATCGCCATTGGCGGCATGGGCGAGGTGTGGAACGCTCGCGACGAGGTCCTGGGACGGAACGTCGCGATCAAGATCCTCAAGGAGGAGTACGCGGGCGATCCGGGGTTCCTCCAGCGCTTCCGCAACGAGGCCCAGCACACAGCGCTGCTCAACCACAGCGGAATCGCGAACGTCTTCGACTACGGCGAGGACAGCGGCTCGGCGTACCTCGTGATGGAGCTCGTGCCCGGGGAGCCGCTCAGCTCGATCCTCGAGCGCGAGAAGGTGCTCTCCCCGGACCGCACGCTCAACATCATGGCCCAGACGGCGCGCGCCCTCGCCGTCGCGCACGCGCGCGGGCTCGTGCACCGCGACATCAAGCCGGGCAACCTGCTCATCACCCCGGACAACCGGGTCAAGGTGACGGACTTCGGCATCGCGCGCCTCGCCGATCAGGTTCCGCTCACCCAGACGGGCCAGGTCATGGGCACGGCGCAATATCTCGCGCCCGAGCAGGCCACGGGGCAGCAGGCCACGGGCTCGAGCGACATCTACTCGCTCGGCGTCATCGGCTACGAGTGCCTCACGGGGCATCGTCCGTTCTCGGGCGAGAGCCAGATCGCGATCGCCCTCGCTCAGGTCAACGACGCGCCCCCGCCCCTGCCTGAGCAGGTCCCGGCACCGGTGCGGGCCCTTCTCATGTCGATGCTCTCGAAGGACCCGCGGAACCGCCCGGCGAACGCCATCAAGCTCGCCGAGGCGGCAGAGGCGATCCGACGCGGGGACGTCAGGGCCGCCCAGGCGGCAGTTCCGGGCATGCTGCTCCACGACGACTCGACGGAGGCCATCACCCAGCCGCAGGATGCGCGCACGGCGCCGACCGCCGTCGTCGGCGGAATCGGCGCGGGAATCGGCGCCTCGGCCGCCGCGGCGCAGGCCGCACATGCCGGCGCCCCCGCAACGGCGGCGCTCCCCGTCCTGGGCGGGCACGACGAGGGCGCCTCGGCCGTCGAAGGCAGCCACGAGTCGTCTCAGTGGTACGCGCCGATCGACGAGGAAGAGGAGCAGCCGCCCGCGCGTCCTCCGCGGAAGAAGCGGAGCCCGCTCACGTGGCCGCTCGTGGCCCTCGTCGCGCTCCTGCTGTTCGTGCTGCTGGGCATCTGGCTCACGAATTCGGGCCTGTTCTCCTCGCCGCAGCCGGCACCTTCGACGACGCCGGCCCAGAGCCCCACGACGGCGGTGACGAGCGCCTCCCCTACGCCAACGCCGACCCCGACGAAAACGACACCAGCGACGGTGACGGTCGTGGCGGCGAGCTACGTGGGCCGCAACTACACGGAGGTCCAGAGCGAGCTCGAAGCGCTCGGCCTTCGCGTTGACCTCAACCCGGTGGAGCAGAGCCAGGGGATCATGGGCGCGGTCACGTCCCTGAGCCCGACGGGCCGCCTGCAGCCGGGAACGACGGTCACGGTAACCTACTCGGTCGTCTCGGCGCCCACGCCAACGCCGACGCCCACCCAGAGCCACGCGACACCCTCGGGTTCCCCGTCCGCGACAGGCAAATAGGTCCACACTGGACTAGCAGCCCTTCATCCGGGAAATAGAGGTTATGTGACACACCCGACGCACACGTCACTGGAACGAGAGGACGAGCCGATGCCGCAGCCCGTCGTCCTCTCGGGCCGGTATGTGCTGGGGAGCCTGCTCGGGCGCGGCGGGATGGCCGACGTCTTCGAGGCGCACGATTCGCGCCTCGGCCGGACGGTCGCCGTCAAGATGCTGCGACCGGACATGTCGCGGGACCGCCAGCTCCGGGTGCGCTTCGAACGCGAGGCCCAGGCCGTCGCGGCGCTCAACCACCCGAACATCGTCGCGGTGTACGACACGGGCGAGCGCCGCGCCGATCCACTCAACCCGGCGTCGGTCGAATCCCCGTTCATGGTCATGGAGCGCGTGATCGGGCGGACGCTCCGCGAGCTCTCGCACGACGGGGCGATCACCCAGGACAAGGCCCTCGAATACGTCCAGGGCGTCCTCGCGGCACTCGAGTACAGCCACCGCGCTGGGATCGTGCACCGGGACATCAAGCCCGCGAACGTCATGGTCACGGACGAAACCGGCACCGTGAAGGTCATGGACTTCGGGATCGCGCGCGCGATCGCGGACTCGGGCGCGACCATGACCCAGACCCAGGCCGTCGTCGGCACCGCGCAGTACCTCTCGCCCGAGCAGGCGCAGGGCCAGACCGTCGACGCGCGGAGCGACCTCTATTCGACCGGATGCCTCCTCTACGAGCTCCTCACGGGCCGCCCGCCGTTCGTCGGCGATTCGGCGGTCTCGGTCGCGTACCAGCACGTCCAGGTCGAGGCCCCCAAGGCGCGCGACTTCAATCCCGAGGTCACGGAGGCCGTGCAGAGCGTCCTCGACAGGGCGCTGCAGAAGGACCCCGCGAAGCGCTTCCCCGACGCCGGCGCCTTCCGGCGCGCGCTGCGGGCGGCGGGCGCGGGCCGCGTCCTCCCCGCGGCGGCGCAGGCGAACGACGACGCCGCAGCCACCGCGATGGCCCTCGCCGGTGCGGAGGCTGGCACAGCGGAGGCCCTGGGCACCGGCCGGCACGCCGCCGCGGCGCCGCCGGACGCCGTCGACCCCCATCTCGGCGACACCGGCGAAATCCCGCCCGCGCCGCCCACCGACGCCGAAATCCTGCTCCCGTTCGGGGAACGGGACGAGCGAGAAACCCGACGCCGCCGCCACGGCGGCTGGATTGCGGTGCTCCTCATCATCACGGCCCTCGTCCTGGGTGGCGGCGGGTACTGGCTGTACAGCTACCTCACCGCACCGCCTGCCGTCGTCATGGTCACCGTGCCGGGGGTGACCAACCTCAAGGACACCGACGCGTTCGCGAAGCTCAGCCAAGCGGGTCTCCAGCCCGAGTTCACGCGGAAGCCGAGCACCGACGTCGCGAAGGACTACGCGATCGACACGCTCCCGGCGGCCGGGACGCAGCTCGCGAAGAACTCGAGGATCACAATCGAGATCTCGAGCGGGCCGTCAACGGCTGTGATCCCGCAGAGCATCATCGGGAACACCGAGTCGGGCGCACGGGACACTCTGCGGTCGCTCGGGCTCGTGCCCGCGGACCAGTCGAAGTCCGCCAACAGCCCGACCGTTCCGCTCGGCCACGTCATCAGCGTCGACCCGGGCGCGGGCCAGACGGTCGCCATCGGAACCCAGGTCACTCTCACCATCTCGACCGGCAAGGTCAGCGTTCCGGATCTGCGCGGGCGGCTCATTGACGACGCGAAGGCCGCTCTCACGAACCTTGGCCTCAAGGTGCAGACCAAGGACACCCCAACGAGCTCTGCCCCTGCCGGGACCGTCGTGGATCAGAGCGTCGCTCCAGACGGGGCGATCGATCAGGGCGGAACAGTCGTGCTCTCGGTCGCGACCGCCCCGCCGTCGCCCTCGCCGAGCCCGTCGCCGACATCGGGCGGCAAAAAGGGCAATGAGACCGGGGGCGGCAACGGCGTCCCGACGCTCCCGGCCTTCCCGTAGCCGCGGGCCGCTGCCCACCCCCGCGTGACCCTCCCGCTCATGACCCTCGTGGGAGGCGCACTCGCGCTCCCACCCGGTTGTAACTTCCCAATCACTCCCTTGCTCGGCGCGTCACGCGACGACGCGGCTCTGAAGCGCGAAGAAACGGTCTGGAGCGCGGGCTGAGGCCTAGCTCGCGTCCGCCGCGTGGATGAGCGGGCTCAGCGTCGACGCCTTCACGGCGGCGCCCGCGAGCCCGAGCGATTCGAGCCAGTTGCCGAGCATCTGGTAGCCGCCCTCGGTCAGGACGCTCTCGGGGTGGAACTGAACCCCGCTGAGCGGCGCCGACCGGTGCTGGAGCCCCATGATGACACCCGAATGCGTGTGGGCGGTGACCTCGAGGACGTCCGGGATCGTCTCCGCGACTGCCGCGAGCGAGTGGTACCGGGTGGCCGTGAAGGGGCTCTTGAGCCCCGCGAAGACGCCCTGGCCCTCGTGCTCGACAAGCGAGGTCTTGCCATGCATGAGTTCGGGAGCGTGCGTCACCCTGCCCCCGTAGGCCTCCGCGAGCGCCTGGTGGCCGAGGCAGACCCCGAGCATGGGCTTGGCGCTCTCGCCGCACCACTTGATGAGCTCGATGCACACGCCGGCCTCGGCAGGGTTGCCGGGCCCGGGCGAGATGAGGACGCCGTCGCGCGCCTCGGCGAGCTCGATCGCCTCGGCGAGGGAGACGTCGTCGTTCCGCACAACCGTCGTCTCGGCGCCGAGCTGCTGGAGATAGCCGACGAGCGTGTAGACGAACGAGTCGTAGTTGTCGATGACGAGGATGCGGGTGCTCATTGCGTTCGGCCAATCGTGGAGTGGGCTGGGCCGGCGAACCGGGCAGCTAGACTTGGCTACCAGAACAAGTCAGATAGCGGCACCCCGGCGCGTCGGCGGTGCTTGCAGGATACCAAGCGGGACCGCGAGCAGCCGAAGGCGGCCCAAGGAGGACCAGTGCCCGATTCCCCGGACAAGCCCGAGACTAAGGCGCGCGCACAGAAGAGTGCGGACAAGGCGCTGACGAAGAAGAGCCCCAAGCCCCGCAAGAAGCGGTCTCCGAAGCCTTCGGGCCCCACCCCGCAGTGGTACAAGTACCTCATGTTCGGCTGCATGGCCGTCGGACTGCTGTGGATCATCGTCTTCTACGTGACGCAGGGACAGTTCCCCCTTCCAATCCTGGGCAACTGGAACATCCTCGTGGGCTTCGGCGTCGCGATTCTTGGCTTCCTCATGACGCTGCGGTGGCGCGGCTGACGTGACGCCGTCGCAGGAGCAGGCCTACTACGCGGAGACCTACCTGACCGAGGCTGCGGCCACTGTCGTCGCCGCAGGCTCGGCCGAGGGCACCGCGTGGGTCGCCGTCACGCCGAACATCTTCCACCCCAAGGGCGGTGGCCAGCCGTCCGACGAGGGAACGGTCGACGGCGTTCCCGTCACCCCGGCGCGCGACGACGACGGGCTCGTTGTCCTCGCGGGTGCGCCGGCCGCGCTCGAGGTGGGGGCCGCCGTCGTCTGTTCGGTGGACCCCGCGAAGCGCCGCCTCCACGCCGCCCTGCACACGGCCGGGCACGTGCTCGGCGCACTCGGCGAGGCGCGCGGCTGGCAGCATTCGGGCCACAGCCACTTCCCTGGCCAAGCTCGGCTCGACTTCGACCCCGAGGGACACGAGGACGAGCTCGCGACTCCTGAGCTCCGCGAGGGCGTCCTCGCCGAACTCCAGGCAGCGATGGACGCGGCGCTCGCGCGCGGCGGCGTCGTGACCGCGTCCATGGACGACGCCGGGCACCGCACGGTCACGATCGACGGCGTCAACTCCGAGCCGTGCGGCGGGACGCACGTCCGGTCGCTCGCAGACCTTGCGAACGTGCGCATCCTCGAGGTCAAGGTCAAGCGCGGCGCGATCAAGGTGCGCTACGAGGCCGAGCACGCCTGAGCAGCCGTACGGCGAGCAGCCCCATCGCGCCCTCAAACGCGTACGCGACGGAACGCCGATCCGCCGTCTACGGTGCGGCCGCGCCTACTCGTTGACGAGCGCTGCATAGCGGGCCAGGTAGAGCGGCCAGCCGCCGTCGTTCTCGACGCCCGCGTAGACGCTCTCCCAGCCGGGACCGTGCCGGTCGATGTGCCGATGCTCGAGCTCGACCCTCGTGCGGCCCGGACCTTCGGCGACGAAGCGCACCTCGACCTCGCTCGCGTTCGCGGTGTCCGCCTCGAGCTGCCAGGTGGGCCCGATGTCCCAGCTGAACACCACTCGCGTGGGAGGCTCGAAGGCGAGGACGCGCGCCCAGCGGCACTCGCTGCCGTCCTCGCCTCGGTCGTAGATGTGCCCCCCAGCGCGACGCTCGAACACGGTCTCGGCGATCGGCACGGTCAGCAAATTGTGATCGCGCGGCTTGATCTCGTCAAAGCGTTCGGTGAATACCGCGAAGGCTCGTTCCACCGGGGCGTCCACGGTGATCACCTTGCGGACGGCTGTCTCTGCTGCCAAGGTCATTTCTCCTCCATCTCAGAGTTATTGCGAGCCTCGGCGTCGTCGCGGACTGCCGTCTCGTAATTGGCCAAGGCCCGGTTCCAGAACATGTCGAGCTGGTCTCGCAGCGCTTGCACGCCAGCCGGATTGAGCCGGTAGACCCTCCGGGTCCCCACTGTCTCGTCGCTCACGAGGCCGGTCTCCTTGAGCACCTTCAGGTGCTGGGAGACTGCTGGGCGGCTGACCGGAAGCTGCTCGGCGAGTTCGCCCACCGGGCAGGGACGCACGGCGAGGAGCTCGAGGATGGCGCGCCGAGTGTGGTCGCCCATGGCGTCCCACACATCGTCCGGCCTTTCGTAAGTGGCCACGAACAGTAAGTTACGACTTACGGTTGTTGCCGTCAAGATCCGGGCACAACAAAGGGCGTTCCGTCCTGTACGCGTACAGGACGGAACGCCGTCTCCCCAATCAACCACGCCCGCGGAATCCCGCGGTTGGCCTCATGCGATCAGTGGCGGGGCACCATGACGGCGCGACGGCCGAGCGTGAGGCCCAGCGCGATCATCCCGACCCCGAGGACGAGGTGCAGCACGTTGTCGGCCGCGTTGATCGGGACGAAGTTCGCTGCGACATCTCCGGTGAAGATGAGCCCATAGACGAAGAGCACGAGGTAGATCGCACCGCCCCACACGAGGTAGCCCTTGGCTGCGCCCGCTGTGCGCGCGAGGACCAGCCCGGCGATGCCGAACAGCCCGTGGACAATGTTGTGCAGCACAGACACTTGGAACAAGCCCAGAAGAAGCGTGTGGGAGCCGTACCCCGCAAAGCCAATCTGGCCCATGGTCGTGAGGGCCGGAATGAAGCCGAGGATCCCGACGAGGAGGAACACGGCCCCCACGATGTAGGCAGTTAGCTGGAGGGGGCTGCGGTGCGTGACGGCCGAAGTGGACATGACTACTCCTAAGTTGTCTTCCGGCGGAGATCCGCTGGTGTCCGGATGTTTCCGATAGTGCCGGTGCGGTATGCCCGCACCGACAGTTCGGAGCCCGCGCGACCTCGGATTGGACGGTCTGACAGGCAGCGTCAGCGAATCGGCTCAAGCAGGAGCGGTTTCGTGGACGGCTGCGGCGAGCCGCCAGCGGGTTCGACCGTCACGCCGAGGTATGCCGCGCTCCCCACGCCGCCGGCGAGTTCGTTCCACGTACTGCCGTCGCCCGACGCCACGAGCCCCACGGGCTTGGCCCCCCCACCGGCGTCGATGAGCCACAGCTCGTACGCCTTGCCTTCCGCCGTGGGCGGCATGCCAATCGTGATGACGCCCGCGAGCGACGCATCCCGGGAGTGCGCGACGAGCACCGTCCCGCCGCCGGGGACGCTCGTCTCCTGGACCTTGACGTCCGACGCAGACAAGATCTGATTGATGACGGCCGACCTCGAGCCCTGAACCGCAGCGAGGTCACGGAGAGCCTCGTCCCGCTGCTGCTGCACACGGAGGCCCCACAGCCCGGCCCCACCCGCGGCGACGAGAAGGGCGGCGGCCGCTGCGGCGAGCCACCGGCTGCTCACGGGGAACGGACGACGGCGTCCCTCCCCGAAGCGTCCAAAGGTCACGTTCTGCGGGTGCTCACCCACCGGACGTGACCCCCGAACAGTGGCTTCTCCTCCGGGGGTCACCTCCTGCGGGTGCTCACCCACCGAAGGTGACCCCTGAACGGTGGCTTCCCCTCCGGGGGTCACCTCCTGCGGGTGCTCACCCACCGGACGTGACCCCTGAACGGGAGAAGACGACGGCGCGACGTCGGCCTGCGGGGTCACGGCGATCTGCGCCATGAGGCGCGCCTTGAGCTCGGACGACGGCGCGACCGGTGTCGTCCCCGCGGCGAGCAGCGCTGCCGTCTCGCTCAACTCGCGGGCCTCCTGCGCAGTCGTGTGCCCGAACGGGAGGCTTTCGACGCGGCGCCGCTCGTCGCCGTCGAGCGCGTTGAGGGCATAGGCGCCGGTCAGCAGATGCAGCTGATTACTCATGGCTTCCTCCCAACGCGTCCCTCAGACGGATCATGCCGTCGCGGATTCTGGTCTTCACGGTGCCGAGGGGCAGGCCCAGGGCGTCGGCGACTTCGGCGTAGGTGTAGCCGCCGTAGTAGGCGAGGCGGATCGCCTGCCGCTGTACCTCGGTGAGCGATTCGAGCGCCTTGTGCACCCGTTCGCTCTCGAGCGCGACCTCGACCTGGTGCTCGACGTCGTCGTAGCTCTCCCGATACTCCCGAATGCCTTCCCGGAGATCGCGGTCCGTCGCGGCCTGGGCGGCCCGCACGCGGTCCACTGCCCGCCGGTGCGCCACGACCGTGATCCACGCTCGCGCCCGGCCGCGGTCGGCGTCGAACCGCTTGGCCTGCTGCCACACCTCGAGGAACACCTCCTGCGTGACCTCTTCGCTCTGCGCCGGGTCGCGGACAACGCGGAGCACGAGACCATGGATGACCGGGGCGAGCCCATCGTAGAGGTCGGCGAAAGCCTCTTGGTCTCCGCGCGCGACCCTTGCCATGAGCTCGTCGAGGTCCGGGGCCGAGGGTGCCTCGGCGTCGCGGTCCGGCATGTAGACAACTGTCTCATGTCCGCCCATAGACCTCCCCATGCCACGACCAAGGTGCCGCGCAGTCCGTCGCGGCAGTATCGGTTCGGAGCCCACCGCGCCGCGGATTGGCGCACAGGCCCGGGGCGTAGGGTGGGAGGGCCATGACAGGAGACCCGAAGCCCTTCACCTTCCGCTCGATCGCGCTGCCCGTCTTCCTGCCCGCGCTCCTTTTCGCGACCGGCGAAGGGGCGATCCTCCCGATCATCCCCATCACGGCCCACAACCTCGGCGCCTCCCTCGCCCTCGCTGGCCTCGTCTCCTCGATGGTCACCGTCGGAACGCTCACGGGAGACCTCCCGAGCGGCGCGGTCGTCTCGCGGCTCGGCGAGCGACGGTCGATGATCGTCGCGGCGTTCGTCGCACTGGGCGGCATCGCGGTGTGCCTGCTCGCGGCGAATCCGTGGGTCCTGCTCGCAGGGGTGTTCCTCGTTGGCCTCGCGACCGCCGTGTTCGCACTCGCCCGCCACGCGTTCATGACGACTCACGTCCCGCTGCGCTACCGCGCCCGCGCCCTTTCGACGCTCGGCGGCGTGTTCCGAGGCGGCTGGTTCCTCGGGCCGCTCATCGCGTCGGCCGTCATCGCCGCGACGGGGACACCCCAATCGGCGTTCTGGATCTTCGCGGCCGCGTGTGCCCTCGCGGCAACGTCGCTGCTCGTGTTGCCGGACCCCGAACGCGCGGCGACCGGGGCGGCGGGGGCCTGGGCGGGATCCCGGGCGGCGGGACCCGGGGCAGCCGACGGCGCGGCGGAACCCGGCGCGGCGGCGCGCCCCGGCGCACAGCGGACGACGGCGGCCCGGGAGCCCGGGCACGGCCTGTTCCGTGCGATCCGGACTCACCGGACGGTGCTCGTGCGCATGGGCTCTGGCGCGGCACTCGTGGGCGCAGCGCGGTCCGCGCGGATCACGCTCCTGCCCCTATGGGCCCTGAGCATCGGCCTCGGCGAGGCGAACACGGCGCTCGTGATCGGCATCGCGGGAGGGGTCGAGTTCGCCCTCTTCTACACAAGCGGCCACATCATGGACCGCTGGGGTCGCCTCTGGAGCGTCATGCCGTGCATGCTCGGGCTCGGTGCCGGCTTCCTCACCCTCGCGTTCCTGCACGATGTGCCGGGACGCGCGGGGTGGTTCGTCGCCGTCGTCCTCCTGCTCTCGGTGGCCAACGGCCTCGGGAGCGGGATCATCATGACGCTCGGCGCGGACCTCGCCCCGCGAACCCAGCCCGCGAGCTTCCTGGGCGCGTGGCGCTTCGCGAGCGACGGCGGGCAGGCAGCGGCCCCGCTGCTCGTGTCGGGGCTCACGGCCGTCGCGTCGCTCGCCTTCGCGAGCGGGACGATCGGCGTGCTCGCCTTGCTCGGCGCCGGGATCCTCGCCCGGTATGTGCCGCGCTACGTCCCCCACCGCCGTCGTGCGCCAAGCCGTGCTTCGGAGCTCGCGGACGGCGCGCGGGAAGGTGCCTGACTCTGGAACCCCGCCTCGAGCTGGAACCCCGCCGCCTGAGGAACTCGGGCGCGCCCACCCTGTGCCGGGCTTCACACGCCAGTGGCCGCCATCCCCCGCGGGGATGACGGCCACTGGCGTTTGCGGACCTGGACGGTGCCCGCGCCGGGCTGCCCCGGCGTCGTCCTACTTCTTCAGATCGAAGCGGTCGTTGTCCATGACCTTCGCCCATGCCGTGGCGAAGTCGGCCACGAACTTCTCCTGCGCGTCGTCCGAAGCGTAGACCTCGGCGAGCGCACGGAGTTCGGAGTTCGAACCGAAGACGAGATCCACGCGGCTGCCGGTCCAGCGGCCGTCAGACGTGGTGTAGGTCTTCTCCTCGGCGTCCGGGATCCACTCGAGGCCGAGCTCGAGCAGGTTGACGAAGAAGTCGTTGCTGAGCGCGCCCGGGCGGTCAGTGAAGACACCAACCTGCGAGCCGTCCCAGTTGTTGCCCAGGACGCGGAGGCCGCCGATGAGGACGGTCAGCTCAGGGCCGGAAAGGTTGAGCAGGTTCGCCCGGTCGATGAGCAGGTACTCGCTCGGCAGCTTGAGGAAACCGCTGTCGTGGTTGCGGAAACCGTCGGCCACCGGCTCAAGCCACGCGAACTGCTCCGCGCTGGTCTGCTCCTGAGTGGCGTCCACACGGCCCGGGGTGAAGGGGACGGTGATGTCGTGACCGGCGGCGAGCGCCGCCTGCTCGACACCCACGCCACCGGCGAGGACGACGACGTCGGCGAAGGACACCTTGACGTCCGAGGACGCGTTGAAGTCGGCGACGATCTCCTCGAGCTTGGCGATCACCGGCTTCAGCTTCGACGGCTGGTTCACCTTCCAGCTGACCTGCGGCTCGAGGCGGATGCGGCCGCCATTGGCGCCACCTCGCTTGTCAGAGCCACGGAAGGAGGCCGCGGCCTTCCACGCGGTGGAGACCAGATCCTCGACGGACAGGCCGGAGGCGATGATCTTCTCCTTGAGCACGGCGATCTCGGCGACGCCAATGGCCTGCTCGGGTGCGGCGGGCAGCGGGTCCTGCCAGATGAGGTCCTCAGCCGGGACCTCCTTGCCGAGGTAGCGGGCCTTCGGGCCCATGTCGCGGTGGGTCAGCTTGAACCACGCGCGGCCGAAGGCGTCCTCGAGAGCGCCGAGGTCGTCCTTGAAACGGCGGGCGATCGGCTCGTACGCCGGGTCGAAACGCAGGGCCAGGTCGCTCGTCAGAACGCGCGGCTCGCGGTTGCCGGAACCCGCGTGCGCTTCCGGAACCATGTCCGCTCCGCCGTCGTCCTTCGGGCGCCACTGCTTCGCGCCGGCCGGGGACTCCATGAGCTCCCACTCGTACGCGAAGAGGATGTGCAGGAACTCGTTGTCCCAGCGGGTCGGGTGGTAGGTCCACGTGACTTCGAGGCCGGACGTGAGGGTGTCGGCGCCCTTGCCGGTGCCGTAGCCGTTCTTCCAGCCGAAGCCCTGGGCCTCCAACGGAGCGGCCTCCGGGTCCGGGCCGAGCTTGTCGTCGGGGTGGGCGCCGTGCGTCTTCCCGAAGGTGTGGCCGCCGACGATGAGGGCCACGGTCTCCTCGTCGTCCATGCCCATGCGGCGGAAGGTCTCGCGGATGTCGCGGGCGGAAGCCAACGGGTCCGGGTTGCCGTTGGGGCCCTCCGGGTTGACGTAGATCAGGCCCATCTGGACTGCGGCCAGGGGCGCCTCGAGGTCACGGTCGCCGGTGTAGCGCTCGTCGTCGAGCCAGACCTTCTCGGGGCCCCAGTACACGTCGTCGTCCGCTTCCCACACGTCCGGGCGGCCGCCGGCGAAGCCGAAGGTCTTGAAGCCCATGGTCTCGAGGGCCACGTTGCCCGCGAGGATCATGAGGTCGGCCCATGAGATGGACTGGCCGTACTTCTTCTTGACCGGCCACAGAAGGCGGCGGGCCTTGTCCAGGCTGCCGTTGTCCGGCCAGGAGTTGAGCGGCGCGAAGCGCTGCTGGCCGGCGCCGCCACCGCCGCGGCCGTCGTGGGAGCGGTACGTGCCCGCGGAGTGCCAGGCCATGCGGATCATGAACGGCCCGTAGTGGCCGAAGTCAGCAGGCCACCAGTCCTTGGAATCCGTCATGACCTCGGCGAGGTCAGCCTTGACGGCGTCCAAGTCCAATGCCTTGAAGGCCTCGGCGTAGTCGAAGTCCGAGCCCAGCGGGTTCGCCACGGCCGGGTTCTTCGCCAAGATCTTCAGGTTGAGCTTGTTGGGCCACCATTCGTTGTTGGCGATGCCCTGGGTCGGGTGGACGCGAGCGCCGTGGGCTACGGGGCACTTGGAGATGGTGCTCTCAGACACGGTTTTCCTTCCGGGGTTGGTGTTGGGTTTGCGAGGTGAGGTCTGTCGATCTGACCGCGGCCTCTGCCGCGAGTCGCTGCCTGGTCACGCGCCGCCCGGCGGCACGGAGCTGCTCGGACCATGGGGGCCTCTCGCCCTGGAAGGCCGTGAGCTGGGACATGTCCCCATTGAACCAGCTATTTTGAGTTAGTCAAAATAAATTTCGGCAACTTCGGGTGAACACCAGTGGCCGAGTGTCCCGCGGCTCCCAGGCGCCGCCACGCTCTAGTCTCGGTCGTAGACCGGCGGGACCGGCCCGCCTCATATCCCGGAGACAAACCATGACCAACGCTGCCGGCGCCACCACCCTCACCGCGAAGCATCCGATCCCCCACGTGCGCCCGCGCACTCTGCTGAAAAAGGCCGACCTCTCCGCGCTGCATCCGACGGTGCTGGCCGAAGCCGAGCACCGCGCGGCGAGCATTCAGTTGCGCATCGCCGACGCGATCACGGCCTTCGCCGGGTCGATGTGGTTCGTCTACATCCACATCGTGCTGTTCGCGGTGTGGATGCTGTGGTTCGAGCCGTCGCCGTGGCCGACGCTGACACTCATCGTCTCGCTCGAGGCGATCTTCCTCTCGACCTTCGTCATGATCGGACAGAACCGGCAGGCAGCCTTCCAGCAGGCCAAGGCCGATCGTGACTTCCAAGCGCAGGATTCGCTGCTGACCGAGAACACCGAGCTCACCCGGCTCATCCACGCCCTCTCCGAGGAGATCCACGCGCGCGTCCTGGCCGAGGTGCGGACAGAGCGGCCGTCGGCCCACGGAGAGACCGCCGGCTGAGCGTCAGGCGCCGCCCGCCGTCGTCGTCGGCGGCGTCGGCATCCCCCTGCGGTGGGGGAAGCCGAAGCGGTCGAGGTCCTCGGCGGCGCGGACGACGGCGTCGCCCGCTTCGCGCTGCGCCTGCGCCTCAAGCTGGGCGACGTCGGTGTAGCGCCCCGAGAAGTGCGTGAGGACGAGCGTGCGCGCCCCGCCGACCCGCGCGAGTCGCCCGGCCTGCCCCGCTGTGAGGTGACGAAACTGCTCGGCGAGCTCGGCGTCGTCGTCCGCAAAGGTGCATTCGGCGACGAGGAGGTCGGCGCGGTCGGCCAGCTCGTCGGCGCCCTCGCACGGAGCCGTGTCCATGACGAACGCGAAGCGCTGCCCGGCCCGGGGCGCGGTCACCTCCTCGAGCCGCACGCCGCGGAGCTGGCCGAGCCGCTCGAGCCTCGCGATGTCGGGCCCCTCGATCCCCTCGGCCGAGAGCCGATCGGGGAGGAAGGTACGCCCGTCGGGCTCGGCGAGCCGATACCCGTACGCCTCGATCCGGTGCCGGAGCGGCCGCACCTCGAGCCCTGGGGCCACCTCGCCCGGCCCGCCGTGTGGATGGAGCCGGACGTCGACGCCCGGGGAGGCGACGGCGACGAGCGCCCGCACGACGTCGTGCCCCGACGCCGGGAAATGCACATTGACGGGATGCTCGACGCGGTCGAGGGCCATGCGCGAGAGCACGCCTGGCAGGCCGTAGCAGTGGTCGCCGTGGACGTGCGTGAGGCAGATGCGCGTGATCTGCGTCGCCGCGACGCCAGCGAGCAGCATCTGCCGCTGCGTTCCCTCGCCGGGATCGAACAGCAGCCCCTCGCCGTCCCACGCGAGGAAGTAGCCGTTGTGGTTGCGGGTCCGCGTCGGGACCTGCGAAGCGGTGCCGAGGACGACGAGTTCTCGCATGCAGCCCAGTATCTTGCTACTTCGCGTGCGCGGGGAACCTCGGATCAAACAGCAAGCACGCGAGCGGCCCGGACGACGGCGGCCGTCACCTCGGCGAGGCCCGGCGAGTCGAGCGTCCAAGCCTGCCAGTAGAGGCGGAGGTCCTCGGACCACTCGGGGTTGAGGAGGACGAGTTCGCCGTCGGGGTCCTGCTGGTCCGGGACCATGCCCCAGCCGAGACCCGCGCGCACCGATTCGAGGTACTGCACCGAATCGGGGATGAAGTGCTGGGGTGGTGTCGCATCCGGGGCGACCCGCGCGAGGAGGGCCAGCTGGTGGCTGTCCTTGCGGTCGTACTGCATGACCGGGGCCACCCCCAGGGCCTCAGGCGTCGGGCCATTCGGGAACCAGCGGTCAACGAAGCCCTGCGAGGCCTTCGCCCGGTAGACCATCGTGCCGAGGGGACGGACGCTACAGCCTTGGACCGGGGTCGGGTCCGCCGTGACCGCCGCGACCGCGTCGCCCGAGCGGAGGAAGTCCGCCGTCGCATGCTCGTCGTCCCTGCGGAGCTCGAGGGCGATCCGTCCGCCGAGCGCGATCTCGCGAAGGGCCGGCGGGAGCCACGTCGCGATCGAGTCGGCGTTGACGACCACGGGAACCCGAAGGCGTTCGGGGCGTTGCGCGCTCAGCTGGGCGGCGCCGTCGTTCGCATTCTCTGGCGAGCGCAGCGCGAGGAGGGCCTCGTCGGCGAGGAGGAGGAGTTGGCGCGCCGAGCGGAGGAGGCTCTCGCCTGCCGGGGTGGGGCGCACGGGCTTGAGCCGGCGCACGAGGACGCTGCCGACCGAGCGCTCGAGCGCCTTGATGCGCTGGCTCACGGCGGACGGCGTGAGGTGCAGCTCGCCGGCCGCGGCCTCGAACGTCTCGAAATCGACGACGGCGGCAAGCGCCCTGAGCTGGTCGAGTTCCATGCAGAAACTCTAATGCAGATGCAAAAATAGTAAATTGATCTTCAGATTATTGCCCCGTACCGTCGAAGGATGATCCCCTTCCTCGCGGGCCTCGGAGCAGGCCTCGGACTCATCGTCGCCATCGGCGCGCAGAACGCGTTCGTCCTGCGGCAGGGCATCCGGCGCGAGTGGATCCTGCCGGTCGTCGCGGTGTGCGTCGCGAGCGACATCACGCTCATCTTCGCGGGCGTCGGCGGGATCGGAGCGGCGGTCCAGAGCGCGCCCGCGCTGCTCACGGTGATCCGGTGGGTCGGGGCCGCGTTCCTCGTGGCGTACGGAGTCTTCGCGGCCCGGCGGGCGCTGCGGCCGTCGTCGCTCGTCGCGGCGACGGGCCAGTCCGGGGGGACGGTGTGGTCGGTCGCGCTCACGGCCCTCGCGCTCACGTGGCTCAACCCGCACGTGTACCTCGACACCCTCGTACTGCTCGGCTCGCTCGCGAACGCGCAGGGCGATGGCAGGTGGCTCTTCGGCCTCGGCGCCGCGACGGGAAGCGCGCTGTGGTTCCCGTCGATCGGCTTCGGGGCGCGAGGGCTGAGCGGGTTCTTCGCGCGGCCGGCGTCGTGGCGCGTGCTCGACGGATGCGTCGCGGCCCTCATGATGGCACTCGCGGTGCTGCTCGCGTCGGGGACCTAGACCCGGCGGCGGGGGGGCCCCCCCCGCCGGGGGGGGGGGGGGGGGGGGCCGGGGGGGGGGGGCCCCGCCCGCCCCCCCCGCGGCGGCCCTCCGGTGGGCACTCGCGGTGCGGCGCGCGGGGGGGACCTACCCCCGGGGGCGCCAGCCCCAGCTGCGCCTGGGGCTGGCGCGGCTCAGAATGGGCGGGGCTCAGACGGGCGCGACGAGCGGCTCCGTCCGGCGCATCGCCGGGAGGGGGTGATACCGCGTGATGAACCTCTCGACGGCGTCCACGTCGGCCCGCGCGAGGCCCCGCGCGGCGTCCGGCGCGATGAGGATGGACGCGATCCCTGCATCGGCGAGGGCGTCCTCGGCGGCTTCGCTGCGCGTGACTCCGAGCCTCCGGTCGAACACCGCGAGCTCGGCATCGATCCAGGCGACCCGGCTGACGCCGCGCACGGCCGCGAAGTCGAGGACGGCGTCGATCTTCCACCACCCCGCCTCATCGGCGCCGCGCGTCAGGACGCACACCTGGGGCATCAGGCCGAGGACCCTCAATTGGGCGGCCGTGCTCACGCATCCGAACACCGCGTGGTGCCCCGCGGCCGCGCTGATCCGCCAGAGGGAAGAAGTGCCAGGGCCTTCGCACGCGCCGATCCCCCGCGCGTCGATCACCACGGCAAGTCCGCTCATCGCTTTCGGGTCCTCTCCTCAGGGCACGTCAACCATGCTCGTGCCGCCGACCCCCGACATGTGCACTTCTATCATTGGACATGTCTATTTGACATGTAAAGAGCCAAATTGACGGTTGCTGCTGGGATCCCTCCGCCCACCCCGCCCTTCGTGTACGCGTACACGACGGCACGCGATTTCAGGCGTCCGTTCCAGTACGCGTACAGCACGGGACGCGGGGAATGACGCCCCCGCGAGCCCGGGAATTCCGGGGTTCTTCGGCGATCGGCGGACGCGCACGGCCGGGTCGGCCGGCGGAACGCGTACAGTTCGGCACGCGATTTCAGGCGTCCGCTCCAGTACGCGTACAGGAAGGGACGCGCGAGGCAAGGAAAGGGACGCGCGCACCGCCCGGGGACGCGCGGGGACACACGCGTCGCGCGCACCGCCCGGGGACGCGCGGGGCGCCGGCCAGCCCTACGCCCTCGTCGACGCCCTCGCGTGAAACCGTGCCTGGACGAGCCGCGGCCCCTCGGCCGGCTCCCCCGCGATGAGGCCTTCGAGGAGTTCGAGCAGGGCGGCCGTGGCCGCCGCCGGATTCATCTCGAGCGCCGAGATCGCCGGCCGGCTCACGCGTGCGTGCTCGGAATCCGACCCAGCGGCCACCATCGTGCGCTCGGGAACACGAACGCCGAGCCCCACAAGGCCCTCGAGCACCCCTGCGGCGTGCCGCCCGGTGAGGCAGAAGACCGCGTCGGGGGCGCCGTCGCCCGCGATCCGCGAGGCAACGGACCGCCCGCCGTCGACCCCGGCGCGCTCGGGGACCTCGTAGACCCGCGGCTCGACCCCCGCGCCCGCGCACCACTGACGGTAGGCCGCCTCGCTGTCCGCATTCCACGCGTTCGGGTCGGTCCCACGGACCAAGGCAACAGTGCGCGCGCCCTGCCCGGCCAGGTGGTCGAGGACGAGCCGCGCCGACCCGGCGTCGTCCTCCGACGCCCACTGCATGAAGTCGGGCCGGGACAGGTCCCGCCCGAGCGTGACATAGGGGATCCCGCGCGAGGCGAGCAGCCGCACCACGGGGTCGTCGACGTGCGGGTTCGTCACGATGTACCCGTC
This sequence comes from Sinomonas sp. ASV322, assembly GCF_030908245.1. Classification (GTDB taxonomy): domain Bacteria; phylum Actinomycetota; class Actinomycetes; order Actinomycetales; family Micrococcaceae; genus Sinomonas. The sequence continues at coordinate 373,419 of NZ_JAVFJJ010000002.1, forward strand.
CATCGAAAACGCGAGCGGCGGGACGGGCGGCCGCGTCAGGTCGGGAACGAGCATGAGGCTCAGCCCGCGGGCGAGGGCGCGGGACGCCGCGGCCCCGACGAAGCGTTCGAAGACGTCGACGCCCGACGGCGTGTAATCGGCGAGCGCGTCAAGCGACCGGAGCACGAGGCCGACGGCGCCCATGGGCGAGCGCCGGAGCCCGCGCGCGAGGGCGTCGGCCTGGTACCCGAGCTCGCCCGCGACGGCCTGCACGCGTTCTCGCGTCGCGGCGCTCAGCGTCCCGGTCCCGTTGAGCGCAAACGAGACGGCCGCGGTCGAGACACCCGCACGGCGCGCGACATCGCGGATCGTTACGCCCTGCCTTCCCATCCCGCCATTGTATAAAACGTTTAATGCCCCTAGCGTTGCTCGCACCGCACACGAGAGGAACGCCAGTGGAGCTCCGCGAATTCACGACCGAGACGACCGATCCGCGCGAACGGGGCCACGCCCTCGGCGAGCGCTGGGCCGAGCAGATCGTGCGCACGAGCAGGCTCTACCTCGACCACTTCGCGGCCCTCGGGATCCCCGGGGAGCGCGTGCGCGGGATCGCCGAGCGCAGCCACGCCGCCTTGCGCGCGTGGTATCCGGCCCTTGCGGAAGAGTCCGACGCGATGGCCGACGCCGCAGGGGCCGAACGCTGGCACGTCGCCGCGGTCGGCGCGCGCACCGAGATCCTCGCCGCCGCGCCGCCGGCCCGGGAAGGCGAGTGCTCGACGGCGGTGTACGCGCCGCCGTCGTCCGCGCGGCCCGCATCGTCGGGGGCCGAGACGATCCAGACGTGGGACTGGCACTCGCACCTCGCGCCCGAAGGCCTCCTCCACCGGCTCACGCCCGCCCCGGGCCGCACGGTCAAGCTCTTCACGGAGTTCGGCGTCCCGGCCAAGATCGGCGTCAACAGCGCGGGCCTCGGCCTCCACTTCAACATCCTGTCCCACACGACGGACGACGACGAGGGCGGAGTTCCCGTGCACGCCGTCGCGAGGCGGGTGCTCGACGAGGCGGACACGGTCGAGGAGGCCGCGGCGATTGCCGCGTCGGCGAGGGTGAGCGCGTCGACGGTGCTGACCGTCGTCGGCCGCGGACCGGACGGGCTGCGCGCGGCGAGCCTCGAGCTCTCGCCGGCCGGAATGGCCGTCGTGCCCGCGGACGGGAGCGGCTGGATCCTGCACACGAACCACTTCCTTGACGCACAGCTGAGCGACGGCGACACGATCCCCGTCGAATCGACGACGAAGGAGCGGTTCGAGCACCTCGAGCGGGTCCACGCGGCGATGGCGGGGCTCCCCCTCGCCGAGCGCGCGCGGGCCCTGTGCGGCGCCGAAGGCCACGACGCGCCCGTGTGCATGCGCCCCGACCTCGCCGCGCCGCTCCACGAGCAGTGGTCGACGCTCCTGACCATCAGCCTCGACACGGAGGCGTGTGCCCTCGACGTCGTCGCCGGCTCCCCGGACGAGGCCGCGCGGGCGGGCTTCCACCGCTTCTGAGCTCCGGCCGGGCGGCCACCTGGGTGACGGGCCGCCCGGCACAGGGCGGGCGACGGCGGAGCGCGCCACGGCGCGGTGCGTCGCCGCCGTCATGCGCAACTCGGCCCAGAGTGCGCGAGACTGGTGGCATGACCAACGCAGACGTCTTCGAGTCGGAATCAGAGCGCGTGACGGGCAAGCTGCGCGATCAGATCCTCGACGGCGCGCGCGAGCCGGGAAGCCGACTCGTCGAGCGCGATCTCGCGGCCGAGCTCGGCGTGAGCCGCGTCCCGGTGCGGGACGCCCTCAAGGCCCTCGTCGCCGAGGGACTCGTGACGCCGCGCCCGCGGACGTGGGCGATCGTGCGGGAGTTCACGGCCGAGGACATCTCCGACCTCAACGAAGTCCGCCAGGCCTTCGAGGGCCTCGCGTTCCGGCTCGCGGCCCAGCGCCGGACGCGCGAGGGCCTCACCCGCCTGCGCGCGGTGCTCGACGTCGAACTCGCCGCGGCACGAGCGGGCGACGCCATCACGGCGCGCCGCGCCGCCGCCGACTTCCACGAGATCGTGACCTCGCTCGCGGCCAACTCCCTCCTGACCGAACTCGAACGCCCCCTCCGGAGCCGCATGCGCTGGCTCCTCGCACGCCACTCGGATCTCGTGCGTGTCGCGGAGGAACACGAGGCCCTCTACCAGGCCATCGTGGATCGGGACCTCGTGCGAGTCGAGGAACTCGCGGCCACGCACGTCGCGAGCAATCAGAACCTCAACGCCGCGACGGCACACTGAGCAATTCGGTATACCATTTCTGCATGACCTCGACGCCCCTGACCCTTGCCAACGTGCGCCCTTGGGGCGCCGCCCCCGCTGACATCGTCGTCGTCGACGGGAAGATCGCATCGGTCTCCCCCGCCGGCACGGCCGCCCCGGCGACAGGCGCACCAGCCAACGGCGGGACGACGGTCGACGGCGGCGGCCGGCTCGCCCTGCCGGGCTTCATCAACACGCACGCGCACGTCGACAAGAGCTGGTGGGGCCAGCCGTGGGAGCCGTACGGCGGCGTCGCCACGACGCAGGGGCGGATCGAGCACGAACGCTCCGAGCGGGACCGGCTCGGCATCCCGGGCGTGCCCTCGACGACGGCGGTGCTGCGCGAGTTCCTGCGCCACGGGACGACGGCGACGCGCTCCCACATCGACGTGGACCTTGGCCTCGGCCTGCGCGGCATCGACGTCGTGCGCGAGTCGGCGGAAGCGCTCGGCGGAGCGATCGACGTCGAGATCGTGGCCTTCCCGCAGGACGGCGTCATGCGGCGCCCCGGCGTGCTCGCCCTCCTCGATGCGGCCGCCGAGGCGGGCGCGACCCACGTCGGCGGGCTCGACCCGGCCGGAATCGACCGCGATCCCGTGCGGCAGCTCGACGGCCTGTTCGAGATCGCGGTGAATCGCGGCGTCGGCATCGACATCCACCTGCACGACGGCAACGATCTCGGGGCCTTCCAGATCGAGCTCATCGCCGACCGGACGATCGACGCCGCGCTCTCGGGCCGCGTGAACGTCTCCCACGGATTCGCGCTCGGCGACCTCCCCGACGGGCGCCGCAACGACCTCCTCGACCGGATTCGCGAGGCGGGCATCTCGTGGACCACCGTGGCACCGCCCCGCGGCGCGCTCCCGTGGGCCGGGATGCGCGAACGCGGCGTCCTGCTCGGCCTCGGCACCGACGGCATCCGCGATCTGTGGTCCCCCTATGGCGACGGCGACATCCTGCGCGTCGCGCTCGCGTTCGCCCGAATCCACGGCGTGCGGCGCGACGAGGACCTCGAGGGCGTCGTGCGGCTCGCGACGTCGGGCGCAGCGCCCTTCGTCAGCCGCGACGTGCACGATCTCGTCCCCGGGGCCCGCGCGGACATCGTCCTCCTCGACGCAGAGAACCCCCAGGACGCGCTCCTGCGGACCCCGCGACGCGAGGTCGTCGTCGCGGGCGGTCGCGTCGTCGTCGACGGCGGGGAGCTGCGGGTCTGATCGGCCCCTAGGAGTCCTGCGCCCGCGGACAAGCATCCGGCACCGGCAGACAAGCCCTCCACAACTCCCGTGCTGAGACTGGGGTGAACAGCAGACTCAACGTGGAGGACTCATGGACACCCTGCAGAACACCGATTCCCTGCTCAGTGCTGTCGCCCCGGCCGAGGGCGCGGCGGGCCGCGAGATCCTGGACCCCGCGACGGGCGAGGTCGTCGGCGTCGCCCCCGTCGCTGGGGTGGCCGAGCTCGAGGCCGCGATCGCAGCGGCCGAAGCCGCGCAGCCCGCGTGGGCCGCGGCGGGGCACGAGGCGCGCTCGGCCGCGCTCCTGGCGGCGGCCGACGCCGTCGAGGCCCACGCCGAGGAACTCGCCCGGATCCTCTCCCGCGAGCAGGGCAAGCCGCTCAACGGCCCCAACGCCCGCTTCGAGGTCGGCGCGTGCGCGGCCTGGCTGCGCGCGACGGCGGCGACGCCGCTCGAGCCGGAGGTCGTGGTGGACGACGGCGAAACGCACGCCGAGCTGCACTACCGTCCGATCGGCGTCGTCGGCGCGATCGGGCCCTGGAACTGGCCCATGATGATCACCGTCTGGCAGATCGCCCCCGCCCTGCGGATGGGCAACGCCGTCGTCGTCAAGCCGAGCGAATACACCCCCCTGAGTGTCCTCACGCTTGTCAAGGTCATCAACGAGGCCATCCCCGCGGGACTGCTCACCGTCGTCGCCGGCGGCCGCGAGGTCGGCGAGGCCCTCTCGGCCCACCCCGCGATCGGCAAGGTCATGTTCACCGGCTCCACCGCGACGGGCAAGGCCATCATCCGCTCCTCCGCGGACACCGTGAAGCGCCTGACCCTCGAGCTCGGGGGCAACGACGCAGGCATCGTCCTGCCCGACGCCGACCCGGCCGCGATCGCCGAGGGCCTGTTCTGGGGCGCGTTCATCAACACCGGCCAGACCTGCGCCGCGCTCAAGCGCCTCTACGTCCACGAGGACATCTACGACGCCGTGTGCGAGGCCCTCACCGCCTACGCCTCCCAGGTGCCGATGGGCGTCGGGCTCGAGGAGGCCAACGTGTTGGGCCCCCTGCAGAACAAGGCCCAGTACGAGATCGTCGCGCGCCTGGTGGAAGCCGCCAAGGCCTCCGGCGCCCGGGTCCTGCTCGGCGGCAACCCGGACGCGGACCAGCCCGGGTACTTCTACCCGACGACCCTGATCGCGGACATCGACAACGCCAACCCGCTCGTCGCCGAGGAGCAGTTCGGCCCCGCCCTGCCGATCATCAAGTACTCGAGCATCGACGAGGCCGTCGAGCAGGCCAACGGAATCGACGTCGGCCTCGGCGCCTCCGTCTGGTCCAGCGACAAGGCCGCGGCCCGCGACGTTGCCGCGCGCCTCGAGGCCGGCACCGTGTGGATCAACGCGCACGGCGCCGTCGACCCGCGCGTCCCGTTCGGCGGCGCCAAGCAGTCCGGCTACGGCCTCGAGTTCGGCGTCGAAGGCCTCAAGCACCTCGGCGTCCCGCAGATCATCAACGGCTGACCGTCCCTGAGGGGACGACCGTCCCTGGAAGGCATGACCGTCCCTTGCGCGCGGTCCTGCGGGACGGTTGTGGAGGTACGGGACGGTTATGCCGTTGGGTGCGCGGAGAGGCGGGGTCGATGCTCAAGCATCGGCCCCGCCTCTCTGCCTCCGTCCCGTCCCGCTGCGCGCGGAACCTGTCGATCAGTACTGCGAGTCCGAGACCTGGCGCTTGTCCGCCTCAGTTTCGGCGCGGGAGAGGTAGCCTTCCCAGCGGCGGGACATGGGGCCGATGAGGCCGCCGCCAATGCCGACGATCGCGATCCCGGCCACGGTTGCCAGGACGGAGATGAGCACCGGGGTCGTAACGGTGACCGCGATGTCGACCTGGTTGAGGGCCGCGATGACGCCCAGGGCCAGGATCGCCACATACGTGACCGTGCCCAGGACGCGCCCGTAGGAGGCGCCCGAAAGGGTCCCGCCGACCAGGCCGCGCACGGCGTTGGCGATGGCTGCGGTGACCACGACGATCACCAGCGCGACGACGACCTTGGGCAGGAACGCCACGATCGTGGTCAGCAGAGCGCTGATCGGGTTCGGGCCGAAGACTCCGAAAGCAAACTGGAGTACGAGCAGCACGATCGCGTAGTAGACAACCTTGACGATGATCTCCGTCGGGTCGACCGAGGACTTCGCGAGCATCTGCTTGAGCCCGCCGCGCTCGACGAGCCGGTCAAAGCCCAGCCGCCGCAGGACCATCGACAGGCCCTTGGCGATGAGCCGGGCGATCAGGAGCCCAACGAGGAGGATCACGAGGAACAGGACTAGTTTCGGAACGAAATCGGCGATCGTGCTCAGACCGTTCGTCAGTGCTTCTTGCATCTCACCACTCCTTGCACATTGTTCGCCCCGGCGCAGTGCTGGCGGCGTTCGACCCCTCGAACCGTCGCGACAACCGGAAAGGTCACGTGGGCGGTTCCTTGCCCGATGAGATGCAGATCATGTGCGCTTATGACGCGAGCCTGTTCACATCCGTCCCGCAACTGCGGATGCGACCGCACGACGCCTTTCGGGGACACCCGGCGCAAGGTTATTGGATACTCCTACTATCTAGTCGAGCCAGCGGCACCCGCCCTTAACGCCTGTGGGCGCCCGGAACCGAGTTCCAGGCGCCCACCGGGCGTGCCGTCATGTACGCGTTTCGACGGCGCATCGGCCCCTCGAAGGGCGACACACCGGTGATTTCGCCGCCACACACCGTTGCTTCGTGTTGTCCCTTCGCGTACGCGTACAGGAAGGGACGCGAGAGGCGGGTGGGTGAGGCGGCGAGGACGGTGTGCCGAGGTCCTGGGCCCCGCCGCGCGCTTAGGCCCCCGCCTGGGCTGCGAGCTGCCGCGCGACCGCGCCAGCCACGGCGGCCGGGAAGTCGGCGTCCTCGCGCACGAGCTCGTGGACGAAACCGTCCTCGAAGAGCTCGCGGGCGCTGATCCGCTGCGCCGCGCTGAGCTCTGGCGCCCGCGACGGCACGCCGTGCACGATCACGCTCGCGCCCTCAGGCGGGAGCGGCGCGAGCCACGCGTTCTCCGCTGCGACGGTGCGCGCGGCAGCCGCGAGCGCGAGCGCTCCCCCGCCCGTGCCCTCGCCGAGGAGCACGGCGACCGTCGGCACGCTGAGCGCGAGCATGCCGGCGATGCAGTCGGCGATCCCACCCGCGATCGCCTGCTCCTCGGCGCGCGCCGAGAGCTCCGCGCCCGGCGTGTCGATGACCGTCACGAGGGGCAGACCGAGTTCCTCGGCGAGCCGCATGCCGCGCCGCGCCTGGGCGAGGCCGGCGTCGTCGAGCACGTGGCCCTCGCGCTGGGCTGCCCGGTCGTGCCCGACGACGACGACCGGCTGCGGCTGCCCGGCGACGTCGGCAAGCTCCGCGAGCACCACGGCGGTGCTCGCCGAGGCGGCACCGCGCCCAGTCCCATGCAGCCGGACGGCCCGCCCGACGCCCGCACCGAGGAGTTCGCGCAGCCCGGGCCGGCCCTGCTCACGAGTTGCGAGCACCGACTCCCACACTGGTCGCTCCGGCGTGGCCAATCCGACAGAATCCGAACTCGCGGCGGCCGGCACCGCGGAGTCCGACGACGACGCGCGGGCGGCGCCGTCGTCGTCCGCCTTGCGTCCCTGCCCACCGAGGATCCCGAGCGCATCCCCCGCGAGGCGACGGAAGCCCGCGACGTCGAGGACGGCATCGACCGAGCCGTGCTCGAACAGGTGCTCGGCGGTCTGGACGCCCTTCGGGAAGTCCTCGCCCGTGAGGCCCGCGTAGACCTTGGGGCCGAGGAACCCGACGAGCGCGCCCGGCTCCGCGACCGTGATGTGGCCGAGGGAGCCCCACGAGGCGAAGACGCCGCCCGTCGTGGGGTGGCGCAGGTACGCGAGGTACGGGAGGCGTCGCGCCTTGAACTGCCCCAGCGCACGCGTGATGCGGACCATCTGCAGGAAGGCGGGGGCGCCCTCCTGCATGCGGGTGCCGCCGGAGGCCGGGGCCGCGATGAGCGGGAGGCCCCGCCGGCCCGCGGCCTCGATTGCCGCGACAATGCGATCGGCCGTGTTCTTCCCGATCGAGCCGCCGAGGAACGCGAACTCGCTCGCGACGACGGCCACCGGCTGGCCCGCGATCCGCCCCGCGCCCGTGAGGACGGCCTCATCGACGCCGCTCCGGTCTCGCGCGCGGGCAAGGTCCGCGGCGTAGGCGCCCGCTGCATCCGAAGGAACGGCGGCGTCCCAGCTCACGAAGCTCCCCGCGTCTAGGAGCTCCCGCAGGAACTCGATCGAGCCGAGGCGCTGGGGCCGCGAGGGCGAGGCCGCGCGGTCCGCGTCGAGCGGGGCGAGCGTGCTCACCGGGGCTCCGCGCCCGCCAGGACGCCGCCAAGCCACGCGCGGACGCTCTCGTCATGCTCGCCGAGCCGCGGCGGCGCGGCGTGGTCGAGGCGCGTCGTCTCCGTGCCATCCGGCCGGAAGAAGCGCAGCGGGCCCCCAGGCACCTCGATGCGGCCGAGGCTCGAGTGCTCGAGCTCGAGGGCGAGGTGCTGGCTCCGGGTCTGCTCCCACGCGAACACCTCGTCGAGCGAGCGCACCCGGCCGGCCGGTACCCCGGCCTCGTCGAGCTTCGCGAGCAGCTCGTCCGGGCCGAAGGCCGTGAACGCCGCCTCGACGGCCTCGATGAGCTCGGCCCGGTGCTGGACCCGCGTCGCATTGTCCGCCCAGCGCGGGTCCTCGGCGTCGAGGCCGAATGCGCCCGAGAAGCGGGCCCACAGGCCCTCCGAGCCGACCGCGATCTGCACGGCTCCGCCCGCGCAGCGGAACAGGCCGTACGGCGCGATCGACGGGTGGTGGTTGCCCTGCGCCTGCGGGACCTCCCCGCCCACGGTCCAGCGCGTGCCCTGGAACGCGAGCACGCTCACGATCGAGGAGAGCAGCGACGTGCGCACCACTTGACCCCGGCCCGTCCGCTCGCGCTCGAGGAGCGCCGCGAGCACGCCGTACGCGCCGTGGATTCCGGCCAGGAGGTCGCCGATCGGAACGCCGACGCGCTGGGGATCGTCCGGCCCGGACCCGGTGAGGGACATGAGCCCGGCCTCGCCCTGTGCGATCTGGTCATAGCCCGCACGCTGGCCCTCGGGGCCGTCGTGGCCGAAGCCGCTGATCGAGAGGATCACGAGCCGCGGGTTGAGCTCTTCGAGCGTCTGCGGATCGAAGCCGAGACGGTCGAGCGTGCCGGGACGGAAGTTCTCGACGAGCACGTCCGCGCGTCGTACGAGCTCCCGCAGCACGTCCTTGTCCGCCTCGTCCTTGAGGTCGAGGGTGATGGACTCCTTGTTGCGGTTGCAGGAGAGGAAATACGTCGATTCGCGCCCCTCGTGCCCCTCGAGGGTCCCGTCGGCCGGGTCGACGAACGGCGGGCCCCAGCCGCGCGTATCGTCGCCGCCGTTCGGGTTCTCGACCTTGATGACGCGGGCGCCGAGGTCGCCGAGCATCATGCCGGCGTGCGGGCCGGCGAGCGCGCGGGAGAGGTCGACGACGAGCGTTCCTTCGAGCGGGCCCGTGCCCCGCGTGGGGGTCGCCGTCACGCGCTGGCTCCTTCGGCGGCGACCGGACGCGCTGCGGCGAGGGCGTCGTCGTTCGCCTCCTCCGCCTCGGAGGGCACTGCGGGCTGGCCCTTGAACACCGTGCGGCGGATGAGTTCGGACACCGCGAGGACGATGAGGTTCGGGGCGAGCGAGATGAGGCCCGAGTCGACGCCGCCGGTCTTGATCCCCGCAAACGTGATGATGGCGACCGAGATGGTGCCGGCCGCGATGCCGAGGACAACGGGGATGCCGTGCACGCGGACCTTGCGGCCGATCGCGATCGCGACCGCGGGGGCGAACTGGGTCAGCCCGCCGTAGGTGAGGAGCAGAAGCGCCGCGATGTCCGACTTGGCGAGGCCGAACGCGAGCGCGAGGCCCACCGCGACCGCCACGATGACGTGGTTGAGCCGGAAGCGCAGCTTCGGGTTCTTGACCGGGAGCAGGTTGTGCGAGACGAGCATCGAGATGCCCATCGCGATCGCGCCGGCCGGCACCATGGCCGCCGCCGCTCCGCCGATCGCGATGACAGCGATGAGCGGTTCCGGAAGGGTGTGCTGCGCGACGCTGAGCAGAACGAAGTTGCCCGGGGTCTTCTGCTTGAGGACGAGGATGCCCGCGAGGCCGACGAGGATCGGAATGAAGAGGCTCAGCTGGTAGATCGCGATCCAGCTGGAGTTGCGGCGCAGGACGGCGCCGCTCTTCGCGGCGAGGGTCGGCGGCCACAGGTGGGGGAACGTGTTGAAGCCCGCGCCCAGGCCGGTGACGATCACCGAGCTGACCCAGAACGTCGCGTCAAGACCGGGGCGGGACATCGTGAAGTACCCCGAGGAGATCGCGTTGACCTTCTCGACAACAGTCGGGATCCCGCCCACACTCGCGATGACGCCCGCGAGCACGATGACGAGCGCGGCCACCATCATGAAGTCCTTGAACACCGCGACACGGGCCAGGCCGCGGATGCCGGCCCAGATGACGAACACGACGACGAGAACGCTCGCCACGATCATGCTGAACCCGCTCGCGTCCGCGCTGCCCGTCGCGAGCTGGACGATGAGCCCGAGGCCCGTGATCTGCAGCTGGAGGTACGGGATCAGGAAGAGGGCGCCCACGAGGGCCACCGTCTTGCCGAGCGTTCGGCTTCCGAAGCGGTCCTGGAAGAAGTCGGCCATCGTGAGGTAGCCGCGGTTGGCACCGAGCTGCCGCTGCCGCGGCGTGATGAAGTACTGCAGGACGCACGAGATCGTGAGGTAGCCGACCGCGAACAGCGCCGCGACGCCGCCGCCGTAGGCGATGCCGGCGAGGCCCAGGAAGCTGAACGTCGTGAGCGACTCGCCAGCCTGGAGGAACCACGTGGTCCAGCGGGGAAGGTCGCGCTTGCCGACCGACCAGCCGGAAAGTGACGTCTGGCGCGTGCGAGACCACACGCCGATCGCACCGATCGCGACAATGCCGAGGATGATGAGGACGGGAAGCATCAGTGGGCCTCTCCTTCGGGCAGCTTGGCCAGGCGCTCGGCGTCAAGCGCCGCTTCGGCGGCGTCGAGCGCCGCCCCGCCGTCGCGCTGATAGCTGCGCTCGACGATCTGGAGCGCGACGACGGTGCCGATGACCATCGCGGCCATCCAGACGACGGCTGCAGGAAGCCCGAACACAAACGTCGGGGTGGACACGAACGGAAGGAACGGAGTGACCACGATGCCGACCACGGGGGTCAGGGCAATCGCGAGCCTCTTGGGGGATGCAAGGCTTGTGCTCAGTGGGGCAGTGCTCCCAGAGGCGAGCCTCGCAGAGTCGGGGCCCGAAGCGTCGGGGATCATGGGATTGAAACTCCTTGGGGGCGAACGGATGAGCAGGAGGAGAGCTTCTCGAAGGCCGAGGCCAGCCGGAGGAGGCGGGCGTCGCTGCCACGCGCTCCGACCATCTGGAGGCCAACGGGAAGGCCGGCGGGCGTGAACCCGGCCGGGACCGACAGGGCCGGGAGGCCCAGCGGGGTGAACAGGTAGGGAGCGCGCATCCAGTCGAGGTAGGTCTCGAGCTGGTGGCCCTCGATCTCGGTGGGGTATTCGAGGTCGGCGTCGAACGGCGCGACCTGCGACGCGGGGGCGATCACGAGGTCGTAGCGGTCGAAGAAGTCGCCGGCCCGACGGATGAGACGGGTCATCGTCTCTTCGGCGCGGAAGACGTCCCGCCCGGTCAGGGCGGCGCCCTCGCGGATGTTCCACGCGAGGAAGTGATTGAACAGCTCGGGGTCGGCCGCAAGGTCGTCGCCCCATGCGGCGTCGAACGCCGCGGCGCGCAGCGTGCGGAAAGCCTCGTCGGATCCGTCGAGATCGAGGCATTCGAGGTCGACGACGGCGCCCGCCTCCGCGAGCGCGCGCGCCTGGGCCTCGACGACGTCGAGCACCTCGCGCTCCACGGGGACGCGGCCGCCGAGCGTGGGGGCGAACGCGATCCGCAGGCCCTTGAGGTCCTCCGGCGTCGGCTCGCCGGCGGGGAGAGCGGGCGACGGCGGGAAGACCGAGAACGGGTCGGCCGCGGCGGGGCCGGCCATCACCGAGAAGAGGAGCGCGGCGTCGGCTGCCGTGCGGCCCATCGGCCCGGCGACGCCGAGCGGGAAGAAGACGTTGCCGCCGTCCGTGTTCGGCACCATCCCGGGCGTCGGACGGAGTCCCACGACGTTGCAGAAGGACGCGGGGTTGCGCAGGGATCCGCCCATGTCGCTGCCATCGGCGATCGGCTGGAAGCCGCATGCGAGGGCCGCGGCCGCGCCGCCACTGCTTCCGCCGGCCGACTTCGTGAGGTCGTAGGGGTTGCGCGTCACGCCGAACACGAGGTTGAACGTGTGCGAGCCGGCCGCGTATTCGGGGACGTTGGTCTTGCCGAGGCGGATCGCTCCGGCATCGAGGATCCGCTGGACGTGGAGGTCGTTGGCCTCCGGCACGAAGTCCCTCGTGCGCGGGTGGCCGAAGGTCGTGCGCATGCCGGCGGTGAGGGCCGTGTCCTTGAAGCTGATCGGAAGGCCATGCAGCGGCCCGACCGGCTCTCCCGCAACGAGCTTCCGATCCGCCTCGGCCGCGGCGGCGCGGGCGCCCTCCTCGTCGAGGGTCACCACGGCGTTGACCAGCGGGTTGACGAGGTCGATCTGCTCGAGGTGCGCGTCAAGCACCTCGACCGCAGAGACCTCCCGGGCTCGGAGGAGTGAGGCCAGCTCAACCGCCCCGGTGTACACCAACTCGTTCGTCATGAGTCATCAAGCTTTCATTGAGTTTCGTTTTGAGCCGTTCTATCGACTCGTAAGAAGACAATGAACCACGATAGTGGCAAGAGTCACATTTGGCTAGGGGTGGGGTCACGTCGCGACACGAGAGCCGACACGTCCCACCTCGCCCTTCCAGTACGCGTACTGGAAGGGACGGAATGAGCCCTAGCGGGCCATGCGGACGCCGCCGCGCTTGTACGCGCGCACGACGAGGGAGCTCCGCAGAGCAAGAGCTCGCGAGGCCCATGCCGAGGCCGTGACGAAGTCACGGAGCTCGTTGAGGCTCGGGAGCGTCACATTGACCATGAGCTGGAACTCGCCCATCGCCATGACGGCGTACCGGACGTTCGGCTCGGCCGCGACAAGGCGGCCAACCTCGGCGACCTCCGTCGGCGACGTGCGGATCCACACGACGGCCTCGATCGGCAGGCCGACATCGGACGGCTCAACGATGGCACGAACCGTCAGGCGCCCGTCTTCGAAAAGCCCGCTGAGCCGGCGTCGCACCGCCGGCGCGGAGAGCCTGACGGCGTCGCACAGTTCGGACGTCGGCACCCGCCCGTCGGCGACAAGGAGCGCAACCAGCGTGGAGTCGATCTCGTCGAGGACGAAGCTTGGGCTCGGCCGCGACTGCGGCGGAGCCACTTCTTGGAGCGCCTCGACCTGCTCCTGCGAAATAGGCCCGGGGTGCCACTCGGCGACCGTGCGGAAGTACTCCATGACGGGCGAGGCGTCGACCTGCACGACGCCCTCGAGCGTGGGAAGCTCCTCGAGAACAAGGGTTGAGAGCCGACCGGGACGGGCCTGGACTTCCATGACCAGCCGAGTCGGTCCCGTCAGGGCGTAGATGAAGTTCGCGTCCGGGTCCGCGGCGAGGGCCTCAGCGATCTCGGCGAAGCGTGCGGGCTCACAGTGCACCTCGACGAGATGCGTCGGGCCAAGCGACACCAGCCCGGCCACCCGCACGGTCCCAGACTCGAGCAAGGCGATGCCGCGCCGCGTCACCGTCCGGAACGGCTCGCCGAGCACTTCCGCGATCCGCCGCCACGACGCGCGGCCGTTGACCTGGAGCGCGGCGACGATCCGCCGGTCCAGCTCGTCCAATTCGCGCGCGGGCGCCGGCGTGACCACGTACCGATTATGCCGTGCCGGTCATGCCCGGGGCGCACGCAGGGAAGCGTCGGGGAGTCACGGAAGCGCGATGCGCCCCTTGTCGCCGGACCGCAGTCCCCTCCTCGCCCTGAAGTCCCCCTCAAGAGGACTTCCTCGCGTGACGGGGACTGCTGGCCGCGACAAAAAGGGGGCCGCGCCCCGCGGACTCAACCCGCGGAACGTGGCCCCCCGCCGTCGGACGCCCCTGCTCAGGCCCCTTCGCCCGTTGTGTTCACGATGTACACATCGCAGTCGGCGCCATGGGCGACGCTGTTCGCGATGCTCCCAAGGATCCGCCCGATGCCCTGCATGCGCCGATTTCCGACGACGACGAGGCGCGCCTGGAGCCGCTCGGCCTCCTCGAGGATCGCGTCAGCAGGCTTGCCGCGCGCGGCGATGTAGCTGATCTCCTCCCGGCCCTCGGGCCACGTGAGGTCGGACGCGACCTTCTTGGCGACGCGCTCCGCGAACGTCGCTCCCGATTCGATCCACTGATCGCTTCCGACGCCGTACACCTCGGTGCGGTCGTCCTCGAAAGCGCTCACCACGTGGAGTCGGGCTCCAAAGGCCACGGCGATCTCCGCGGCCGCCTCGGCGGCCCGGAATGCCGTGTCGCTGTTGTCCACTCCGACGACGACGATGTTCTCCCGCATCGATTCCTCTTCTCTCGCCACATCACAGGGTCGGCGGACCTCGGTGTCCGCTCGGACCCGGCCTCCGGAATACCAATTCCTCCGCCACTGCTGACTGTAACCGCCACCGGCGGCCCGAGCGAGCCCTGCGGCACCCGGCGGACGCCAGGCCAGCCAGATAACGAGAGGCCGCCGTCGCTGGCGGCCCCCCCACCTCATCTCGCGAGCGCCGAACGCAGGACCTCCGCGAGGTGCACGCCCTCGCGATCTGTGCCCTGGGCGATCTGCGTCCGGCACGAGAACCCGTCGGCCACGATGATCGTCTCGGGCGCCGCGGCCCGCACCGCGGGGAAGAGCTCCCGCTCCCCGAGCCGCTGCGAGAGCTCGAAGTGGCCGGGCTCGAAGCCCCAATTCCCCGCGAGCCCACAGCATCCGCCGCCGACCACCGAGGTGGCCACGCCGAGACGCCCGAGAACGCGCAGCTCGGGCCCGTACCCGTCGGCGCCCTCGCCGAGAGCCTTCTGGTGGCAGTGGACTTGGCACACGGCCGCCGCGACCCCGCCGTCGCCGGTCCCGTCGCCCGAACCGCCGTCGCCCGCAAGCGACCGGAAGGGCCACGCCTTTCCAGCGTCGAGATGTCGGGCGACAAACGTTCCAAAGCCCACGGCGAGCTCCGTGACCCGAGCGGCCCGCGCGTCGTCCGGGAGAAGCTCGGCGATCTCGTGCTGAAGCATCGCGGTGCAGGACGGTTCAAGCCCGAGGATCGGGTGCCCCGCCGCGAGCAGGGGCTCGACGACGTCGAGGGTCTGCCCGAGCACCTTCTTGGCCTGGTCCAGCTGGCCCGTCGAATGCCACGTGAGGCCGCAGCACGCGTCGACTCTGGGAATGAGGACCCGGTAGCCCATGGCCTCGAGGGCCTCGACGGCGGCGCGGCCGGGGGCGTCGGCCGAGTAGTTCGTGAACGTGTCCGGCCAGAGGACAACCGTCTCGCGGGCGTCGTCGGGCCCGCGGTCGACGGCGGGGTCCCCACCTCGCGCGGTCCCGTCCCGTCGGCGAACCCACGCCGTGAGCGATTGGGGCACGAACGAGATCATCCGGCGGCGCGGCTCGATCCCGCCGAGCCGCTTCGTGAGCGCCTCGATCGGCGCGAACGATTCGAGCCAGTTCACCGCCCGGACGGCCCCCGGGACGCGGGCGAAGAACCGCACGAGGTACGGCATCCACCCCATCGTGAAGTGCGCCAAGGGCCGGCGGCCCGGCCCGACGAACGCGAGGAGCCCGCTCCGGTAGTGACGGTTGAGGAACTCGGCCTTGTACGTCGCCATGTCCACGTTGACGGGACATTCGGCGACGCAGGCCTTGCAGGAGAGGCACAGGTCGAGGGCCTCGAGCGTCTCCTTCGACTTCCAGCCGTCCGTGATCGACTCGCCGCGGAGCATTTCGGCGAGGGAGCGGGCCCGGCCGCGCGTCGAATGGACCTCGTCGCGCGTGACCTGGAAAGAGGGGCACATGGCTCCAGCGTCGGATCGGCACGCCCCGACGCCCACGCAGCGATTGACGGCACGAGCGAAGGAGCCGCCGTCGCGCGAGAAGGCCTGCACGGGCGCGACGTCGAACGTCCGCGCACCGGGTCCGGGCCGGATCCCCTGGTCGATGGGCTCCGGATCCACGAGCACGCCCGGGTTGAACACGCCGTCCGGATCGAACACCCGCTTGAAGTCGGAGAAGGCCCGGAGCGCGGCCGGCGAATAGATCGTGGACAGCAGTTCGGATCGGGCGCGGCCGTCGCCGTGCTCGCCCGAGACCGAGCCGCCGTAGCGGTGCACGAGCTCGGCCGCGGCGCGGATGAACGAACGGTAGCGCGCGACGCCGTCGTCCGACGCCAAGTCGAACGAGATCCGCAGGTGCACGCAGCCCTCGCCGAAGTGGCCGAACGGGATCCCGGCGTAGTCGTGCTCGTCCATGAGCGCGGAGAGGTCACGGAGGTATTCGCCGAGCCGCGCGGGCGGCACCGCGGAATCCTCCCACCCGGGCCAGGCCTCGCCGCCGTCGGGCAGCCGTGTCGCGATCCCGGCGCCGGCCTCGCGAATCGCCCACAGCGCGCGGGCTCCGGGCCCCTCGGGCACCACCGCTGAGTCGACGAGGCGGTCCGCGACGAGCTCCGCAAGCTGCCCCGCCCGCTCGAGCGCGCCGTCGGCCGTTTCTGCCCCGACCTCGCAATAGAGCCAGCCACCCCCGCGCGGGAGCTGCGACCCGGCTCCCGCCTGGCCAGGGCGAGCCTGAAGCGCCTCGATGAGGTCGGCGCCCATTCCCTCGATCGTGTACACGCCGGGCACGCGGAACGACGGCGCCGCGGCCGCGGCCTCGAAAGCATCGGCGAAGCCCAGAACGGCGAGCGCCGTATGCGCGGGCTTCCGCACGAGCCGCACGGTGAGGCGCGTGATGATCCCACAGGTCCCCTCGCTCCCGGCGAAGGCCTTCGCGGCGTCGAAGCCGTTCTCGCTCAGGAGATGGTGCAGGCCGTAGCCCGAGACCTGCCGCGGGAACTGGCCCAGCTCTGTACGCAGGACGGCGAGGTTCCGATCCCTGATCGCCCGCAGCTCGCGAGTGATCCGCGCATCCGACGTCCCGCCGGGTCCGAGCGAGACCTCGCTGCCGTCGGCGAGCATGACCGTCACGGCCACGAGGTTGTCCGCGCTGGTCCCCCACGCGACCGAGTGGGAGCCGCACGCGTTGTTGGCGACCATCCCGCCGATCGTGCAGCGCGAGTGGGTCGAGGGGTCGGGCCCGTACGTGAGTCCGAATTCGGCCGCCGCCGCGCGCAGGGTGTCGCACACGACGCCAGGTTCAACCGTCGCCGTCATGGCATCCGGATCGATCGAGAGGATCCGGTTGAAGTGCCTCGACAGGTCGACGACGAGGCCGTCGCCGATCGCGTTCCCCGCGACGGAGGTGCCGCCGCCGCGGCACGTGACGGGCCACCCGCGCTCACGAGCGAGCGCGAGCAGCTCGCGGATCTCCTCGACCGTGGAAGGCTCCGCGACGGCCGCGGGCACGCGCCGGTAGATCGAGGCGTCCGAGACGTACGCGGCGCGAGTGGTGAGATCTTCGCGGATTGCGCGCATCGCCACCTTCCTCTCCTCCCTCGTCCCAGTCTGGCGGAACACCGGGGGATTTTGGTGGGCGGTTGTCGTCTCGCGCAGGATCCTTGGCCGAGCGCGCACAGTCCCGCCGCGTGCCGGGGTCCCACAGGCACCATAGAAAGCGGCACAGAAGCGAGGCGGCCGGAGCGAGCCGCGCCCGGACGAAGGAGACCCATGGGCTACGCAGGTTCAAGCACCGCTGACAAGGTCGTGCTCATCACGGGCGGCGGAACGGGAATCGGCGCGGCCATCGCCGAGCGCTACGCCGCGGAAGGCGCGCGCGTCGTCGTCGCCGGTCGTCGGATCGGCCCGCTCAAGGAGGTCGCGACGTCGGTCGGTGGCCTCGCCGTCGAAATGGACGCCGCGGACGCCGAATCGGTGCGGAACGGCCTCGCGGCCATCCTCGCCGAGTACGGCCGCCTCGACGTCCTCGTGGCCAACGCGGGCGGGCACGGCTTCTCGTCCGTGGGAGATACGGACGACGCCGCGTGGGAGGCCTCGCTGCGAGCGAACCTGACGACGGCGTTCGTCGCCGCCCGCGAATCCCTCCCCGCGCTCATCGAGTCGAAGGGCCAGATCGTGGTGATCTCCTCGCTCGCGGGGCTGTTCGCGGGACCGTCCGTCGCGGGCTACACCGTGGGCAAGCATGCCCTCATCGGCCTCACGCGTACCCTCGCGCGCGACTACGGCCGGCACGGCGTGCGCGTCAACGCCGTGTGCCCGGGCTGGGTCACGACTCCCATGGCCGACGCCGAGATGGACGAGTTCGCGGGCCACGCGGGCCTCGACAGCCGAGCCGCCGGGTACGCGGCAGTCACCGCCGACGTCCCTCTCGGCAGGCCCGCCGCGCCGAGCGAGATCGCGTCGATCGTGCGCTTCCTGGGTTCCGACGAGTCCTCCTACATGACGGGCTCGGTCCTCGTGGCCGACGGCGGCGCCCACATCGTCGACCTCCCCACCATCGCGTTCGACCACGCGGGGATGTAAGGCTCAGCGATTAGGCGTGTTGCTAAACCTGATCCGAGCGCTGCTCGCGGAGGGCATCGCGCAGCGCGGCGCGTGACGTCACGCCGAGCTTGGGGAACAAGTGATAGAGGTGCGCGCTAACGGTCCGTGGCGACAGGTAGAGCCGCTCGCCGATCTGCTTGTTGGTGAGGCCAGCCGCTGCGAGGGCTGCGATCTCCCGCTCCTGCGGCGTGAGGGCCTGGGCAGCTGGGGACTCCACGACCCAGCCCGTGGCCCGCAGTTCGCCGCGCGCTCGAGCCGCCCACGGGACGGCACGGAGAGAGTCGAATGCCTCGGCGGCCATCATCAGCTGGCGCCGGGCCTCGCTCGTGGACTTCATCCGGCGCAGCCGCTCTCCATATCCGAGCCGAATGCGGGCAACGAGAAACGGCCATCCGATCGCGCCGGGAAGGGCAAGGGCCGCCTCGAACGCCCTTGTCACGTCGTCTCCGGTCGCCACCAGCGCTTCCGCGCCAGCCGTCACGAGCGCCAGTCGTGGCGAGATCTTGGCGACGTGGGCGGCGCAGATGTCGGCAACATGGGCCCGCGCGTTCTCCATCCGTCCCGCGCGCACCGCTGACTCCACGAGGTCAAAGAGCATCCACAATGCCGCGGGCTTGTAGGACGGAAGCGTCTCGGGCGAGCACACCTCCAGCACGTGTCCATACGCGACCTTGTAATCCCCGCGTGTGAGGGCGGCGACTGCGCTGACGTGGGCGGACAGTTGCAGCACGAATCCGATGCGGTTCGGCGCGCCCCACGACACAAGCTCTGTCGCGATGCGCCGCGCGAGTTCGTCGTCCCCGCGAGCGGCCGCGACCATCGCTTGCGCGTAGCGGAGGAATCCGCCGAGCAGCCGGTAATGATGGCGGTCGGTGTAGTTGAGGCCTTCGTCCGCGATTCGCAGCGCGGCATCCCAGTCGCCGGTCAGCACCGCGTCGAAGCCGAGGAGCGCGAACGCCTTGATGGCGGACGCGATCGCCCCGCCCGCGCGTCCGTGGTCCACGAGCCGCCACAGTGCCGGACGACACGCAGCGGTGCGGTCGACGTACATCGAGGCGATGCCGAGCCTGGCGGCGCGCGCGGTGTCGAACTCGTCATCGATGGCGGCGATCGCCGCGTCAAGCACCGGGAGCCACTCCTGTGCGCGGGTCGCGGACTCGAGGAACGTGTGGCCGAGCAGCTGCAGATTCTCTGGCGGCTCAAGGCCCAACTCGTCCAGGGCATTCCAATAGTCCGCGACGAGGTCCGCGCGAGAGCCAAACGAGCCGTTCGCCATCAGCACGTAGACGATCTCGGCGAGCGGCTCGTTCCACTCCGCCAGCGGCTTCGGAACGCTGCGCAACGCGCTGAGCAAGACGCGATGGATCGCGTCGGCATCGCCTCCGCTATTGACCATGTACGCCGCCGCCGCGACAGCCGTCGCCACCGTGTGACTGCGACCCCCCTCTGACACGGCGGGGATGCGAGGATTCACCAGGTCGCCGGTGACATCGGCGCCGAGGTAGGTTGCGAACATCGCCCGACGGTGGTGGTCGTCCTGGCCTGGACTTAGCTCCGCCGAACGCATCAGCAGTCCGATGGCTCCGACAGGGTCGCCGCGCCGCTTCGAGCGCAATGCCGCGTCTTCGAGCAGACGCGCGATCTGCTCGTCGGGTGCGATCGCTGCGGCCGCCAGATGCCATGCGTGTCGCTCCGAGTCAGCCGGGTATCGGTCGGCGAGCTCGCGGTGCGCGATGCGTCGTTCCTCGTCGGTTGCCAGCTCGACAACTGATGAGCGGGTCAGGGGGTGTCGGAACTGCACGCCACGGGTGAGCGGGTGGATACGCACGAGTCCGGCGCGTTCGGCAGGGCCGAGGTCGGGCGCTGACGCGGCGGGGAAAACGTCGCCCGAGCCGTCGAGCGCCGCGTGCAGCAGCTGTGCCCTTGTTGCTGCGGGCAGTGTGCCGATGAGCCGCTCGAAGTGCTGGCGCAGTCGCCGGCCCACAGGAGTACGGGCGATGGGAGGTTCGGGCGAGTCGTCCCCTAACGGCACGGGCAGCTCGATCAGCGCGAGCGGGTTCCCCTGCGCCTCTCCGAGGACGGTGCGCACGGCGCGCTGCGGAAGGCGCGGGAATATCGTGGCCATCAGCATCTCCGCCGACGGGTCGTCCAGCGGCGCAACCGCGATTTCGTCGATGCCGGCTTGGTGGAAGAGGCTGGGCTCTTCGGAGCGCACCGCCGCGATGAAGGCCACTTGGTTGCCTTTTAGCCTGCGCGCGAGCGTGGCTAGCGCGCTCGCGCTCGCCTGGTCCAACCAATGTGCGTCATCGACCACGACTAGAACGGGAGCATCGGATGCTCCCGTCAGCAGCGCGACCAACGAGTTGACGAGGGTCAGGCGGTCCGGTGCAGGACCATCCTCGATGCCGAGGGTGACTGCCAACGCACGTCGATAGGTCGGGTTCAGGCCGGCGAGCTCAGTGAGGAGCGGGGCCAGCAGCTGGTGGAGACCCGCGAAACCAACCTCCGCCTCGAACTCCACCCCTGCAGCACGCAGCACGCGCATCCCGCGCCCCGCGGCATAGTCGGCCGCGGAATCCGCGAGAGCGGTCTTTCCGACCCCTGCTTCGCCCGCGATGACGCGCGCGCCGCCGTCGACCGCGGCCTCGTCGACGAACGCATGCAGCAGCCTCAGTTCACGCTCGCGTCCGACGAGCGGAGGGGAACCCCGACCGGGCACGGATCTGAGACTAGCAGGAGTGCGAGGCCCGGGATCTAAGTCATCTGACCGATTCGGCGAGGACGCCAGGTCCCTAGATTCGTGAGTGTTCCCAGCGACAGAAGGAGTTCTCATGAGTGCCACCATCGTCCTCGTGCACGGCGGGTTCGTCGACGGATCCGGATGGCGCGGCGTCTACGACGCGCTGACCGATGACGGCCACACGGTCCGGATCGTGCAGAACCCGACCAAGTCGCTCGCCGACGACGCCGCGACCACGCGCGACGTGCTTGACGACGTCGACGGTCCTGTCGTCTTGGTCGGCCACTCGTACGGCGGGGCGGTGATCACCGAGGCCGGCACCCACGACAAGGTCAGCGCACTCGTGTACATCACCGCGTTCGCGCCAGACCAGGGCGAGTCGGTCAACTCTCTCCTCGCGACCTTCCCCGCGAGCGGCCCGCAACCGCCGATCCTGCCGCCAGTCAACGGCAGCCTGTTCCTCGACCGCTCGAAGTTCGCTGCATCCTTCGCCGGCGACGTGACGCCCCAGGAAGCGGCATTCATGGGCGATTCGCAGGTGCCATGGGGCCTCGACGCCCTCGGCGGTGTCGTCACCAAGGCCGCCTGGCGCGAAAAGCCCAGTTGGTACCTGCACGTCGCTCAGGACCGCATGATCCCGCCGGCTGCGCAGGCCTCTATGGCGGAGCGCATCGGGGCCACCATCGTAGAGACGCCCGGCAGCCACGCGATCTACGTCTCGCAGCCGCGCATCGTGGCCGACCTCATCGGCCAAGCGGCGGCCTCGCTCTCCTGAAATCGAACGTCACACCCGAACGAACTGGAGGAGATCATGAGCTCGAATATGTCACGCCGGCACGTCTTGACGGCAGGCGCGGTCGCAGCCGGGGCGGCCGCGCTGGCGGTCAGCCCCTTCGAGACGGCGACCGCATCGGCAGCCACCGCTGAAGCCGCCGCAGGCGATGGGAACGCAAAGCCGACCGTTGTCCTCGTGCACGGCGGATACGCAGACTCATCATGCTGGAACGCGACCATCGGAATGCTGCAATCCTGGGGTTACACGACGATCTGCGGTTCGAACCCGCTGCGCGGCATCCCCACCGACGCCCCCTACATCGCGAGCCTGCTCGACTCGATCTCGGGACCCGTCGTGCTGGTTGCGCACTCCATGGGCGGGACCGTCATCACAAACGCCGCCGCCGGGAAGGCCAACGTCAAGGCGCTCGTCTACATTGCCGCGTTCGTGCCCGATATGGGCGAGACCCAAGCGGATCTCATCAACAAGTTCCCCGGCAGCGAAGTGCTGCCCGTGAGCGTACCGGTGCCCTACACCAAGCCCGACGGGACCACCGGGACAGACCTTTACTTGAGCAAGGACGGCCAGGCCGCCTTCGCCGCCGATATCCCCGCATCGACGTTCCGGGTGCTGCAGGCCACCCAACGACCCTTCGATGCGGACTCGTTCATCTACCCGACGACGGCCGCCGCGTGGCGGACGATCCCAACGTGGGGTCTGGTCGCCGGCCAGGACAAGGCAATCCCGCCCGCCTGCCAACGCTGGATGTACAGCCGCGCGAACGCCCGCAAGGTGATCGAGGTGCCAACCTCGTCGCATGTAGCGATGCTCAGCCACCCGCAGATCGTCGCGAACCTCATCGCCACCGCGGCCAGAGCTACCAGCTGACTCACCCGCGTGGGGTGCGCGTCTTCCCGAGCCATGGTTCCCCGCAGCGGACATGCGTCCGCTCAGCGAGGCCTACCGCGACCTCAGCGTCAGGCACACACCGAAGGAGTTCGCCGACTTCAACATCTTCCTCATCGACAAGTCCTTGGCGAACGGATGAGCGCGAAAGACGGCGACGACGACGTGGCGTACCCCCTGTCAGACCGGGAGGACGCGGTCATCATCGCTGCTGAGGCGATGGAGGACCGCTGACGAGCACCACGGCCTTGCCGGAGATGCGGCCTGCCCCGAGGTCGGCGAGCGCCGCGCCGGCCTCGGCGAGCGGGTAGGTCCTTGTCACGACGGACCGCAGCCCTCCGCCGTCGAACGCCTCACCGAGCGCGGTGAGGTCAGCTCGCGTGGTGCGGCCGAGCATCCCTCCCATCCGCTGCCCAGTGAACGGGGCGATGAGTTGCGCCCGCAGCTGGCGGTCGATGCCGCCCAGCAGCGGTCCCCCGTGCTCGCCGCCCACGATCAGGAGCCGCCCGTGCGGCGCGAGAACGCGACGAAGGACCCCCAGCGGGCGGTTGCCGGCGATGTCGATGACGACGTCGTACCCCCCGCCGCGCGCATTGATCTCCTCGCGGGCGTGATCGATAGCGTCCATCGCGCCGAGGCCGAGCACGAAATCGTGCTTCGCCGCGCTCGCGACCCCGGTCACGCCCGCGCCCGCGGCCACCGCGAGCTGCACGGCAAACGAGCCCACGCCGCCTGAGGCACCGATCACGAGGACGCGCTGCCCCGCGCGCACCCGGGCGTGGTCGCGGACTGCCTGCAGCGCGGTGCATCCCGAGACCGGCAGCGCCGCGGCTGCCGAGGCCTCGAGGCCCGCGGGCCGGTGGGCCAACGCGGTGGCGGGCGCGAGGGCGAACGCCGCGTACGCGCCGGTTCCCGTCCCGAAAACGGCCTCGCCGATCTCGAACCCGGTCACGCCCTCCCCCACTGCGGCCACGGTCCCCGCGAGGTCCAGACCCTGGATCGGCTGCCGGGGTCCCGAGTATCCGAACCCGAGCCGAAGGGCGAAGGGACGGCCGGTCGCAAGGTGCCAGACGCCGCGGTCGACGCCGGCGGCCTCGACCCGCACGAGCACCTGGCCCTTGCCGGGGCGCGGCACGAGAGCCTCCTTCAGGGAGAGCGCCGTGGCGAGCTCGTCCGAGTAGCGGCCCTGCATGACGGCCGGCATCACCTCGGGGATGGGCGGCGGAACCGCGGGGAGCACCGGGTGGCTCGTGGACTGGCTGACGATTTCGCGTGACATGGCTGGCCTCCAAAGCAAACCTTACGATGTAAGGAACGATAGCCTTACGCTGTAAGCACGTCAAGGGACGGAGAACATGGCGGGAGTGGCGCGGCGCGGGGCAGGCCTCAGCCGGGACGAGATCGTCGCGAAGGCGATCACCGTGGCAGACGCCGAGGGATTCGAACGCCTGAGCATGCGGCGGCTCGGAGACGCGCTCGGGGTCGAGGCCATGTCGCTCTACCACCACATGCCCAACAAGATCGCCCTGCTCGACGCGATGGTCGACTGCGTGTTCGAGGAGATCACGCTCCCGGCAGGCACCGACTGGCAGGCCGGGATGCGCACGCGCGCCCGCTCCCAGCGAGAAGCCCTTCGACGCCATCCGTGGGCCCTGCGCCTCCTCGAATCGCGCTCCGCCCCGGGGCCCGCGAACCTGCGCCATCACGACGCCGTGCTGGGCTTCCTCCGCGGAGCGGGCTTCAGCATCCGCGCGGCCGGCCACGCGTACGCGCTCCTCGACGCCTTCGTCTACGGTTTCGCGGTCCAAGAGCAGGCGCTCCCGTTCGACGCCGAGACCGCCTCGGAGCTCGCGTCCTCGATGCTCGGCGGGGCTGCGGGAGCCGGATTTCCGCACCTCGCGGAGTTCATGCGGGCTGTCATCCTGCCGGGCGGCTACGACTTCGCCGACGAGTTCGACGTAGGCCTCGACCTCGTCCTCGATGCCCTCGAAAGCCTGCGGAAACGGCCCTGACTTCCCCCGGTGCGCCGCCACAGCTTTTACTCGCATCGGGTCTACCGTGAAATCAAAGGGGCAGTCCGGGTCGAAAGGGCAGATCGTGGCCGAAAGCGACACCCGGCTCAAGTCCTCCCTCGTCGGCGGGCGGTATCGTCTGCTCGAGGTTGCGGGCAGCGGAGCCATGGCTACAGTGCATCGCGCTCGCGACGAATTCCTCGGCCGCACGGTCGCGGTCAAGACGTTCCGTGCCCTCGCCCCGGACCACGAGGACGATCAGCGCCGCCGCGCCGAGATGGAAGTCCTCGCCCGGCTGAGCCACCCGAACCTCGTCCAGCTGTACGACGCCGGCCGGGAGGTCGCCGAAGACGGTGCCGAGCACGTCACCTACCTCGTCATGGAGTTCGTCGCGGGTGCCGACCTGCGCCGTCGGCTCGTCCAGGGACCGATGGACGACGACGACGTCCGCGGCCTGGGTGCCGACGTGGCCGGCGCGCTCTCCTACATGCACGAGCTCGGCATTGTGCACCGGGACATCAAGCCCGCGAACATCCTCGTCCCCGATGCGGTGCCGGGCGCGCGCTCACGCCGCCCCGCAAAGCTCACAGACTTCGGCATCGCGCGGGTCACGGACGGCGCGCGCCTGACCCTCACGAACGCGACCGTCGGAACCGCGAGCTACCTGAGCCCCGAGCAGGCGCGCGGCGAGGAGATCGGCCCGGCGACGGACATCTATTCGCTCGGACTCGTCCTCCTCGAGTGCCTCACGGGGGTCATCGAGTTCCCGGGCAGCGCGGTCGAATCCGCCGTCGCCCGGCTCCTCCGCGACCCGCGCGTGCCGGAACGGCTCGGCGATCCCTGGGTCGGCCTCCTGCCCCGCATGACAGCCAAGGATCCCTCCGCGCGCCCCCGCGGAGACGAGGTCGCCGCCGTCCTGCGCATGCCGCCGAGCGTGCTCGGTGAACTCTCACGCCGTGGACGGAGGGTGACCCTGTGATCGCGAAGGCCCGCCGCCTCGCACCGACGGCGGCGGCTCTCGGCCTCACCGCGGCCGTGCTCGCGGGGTGCGGCCAGGCGCCGTCGGACCTCGATGCGCAGTTCGCCGCGGGCCTTCAGGCCTCGACCGATCGGGTGCGCAGCGAGGCGGCGGCGGGGCAGTACGCCGAGGCGCTCCACGACCTTTCCACGATCGAATCCCAGGCCAACGACGCCGCGACCCAGGGGAAGCTCAGTCCCGCCCGCAAGCAGGACGTCCTCGCCGCCGTCGCCCTCGTGCGCGCGGACCTCGAGACCCATGTCCCGCCGTCGCCCACCGTCAGCCCGGCGGCCCCGACGCCGACCTCCGCGACGCGGAACCCAGGCCAACCACCCACGCCGTAGCGGCCGGGAACACCGCCCCCACGGGAGCCACTTCCTCAGCGAGCCTCATGGTGTTCGCAGGGAGGACCGCCCGAGCGTCGAGCGGGGTACGAGGCCGTCCTCGCCCAACGCGAGGTGTGCGAATCGGCGGCCGATCTCGGCGTAGAGATCGGCGTCGGGGTGGAGAGAATCCGGCAGCGGGTGGCGCGCGAGGTCGGCTGGACCATAGAGGGCGAGTCCGTCGAGGTAGGCGATGTTCTCGCCCGCGCTGCGCCGCACGTCGACGACGTGCTCGACGTGTCCGCGGGAGGCGGCGAGCGTGAGCGCTCCCCTGCCGACGTCGGCGAGGTCTCCGTTGGTGTGGCAGCGGATGCCTCCATCCGCGAGGAATTCAACGTCGCTCGGCCCGGGGGTGTCGTCGCTTCCGGGCCACAGGATGGAGGAGGCGAGCACGATCGGTGTATCGGGATGCCCCCGCCGGACGCGGTCCAGGAAGCCGTGGAGTGCCGGGACGAAGGTGCGCTGATCCATCGACCGGGCGCCGACGATGTTGACCCCCACCTTGAGCGAGATGACGTCGGCGGGCGCGGCGGCGATCGAATCCGCGACAAACGGATCCAGCATGCACTGGCCCCCGAAGCCGAGATTGATGAGGTCGAGGCCGGCGATCGCGGCGGAGACGACGGGCCATACGCTCGTGGGCAGCGCCGGTTCGACACAGTGGCTGATCGAGCTGCCGTGGTGGATCCAGACCGGCTGGCCAGTCTCTGCGGCCGCGAACACCGGGGCGTCGCCGCCGACGTCGAGCAGGTCGATGATCACCCCTTGCGGGAGGAACACCGTGACTGTCTTCTCCCCCACGGGCAGCGAATCGAACTCGACGAGTGACGAGGCGCTGTGCGCTACGGTCGTCGCGTCGTCGCCCGCGACCGAGACGTGCAGCACGTGATTGATGGGAGCCTCGGCCGTTGCGACCGTCACGCCGTCGATCTGGGCGACGAACCGGTTGCGTGGCCGCGGTATGTCCCCGATCTGGATGTGGGTGCACCGGACACGGAGGGCGGCCCGCGAACCTGTCGTTTCCATTCGGAGACGCACGCCGCTCGCGGCCGAGGCGATGGCGCGCAGGTTCTCGCCGGCGGGCGGAAAGTGCGACCAGTGATGCACGGGGATTCGGACGGGGCGCACTCCGCCGGGTACGGAAACCAAGTCGAGATGGCCCTCGATGCGGACACTGCCGCCTGGCAGGGAGAGGACCTCCCCGCACGTTGCCGCCGTCATTCGTTCACCCTCAGCGTCGCGTGCCGGCTGATGAAGTCCCCCGTGTGGGCGATGACCTGGTCACGTTGGGGAAGCTGCGCCCAGCCGTGGTCGGCGCCTTCGACAACGATCAGCTCGCCTCGCTCGCCATAGACCTGCAGGTAGCGCTCGGCGTAGGAGAGCGGAATGAAGTCCGCGGTTCCGTGGAGGAGGCGAACTGGCCCGGCGTAGGCGGCCGCGCGGCCGTAGACGTCGAACGACTCCGCGTCGTCGCGCATCGCCGGGCCCATCCGCATGCCGAGGAAGTCGAAGTATCCCTCGGAATCCAAGGTTTCCAGGGAGCGTCCCTGCAGGGTGCCGCTGCGGATCTCGTCCGCGAACATCGCTGCGGTCGACCACATCGTCAGGGAGCGAAGCGGCAGCGCCGACTCCGCAGCGACCACGGACGCGATGACCGATCCAAGGCTCATGCCGACAAGATGCAGATTGCCCGCATCGACGTCATCGAGGTCGGCGATGGCCGCCAGGACGTCGTGCGCCTGGCGGACATCCAGCGAGACGGACGTATCGAAGAACTCGCCGTCGCTCTCGCCGTGGCCTGCGCGGTCGTAGGCGATGACTCCGATGCCAGTCGCGGCGAGTCGGCGCGCAAGGGTGACGAACAGACAGGTCGTTTCGACCCGCGAGTTCCCGAAGCCGTGGAAGAGCACTGCGGTCGGGCCCGGCTCGGGCGGCGGCGGCGAGTAGTGGGTGCCGCGCAGGC
This sequence comes from Sinomonas sp. ASV322, assembly GCF_030908245.1. Taxonomy (GTDB): domain Bacteria; phylum Actinomycetota; class Actinomycetes; order Actinomycetales; family Micrococcaceae; genus Sinomonas. Next base: position 401,571 of record NZ_JAVFJJ010000002.1, read on the forward strand.
AGAGCCCGTCCACGATGGTCTGAAATGGCCGAATCACGGTCATGACTGTTCTCCCTCCCGAACGGGGGTCGCGTCGAGTTCGCCCTGCGGGGAGACAAGCGCCGACTCGAGGTCGAATTCGTTGCGCGCGTTTCGCCGGAACCCAAGCCAGCCGATGAAGAACCCTGCGCCTGCGAGGACTGACACGCCGACGTACAGGGCGCTCGGGTTGAGCAGGACGAGTGCCGGAGTGACGATGTTCAGTCCGGCGGTTGCGAACCGGGAGACGGCGTAGACGGTTCCCTGCGCAGTGGCCCGCAGCATGGTCGGGAACGATTCCTGGGTCCAGACCTTCATGATCGTCTCGAAGCAGAAGGCGCTGAAGAACACGGTGGCCACCGTGGAGACGATGAGCGCGGGCAAGCTGAATCCGAAGATGACGGGAAGCAGGTTCGCGAGGACGACGCCGATGGAGCCCACCACGTAGTAGGACATCCGAAGTTTCGTGTCGACGACGGCCATGAACCAGATCGCGGCGACGATTGCGGCGGGCATGGCCAGAGTGGTCCATGAGTTGTACTCCGCGATCGAGGCGCCCGTGATGTTGACCGCGACGAAGGTGCCGAAGCTTCCGGCGACGCTCGTGGCCATCGCGGCCAGCGCGTAGTAGCCGATCAGGGTGAAGAACGGGCGACGGTACGGGACTTGCCCGAAGTCGCGGAGGCGAACCCGCTCGGCGCGAACGGTGTGGATTCCGGCGCGATGCTCGTCGCGCGCGGTGAGCCAGGACGCCGACTCGGGAATCGTCAGTCGGAGGAGGAACACGCCAAGGGCCACCGCCGCGAAGGTGCCGAAGATGACCAGACCGCCCGCGGGACCGGAGGCACCGAAGTTGATGGCCAGCAGCACGGCGAGGAGGATGCCGAAACCGCCCAACAGGTTCGAGAACACGAGGATCTTGCCGCGATTGCGGTCGTTGGCCGCCTCAGAGATCGTCGCGAGGGCGACCGGGAGATCGGCACCCACACCGATGCCGATGAGAGACACGCCGATGAGGAGGGTTGGAAGAGCCACGCCCAGGAGAGGAATGGCGGCGCCGACAGCGGTGACGGCCATGGTGACGAGGAAGACCGTGCGGCGGCCCCAGTGGTCGCCCAACCTGCCGCCCAACAGCGATCCGATCGCCACGCCTGCGGTGAGCGCACCCGTGAGCAGACCGACCTCTGTTGGGGAGAGGCCCGGCATGTCGGGCTTGAGCGCCTGGAACAGCACCAGCGCGATCGGAATTCCGGTCGTGATGCCGGTATCCACGAACGTGGCCAGGCCGCAAACGACACCGACCCACCACGCATTCGGGGCCGGCCTGACCGTACCTGATGTGGACATGCGAATACTCCCTCGTAGTCGGATTGTCGAACGGAGCGCCACGAACGAACCAGAGAATCTCGTCGGCGTCAAATCATGGTGCTATACCGATATAGCACATGTCAAGATCAATAGTTGTAAAAATAAACAATCTTGTGGACCGCTCCGGGCTCAGCGGGCTGAGGACGGTGCGGAGATGGAATGGCCAGGCGACAGCGTCATCGGCACGCGATGAACGCGCGGAGCGGCCGTGCCGTCGAGCAACAGCTGGGCCGCGAGCCGGCCCAGCTGTTCGTGCGGCAGAGCCACGGAAGTCAGTGTGGGCCGGACGGCCGTCGTGAGAGGGCTGCCGTCGAACGCCATCACCGACACGTCGTCGGGGACCCGCATGCCCGCCTCCTGAAGCGCCAGGCACGCGCCGACCCCGACCGCGTCGTTGATGCAGATGAGGGCGGACGGGGTGGCGCCCGAGGCGACGAGCTTCGCAACGCTGCTGTAGCCGTTGGCCACATCCCAGTCATCGGCGATCGCCACGCTGCCCGCGAGCTCGGTGCCGGCCGCGGCGAGCGCCCCGTCGATCCCCTGAAGCCTCTCCGGGAGCGCGAGGGGACTCCAGCTGTGCCAGGCGGCGCCCCCTGTGGTCCCTGGGGGGAAAATCCCGACGAACCAGATGCGATCGCGGTGTCCGGCGGCGAGCAGAGCCGAGGCCGCTGTCGCCCCGGCACCGACCTCGTCCGGGATGACCGCCGCGGTGTCTGGGTCATCCGACACGCAGTTCAAGAGAACGAAGGGTACGTTTCGCAGCAGTTCCGGGACGGCGATGGTTCGGGTGAACATCGACCCGTAGATGATTCCGTCGACGTCTCGGTTGATGAGGCTCCGCAGCAACTTCGACTCGAGTGACGGCTCTCCCTGGGTGTCCACCGTGTAGAGCAGCGTGTCAGCGTCGTGAAGCGACTCGAGTACGCCACGTACCATCGCGTTCGCGAACGACGTCGTGCCGATGAAGTCGGACACGAGTGCGACCGTACCCGACCTGCCGGTGCGTAACGTCTTGGCCGTCGCGTTGGGGCTGTATCCGAGTTCGTCGGCCGCACGGCGGACTCGAGTGAAGGTATCGGCTGAAAGCCGTAGATCAGTTCGACCGTTGAGTACGAAGGAGACGGTGGACCGTGAGACGCCTGCGCGTTTGGCCACCTCAGTCAGGGTCACGCGGCGATCGCCGCGCAGACCTTGGCTGCGCCCGTCCATCTGTTCTCTCCTCTTGCCCCTCCCAGCATAGGCGGCGTTCGGGTGGCGCAGGGACGGCCCGCCGATGCCCGGCCCTAGACTGACCGCATGCCTCTAGCAGTCACGGGTGCCATCCTGCTCGCCGTCGGACTTGCGGCGGTGGCTTCGGGGCTGCTCCCGTGGGCTGCCCTCGGCGCGCTTGCTGACCGCGTGGTGCCGATTCTTGTGTTCGTCGCCGCCATCACGGTGGTGACGGAGCTACTCAACGCGTCCGGGCTGTTCGAGTGGATCGCCCAGCAGTTTCGTCGTTGGGGCCGCGGCCGGGCGTGGACGCTCTGGGGCCTCGTCACGGCGCTCTCGCTCGCGGCAACCGTGTTCCTCTCCCTTGACACGACGGCGGTCCTCCTGACGCCGATCGTCGTGATCCTCGCGCGCCGCTGTGGGCTTGCCCCGCTGCCGTTCGCACTCACGGCCGTGTGGCTCGCAAATACCGGGTCGCTGCTCCTGCCCGTTTCGAACCTCACGAATCTGCTCGCGCTGAACACCCTCGGAGGCGCCTCTCCGGCGGCGTTCGCTGCACGCATGGCGTTGCCCGCTGCATGGTGCGCATTAGTGCCATCCGTCGCCGTGGCCCTGTTGTTCCGGAAGGAACTGGCCCGACGGTACGCCTCGCAGCCCCCGGCCCCTGTGCCCGTCGACGCGGACGATCCCCCGGCCGGCGCGGCACTGCTGAGGATCGGGGGGGGTCGTGCTCGCACTCCTGCTCCCCGCGCTCGTCTCAGGCATCCCGGTCTGGATCCCGTCACTCGCGGCGGCCGCCCTCCTCGTCGCGGCATTCTGGTTGATGCGGCGCTCGGCGCTTTCCTGGTCGCTCGTGCCGTGGCAGCTCATCCTCTTCGCCAGCGGGCTCTTCGTGGTCATGGAGTCGCTCCGCGGTCTCGGGGCGCAGGCCGTTGCGGCTGGCCTCTTGGGCTCCGGCGACGGGCCGTTCGATCTGGTCAGGGTGGCCGCTGTGGGCGCGCTCGGCGCGAACGTGATCAACAACCTGCCCGCATATCTTGCATTGGAGCAGGCCGCTGGCGGACAGGCCCGCCTCGCGGCACTCCTTGTGGGCGTCAACGTCGGTTCGCTCATCACCCCGTGGGCTTCGCTCGCGACGCTCATCTGGCATGAACAGCTCCGCAGGCTCGGCGTGCGCATCTCGTGGTGGGGCTATGCGGCCGCCGGACTCATCCTCGTGCCTGTCATGATCGTCCCGGCGGCGCTGCTCGCGTCTCTCGCGTGAGCAGCACCGCGGTCCTGCCGGTTGTGCCCACCGGTCCCCGCACGGGCGCATCGCGCCGCGCCTTGGCGCAGGGTTAGGCCGGCCGGGCTCCTACACTCAACCGCGAAACTCTACGAGGCGTACTGCTTCCGGAGTTCCGCCTTGCGGATCTTGCCGCTCGCCGTCCGGGGCATGTCCTCGACGAACACGACCGACTTCGGGATCTTGTACCGCGCGAGCCGTCCGTCGAGGTAGGCCCGCACGTCGTCGTCGGAAAGCTCCGCCCCTTCCCTGATGGTGATGATCGCCCTCGGCACTTCGCCCCACTTCTCGTCCGGCACCCCGATCACGGCCACCGACGCGACCTGTGGAAGCTCCACGATCACGGCCTCGACCTCGGCCGGGTAGATGTTCTCGCCGCCCGAGATGATCATGTCCTTGAGCCGGTCCGACACGTAGAGGAAGCCCTCCTCGTCCCGATAGCCCATGTCGCCGGACCTGAACCAGATCCCGTCCGCGTACGAGTCCCGCGTCGCGTCGGACCGGTTCCAGTACTGCTTGATGACGTTTGGCCCCGAGATCTGGATCTCGCCCACTTCCCCGGGCGCGAGGACCTCGCCGATCGGGTCGACCACCCGGATGTCGGTGAAGAAATGCGGAAGCCCTGCCGAGCCGATCTTCTCTTGCGCGCGCCCGAGCGGAAGCGTCGTAGCTCCCGGCGCGGTCTCGGTCATGCCGTAGTTGTTGGAGAACCCGATCCCGCGGGCCGCGTACGCCGCCAGCACGCTCGCCGGGATCGCCGAGCCGCCGCACGTGAGCTTCGTGAGCGAGCTGAGGTCCGTCGTCGCCCAGGCCGGCTGCTCGGCGAGCATCTGGAACGTGGTGGGCACGCCGTTGAGCGTCGTGACGCGGTGGCGTTCGATGAGCTCGAGCGCCCGGCTCGGCTCGAACTTCTGCTCGAGCACCGCGGTGCCGCCCTTCAGGAGGATGGGCAGGAGGCCCATGTCGAGCGAGGCCACGTGGAACAGCGGGGAGATCATGAGCGAGATGTCCGTAGAGCTGAGATCCGTGTCGACGAGCACGTTGACGCAGTTCCACGTGATGTTGCCGTGCGTGAGGAGCGCACCCTTGGGGCGTCCGGTGGTGCCGGAGGTGTAGAGGATCATGGCGCCGTCGTCGAGCGTCACTGTCTCGTCGATCGGCTCCGCGGGCGCGGCGAGGAGCGCTTCTTCATAGCGTTCGACGGCGGGGGACCCGACCTCGGCGGTACCGGGCCCGACCTCGGCGGTATCGGGCCCGACCTCGGCGGTAGGGGACTCGACGTCGCCGACGACAAGGCGACGCTGCACGCCCGTGCCCTCCGCGGCCGCCGCCGCCAGAGCGTCGAGGCGTTCGGCGTTGACGAGGAGGCGCACGCCCGCGTCGTCGAGCTGGAACTGCAGCTCTGGCGCGGCGAGCCGCGTGTTGAGCGGCACGAACACCGCGCCGAGCAGGCCGCACGCGAAGAACGTCTCCACGAAAGCCGGATCGTTCTCGCCGAGGTACGCGACCCTGTCGCCGCGCGCCACGCCGCGGCGGCGCAGCGCGTTGGCGAGGCGGTCGGTCCGTTCCGCGAGCTCGGCGTAGCTCACGGTCCTTTCACCCGAGATCAGTGCAGGCTTGGGCGCGGACTTCGGCCGACGCCGCTCGAGCCAGGAACCAACTCCGTTGTTGTACATGGGACTGTCCTCCTAGCGGACGGCCGTAAGGTCATTGTCCTTCGATTCGCGGGTCAGGAGAATGAACACCGCGGAGACGAGGGACAGGGCGGCGAGGAAGCCCACGACGGCTCCCGCATTGAGGCCCGACCCCTTGTAGAGCGAGCCGACGATGCCGGGCGTGAAACCGCCGCCGATGAGCGTGGCGAGCTGGTAGCCGAGCGCGGCCCCGGTATAGCGGGACGTCGTGCCGAACTGCTCCGAGACGAACGCGGCGAACGGCCCGTAGAGCGTCGAGTGGAAGAGGAGGGCCAGCGTGAACGCGAGGAACACGAGCCCCACGTTGCCCGAGCCGAGGAGCGCGAACATCGGGAAGAGGTACGCGACGAACAGCACGAGGCCGGCGATCATGATGGGACGGCGGCCGAACCGGTCCGAGATCCTGCCGCCGAAGAGCACGAACGCGATCGAGAGCACCGAGGCGCCGGCGAACGCGTACAGCACGCCCTGCTGTGGGGCGCCCTTCGAGACGGCGTAGGTCACCGCGAACGTGGACAAGGTGACCTGAAGGCCGAAGCCGGCGGCACCCGCAAGCATGACGAAGATGAGGGCCTTGGGACGGCGCAGCACTTCGAGGAGCGGCACCTTCGGCTTCGCCTCCGTCTTCCGTCGCGCCGCCTCCTCCGCGGCGAGGGCGGCAGCGAAGATCGGGCTCTCCGAGACGCGGAGCCGGACGAAGAGCCCGACGACGAGCAACGCGAGCGAGAGCAGGAACGGGACACGCCACCCCCAGGCGAGGAAGTCCCCGCGGGGGAGCGCCGAGACGAGGCCCATCATGACCGTTCCCAGGAAGGCGCCTGTGGGGGCGCCCGCGTTGACGAACGACGCCGAGAATCCTCGCCGCTTCGGGTCGGAGTGCTCGAGCGCCATGAGCGCCGCGCCGCCCCATTCGCCGCCGACGGCGATGCCTTGGAGCACGCGCAGGAGGACGAGGATGACGGCGCCCCACGGCCCGATGCTGCTCGCGCCCGGGATGAGCCCGATGGCGGCGGAGGCGAGGCCCATGACCGTCATCGAGACGATCAGCATGCCCTTGCGGCCGATCCGGTCGCCGAAATGGCCGAAGATCACGCCGCCGAGCGGACGGGCCACGTAGCCCGCGGCGAACGTCGCGTACGCCTCGACGGCCCCGGCCCACGGGTCGGTGCCCGCGAAGAACACCGTCGGGAAGGCGACGGCCGCGGCGGTCGCGTAGAGGAGGAAGTCGTAGAACTCGATGGTGCTGCCCAGGTAGCTGGACAGGATGACCGTGCGCGCCTCTTTGCGCTGCGCGGCCGTGCTCATCTGCGTGAGCTGGGTGGTTCCGGACATGGTGGTTCCTAGGGGATTCTCTGGGGGTGAGGGGTTACTTGTAGAACCGCGCGAGGAACTCGGCGACGACGGCGGGCCGCTCCTGGCCCTCGATCTCGATGGTCGCGTTGACCTTGATCTGGGCGCCGCCCTTGACCTCGGTCACTTCGGCGATCTGGCCAACCATGCGGACCTTCGAACCGACCGCCACTGGCGACGTGAAGCGGACGCGGTCGAGGCCGTAGTTGACCTTCGTCGTGACGCCGTCGACGTCGAACAGCTCGCCCCAGAACGGGATGAGCAGAGATAGCGTGAGGAAGCCGTGCGCGATGGGGACGCCGAACGGGCCGTCCTTGGCGCGCTCGGGATCGACGTGGATCCACTGGTGGTCGTCGGTCGCGTCGGCGAAGAGGTTGACGCGGTCCTGGGTGATCTCGAGCCAGTCGGTCGCGCCGAGATCGGCGCCGGACATGGTGAGGAGCTTGTCGAAGTCGACGACGAGGCGGGGCTGGGTCATTACAGTTTCCTTTCGATGGGGACGCGGTCTCTATCGACACAATTCACGGCATTTTTGAGCGATTTTCTGGGGCCTATGCGTCGCAGTTGTGTCGTTAGGCGCTGTTCTATCGGGCAAAAGCGCTGGTGCCCGTGAGGGCGCGGCCGACGATAAGGGCGTTGATCTCGTGCGTGCCCTCGTAGGAGTAGACGGCCTCGGCGTCCGCGTGGAAGCGGGCCACGTCGGTGTCGAGCGTGATGCCGTTGCCGCCCACGACCTCGCGGGCGAGGGCGACGGTCTCGCGCATCGCGAGGCACGTCTGCATCTTGGCGAGGGCCGAGTCCTGGTCGCGGCAAATGCCGTGTTCCTGCTGCTCGGTGAGCCGGACGACGAGCGAGAGGCTCGCCGTCACGTTGCCGAGCATGCGCGCGAGCTTCTCCTGGACGAGCTGGAACGAGCCGAGCTTGCGCCCGAACTGCTCGCGCTCCCGCACGTACTTGAGGGCCGCCTCGAACGCGCCGGCCTGGATCCCGGTGGCGATCCACGCGACGTCCGAGCGCATAGCCCTCAGCATCGCGGCGACGTCCTTGAACGAATTCACGTTGTGGAGCCGATCCGCCTCGGTGACGCGCACGCCGCTGAGCGTAATGTGTGCGTTCTGCATCATGCGCAGCGCGGTCTTGCGGTGGATCTTCTCCACCGTTACACCGGGCGCCGTCCGCGGCACGAGGAACGCCTTGACCTGGCCGTCGGCGACGTCGCGCGCGAAGACCGCCAGGACGTCGGCCGTGGCCGCGCCGCCGATCCAGCGCTTCGCGCCGTCGATGACCCACCCGTGGCCGTCGCGCCGCGCCGTCGTCGCGAGGCCGCCCGCGATGTCGGACCCGTGTTCGGGCTCGGTGAGGCTGAAGACCCCCTTGAGCGAGAAGTCGACGACGCGCGGCATCCACTCGCGCTGCTGCTCCGGCGAGGCGCCCACGCGGATCGCAGTGCGGAACAGGCCCGCCTGCGCCGTGTAGAACGTCGCGAGCGACGCGTCCGTGCGGGCCAGCTCGAAGATCCGGAAGCCCTGGTAGATCCCGCGAGCCGGCCTGTTCTTTCCGGCTTCGCCTCCGCCTCCGGCGGTGAGCTCTGCCGGCTCCATGAGGTCGAGGTCGATGAGCGGCTGCCGCAGCTGTTCGGGGAATTCGCCACGATCCCAGTACTCGCCGAGCAGCGGTCTGGCCTCGTCATCGAGGAACTTCCGGAGGCGCCCGAGGACCCGGCGCTCGTCGTCGGTCAGGAGGGCCTCGGCGTCGTACCAGTCGGCGACCTCGTAGAGCCGCCTGCCCTCGCCCCCGCTCCCGGAAGCCGGCCCGGAACCCGGTGCCGCGGCACCCACGGCGGGCTCCGCCGTCGTCGTGCTCATCTCACGCCCCCAGCCCGAGGAGGCGAACCGCGTTCCCCTTGAGGATCTTGGGGCGCACCTCGTCCTTGAGCGGCAGGTCGGCGAACGCGCCGAGCCACTTCTGCGGGGTGATGAGCGGGAAGTCGGTGCCGAAGAGGACCTTGTCCTGCAGGACCGAGTTCGAGGCCCTCACGAGCGACTCCGGGAAGTACTTCGGCGACCAGCCCGAGAGGTCGATGAAGACGTTCGCCTTGTGCGTCGCGATCGAGTTCGCCTCGTCCTGCCACGGCACCGACGGGTGCGCCATGATGACGGTCAGGCCCGGGAAGTCGGCGGCGACGTCGTCGAGCAGGAGCGGGTTCGAGTACCGCAGCTTGATCCCATAGCCGCCGGGCAGGCCCGCGCCCATGCCGTTCTGGCCGGTGTGGAAGATCGCCGGGAGGCCCAGCTCCTGGAGCGCCTCCCAGAGCGGGTAGAACTCCTCGCTGGACGGATCGAAGCCCTGCACGGACGGGTGGAACTTGAAGCCGCGCGCGCCGAGCTCGAGGGCCTGGTGCTTCGCGCGGGCGATCGCGTCCTCCCCCGTCCGCGGGTCCACGGAGCCGAACGGGATGAGGACGTCGTTGTGGCGGGCCGCGCCCTCGATGAGCTCCTCGATGCTGTTGGGCTCGTGGTGGAGCTGGGTCCGCGCGTCGACGGTGAAGACGACGGCGGCCATGTTCAGCTCGCGGTACGTGTCCGCGATCTTGTCGAGGCTCGGGGAGCGGTCCTCGGCCTTGAAGTACTTCGCGGAAGCCTCCGTGAGCGCCGCCGGGAGCGACGCGTGCCCGTGGCCGTCCACCTCGAGGTGGACGTGCATGTCGATCGCGTCGATCCTCTCGACGTCGATGCCGAGCTCGTAGCGCATCAGCGCGCCTCGGCGGGTGCTGCGCTCTGAGCCTGCGGCTGAAGGTCCGCCGGCAGCGGGAGGAACTCCTCGCCCACGCTCTGCAGGTGCCCGCCGATGACCTGCCCGCCCTGCTCCTGAAGCGCCTCGTAGGTCCAGCCGCCCTCGCGGTAGTCCGTCGTCGCCGGCTCGGGGTGAGTCCAGACCTGGAGGCGGTCGCCGCCCGCGCCGATAGCCTGACCGGTGATCCCGGCCGCCGCGTCGGAGGCGAGGTACGCGATGAGGCCCGCGACGTCGTCGGCCGTTCCGAAGCCGAGGTCGTGGCGGAAGAAGGCCGGCATGGCCTCGCCGCGTTCGTCCGCCTCGACGGCCTTGGCGAAGTACGGGATGGTCTTGGTCATGGCAGTCGCGGCGACGGGGATGACGGCGTTGACCGTCACGCCGGCCTTCTTCATCTCGAGCGCCCACGTGCGGACCATGCCCACGATCCCGGCCTTGGCCGCCGCGTAGTTGGTCTGGCCGAAGTTGCCGCGCTGGCCCGTAGGGGAGCCGATCGTGATGATGCGGCCGGCAACGTTGTTGGACTTGAAGTACGCGAACGCCTCGCGGACGCACGTGAACGTGCCGCGCAGGTGGACGTTGATGACGAGGTCGAAGTCCTCGTCCGTCATCTTCAGGAGGCTCTTGTCGCGGAGGATGCCCGCGTTCGTGACCAGGATGTCGAGGTGGCCGAACGCGGCGACCGCGCCGTCGACGAGCGCCTTCGCGGCCTCGCTCGTACCCACGGGGACGACGACGGCGGTGGCCTTCCCGCCGTCGGCCTCAATCTGGGCCACCGCGGCGGCCGCGGTCACCTCGTTGACGTCGTTGACGACGACGGCGGCACCCCGCCGCGCGAGCTCCCGGGCGTAGGCGAGGCCGAGGCCCTGTCCGCTTCCGGTGACGATCGCTACCTTGCCTGCCAGGCTCATGCCGTGCTCCCTTGCACTCGTGCTGCTCGTCCCGTTGGCGCCCGGCGTTCCGGACGTGAGACCCTTGTCACAGTCCATGAAAAGACCGATCGTTGAAAATGTCAATGAGTTATTTTTTGAACCTGTTGGAGGTGGGCCTGTGAGCGGTCACGACGAGGTGGTGATCCCGCGGCTCGCCGAGGGAGCCGTGGCCAACGACATCGGACTCCTGCTCGCGAAGCTGCGGGCAGCGGGGTCGGAATTCAACAACAAGGCCCTGGCCGAGTTCGGGCTGCGCGAGCGGTCGTATTCGGTGCTGCGCCTCGCGTGCAGCGGCCTCGAGCCGACCCAGCGCGAGCTCGCGGACTTCCTCGCGCTGGACCCGAGCCAGATCGTGGCCCTCGTGGACGATCTCGAGGGGCGCGGGCTCGTGTCCCGAGAGCAGGGGCGGACCGACCGGAGGCAGAAGATCGTGCTCGCGACGCCTGAGGGCGAGCGCCTCCACGCGACGGCTGAGACCGCGATGCGGGAATGTGAGGCTGAGCAGTTCTCAGCGCTCGCACCAGACGAGCTCACCTCACTGCGAACCCTCCTGCGAAAGGCCCTCTGGGGCTAGGCGTATAGGCCCGCCCTCACGTCGGGCGTCTCTGCGAGGGAGACGCCGAAGGACGGACGACGGCGGAAAGTCGCCTTCCGCCGTCGTCCCCCGCGAGCCTAGCCCCGCCTTTCGAGCCTCTCGACGAGTTCAAGCCCCTTCTCGGCCCACTCGATCTCTGTCTGGGCCCGCGCAATCATGCCCTCGTAGGCGAAGACCTTGTAGGCCGTGATCCGCTCGGCCTCCTCCTCGGATTTGCCCTCGAGCCGCTTGGCGAGGGTCGGATTGGAGTGATCGCGAAGAGTGCGGATCATGTCCTCCCAGTCTTCGACCCGAGCCGAGTGGTACGCGATGTGGGCGCGGAAGAAGTCGGCGGACGCCGTGGGGCTGGCCCATTCGAGGTACGCGGCGCGCAGCCGAACGGGATCGCGTTCGCGCTGGTACTCGGGCGGCGCATTGAGCCACGCCCGGAAGGACTCGACGCCTGCTTCCGTGATCGAATAGCGCTTCTTGGTGCCGCGCTTGCCCCACGGCACGGTCTCGCCACGGATCAGTCCGTCCTGTTCCATGCGGCGAAGCTCGGGGTAGATCTGCGAGTCCGGCGCGTGCCAGACGTAGCCGACCGAGGTCTGGAAGTTCTTGTAGACGTCATAGCCGGTCATGGGCTGCGACGTCAGCATCGCCAGGAGGGCGTTCCTGAGGCTCACCCGGCCACCCTATCCGTCTCTTGCAACTATCTATCTACATAGATAAAGTGTGTCTTGCCTCACCCTCTATCTATGGAGATAGGTAGTTGTTTGCCCGCCAATGGCGGCGGGCAGGAAGGATCGCCATGTCGCACCCGACCTCCACGACCAACAAGACCCTCGCCCACCCGCTCAACGCCTGGTATGTGGCGGGCTGGGACTACGAGCTCACCCGCAAACCCCTCGCCCGCACGATCGCCAACCGGCCCCTCGCGCTCTTCCGCACCGAGGATGGGCGGCCCGTCGCCCTCGCCGACGCGTGCTGGCACCGCCTCGCCCCCCTCTCGATGGGCAAGACCCTGGGTCGAGACGAGATCCAATGCCCGTACCACGGCATCACCTACAACTCCGCGGGCCGCTGCACGTCGATGCCGGCGCAGGAGACCATCAATCCCTCGGCCACGGTGCCCTCGTTCCCGATCGTCGACCGCTACCGGTTCGCATGGGTCTGGCTCGGCGACCCCGAGAAGGCCGACCCCGCGCTCATCCCGGACATGCACCAGATGAGCTCCCCCGAATGGGCGGGCGACGGCGAGACCATCTATGCCCCCTGCAACTACCAGCTCGTGCTCGACAACCTCATGGACCTCACGCACGAGGAGTTCGTCCACGCCTCCTCGATCGGGCAGGAGGAGCTGAGCGCCTCCGACTTCAAGGTCACCCACGACGATCGCACCGTGACGGTTGCCCGCTGGATGTTCGACATCGAGGCCCCGCCCTTCTGGCTCAAGAACATGCGCGACAAGTTCCCCGGCTTCGAGGGTCGGGTGGACCGCTGGCAGATCATCCACTTCGAGGCGCCGTCGACCATCAGGATCGACGTCGGCGTCGCCAAGGCCGGGACCGGAGCGGCCGACGGCGACCGCAGCCAAGGCGTCAACGGCTACGTCATGAACACCATCTCGCCCGAGACGGACAAGACGTGCCACTACTTCTGGGCGTTCATGCGCAACTACTGCCTCGACAGCCAGCTCATCACGACCCAGCTGCGAAACGGCGTGCACGGCGTGTTCGGCGAGGACGAGGCCATGCTCAAGGCACAGCAGGAGGCCATCGACGCGAACCCGGACTACGAGTTCTACAGCCTCAACATCGACGCGGGAGGCATGTGGGTCCGCCGGCTCATCGAGCGCATGCTCGAGGCCGAGGGCCGCCTCGCCGCGACCCAGGAGCCCCAGCCTGCTCGAGTCGGCGCCTGAGCCATGGCCGCCAATTCGAGCACGGTCTGGCAGCGCGGGCGCGTCGTCGAGCTCCGCGACGTCGCCCGGGACATCCGGCGCGTCGTCATCGAGCCGGAGTCGCCGGTCCGGGCCGCGCCCGGCACCCACGTCGACATCGCCGTCGTCGTCAATGGGGAGCAGGACGTGCGCTCCTATTCCGTCGTCGAATCGGACGACGACGGCACGCGCCTTGCGCTGTCCGTCTTCCGGACGCCGACATCGCGAGGAGGGTCGGTCTTCATGCACGGGCTGGGCGAGGGCGCAGAGGTCGAGCTCACCCAGCCGCTGCAGAACTTCCCGCTGCGCGTCGGCGCCGCCCGCTACATCATCCTCGCGGGAGGGATCGGGGTTACCGCCGTCCTCGGGATGGCCCGCGTCCTGGCCCGACTCGGGGCCGACTACCGGTTCGTCTACGCGGGGCGCAGCCGCGAGGCGATGGCGTACCTCGACGAGCTCATCGACGAGCACGGCGACCGGATCGAGGTCCACGTCGACGCCGAGGGTACGCCGCTCGACGTCCCGTCCTTGGTGGGTGGCCTCGGCCGAGACACCGAACTGTACATGTGCGGGCCGATCCGGCTCATGGACGCCGTGCGGCGCGCTTGGCAGGACTTCGGGCTCGATCTGCCGAACCTCCGCTACGAGACGTTCGGCAACAGCGGCTGGTTCGACCCGGAGGAGTTCGTCGTCCGGATTCCCCGCCTCGGCCTCGAAACCGTGGTCCCCAAGGACCGCTCCATGCTCGAGGCTCTCGAAGCGGCGGGGGCGGACCCGATGTTCGACTGCCGCAAGGGCGAATGCGGCCTGTGCGAGGTGGAGGTTCTGGAGCTGACCGGGGACATCGACCACCGCGACGTCTTCTACAGCCAACGCCAGCAGGAGGCGTCGGCCAAGATGTGCTGCTGCGTCTCCCGCGTTGTGACCCCGGCGGCTACCGGTAGTCGCGAACGGAAACCGGTCATCAGCATCGAGTTAAGCTGAGGCAAGACAGGGCCCCGAATTCTGTACGCCAGGGTTCGCTTGGGCATTCATCAGACCCGCGCACAAGAGAAAGTCGCCCCATGCAAAATACGGACTTCATCCAGACGACACACGCTGGCTCCCTCCCCCGCACCCCCGAACTCCTCGCCGCGAACGCGGCCCAGGCGGAGAACCCGGGCGACGCGGAGGCGTTCGAGTCGCTCCTCGCGGCGTCCGTGCAGGGCATCGTCGCGAAGCAGCGCGAGGCTGGCATCACCATGCCGAACGACGGCGAGTACGGCCACACGATGTCGAATTCCGTGGACTATGGGGCGTGGTGGAACTACTCGTTCTCGCGTCTGGGCGGGCTCACGCCGGGCGGCGTGGACCGGTGGCAGAACGCCGAGCAGGTCCGCTCCGAGCCCGGCAAGGTCCGGCTCACAAGCTTCACCGACCGCCGCGACCGGCAGCGCTTCAACGAGGCGTACAACGACCCGACGTCCGGAATCCTCACGGGCCGCAAGCCCGGCTCGCAGCCCACCGTGACCGGCCCGATCACGTACATCGGGCACGCGGCCGTGCAGCGCGACATCGACCACCTCAAGAAGGCGCTCGCCGAGAACGGCTTCGAGACCGGCTTCCTCCCGGCGCTCTCCCCCGGCTCCGCGTCCCGCCTCGCGAACGAGCACTACGCGAGCGACGAGGAGCTCGTCTACGCGTGCGCCGACGCGATGCGCGAGGAGTACACGGCGATCATCGACGCCGGCCTCACCGTCCAGATCGATGACCCCTCGATCGCCGAGAACTGGGACATGATCAACCCCGAGCCGAGCGTCGAGGACTACCTCGCGTTCACCCAGCTCCGCGTCGACGCGCTCAACTACGCGATCCGCGGCCTCCCCCAGGAGCAGATCCGGTTCCACCTGTGCTGGGGCTCGTGGCACGGCCCGCACACCACGGACCTCCCCTTCAAGGACCTCGCCCAGACGATGCTCTCGATCAACGCGGGCTCGTATTCGTTCGAGGCCGCCAACGTCCGCCACGAACACGAATGGAAGGTCTGGCGCGAGCTCACGCTGCCCGAGGAGAAGGCCGTGGTCCCGGGCGTCGTCTCCCACGCGACCAACGTCGTGGAGCACCCCGAGCTCGTCGCCGACCGGATCGAGCGCTTCGCCCAGATCCTCGGGCGCGAGCGCGTCATCGCGTCGACCGACTGCGGCCTCGGCGGCCGCATCCACCCGCAGATCGCCTGGGCCAAGCTCGAGTCGCTTTCCGAGGGCGCGCGTCTCGCCACCCAGCGGCTCTGGAGCTGAGGGCACCGATCCGCTAAGCCGCGCCAGCCTCAACGGGCATGGGGTGACCGCCACGGGCCGAACCCCACCTAAAGGGACGCCTAACCCTGCCCCGGGATCGGCGCGCCGAACGGGAGCCCCTCGCGCACGTAGGCGTCGTAGAGCGGCTGCCACGCGAGCGCGCCCGCGCTGTGAGGTCCGCCCGGCTCGCCGCCGCCGAGCTTGACCGCGAGTTCCGCGAGGCACACGTGCCACCCGGCCGCATTGCGGGCGGCGGCATTGCGGTCGCCGAGCCAGTTCCGCAGGGTGAGCTCGGCGTCGGCCTCGGAGCCTTCGACCCGGAACTCAAGCGAGTCCTCGCCCCACTCGAACGCCCAGCGCAGGGGCGGCTCCCATTCCGTGATGCGCTCGACGGCCGCCGGCAGATTGGGGTCGCCCGTGAGCGTCACGGTCCCGGCCCGGTGATCGATCACGACGGCGGAGGGGAACCATCCTGCGAAGCCCTCCGACGTGCTGACCGCCGCCCAGACGTCGGCCGCGGGCACGGGATAGGAGCGAACGAACGTGACCGACGCGCGGCCGTCCTCCTCGCTGTACTGTCCGTCGAGCTCTTCCATGGCGTTCCTTCCTCCCCGGAACCGCGGACTCCTCAGTGCCCGTAGACCGAGCCGACGATCGCGTCGAAGACCCGGTCGGGCAGCACCTTGCGCGCGGCGAGGATGAGGCCCGCGTTCCCGCCCACGGGGTATCGCGGGGCCGGATGCTTCGAGCGGACCGCGCGGACGACGGCGCGCGCCACCACCTCGGGCTCCGACGCGCGACCCGGGACGTAAGAGGCCTCGAGCACGTTCGCCACCTTTCGCGCGTTCGCCTCGTAGGCCGTGCCTTTCGAGGCGTCGACGAGCGAGTCCCGCGCGATCCCGCTCCATTCCGAGAGGATCGGGCCCGGCTCGATGAGCACGACCCGCACACCGAACGGCCGCAGCTCGATCCGCAGCGAGTCCGAGAGCCCCTCGACCGCGAACTTGGTCGCGTGGTACCACGAGCCGAGGGGCTCGTAGAACTTCCCGCCCATCGAGGAGACGTTGACGATCGTCCCTGCCCCGCGCGTGCGCATGCCCGGGAGCACGAGCTGGGTGAGGCGCGCGAGGCCGAAGACGTTGACCTCGAACTGCCGCCGCGCGTCGTCGATCGGGACGTCTTCGAGGGAGCCGTACGCGCCGTAGCCTGCGTTGTTGACGAGCACGTCGATGCGGCCGGCCTCCTCGGTGATGCGCCGGACGCCGTCGACCATGGACGCGTCCTCGGTGACGTCCATCGCGAGGACGCGCGCGCCGTCGTCCGCCAGGCCCTGCATGCGCTCAACGCGCCGGGCCGTCGCGCACACCGTGAAGCCCGCCGCCATGAGGGCGCGGACGGTGGCCGCGCCGATGCCGCTCGAGGCGCCGGTCACGAGCGCGACGTGCCGTGCAGTCGTCTCGGGCATGCTCCCACGGTACCCGAGGCGCCCAACCCCCGGAATTGTTGGATTGAGCCGAGTCAACGCGCCCCTCACCCTGTACATCCCGACAATTGGGGAGGCTGCGTGTGCGGAAGCCGCGTGTGGCAGGCTGAGGGCCATGAGTCTCTCAGCCTCGTCGCGCTCCCAGGTCCCGCCCTTCGCCGTCATGGACATCCTCGCGCGCGTCGACGAGCTCCGGGCCGCGGGGCGCGACATCGTGTCGCTCTGCGCGGGCGAGCCCTCGGGCGGAGCGCCGTCGGCCGTCTCGGCGAGCGCCGCCGAGCTCCACGCCTCGGGCCGCGCGCTTACTTACACGCCCGCCCTCGGCACGGCCGAGCTGAGGTCCGCGATCGCGGGCCACTACCGCCGCTGGTACGGGCTCGACGTCGACCCGGCCCGGGTCGCAGTGACGACCGGCTCCTCGGGCGCGTTCCTGCTCGGCTTCCTCGCGGCGTTCGAGGTCGGCGACCGCGTCGCGCTCGCGCGCCCCGGCTACCCCGCGTACCGGAACATCCTCGCGGCGCTCGGGTGCCGCGTCGTCGAGATCGACTGCGGGCCGGAGACCCGGTACCAGCCCACGCCCGAGCTCCTCGACGCGGCGGCCCGCGAGCACGGCCCGCTCGCGGGGCTCGTCCTCGCCTCGCCCGCGAACCCGACGGGCACGATGGTGAGCCGCGCCGAACTCTCGGACATCGCCGGCTGGTGTTCCGCGAACGGCGTGCGGCTCGTGAGCGACGAGATCTACCACGGCATCACCTATCCGGGAGCGCCGCTCGACGACCACAGCCCGCGCGGGGTCTGCGCGTGGGAGCTCGACCCTGAAGCAATTGTCATCTCCAGCTTCTCCAAATACTGGGGCATGACCGGGTGGCGGCTTGGATGGATGCTCCTCCCCGGCGAGCTCACGCCCGCCGTCGACGCCCTCGCCGGAAACGTCGCGCTCTGCCCGCCCGCGCCGTCGCAGCTCGCGGCGGTCGAAGCATTCTCCGCGGCCTCGTACTCCGAGGCGGACGCGTGGGTGGCGCAGTACGCCGAGACGAGGCGCACGCTGCTCGGAAGCCTCGACGCGCTCGGCTGGGGGCCGGCCGCGCCCGCCGACGGCGCGTTCTACCTCTACGCCGAACTCGGCGACCAGCTCGAGCGGTTCCGCGATTCGCGCGAATACTGCCGCGCGCTGCTTGAGGCCGAGGGCGTCGCCCTTGTGCCGGGCACGGATTTCGACGCGCGGGCCGGTCACCGCTCGGTGCGCCTGAGCTTCGCCGCGGGGCCAGCGGCGGTGGGCGCCGCCGTCGAACGCATCCAGCGGTTCCACGACGATTCCCGCCAAGGTTAGGCGACTCCGCTTCTGGCTCCCAGAGCATTCGACGCCCAGAATCGAAGCCATGGGCTCTCATTCGAGGAGGCGACCGTGAAGGCAGAAAAGGGCTGGTCGGTGAGCATCGCCATCGACGAACACGAAGGCCGGACGCGCGCCAAGGCGCAGCTGTTCGGGGACGGGAACTCGGAGATGGTTGGGGTCGGCCTGGCGAGGCTGAATCCAACCGACCTCGACGTCCCCGCCATCGGCGACGAACTGGCCGTGGCCCGCGCCCTGGCGGACCTGTCACACCAGCTCATCGACGCGACCGCGGCCGACATCGAGAACATCACGAAGATCCCTCCGCATCTCGAGGTCTAGCGCCGGCTACTCGTCGCGGTGGCCGCGCAGCTTCTCCATGTCCCGGCGGTCCTTCTTGGTGGGGCGCCCCGCGCCGCGATCCCGCTGCGGGAGGCCGAGGAAAGGCATTGGCGGGCGCTCGGGGGTGTGGTCTGTGTAGCAGCGCGACGCGGCCTCGGCGCCGACGCGCTTGGCGATCAGGACATGCACCTCGAGGATCCGCTCGAAGCCCGGCTGACGGACGCGGACCGTGTCGCCGGGAACAACGGTCTGGGACGCCTTGACCGGGTTCCCGTTGAGGCGTACGTGCCCCGCACGGCACGCCGTGGTCGCCGCCGAACGGGTCTTGTAGGCGCGCACAGCCCACAGCCACGCGTCGATCCGGACTGCCGAGTTGGAGGAAGCGGGGGCGTGCGAAGAAGCCATGGTGCCCAGAAGTCTAGCGGCGTATCGTCGGGGCATGGGGGGAACACCGGTTAGGAGCCGACATGCCTGACAAGCAGCCACACCAGGACCAGCACAAGAAGCCGTCCAAGTCGATCAAAGAGCAACGGGCCGAAAAGAAGGCCAAACGCGAGACCGTGCTCGGCGCGGATCCCGTCGCTCATCTGCGGAAGCCCCGCACCAACCGCTGACGCAGCGCCCACTGGCGGCACGCCCCGTCTCCGCATCCGCATCGGCGCGAGGCGGGGCGTCGCCGTGTCCGCCTACCCCCGCCGCAGCTGCAGACCAGCGCGCGCCATCGCGTCCGCGTACGACTTCCCCATCTCGATGAGCCACTCGGTCTGCCGCTCCTTCGAGCCCGCGAACGCGCGGCCGTGGAGCGAGCGCGCCTTGTAGACCTTGAGCCCGCGGCGCCAGATGAGCGGGTTGTCCGTCTTGAGGAGCATCTGCGCGAGGCGGTTCGCCTCGGGGCCGTGGGCCACGATGGCCGACGCGCGGGGCAGGAGCTTGAGCAGCGCGAGAAGAGGCTTGAGGCCGGCCTGGACCTGCTCGGGCGCGAGCTTGCCGTTCGCCTCACCCGGGGTGAACCACGGGTACACGTTCCACGGAAGCATCCACTCGGGGCGCAGGCCGAGCTGGAACTGAAGGCCGAGGAGGCGGGTCGCCGCGGCGTCATCGCCGGCCCACACGAAGCCGCGCGGATTCGCCTCGCCCGTGTTCGAGAAGAGGCTCAAGATGCGGCACTCCTCGACCGAGTGCATCGGGTCCACGTAGGGCACCTCGAAGCCGGGGCGGAGCCTGCGCAAGAACTCGACGTGCTCGTTGACGGGCGCGATGGAGGGCCCGAAGAGCGGATCCGCCGCGAGGGCGGGGTCAAGGACGACGACGGCGCTCGGCTCGGTCTGGCCGCTCGATTCGGCGTCACTCGGCTCGCGGTGGCCCCTCGGCTCGGCGGTGCGCTCCTCGGCGCGCTCGGCATCCTCATGCGGCTGGCCCTCGTAGGCGACCGCGTCGTCCCGCATGGGGCCGCCGGCCGTCGCGATCTGGGCGTCCGGCACGGAGGCGTCTGCCGTCGATTCCGCTGACTCAGACAGCGTCCCGCAGGGTTCGGCCGCAGGCTGGATCTCCGCACGCTGCTCGAGTCCGGCAAGCCGTGCCTCAGCGAGGCGCTCAGCGGCGGCCCGCGCCTCTGCCTCGGCCGCTGTCGAGCGCGCGAGCGCCGCTTGGGCGGCCTCTTCCGCGGCCGACGCCTCTGCCGCCGCGGCCTTCGCCGCCGCAGCCTTCGCGACCGCCTCGGTCACGGCCCGCTTCGCCGCGTTCGCCGCCGTCTCGGCCGCCACCCGGGCCCGGGACGCCGACTCGGCGAGGGCGACGAGCGCGGGATCTTGCACCGTCGCACGGCCCTCGGTGGCCTCCTCGGGATCAAGCTCGGCAGCTGCTTGGGCGCGCTGCTCGGCCGCCGCATCGGCGAAAGTCAGCTCATCGGGAGCCGACGCGGCAGGCGCAGCGACAGGATCCGACTTCGTGACGATGAGGCGGGTCGGCGAGGCGAGCGTCACCACGACGCCCGAGGCCGAGACGTGGCTCGTCCCGACCATCGTCGCCGTGCCGTCCTTCTCCTTGACGGATCCCCGCGACTCGGGCGTGGGCTCCGCGGCGCGCATCATCACGGGCGAGGCGGGCGCGGTCGTGTGCTTCGCCGTCGTACTTTTCGCCGCCGTGCTCTTGGTCTTGGCGCCCTTCGCCTTGGGTGCCTTGCGCTGGGTGGTCGAATCGTCGTCGTCGTCCTCGTCGTCGACGTCGTCGAAAAGCCCGGAGAAGAGGTCGTCGAGGTCGTCCCCTTCGTCGTAGTCGAGCTCGGGTCCCTGGCCGAAGCCCTCCTCGTACTTGGAATCGAGGTCGGACCGGTGGTCCTCGTCGTAGTCGTCGTAGGTGGAGCGCGAGGCCAAGACTGTCATGAGCTGCAGGTTCTCCTCGGTGTCGGCGCGGCCATCCGGAGGGCGCGCGCGAGCACGTCCCGGATGTGGGAGGTGGGGGATGGGTCCGGCCGCAACGACGGCCGAGCCTTAAGAGCTTAGCAAGCCCGAGTTAGCCGAAGGTTCACCGAGCCTGTGACTCTCACGACCACCGCCCGCTCCCTTCCGCCGCCCGTCCGCCGCCCGGAACGCGACACGCCGGAGCCTCACGACACGCCGGTTCCAGACTGATTGAGAAAATTCAATCGGATGCTGGCGCGCCCCGGAACATTCGGGCACACTGAGCTGTTGGACTGTTGTGTCGGAGGCCCAGAACCCGCTTGCCCGCACCTGTCCAGCACGATGACCAGTGTCCACCCCATCACTTTTCCGCGCCCGAACTCCCACAGGAGACTCCCGTGACGCCCGCGTCCACTCATCAGATTTCCGCCGAGAACCGCCTCATCATCACGGCCCTCGTGACGGCAACGTTCGTCGTGATCCTCAACGAGACGATCATGAACGTCGCGCTTCCGCGCCTCATGGCCGAGCTTCACATCGACGCGCCCACCGTGCAATGGCTCGCGACCGCCTTCATGCTCACGATGTCCGTCGTCATCCCGACGACCGGCTTCCTGCTTCAGCGGCTCTCGCGCCGCACGGTGTTCATCCTCGCGATGAGCCTCTTCAGCGCGGGCACACTGCTCGCGGCGCTCGCGCCCGGGTTCGAGGTACTCCTCCTCGCGCGCGTCGTCCAGGCGTGCGGGACCGCGATCATGCTCCCGCTGCTCATGACGTCAGTGCTCACCTTGGTCCCCATCGCGCGCCGCGGACAGGTCATGGGTACCGTCAGCATCGTCATCTCGGTCGCGCCCGCGATCGGGCCGACCCTCTCGGGGCTCATCCTCCAGTTCCTCTCATGGCGGTTCATGTTCCTGACGGTGCTGCCGATTGCGCTCGCGTCGCTCTTCTTCGGCGCGCGCAAGCTCGTCGGCGCCGCCGAGGGTGAGAAGCCAAGTCTCGACCTGCTCTCTGTCGTCCTCACGGTGCCGGCGTTCGGCGGCGTCGTGTACGGGCTGAGCCAGCTCGGCGGCCAGGGCCAGGGCGGCCTCGGCCCCGTTCTCCCGCTTGCGGTCGGCATCGTGTGCCTCGGGCTGTTCGTTGCGCGCCAGCTCATGCTGCAGCGCTCGGGCTCGCCGCTTCTTGACCTTCGGGCCTTCACCTACCCGATGTACACGATCGGGACAGCGCTCCTCGTCGTGGGCATGATCGCCCTGTTCGGCGTGATCATCCTCCTGCCGATCTATCTCCAGCAGGTTCGTGGCCTCGACACCCTCTCGACCGGGCTGCTGCTCCTTCCGGGCGGCCTCGTCATGGGGCTCCTCGCCCCGACGGTCGGGAAGTGGTTCGACCGCGTGGGCCCGCTCCCGCTCACCCTCACGGGGACCGGCTTCATCACGGCGGTCCTCTTCGTGCTCGCGTTCCTCACGGCGGACACTCCCGTGTGGCTCGTTCTCGCGCTGCACATCGCCATGTCCCTCGGCCTCGCGCTCCTCTTCACCCCCGCGTTCACGAGTGGCCTCAATCCGCTTCCTCCCCACCTGTACAGCCACGGCTCGGCCATTCTGAGCACGCTCCAGCAGGTCGCGGGCGCAGCCGGGACGGCCCTGCTCGTCGGGGTGATGGCGGCGCAATCGCACGCCGTCGCGGCTTCCGGGGCGACGGCGGTGGACGCTCAGATGAGCGGCTTCCGCGCGGCCTTCCTCATTGCGGCCTGCGTCGCGATCGCGTCGGTCGTGCTCGCGGCGTTCCTGCGGAATCGTCCGTCGGTCCCCGCGGAGGAGGGCGCTGAGCCCGCTGCCGCGATGCACTGAGACGCCGAGCCCGGGACGGCGGTTCCGCACTGTACGCGTACTGCGCGGAACCGCCCCCACCGTGTGCCTTCGTGTACGAGTTCGGCGCCTCAACCACGCCCGCCACGCAGGGGAGGCCCGAAAATCCGCGTCTCGCGTCGGCGCAGGTCCTTCAAACGCGGACACGACGGGACACGTTCCTTCCAGTACGCGTACTGTTCGGCACAACCCCTGGGCCCTAGGACCGCGCGTCGCACCACTGCTCGTGGTGGCCGGGCTGGCCAACGGGAACGAGGTTGCGGTCGCGTCGCGTGATCTGGATGCGCGTGCCGAAATCGTGGCAGGCCCTGATGAAGGCGCTCTCCGGCTCGTCTGTGTACTCGATGTCCAGAACCTGGGATCCATACACGTCCACGTAGGCGCCGCATTCGGAAAGGGCCCCGCACTCCTCCGCGACGGCGAAGTCGAAGCCGACGGCACGGGCTTGAGAGCTTAGCTCGGACGCGTTCTTCTGTGCGATGACGAGGCCCGCTCGGTGCGCGCGCTCCGCGAGCATGCGCCCGTACGCGAGCGCGTCGGCTTCGCTCAGAAGGCCGCGCGAGCGCGAGAAGGAGTCGAAATTGTCCGCCTCGATCGCCGAGAATCCGTCGCGCGCGCAACCGTCGATCCAGCCGCCGACCATCTCGGCGAGGGCGCGGCGGGCCGCATCCGTGTCGAGGTTCAGAAGCGGCTCGTTCCACTGAGGGTCAATCACGAGCGAGCCGCGAGGGTCGCGGAGCAGCAGTTCGGGATGGTTCTCGCTCCACCAGGCCGTCTCGCCGGGCTGCGCCTGGAACGCGTTGACGTAGCAGATCGAGTACAGCCCGGGCGCCGGCGATTCCTTGCGATCCCGAATGACGATCGCGACGCCGGACGACGGCGGGTACGCCCCGCCAAGCTGATAGCTCAGGCCGCCCGCCGTCGGCGGAAGTCGCGCGGGAGCCGGACTGGCCGGAGTCTGCGCGGGAGCCGGATATGCCGAAGTCGGCGCGGGAGCCGGACTGGCCGGAGTCTGCGCGCCTCCGGAATCGCGGGCAGCGGGCGGCGCGCTCTCGCCGGGGGCGGGAGAGCCGCCGCCCGAGCAGGCGGTCGCGGCACCGAGGGCCAAGAGCCCGACGACGACGACCCCAGGAACCGCGCGCATGAGTCTCACTTCCGTTGCTGGGCCGAAAACGAGACGGACGACGAGGGCAACGGCTGGCTCAGCGGATCCACGGTGGCCAGCGTAGCGTCGTCAAGCCGGCACGGGCGCCGGCAGCGCCTTCTCATAGACGACGTCGGTGCGCACGCGCCGGAACCCGACCCGCTCGTACAGCCCGACGCCCCCGCCGGGACCCTCGGCATCGACCCCGAGGGCCGCCACCCGGAACCCCTCGGCCTTCGCGGCGGCAAGCACCTCCAGCAGCAGCCCGGTGGCGACGCCGCGGCCGCGGGCACGGCGCCGAGTCCCCACGAAACACACATAGAGCTCGCCCGGCACGTACTCGCCGCACAGCACGTAGCCGTCCACCGCGTCGCGGGAGTCGAGCCCTCGATCGGGGCTGAGGGCCACCCGACTCAGCTCGGGCCTGAACGTCGATCCCGATATCTGGGCGACCCACAGGCCATGATCCCGCTCGGTGGCGCCGCGATGCTGGGCGAACGCCTCGTTGTGGGCGCGGCGGGTCGCCTCGGCGAGATCGCCGTCGGCCAGGTCGAACGGCAGCCCGGGCCTCGTCGCGCGGGGCCGCTCCACCTCGAGATGGCTGAGTCCTTCAGGCGACCAGTCCGCGAGGTCGAGCTGGAGGTCCTGCAGATAGCGCGCCGGCCGATAGCCCCGCGCTGCCGCGAGTCTCGCGGACGCCGACCCCGGAATTCCGGCCCAGACCGAGAGCAGGCCGGGTGCTCCGGGATGGCGGATCCCGGCGAGCTGGGCCGCGCGCGGCTCGATCCAATCCATGACCGCGCGGCCAAGGCCGCGCCCCCGCCATCCGGGGTGCACCCCACCGCCCAGAAAAGCCTTCGCGATGCCATCGCGCAGTCCTGCCCCGACGCGAAGTTGCCCGTACGCGACCATGTCCCGGCCCTTCCACGCACCCAGCGTGTCAAGGTACGGGTCGACTCCCGGCTCCTCAAGCTCCTCGGCGAGGTCTTCGGGTGCGTAATGCTCGTCCGAGCCGTCAGCCGTGGACAGGAGGTTGCTGAGCTCAGCCCACGCGGGTGTGTCCGAGGGCTCAATGGGCTTCCACACGATGCTCATGGGATTCCTCTGCGGAGGGAGGGGCCGAATCGCCGCAGAGTCACGGTAGCACCGGAATCGGCGCACTGAATGCCGCCGACGTCCACAGTGTGTGAACTTTGTGCGACAAGTTATCCACAGCTTGTGGATTCACTGGGGATGATTGTCTCGCGAGACCCCGCCCAACGGCCTGCGCAGAGAAGGCCGGGCAGCTTCGCGGACCCGAATCACATGGCTGTAAGTTATCCACGTGGGGAAAGCCCTGTGGAAAACA
This sequence comes from Sinomonas sp. ASV322, assembly GCF_030908245.1. GTDB lineage: Bacteria > Actinomycetota > Actinomycetes > Actinomycetales > Micrococcaceae > Sinomonas. The sequence goes on from NZ_JAVFJJ010000002.1 coordinate 426,929, forward strand.
GCTGTGGATCAGCTCAGTCCTCGGGCGAGACGAAGCCTTCGACCACGAGGTCCTGATACTCGGGGTGGCGACGGAGGAACGCACGCACGTAGGGGCAGTACGGGCGGATCTTGACGCCCCTCGCGCGGACGTCGTCGAGTGCGAACTGCACGAGACGCCCCGCGAGCCCCAGGCCCGAATAGCCCTCGTGGACCTCTGTGTGGTCGAACGCGTAGACCTCCCCCTTCTCCTGCGGGCGATAGAGGGTCATCCCGATGCGTTTGCCTGCGTCGCGGAGCTCGTAGCGGTGAAGGTCGGGCGCCCAGACGATCTCGATCCGGTCCATCACTGCGCGTTCCTTTCTCGAGAGCCACCGCGCGGGCGGAGGCGGACATGGGGAAGTTCGGGGGCGGGAAGCGCGGAGTCGCCCCCCGTAGCCTCGACGACGGGACCGAATGGCACGCCGTCGTCCCCCGGTTCCGCGCCGATCTGGCGCTGCCACGCCGTGCGGAACGCAACGATCTCCTCGTGCCCCCGCCCGACGAAGTTCCACCACATCGTGATCTCCTCGTCGAAGGGCGTGCCGCCCAGGAGCAGGAGTCGGAGCACGTCCCGACCCGCATTCGCGAGCAGCAGCGTCGATCGGCCCGGCGGAACGTACGCAAGAGACCGCTGAGGCACGTCCGCGCCGTCGACGACGGCCGGCGCGTTGTCCGCCAGGACGCCGTGCTCGAAGCTCACGTCGAGATCGAGGACGACGGCGCCGCCCGGGCTGAGCAGGATTTCGGCACCAAGCAGGGGCGTGTGGGTGCGGACGGGCGACGTGCTGCCCGCGAGGCCTCCAAGGAAGACGCGGGCTTCCCCGGCCGTTTCGCCGTCGTGCCCGCGAAGGACGACGACGGGGGGCACGTAGCGCTCGAAGCCCGGTTCGACGTGCCGGGATCCTTCGGGGAGGGCCGTCCACAACTGGGCGCCGTGGAGAACCGTCGTGCCGGGGGTCGAGTATTCGGAATGGTTGATCCCCCGCCCCGCGGTCATGAGGTTGAGCTCCCCGGGGCGGACAAGCGCGTGATGGCCCGCGCTGTCACGGTGCTCAACCTCGCCCGTGAACAGCCAGCTGACGGTCTGCAGACCCGTGTGAGGATGGGGCGGGACGCGCATGCCGCCGGTCCGCGAGACATCGTCGGGACCGTAATGGTCGAGGAAGCACCACGCGCCGATGAGGCTCCGCGCCTTGGAGGGCAGCGTGCGGCGCACCGGCATAGCACGGGGGCCTCCGAGGGGAACGTCCCTCGGCTCGATGAGTTCGATGGCTGGCACCGCGGCGTGCTCGGCACCGCACAGTGTCTCCTGGGGCTCGAGTTCGAGATTGCTCATGGATGCCTCCTTGGCCTGAGCCTATCCGCTGGGACCGACAGCGGCGAGGAGTGCCCCGCGAGGAGCGCCCCCGCCGTCGTCCGCTGGCACCATGCGTTGTGCACTTTCCAACAGGTGCTATCCCCAAAGTTATCCACAGGTGTGAACAATGCCGCCGGCGACAGTGCCCCGTATGCCGATCCGCGCTCGTCATGACGCGGGAAACGGCCGAGGAACTACATGCCTGTAAGTTACCCACACTGTGGACAAGCGCTGTGGACATCCGGGGAAGGGACGGCCTGCGAGGTTCAGCGCGAGCGGCTGCCTCGCGGCGGAGCGGTCGACGCGCGGACAACGAGGGACGGCTCGCTCCTGACGTCGACGGCCGGCGCGTGGGGATCCCGCAGCCGCTCGAGAGCCGCGGCGCCCGCGACGCGGCCGAGCTCGAGCGCGCCGAGGTCGACGGATGTGAGGTCGATCCCCCGGAGCCTCGCGAGCCGCGAGTCGTCGTAGCCAATGAGAGAGAGGTCCTCCGGCACACGGATGCCCTTGGCGTAGGCGGCCTCCCGGATTCCGAGCGCGATCTGGTCGTTGTGCGCGAAGATGGCGGTCGGACGGCTCTCCGTATCGAAGAGGCGCAGCGCGAGGCGCTCCGCGGAGGCCTGGGTGTAATCGTCGGCGACAACGACCCACGGAGGCAGCCCGGCCTCGCGCATCGTCTGCTCGTAGGCAAGCTCGCGGTCCTGGTAGCCGAAGGGTGAGGGCCCCGTGAAGTGCGCGATGCGGGTGTGACCGAGGCTCAAGAGGTGAGCCGTCGCTGCCCGTGCGCCCATGCGGTCGTCCGAATACACGCTGTCCACCCCCTCGATCCGGCGCGCGACGCTCACGACGGGGACGCTGCGCGAGAGTTCGCGGACATGGTCCTCGGAATCGAGGAGCGTGGCCCCGATGACAATCCCGACGCGGGCTTCGATGAGGGACTCGATCCCGGCCCGCTCGGTGCCGCCACTCGAATGGGCGACGCTCAGCACGAGCCGGTTGCGCGCCCCCTCGAGGGCGCCGCGGATCCCGCTCAGGATCTCGGCGTACGTCTCGTTCCTGATGTCGAGGAGATAGAGGCCGACGGCGGAAGCCCGCTTGCTCGCGAGATCCGCCGCCGCCGCATTCTGCCGATAGCCGAGCCTCGCAGCGGCCTCGAAGATGGCCTCCCGCGTCTCCTTGCTCACCCCGGGCGCGCCACGGAACGCGAAGGAGACGAGCGTGCGCGAGACCCCCACGGCACGCGCGACGTCCTCCTGCGTCGCGGGGCGACGGGGATCGCGGGCGGCCTGCGTTGTCACGCCCTCATCCTCCCACTCGGCACGTGGGCGACGGAGAAAGACAGTTGCAAGAAGTTTGTCCGTTTGACCTTACATTAACGTCTTTCGCGCGTTAGTCTGTTCTGTGTGCGAGGTCACGGCCCGCACGCTGCACCGACAAAGGAGTCCTGATGGCTAGTTCACCAACGCAGCTCGGAGCGTCGAATACACCGCTCCCGCCCCTGACCGATGGCCCGCACCGCAAGCGCCTCGGCCTCGTCGCGCTCGTCGCTACGTTCGGCGGCCTGCTCTTCGGCTACGACACGGGTGTCATCAACGGGGCCCTGAGCCCCATGTCCGCGGAGCTCGGGCTGACCCCGATCACGGAGGGCGTCGTCACCGCCTCGCTCGTCTTTGCGGCCGCGATCGGCGCGATCTTCGGCGGGCGGCTCTCCGACGCGTGGGGCCGTCGCAAAACGATCATCCTCTTGGCCGTCCTGTTCTTTGCGGGAACGCTCGCGGTCGTGTTCACTCCGAACTTCGAGATCCTCGTCGTCGGCCGCATCCTCCTCGGCCTCGCCGTCGGCGGTGCCTCGACCGTGGTGCCGGTCTTCCTCGCCGAACTCGCGCCGTTCGAGATCCGTGGTTCGCTCGCCGGCCGCAACGAGCTTGCGATCGTCATCGGCCAGCTCACGGCGTTCGTCGTCAACGCCATCATTGGCAGTGTCTTCGGCAACGTCGGCGGCGTGTGGCGCATCATGTTCGCGATCTGCGCACTCCCCGCCATCGCACTGTTCTTCGGCATGCTGCGGATGCCCGAGTCGCCGCGCTGGCTCGTCGAGAAGGGACGCCACCCGGAGGCCCTCGCCGTCCTGAAGACCGTCCGTACCCACGATCGGGCAGTCGCCGAACTCGCCGACGTCGAGCACGTAGCCCAGGAGGAGCGCGAGAGCCACCAGATCGGATGGCGCGCGATCTTCTCGAACAAGAATCTCTTCCGGATCCTGCTGGTAGCGATGGGCCTCGGGGTGGCGCAGCAGCTGACCGGCATCAACTCGATCATGTACTACGGCCAGACTGTCCTCACGGAGTCCGGCTTCAGCAAGGACGGCGCGCTCATCGCCAACATCGCCCCCGGGGTGATCGCCGTGGTCGGCGGCATCATCGCGCTCAAGATGATGGACCGCCTCGACCGTCGCAAGACGTTCATCACGGGCCTCTCACTCACCACGGCCTGCCATGTGCTCATCGGCATCGCCTCGATGGCGCTGCCGATCGGCAACCCGATCCGTCCCTTCGTGATCCTGTTCCTCGTTGTCGCCTTCGTCGGCTCGATGCAGACATTCCTCAACATCGCCGTCTGGGTCTATCTCTCCGAGATCTTCCCGCTGCACATGCGCGGTTTCGGCATCGGCGTCGCCGTGTTCGCCCTCTGGGTGGTCAACGGGTTCCTCTCGCTCTACTTCCCGTCGATGGTGGCGTCGATGGGTATCACGGGAACGTTCTTCCTCTTCGCCGGCGTCGGTGCCCTCGCCCTGATCTTCGTCGTCACCCAGGTGCCCGAGAGCCGTGGCCGCACGCTCGAGGCCCTCGAGGAAGACGTCACCACGGGCGCCATCTACTTGGTCCACAAGAAGTAGCCACCAGGGCCACGGCCGCTCCGACGAGGCGGTGCCCCGCCCGAACCTCGCGTTCGGACGGGGCACTCCGTTTTGTCTTCGACTTTTGTCCTCGACAGCCCTTGACGCGATCGTTTCGGCGATCTAGTCTCGTGTTATCAACTAGTTAGTTGATCAACAGTTCAGTTGATCTATCGGGAGGACGCCATGACCACTGTCGCAGCCGACCCCGAAACGGCCGAGGAAGACCGGCTCAACCGGGCTTTCGCCGCGCTGTCGGACCCCCTGCGTCGCCGCCTCGTGGCCCGCCTCGCTCAAGGGGATGCCACGGTGAACGAGCTCGCCGAGCCCTTCTCCGTGACCCTCCAGGCCGTCTCCAAGCACATCAAGGTGCTCGAGGACGCCGGCCTCATCACGCGCAGCCGCGACGCCCAGCGCCGCCCCTGCCATCTCGACCCCCAGGCCCTGGCCCGCCTCACGGATTGGCTCGAGGGCTACCGCCAAGCAGCCGAGGAGCGCTACGCACGCCTCGACGCACTTCTCGCATCCCAGGAGAATCCATCATGACCACGACCAAGACCACCGAAGTCTCCGCCGAGCCGGGCCTCCCGTTCATCACGGTCATCCGCGAGTTCGACGCTCCGGCCGAGCGAGTCTACGCGGCCCATGTGGACCCCGAGCTCTTCGTCCAGTGGATCGGTCCTCGCAGGCTTGTGACGACGCTCGACCGCTTCGAACCCCGGAGCGGCGGATCCTACCGATTCGTGCAGTCCGACAATGAGGGCCAATCGTTCGCCTTCCACGGCTCGTTCCACGAGCTCACGGCGCCGCGGCGCATGGTCCAGACCTTCGAGTACGAGGGCGCGCCGGGCCACGTATCGCTCGATTCCGCGGAACTCGAGCCGCTCGACGGCGAACGCTGCCGCCTGACGATCCACTCGACGTTCCAGTCGGTCGAAGCCCGTGACGCGATGCTCCAGGCCGGGATGTCCGACGGTATGAGCGAGGGCTACGAACGGCTCGACGAAGTGCTCGCGCGAGGCTGACGCGGCCTGCGCAGGCGAGACGCAGACGAGATCCAGACAAGACCCAAACAAGACTGTGCACGGGCCCGCAGGCCCGTGCACAGTTTCCACATTCTGTTCGATCTACTTCTCCACAGCTGGGGATAGCGGAGGACGCCCCGCTCGCGGCGTCGCCATCACGGCGGCACCGGGAGCGGGCAAACCGGTCGGTAACTACACCCCTGTAAGTTGTGCACACTGTGGACAACGCCTGTGGATTAGTGTGCTCACACGAGCTTCCGAGGCCTCATGGCCAGCCCCGCCACGGCCGCAAGCGCGAGCACCGAAAGCACCGTCGCGGACCAGAAGCCCGCGCGGCCACCGACAAAGAAGTCGCCCGGCGCGGCAAACGCCGCGAAGGTCGACGCCACGATGGCAAGGCCCACTGCCCCGCCGAGCTGCTGCATCGTCTGGAAGAGCCCCGAAGCGGACCCGGCATGCTCGGGCTCGACGTCGCGCAGCGCGAGTGTCGTGAGCGGCATGAAGGTGATCCCGGCCGAGATGCCCGTGCCGACGAGTGCGAGAGCCACCGTCACGAGGTTGGTACCGGGGCCCAACTGGGTGAGCGGCACGAAGGCGGCGACGCGCAGCGCGGTTCCGATGAGCACGAGGCGAACGGCGCCGACGCGCTCGACGAGGCGCGGAATGATGCGGGACATGGCGAAGATGCTCAAGGGCATCGGCAGGAACGCGAGGCCGGTCACGATCGGGGTGAGGTGCAGGTCGTCCTCAAGGTACTGGACCATGAGGAAGAACATCGCGAGCATGCCGCCATACGTCGCGGCCATGGCCGCAAGTGCGGCGACCCGGCTCGGGCTACGCAGCAGCTTCGGCGCCAGGAGCGGGTGGGACACGCGGCGTTCTGTCACGGCGAGCACCCCGAGGAGCACGGCGCCCACAGCGAACCCGCCGATCGTCCTGGCGCTGAACCATCCGTAGTCGGGCGCCTGGAGCAGGGCCCACACGATCGAGACAGCGCCGCCGGTTGCCGTGATCGCGCCGAGAACGTCGAATCGCCCGGGCCGGCGCGGGGTTTCGGCGACAAGGCGCGGAACGGCAAGCAGGACGACGATGCCGATCGGCACGTTGATGAAGAGCGTCCAGCGCCAGCTCGTTGTGTCCGTGAGGACACCGCCGAGGATGAGGCCGAGGGCACCGCCCATGGACGCGATGGCCGAGAAGAGCGCAAGGGCACGATTTCGGGCTCCCTCGTCGCGGGCGTTCGTCGTGATGAGCGCGAGCACGCTCGGGGCGGCGAAGGCCGCGCCGAGGCCCTGGAGGGCGCGGGCGACGACGAGCAGGAGCGGGGATGTGGCGAGGCCGCCGAGGAGCGAGAACAGCGTGAAGGCCGCAACGCCGACGAGGAACGTGCTGCGGCGGCCCAGGACATCGCCGACGCGTCCGCCGAGCAGCAGGAGTCCGCCGAAGGCGAGGGCGTAGCCGTTGAGAACCCAGCTGAGCTCCGCCCGGGAGAAGTTGAGGTCGGCGGCGATGTGCGGGAGCGCGACGTTCACCACGGTCGCGTCGAGGACGAGCATGAGCTGGGCCAGCATGACCAGCCACAGGCCGGTGTTACCGGTCCGCGGGCTGGAGGGCGCCGCCGGAGCGGGCGTGCGCAGAGCCATTGTGGGTGCCATGAGGATTGTGTCCTGTTCTAGCCGGAGAGAGCTGACGTACACTAAGAGGAGAGAAGCTCCGGTTAGAACTATACGGAGACACTCTCCGCTTTGCAATGGCTTTCTGAGAAGGGTTTGGTTTCAGTGCGCGCAGACGCTCGCCGCAACCGCGATCGCATCGTCGACGTTGCGCGCGCCCTCTTCCGCTCCAAGGGCTTCGACGCCGTATCGATGGATGAGGTCGCCAAGGCGTCGGAGGTGGGAACCGGAACGCTCTACCGGCACTTCCCCACGAAGGAGACGCTGTACGACGCGGTCCTCGAGGCGTGGGCAGACAAGGTCAACGCCGCCGTCGACGCCGCGCTCGACCTCAACGCTCCAGCCCGCGATCAGCTGCTCGCGTGGCTCACGGAATACGCGGCGATGCTCACGGCGCACAAGGGGGCGGCCGCACGGATCACCGCGTCCCTCGGCGACCCGGGGTCGCCCTTCGCCGCGAAGTGCGAGACGTACCTCAGCGCGAATCGGCGCATGATCGACGGACTCGGCCCAGCACTGCGCGCAGACGTAGAGCCCATGCAGGTGTGCCGGATCGTGGGCGGGGTCGCCGCCGTCGCCGACAGCAGCGAACTCCCCGCGGAGACCATGAAGGGGATGCTCGAGATCGTCGCAGACGGGCTGCTCGCGTCCTGACTCGCCGATCGGCCGTGAGCGGTCAGACGGCCGACGTCGGCAGCGACCCTCCGAGCATCCTCGCCCGGGCAAAGGCGAGGACCACGAGCAGGGCGGCGACGAGCGCGAGCCCGCCGATCTGGACGACAAGCTGGAAGCGGCCGCGCGGCGCATAGGCGATGGCCGCCGTCGTGAGCCCACCCGTGATGAGCCCGCCGAGATGTGCCTGCCATGCGATGCCCTGGATGACAAAGCCCAGCACGGCGTTGATGCCGATGAGGATGAGGAGCTGGCTCACGTCTCCCCCGCGCTGGCGGACGACGACGAAGAGCGCACCGAAGAGGCCGAAGATCGCCCCCGAAGCGCCGATCACGCCGTTCATCGAGACGGGCGTGAGCACGAAGAAGCCCACGGATCCGCCGAAGGCCGAGATGAGGTACACCGCGAGATAGCGGACCCGCCCGAGCACGGGCTCGAGGACGCGCCCGAAGATCCACAGCGTGTACATGTTGAGCACGATGTGGAGGACGAATCCCTGGGAATGCAGAAACGCGCTCGTGAGCATGCGCCAAGGCTCGGCCGCCGTGAGCGCCGTCGCGTACGCAAAGTCCTGATAGACCTCATCGTTCGGGAGAAGCCACTGGAGCGCGTACACGGCCACATTGACGGCGATGATCACCCACGTGACAACCGGCTGGCCTGATCGGCCCACCCGCGCGCCGAAGCGGGTCCTCACCGGCGGCGCCGAGAGCTCCCGCACGCAGTCGACGCAGTGGATGCCGACCGCGGCCGGCCGCTGGCACTCTGTGCACGTGGGGCGCCCGCACCTCTGGCATCTCACATAGGAGATCCGATCTGGGTGGCGAGGGCACACGGGCACGGCGGCCGGCTCCGCGGGCGACATTCCATAACTCATTCGGAATATCTCAGACGTCTATATATTCCAGTTAGAGGATATTCAGAGCTGCTCGACCTCGATCGACGTGATCACGACGTCCTGGACGGGCCGGTCCTGCATGCCCGTGCGAACACCCTCGATCTCGTCGACAACCTTCTTCGAGGCCTCGTCGGCCACCTCGCCGAAGATCGTGTGCTTCCCGAAGAGCCAGCTCGTGTCGACCGTCGTGATGAAGAACTGCGAGCCGTTCGTGCCCTTGCCGCCCTGGATGCCCGCGTTGGCCATCGCGAGCTTGTACGGATCCTTGAAGTTGAGCTCGGGGTGGATCTCGTCGTCGAAGCGGTAGCCGGGGCCGCCCACGCCCTTGCCCAGGGGATCGCCGCCCTGGATCATGAAGTCCTTGATGATGCGGTGAAAGATCGTGCCGTTGTAGAGGGGCGTGCCGGACTTGTCCTCGCCCGTCTCGGGGTGCGTCCAGGACTGCTCGCCCGTCGCGAGTCCCACGAAGTTCTTCACGGTCTTCGGCGCGTGGTTGCCGAAGAGGTTGACCACGATGTCGCCGTGGTTCGTGTGGATGGTTGCCTTGGCGGTTGCGATAGCGCTCATGGGCTCATTGTTCCATGCGCCCCTGCAGGCCCACCGGGCGGGGCCAAGGGTTCTGCGGTCGGTGAAATCGCCGGTCCGCGGCCCGCCGAATGCCCTGCATCCATAGCATCCGGCGGCGGGCTCTCGTAGGCTGACGAGTGGACCTAGCAGATCTCTGGAGGTAACCGTGAAGAAATCACTCGAGAAGACCGTCGCGGAAAGCGTCGAGAACGCACGCGAATGGGCGCAGCCCCGCGTCGACGCCGCCGTGGAATGGGCCGTCCCGAAGATCCAGCAGGGTCTCGATGCCGCGTCGCCGATGGTCCAGGAGGGCCTCAAGACGGCGGCGCACAACCTCGCCGAGGGCGTCGCCACCGTCACGCCCAAGATCCAGGAGGGGCTCTCCCACCTCGCCCCGAGGATCACCGAGATCGTGGACACGACGGCGCCGCGCCTCCACGAAGCGGTGGACAAGGCGGGGCCGGCCATCAAGGAGGCGGCGGAACAGGTCGTTCCGCGCATTTCCGAGGGCCTCGCAGCGGCCGCAGAGACGGTGAACCGAGGCCTTGCCGCGGCGCCGGGCCAGGTCGACGCCGTCGCGGCGCGCCTTGCCGAGACCGGCATCGTCCGGCAGGCAGACGCCGCCGCACGCGAGGCCATCGGCGCTGCGCAGGAAGCCGTCCAGCAAGTCGCGCAGAAGCCGGCCAAGAAGCGCCGCGGGCTGCTCATCTTCGGTGTCATCGCAGCCGCGGCGGCCGCGGGAGTGGCCGCTTGGCGGGCAGCCAAGCCCGTCGAGGACCCTTGGAAGACCCCGGTTCCCGTCAAGCCCGTGGCCGTGACCCCGCCGTCGGGCGCCGATTCCGGTGCGACGGAGTCCAGCGCGGCTCCCGAGGCGAGCGACGCCGCAGGCGCGGGAGAGGCGAAGGCCGACGAGGCGCCGTCGTCCGACGTCATCGAGCCCGCCCCCGTCCCCGCGAGCGAGGTCGCCATGGGCCCCGAACACTCCGAGGGCGAGCCCGCCGAAGCCGCGGGCGCGGGCGAAAGCACGGAAGGCGAGCCCAAGGGCGAGGCCAAGCACGTCGCGACGGACGCCTCGACGGCGATGAAGAACATCCACAACGCGAGCCGCGGCGAGGACGAGGCGGGCGCTAGCTCCTGACCCCCACCGCGAATGGCCGGCTCTTCCCCGCGAAGAGCCGGCCATTTCTCTGGCCCCCGCGATCCACAGCAGACTCTCAGGATCGGGGTCGACTCGTGCTCAGGACGGGCGCACATTCTGGACCTATCCTCATGGTGGAAGGTCCCGACGGCGCGGAGGTGGCTCGGTGGGCGATGCAGAGCGGCCGGCGATTCTCGAAGTACGCGAGCTCGTAGTCCGCTATGGCTCGCAGACAGCCGTGGACGGACTGGGCTTCTCGATCCTCCGAGGGGAGATCTTCGGCCTCCTAGGGCCGAACGGCGCGGGGAAGACGACGACGCTCAGCGTCATCGAGGGCCTCAAGAAGCCCGTGAGCGGGAGCGTCTCGGTTGACGGCGCCTCCCCGATCCACGCACCGCTCGCCGTCAAAGCGAAACTCGGCGTCCAGCTACAGGCCTCGAGCTTCCAGGCCGAGCTCACCATCGAGCAGCTCGCGCGCCTCCACGCCGGCCTCTACGGGCTCGACCTCCCGCGCCGCGCCCTCAGGGACCGTCTCGCGGACGTGGGCCTCGAGCAGGAGGCGGCCAAGCCGTTCAAGAAGCTCTCGGGCGGCCAGCAGCAGCGGTTCTCGCTCATGGTCGCCACGATCCACGATCCGCCGATCCTGCTCCTCGACGAGCCCACCTCGGGACTCGATCCCCAATCGCGGCGCCAGCTGTGGGACCGCATCGAGAGGTCGCGCGAGGCCGGCGGGAGCGTGCTCCTCACGACGCACTCGATGGAGGAGGCTCAGGCCGTCTGCGATCGCGTCGCCATCATCGACCACGGCCGGCTCCAGGCCCTCGGCGCGCCCGGGGAGCTCGTGGCCATGCACCGCGACGATCCGCGCGTGCGCGCCGTCGCCCGCGGCGACGTAACGCTCGAAGACGTCTTCATCGGGCTGACAGGAAGTGCCATCCGTGACTGAGACCGCCGCCTCGCCCATGCCCCAACTCGGCCTCACGCTGCGATCGCTCGTCCGCGCGGACGCGACCGTCCTGCTGCGAAGCCGCCAGGCGCTGATCCTCAACTTCGTGCTGCCGATCATCGTCCTCGTCGTGACCAACCGCGGCAGGTTCGGGAATCCCGGCTTCCTCATCGGGATGGCCATCACGTACGGCCTGCTCTCCTCGGCGCTCATCGGCTACTCGACGACGGTGGCCAGGGACCGCGAGGCCGGGGTGTTCCAGCGCCTTCGCGTCTCCCCGACCCCGACCTGGGCCATCATGGCGAGCCGCCTCGGGGTGCAGCTCGCCACGAACCTGGCGGTCGCCGTCGTCGTCATGGTGGTGGGGAGCATCATCCACAGCACGGCCTTCACGGCAGGCGATTACCTCCTCATCCTCGTGGTCTCGCTCTTGGGCGCTGCCGTGTTCCTGAGCCTCGGACAAGCGCTCGTGGGCCTTGTGAGGTCCGCGACGTTGATCAACGCGATCGGCCGGGTGCTGTACATCCTCCTGATCCTCACGGGCATCCTCGGATCCACCGGAATCCTCGGCGACGACTTCAAGACCTTCGCGTCATGGACGCCCGTGGGCGCCCTCATCAACTTGTACTCCGCGGTGCTGAACCTTGTGCCGTGGGGCTCCGACGAGACGACGGCCCTCATCGCGTGCCTCGGGTACATCGTTGTGTTCGCTGGGATCGGCATCCGCTGGTTCCGGTGGGACCCGCAGTAACCGAGACCTCCGCGCTTTGCTAGATTGGGGCTGATGGCTCCTGAATCCGCCTCCTCGTCGGCGTCGCACACGACCGGCCGTTCGAGCGTGTCGATCGTCGTTCCCGCGTACAACGAAGAGAGCGTCATCCGCCAGTGCGTGACGGCGGCCATCTACCAGTCGGTCCCGGCGCTCGAGATCATCGTCGTGGACAACATGTCGAAGGATTCGACGGCGTCGATCGTGCGGCAGATGCAGCTCGAGTACCCCGAGGCCGGCATCCGGCTCTTGAGCCAGGACACGGACCAGGGCCTCATCCCGACCCGCAACTTCGGGCTCGACGCGGCACGCGGTGACATCCTCGGCCGCATCGACGCGGATTCGCTCCTCGAGCCGGACTGGGTTGAGGAGGTCGTCAAGGCTTTCGCCGATCCGTCGGTGGAGGCCGCGACGGGCCCGGTCGTGTACTACGACATGCCGATGCGGCGCTTCGGCCTCAAGGCCGACGACAAGGCGCGCCAGCTCATGCTCAAGCTGGCGAAGCATCAGTATCACTTCCTCTTCGGGTCCAACATGGCGCTGCGCCGGGGCGCGTGGCACACCATCCGCGGCGAGGTGTGCCGCGATGAGCGGGACGAGATGCACGAGGACATCGACCTCTCGCTTCACCTCGCCGAACACCAGCTGCGGGTCCAGTACTGGCCCAACATGATCTCGGGAATGTCGGCACGGCGCCTCGAGGATTCGCCGCGGGATTACCGCTACTACGTGACGCGCTTCGACCGCACGTACAAAGCCCATAACGTCAAGAAGATGGCCCTCAAGGCCCCCATGGTCGTGTTCTTCTCGCTGTACTTCCCCGCGAAGCTCCTCCGCGCGATCCACACGGCGAACACGACCTCCGTCAAGCGCGGCGGAATCTGAGGCGCGCCGTGGCGGCGGGCGGGGAGAGCGCGGCGGAGCACCGAGCGCACACACTCATGGCGGCCGAGGCGGCCAGCCGCGTGCTCGTCCTCTTCGAGCGCGAGCGACCCGGCGACGCGCGGCCTCGGCGCGCGGTCGAAGCGGCGTTCGCGTGGATCAGGGGAGAGGTCGACGACGCCGAGGCACGCGCCGCGTCCGTCGCTGCCGAGGCCGCGGCCAAGGAGGCGACGGGGGAGGCGGCGCGGTCAGCGGCGCGCTCGGCAAGCAACGCGGCCGCGTCGGCCCATGTGGTCGACCGCGCGAAGCGGGCCGTCGCCTACGCCGACCGCGCGCTGCGGGAAGCGCGCGACGCCCAGTAGCCGCGTTCAGTCTGTAGCCGCGCTCAGTCCGTAGCCGCGCTCAGTCCGTTCCGAGTTCGGGCTGGACGTTCGGCTCACGTTGTGAGCGGCGCTGGCCCAGGACGACGACGGCGAGGCCTGCAAGGATGAGCGCGAGCCCCGCATAGGTGCCGGCGGGAACCACCTGGTGCAGGAACACCGCGGCGAGGATCGCCGCCCCGGGGATCTCGAGCAGGATGATCATCGAGACGACGAGCGGGCTGTACTTCGCGACGAGGTGGTTGAACGCCGTATGCCCCACGAGCTGCGCCGCGACCGTGATCGCGACGATTCCCGCCCAGCCGATGGGCTCGAACCCGGCGAGCCGCTGCCCCGACGCGAGCGCGAGGACGGCCACGATCGCGGCGCACACCCCGTAGCACAAGGTCGTGTACGTGCCGGTCCCCATCGTCTGCCGGGCCTTGCTGCCCGCCATCGTATAGAGCCCCGCGAGAATCCCGCCGGCAACGGCGAGGAGGTCGCCGACGGCGGCGTCCCGCGAGCCGCCGAGGTCGAATCCCGTGATCGCGACGACCCCGGCGAACGAGACGCCGAGGCCGAGGACGACGGCGCCCGGCAGCCTGCGCCCGCGGACCAGCGAGAAGAGGGCGATCCACCCCGATTGGAGGCACACGAGCGCGGTCGACGCCGCGACGGTCGTGAGCGTGAGCGAGAGGATGAAGCACACGAAATGGAACGCGAGCGCGAGGCCGGCCAAGGACGACCACATGTACTCGCGCCGGCGCAGCCGGCCGAACTGCCCAGGGCTTCGGATGGCCACGGGGGCCGCGAGGACGACGGCCGCGAGGGCGTTGCGCCAGAACGCGATCGCAAGGGCTGTGACGGAGCTTCCCGCGAGCGTCGCGGCGATGAGCGGACCAGAGGCGGAGACGCCGAGGACGCCGAGCGCTGCGATGAGGAGGTTCACCGCCTCACTCTATGCCGCTTGACCTCCTACTCCATTGCTAATACTCTAAATGAAGTATTCGGCATCGGATACCTGGCTCACATCGCGGATAGAAGGCAGGCGGACCATGGCGAAGCGACCGGTTTCAAACCCCCTGGCGCTTGCAGTGCTCGCGTGTGTGTGGGAACGCCCTATGTACCCGTACGAGATCACCACGACGCTGCGCGAACGCGGCAAGCAGGACAGCATCCGCCTCAACTTCGGCTCGCTCTACGCCGTCATCCGCTCTCTCGAATCGCACGGCCTCATCAAGGCCGCCCGGACCGAGCGCGAAGGCAACCGCCCCGAGCGGATCGTCTACGAGATCACGCCTGCCGGCATGACCGAGGCCCTCGACTGGTTGCGGGACCTCCTCGCGCGGCCCGTCAAGGAGTACCCGGACTTCGAGGCCGGTCTCTCCCTCCTGCCGATTCTGACCCCCGCCGAGGCCCGGGCGTGCCTCGAGGAGCGTCTCGAACGGCTCGACGCCGAGATCCGAGACCGGCGGGCGCTCGACGCGAGCGCGAGCGGCCTCCCCGAACTTTTCCTCATCGAGTCCTCCTACCGCCTCGCGATCCAGGAGGCAGAGCGGGCCTTCGTGGCCGACCTCCTCGAGCGGATCGACCACAAGACGTTCGGCGGCCTCGACCTCTGGGAGGGCCTGCATGCCGCCCTCGCAGCCGGAACCTCACGCGACGAAATCGCCGCACAGCTCGCGGCACGACTCGGAGAGGGGGCAGGAACAACACCGGCCTGACCGGCCCGCCGCATAGCTCGCGGCACCACGAAGAACGGCGGCCCGGATGCGCCAACATCCGAGCCGCCACCACCCAAGTCCTCCAGTGTCACCTGTCGCCGCGCCGTTGAGCGCTGCGTTCGCCTCGGGGTACGGCCATTCTACGGCCGGCCCCGCGGGGAGGACCCTCAGCGAAGGAATCCACCCATGTCACCAAAAACAGCGTCGGGGAACGCCCCGGCGATCACCGCCGTCGACCTCGCCAAAACCTACCCCGGCGGCCGCGGCAAGCCCCCCGTCAAGGCCCTCAACGGCCTGAGCTTCGGCGTTGCCGCTGGCTCGGTCTTCGGCCTCCTCGGCCCGAACGGGGCCGGCAAGTCCACCGCCGTCAAGATCCTCTCGACGCTCTCCCGCGCGGATTCGGGCGTCGCGGAGGTAGCGGGCATCGACGTCGCGCGCCACCCCGAGAAGGTGCGGGCCGCGATCGGCTTCGTCGCGCAGAAGTCCGTGTGCGATCCCATGGACACGGGGTACGAGAACCTGGTCCTCGCAGGGCGGCTCCAGGGCCTTGCCGGGAGCGACGCGAAGGCCCGGGCCCGCGAGCTGCTCGCCCGGTTCTCCCTCACGGACGCCAAGGACCGCCTCGTCAAGACCTACTCGGGCGGGATGGCCCGCCGGCTTGATGTCGCCGTCGGCCTCATGCACCGCCCCGCCGTCCTGTTCCTCGACGAGCCGACCACGGGCCTCGACCCCGAGGCCCGCGCGGACATGTGGAACGAGATCGAGTCGATGGCCTCGACCGAGAGCATGACCGTGCTCCTCACGACCCACTACCTCGACGAAGCGGACCGTCTCGCCGGCCGGATCGCGATCCTCGACGGCGGGCGCATCGTCGCGAGCGGCAGCCCGGACGAGCTCAAGCGCGAGCTGCGCGGCGACGCCGTCATCATCGAAATCGCGCTCGACGCCGACCCCGCCCGGGCGAAGGCCGCCGTCGACCGGCTCGCCTCCGTCCGGGACGTCACGGACGACGCGCGGATCATCCGCGCGCGCACGGACGACGGCGCCGCGGTCCTCCCGCACGCCCTCGCCGCGCTCGACGCCGCGGGAGTCGCCGTCGCCTCGGCGACCCTCGCCCGTCCGAGCCTCGACGACGTGTATCTCCGCCACACCGGCCGCGCGTACTCGGCGGCCCAGGCCGAGGAGGTGGCGGCATGAGCCAGTCCTTGAGCACCCAGCCCGCCCGCGCGGCCCGTTCAGCCCGCCCGACGCGCTCAACAGGAGGCTCGGCCCTCGCGCACACCGCGTTCCTCACCGCGCGGCTGCTCCGCGGCTTCTGGCGCATGCCGGTGTACCTCGTCATGAACCTCGTCCAGCCGATGATCTGGCTCCTCCTCTTCGGGCAGCTGTTCAAGTCGGTCGCGGACATCCCGGGCTTCTCGAGTGGGAGCTACGTCAACTTCATGACTCCCGGGATCGTCATGATGATGGCGCTCTTCGGCAGCGCGTGGGCCGGGACGACGTACATCCAGGACATGGCCCGCGGCGTCATGGACCGCTTCCTGACGTCGCCCACAAGCCGCGGCGCCCTCATGGTGTCGACCATGCTGTTCCAGGCCGTGCTCACGATCATCCAGACGGCGGTCGTCCTGCCGATCGCGTGGCTCACGGGGGCAACGTTCGACGGCGGCTGGTCGGGTCTCGTGATCCTGTTCGCCGCGGCGGTGCTCCTGACGTTCGTGTTCTCGGCCCTCTCGAACGCGGTGGCCCTCATGGCCCGCGAGCAGACCGCGCTCATCGGCATCTCGCAGCTGCTCTCGTTCCCGCTCATGTTCCTGAGCTCGGCCATCATGGACACCCGGCTGTCCCCGCAGTGGGTGCGCGACGTGGCACGGTTCAACCCGTTCGAGTGGGCGGTCGCGGCGGGTCGCGGCGCGCTCACCGCGTCGCCCGACTGGGGGAGTGTGTGGGGCCACCTCGGGCTCCTGGCCGGCCTCGCCGTCGTTATGGGAGGGCTCGCGACGGCGGCGTTCCGCGCCTACCAGCGCTCCGCCTGAGCTGTTTTCTCGTTCCCTCGAGGGGCCCGGCATCCGCGTGCCGGGCCCCTCTTGTCTTCATCTATTGAACACAATCTCCTCTGATCTAGGCGCAAAACTGAGTAACGTTCAGTTTTTTTGGCCAAATCCCTTGTCTAGCGCACGCTCTACCCTTAACGTCTTGTATTCATGGGGCACCGGTGCGCGATGGCGCGGTCGGCGCCGTCGTTCATCAATGGAGATCAAGCAATGTCAGAGCAGACACCCCTCGTCGGCCAACGTGGGTCCGGCGGACCCTTCGTCACTCTCGTCACCGGCACGGAAGGTCCGCGGCAGCGCGCACCGCGTCCCGTGGTCTACGGCATGGCGCTCGCGCAGTTCGGCCTCTTCGTCGCGCTGCTTGCGCCGGTGACCGTCAGCCTCGCACTCAAGGTGCAGACGCTCGTCCCCGCGGCCGACGCAGCCGCGGCGACCGGCGGCGTGCTGTCAGCCGCGGCCTTCGTCGCGCTGATCGCCAACCCCGTCATCGGGCGCCTCTCGGACCTCACGCTCTCGCGCTGGGGCCGTCGTCGCCCGTGGATGTTCGGCGGCGCCGTCGGCTTCGTCGTCGCCCTCGCGATCGTCGCCCTCGCCCCGAGCGTTCCCGTGGTCCTCGCAGGTTGGGCCCTCGCCCAGCTCACCGGAAACATGATCCTCGCGCCGCTCCTGACCACCATCGCGGACCAGGTCCCGGAAGAGCAGCGCGCAAGCGTCTCGGCCAACGTCGGAGTCATGCAGAACCTCGGCATCCTCGCGGCCGCGTATGTCGCGAGCTGGTTCGTGAGCAACATGCTCCTGCTGTTCGTCCTCCCGGCCGCCTTCGCCTTCCTCACGGTCGCGCTCTACTGCTTCATCCTGCCGGACAAGCCCATCACGAAGCGTCCCGAGACGGGGGGCTGGAAGGTCTTCGTCATGACCTTCTGGGTGAACCCGCTCAAGCACCCCGACTTCGCCTGGGTATGGATCTCCCGCTTCCTCGTCGTGCTCGCGATGTTCCTCTTCATCACGTTCCGCCTCTTCTTCCTCCAGAAGGAAGTCCACCTCGAGACCGGCGCCGCGGTCGGCGCCCTCACGACCGGCGTGCTCATCAACACGATCGCCCTCGTCGTCTTCGCCAAGATCGGTGGATGGCTCTCGGACAAGACGTCGAACCGCAAGGGGTTCGTCATCGCGGCAACCGCCATCTTCGCCATCGGCACCGCACTCCTCGCCGTGACGCACGACGTCCCGATGTTCTACGTTGTCGAGGCCGTCATGGGCATCGGCTACGGCGTCTACACCGCCGTCGACACCGCCCTCGTCGTCGACGTCCTGCCGAACCCCGATGATTCGGCCAAGGACCTCGGCGTCCTCAACATCGCCAACGCCCTGCCCCAGTCCCTCGCGGGGAGCGTCGGCGCGATCCTCCTCGGCCTCGGCGGAGGAACGGAGAACTACGGCGCGCTGTTCTGGGGAGCCGGCATCGTCGCTTTCCTCGGCGCCGTCACGATCCTTCCGGTGCGCAGCGTCGCCCAGCGCCACGCCGAAGGCCACAACTGACGCCAAGCGGCGCGGGGCGGATCCACGCCGATCCACCCCGCGCCGCTCAGCCGGCCGACTGGCTGCCGGACCGAGGGACCGGTGAGAGCGGCAAGAATAGACGCATGAGCCGTCGTCCGGGATCGTACACAAAAGGCGTCGCGAAGCGCGAGGAAATCTTGACCGCCGCGCTGCAGGTCATCGCCGAGAAGGGGTACCGAGGAGCCTCCGTCCGCGAGATCGCCGACGCGGCGGGCATCAGCCAGGCCGGAATCCTGTACTACTTCAGCTCGAAGGAAGAGCTCTTCGCCGAGATCCTGCGCAAGCGCGACGAGCTCGACTCGGCCGCCTACGTGGACGACAAACCCGGACATTGGCTCGGGACGATGCTCCAAGTCATGCAGCACGATACCGAGGTCCCCGGCCTCTCCCAGCTCTACGCCCAGCTCAGCGCGGAGGCCACCGACCCCGAACACGCGGCGCGCCAGTTCTTCGCGGACCGGTTCGAGAAGTTCCAACAGGTCCTCGCCGACGACATCCGCGTCCAGCAGGCGGCCGGAGCGATTTCCCCGGACCTCGACCCCGAGCGCTTCGGGCGCATCGCCCTCGCCATTGCGGACGGCATGCAGCTGCAGTGGCTCATCGATCCCGGAGTCGACATGGTCGACCACATTCGCTACGCCCTCGGTCTCCTCGCGGGGAGGCCGACCGACTGAAAGAGAGTTCCATGACGATTGACACCCGGTATCGGGACGCCGCGCTTCCCACGTCGCAGCGCGTCGAGATCCTCCTCGGGCAGATGACGCTCGAGGAGAAGGCGGGGCTCTTCTTCCAGAACATGATCGCGATGGGCGACGGCGGTGCCCTCGCCGGCGAGAGCCCCGAGTTCAGCCTCCCATCGACCGAGGAGTACGTCCTCGGCCGGCACATGACCCACTTCAACCTGTTCGGTGCCGCCCCCGACGCCCGCACGATCGCCGAGTGGCAGAACCGCCTCCAAGACCTCGCCGCCTCCACGCGCCTCGGCATCCCCGTGACCCTCTCAACCGACCCGCGCCACTCGTTCACCGACAACCCCGGCACCGCGATGCACGCGGGACCGTTCTCGCAGTGGCCCGAGCCTCTCGGCCTCGGCGCCGTCGGCGACTCGGACATGGCCCTCTGCTTCGGCGACACGATTCGGCAGGAGTACACCGCCGTCGGCCTCCGCGTCGCGCTCCACCCGCAGATCGATCTCGCAACCGAGCCGCGCTGGGCGCGCCAGGTCGGGACGTTCGGCCAGGACGCCGACCTCACGACACGCCTCGGCGTCGCCTACATCCGGGGTCTTCAGGGGCCGGCGCTCGGCACGGAGTCGGTCGCGGCGATGGTCAAGCACTTCCCGGGCGGCGGGCCGCAGAAGGATGGCGAGGACCCGCACTTCGCGTACGGGCGCGAGCAGGTCTACCCAGGCGACAACTTCGACTACCACCTCAAGCCGTTCGAGGCCGTCATCGACGCCGGCGCGAGCCAGATGATGCCTTACTACGGCATGCCCGTCGGGACCGACTACGAAGAGGTCGGATTCGGATTCAACAAGTCGGTGATCACAGCACTCCTGCGCGAGCGGTACGGCTTCGACGGGATCGTGTGCACCGACTGGGGCCTCATCACGGATTCCGTCATCGCGGGCGATCCCTTCCCGGCCCGCGCGTGGGGCGTCGAGCACCTCTCGCCGGCGAAACGCATGGTCAAGGCCCTCGAGGCCGGCGCCGACCAGTTCGGCGGCGAAGCCGATCCCAGCCTGCTGGTCGAGCTCGTGCGTTCGGGCGCCGTCTCGGAGGAGCGCCTCGACGTCTCCGCACGTCGTCTCCTGCGGGAGAAGTTCGTCCTCGGCCTCTTCGACGATCCGTATGTGGACGCGGCACGCGCCGAGAAGATCGTCGGCAGCGCGGGGTTCCGCGCTGCCGGCAACGCCGCCCAGCGCGCCTCGATCACGGTCCTCGCGAACCGCGCGCCCGCCGGCGGAGCAACCCTTCCGCTGTCCCGCGGCGTGCGCATCTACGCCGAGGGATTCCGGCCCGGGGATCTCGCCGCATACGGCGTGCGGGTCGAGGCTCCCGAGGACGCCGACGTCGCGATCCTCCGCGTCGCCGCCCCGTTCGAGAAGCGTTCGACGGCGTTCGAGAACTTCTTCCACGCGGGCTCGCTCGAGTTCCCGGCGGACGAAGCCGCACGCATCCTCCGGATCGCCCGGATCGTCCCGACGGTCGTCGACGTCTTCCTCGATCGGCCCGCCATCCTCACCCCGTTCGTCGAGGACGCAGCTGCGATCGTCGCCAACTTCGGGGCCTCGGGCGAGGCCCTCCTCGACGTCCTCTTCGGCGCCGTGCCACCGCGGGGGCACCTCCCGATCGAGCTCCCGTCGAGCATGGCCGCCGTCGAGGCCTCGCGTCCAGACGTGCCCTCGGACACCGCGGACCCGCTGTTCCCGTTCGGGCATGGGTTGACGTACTGACCCTGGTCCGCGGGACCCCCGCGCTCCGGTCCACTTCTTCCCGTCAGAAACCGCGTCGCGCGGAGACGCGCCGCGTCCGGGACTGATTGGGAAACCACAACCGGGCTGGAGCGCGGGCTACTGCGCCATGGATGGACTGCCGGAGCCGCAGGACACTAGATTCTGGGACATGGGTGTGCGCTCGTATACAGCGGGGGATCTCTGGCACGCGTCGCAGACGCTCACAGAGGCCTTCGACCGTGACCCGTTCGCGCAATGGCTCTTCCCGGAGTCGGACGCGCGGCGCGAGTCAATGAGCGCGACGTTCACGAGCCTGCTCACCTCGCCTCCCACTGGCTCGATCATCGAAGTAACCGACGATCTCGACGGCGTCGCGGTCTGGCTCGAACCGGGGCACCCCCTCAGCATCGAGCCGCCCCCTCACGCAAACACGGCGGTCGCTCGGATCTTCGCGGAGATCGCGGCCGCAGCTCCGGCCGGATCGTTCTGGTACCTGCACTTCATCGGGGCGCGGCATGCCAACCGCGGCGCAGGATCAGCGCTGCTGCGGCACCGCCACGCTGAGATCGGCGGGACGGCCTCGGCCCTGTGGACCGGTGCGGAGCGCAACCTCGAGTTCTACCGCAAGAGCGGATATGTCGAGAAGAGCCGGCACACCGCCGGCGGGGCTACCGCATGGTGGCTGTCCAGACAGCTCGCCTGAGCCCTCCCGAACGGAACCCATCGCGTGCTCCAGTCCGTTTCTTCCAGTCGGAACCCGCGTCGGGCCGAGACACGCCGCGCCCCCGACCGGGGTTATAGGACAAAACGTGGGGATGGGATTGGCCTGGATCCCAGTGTTGGCGCGGGAAATTCGGGGTCGTCTTACTCTGTGACCCTTAGGCGTGAGGGTTGCTTCCAATTCGACGTCCTGCCGGGTATGCGGGTCCGTCCTGGTAAAGAACGGGCGGACCGCCGCGGGGACGCAGCGGTGGAGGTGCGTCTCGTGCCGGGCCGGGACCACTCGTCGGCGCCCCGACCTGTCCCGCAGGCACGAGCTCGAGGCCTTCCTCGGCTGGCTGCTGGGAAAGGACACGCAGGCCGAGGCCGGCCTGGGCCCCGACCGCTCGTTCCGGCGCGTCACGGCGTGGTGCTGGAAC
>NZ_JAVFJJ010000020.1 GCF_030908245.1 Sinomonas sp. ASV322
GGTGACAGTTCTGCCTCAGGACATCGGTGACGGTTCCGGGGTTCTTGGTGGTGACACTTCTTTCGCTCTGATGGGCTGGTGAAGAAGAACTCCACTGTCGATCCTCGTATCCGTCTCGCGATCTCTCAGTGGCCGGAGAACGCGCCTCGGGGTGCGGTGACGACGTTCTGCGCCGAGCATGGGATCTCGCGGAAGACGTTCTATGCGATCCGCGCCCGGGTCGCCGCGGACGGGCCGGCCGCGGCGCTGGAGCCCAGGTCGCGGCGCCCGAAGAACAGCCCGGCCAGGCTCTCGGACGATGTGAGGCAGCAGGCCATCGGGGTGCGGGCGGCGCTGGAGCGCTCCGGGCTGGACCACGGTCCGATCAGCGTGCACGAGAAGATGCGTTCCATGGGCCTGGCATCGGTGCCCTCGCCGGCGTCGCTGGCACGCATGTTCCGCCAGGCAGGGGTCGCTCGGGCCGAGCCGAGGAAGAAGCCGCGGGCCGCGTTCCGCCGGTTCGTGTATCCGGCGCCGAACGCGTGCTGGCAGCTGGACGCGACGGAGTACGTGCTCGCCGGCGGGCGCAAGTGCGTGATCTTCCAGCTCATCGACGACCACTCCCGCTACGCGGTCTCATCGCACGTGGCCCGGTCGGAGACGGCGGAGGCGGCCATCGCCGTGACAAGGAAGGGGATAGCCGCCCACGGGGTGCCGCAGCGGCTCCTGACCGACAACGGCAGTGCGCTGAACCCGATCCGCCGGGGCGTGATCGGCCAGCTGGTCATCTATGTGACCTCCCTCGGAGTCGAGCCGATCACGGGCAGGCCCAACAAGCCCACCACCCAGGGCAAGAACGAACGCTTCCACCAGACCCTCTTCCGCTGGCTGGACAAGCAGCCCCTCGCCGAGACGATCGACCAGCTCCAGGAACAGGTCGACGCGTTCGACATCATCTACAACACCCAGCGCCCGCATCAGGGCCTGCCCGGCAGGATCACCCCCCTGCAGGCCTGGGAAGCGACCCCGAAGGCCGAACCGCCCAGGCCGAGGCCCGCACCGCCCGAGCCCACAGTCCCGGGACGCGGCGCCGCCGCGGCAACACGCATCCGCCCGGGAGTGGAAGGGACGGCCACCCGCGTCGTGCCCGCCAACGGCGGCATCACGATCCGCGGCGTGAAGTTCCAGATCGGCAGCGCCAGGACCGGACTCCAAGTCCACATCGTCTGGGATCCCGAAGGGATCGCGTTCTTCGACCACCAGGGCACGCTACTGATCGAGCACCTATGGCCGGCCAAAGGAATCACCTACGTCAGCAACGGCCGCCCCGTCGGCACAAGGCCCCGCACCGACGAAACTGTCACCGATGTCCTGACACACGAACCGTCACCGATGTCCTGAGGCAGAACCGTCACCCATGTCCTGAGACATCACAGCGCAGGACGTGGGGAGGTTGGCGGCAACGGTTCGGGCGCCAGGCACGGCCGAACTTACGGCGTGAGCTTCGTGCCCCGGATCGTCTCCACGAGTTCGGGCGACGCCCCCGGGAACTCCCCGCGCCCCCACACCGCGAGATACAGCTCCCGGGCCGTCCCCGCGACGATCCCGAGTACCGGCCCGTCCTCGCCGCCGAAGGCGGGGGCATCGAGCGTGGCGACGGTCTCGCCGTCGTCCGTTCGCACCTCGAAGCGGACGACGGCGGGCAGCCCCGGCGTGCGCCCCAGCCGCACCTGCCGAGGGTAGAAGCCCGAGAGGACCTCGCGGAGGCCGTCGATCGCGAGGTCGTCGGGGATGGACCAGGGCACGGGATCGCCGGCGCCCGCGGCGAGGGCGGAGGCAAGGTCGAACTCGTGGACCGCCGTCTCGTGGAACTGCCGCCGCGCCCAGAAGGCCGCGACTCGATCGCCCCACAGCGTCCACGCCGGAGCCTCGGGGCCGGCCTCGCGCAGCGCGGCGAGAAGGGCCGAGGCGCGGCCGCGGTACCACTCGGGCAGGGGCGAGCCGTCGTTCTCGAAGGGCGGGTCCTCGGGCGCGTGGGCGGCCCCGATGGCGGACGCCGCCCACGTGTGGATGAGGCCGACATGGATTACGAGGGTCCGGGCGGTCCAGCCAGGGCACGTCGGGACGGGAGCGGACCAGTCGCGCACGCGGTCGGCGGCAGCGGCGAAGCGCTGGGTCGCGCGGTCGAGGCGGTCTAGGGCCGCGGAAAAGTCAAGGGGCGCGACGGGAAGCTGGCTCACGCAGCCACATTAGCCCGGGACAGCCCCGCCCGGCGCGCTCCGGCCCTTTTCTTCTGGCCTCCGACCGCGCCCCGCAGCGGCACGCCGCGTTGCGGACCGATTGGGAACTCACAACCGGGCGGGAGCGCGGGTATGCGGCACGGACAGACCCCGCGGCCGCGCTACCAGCCCACGAGGAGGTCTTTGCGGGCCTGGGCGTAAGCGCGCGTCGGCAGGTAATTGGCGTGGGTCGCGACGCGAGCCATGTACGAGTCCGGCTCCATCTCGAGCACTAGCCGGTCGAGGTTGTTGGGCATGGCCGAATATGAATACCCCGGGAACCCGAGGTAGTCCGTGCGCCTCCACAGGTTGATCCACACGGGCTGCGGGCCGGTTGCGAGCGCGAACGCCCCGTGGGGGATGTCGAGGAGCGCGGTGAGCGGTGTCCCGCGCGACGCGCCCATGAGCGACGACGCGCCAACCCGCGGCGCCCCGGCCGCAACCGGCCCAGTCGGCGCCGCAGCCGGCACAGCAGCCCGCCCAGACGGCACCGCAGCCGGCACGGCAGCCGGCCCAGACGGCACGGCGGCCGGCCCAGACGGCACCTCAGCCAGCACGGCGGCCGGCCCAGACGGCACCGCAGCCGGCCCAGCCGGCACCGCGGCCGGCCCAGCGGGCACCGCAGCCGGCCCAGCCGGCACCGCGGCCGGAGCCACAGCCGGCCGGACGCCGTCGTGCAGGTCCTTGCCTTTCCACGGGTCGGCGGACCAGAACGACGGCGCCGCGATCCCGGGCGTGCCAAGCACCTCCGGGCCGAAAATCTCCGGGAAGAACCGGCCGAAGTACGGCCTGAGCTGCATCCCGAACGTCAGGAGCCGCACACGCGGCATGAGGTCCGCGCGCCCGAGCGCCGCGAGGTGGAAGAGAGCCGCGACGGCGAGCACGGTCCCGAGGCTGTGGGCCGCGAGGAGGACGCGCCGCTGCGAGTCCGCGGCGCCGGCCGTACCCGCGGCGTCAGGAGCGCCCGCGCCAGGGGCCTCGGGACCGGCGTCGCCGCCGGGCTCGAGCCAGCGGATCATCCGGTCGGCGAGCTCCGGCACGGCGCGCTCGAAGAAGCACGCCGGCCCGAAGGGGTGGGCGGCGCGCGGGAGCCACGCGATGAGGTCCCACAGGAGGCCGAGCGGCCGAGAAGCCCCCGCCTGAGCGTTCGTGGCAGCGAGGCCGATGATCCCGAGCCCGCCGAGCACGACGCTCAGGAGCACGATCCCTTGGAGAAAGCCCGAGAACGCCGGAAAATTCGACTCCCCGACGAGGCCCGCGAGCACGGACCGCACCCAGGCCCAGCGCCCGGTCGCACCCCGCGCGTGCTGCATGACGGTGAACGCGAGCGATACAGTGACCGCTACGCCGATCGCCCAGCTCACGGTGTGCAGGAGCGGCTCGATGCGCTGCACGAAGGCACTCGTGCGCCGAACGCTGTCGATGTCCCTCTCGAACCGTGTTTCGGTGGGGTCGACGGGCGGCTCCTCGATGATCGCCTTGCGGAGGCGGAACCACACGAGGGCGAGGAAGAGCCCCGCCACGAGGACGACCAGGAGCACGAGCACCCCGCCGAACGCCCAGAAGGCGGTCGGCATCGTGATGTCGTGCGCGGTGGTCGGAATCGAGATGACGCGGAAGAGGGGGTCGGTGCGGTCGGGCAGGGATTGGAGGCGCCCCGCGCGCAGGTACTCGCCGGTTCCGAGGACGACGGCGCTCGCAAGGTAGGCGCCGACAAGCAGCCCGAGGTACATGAACACGCCGGGCGCCGCCCCGTGCCACGCGTGCTCGAGCCGACGGCCGTCGCGCCCGCGCCGGAGGAGATACGGGATCGCGATCCCGAGCCCGCTCGCGATGACGACGGCGACCGCCGCGGCGTTGGCCCACCATCCGAGGGGGTCGAGCCAGCCACCCACCGCAAACACGAGCGCGCCGACGCCGACCGCGAGGACGAGCGTCGCAAGCCACTCGTTGTACCCCGTCCGCACGACGCAGCCGACGGTCGCAAGCAGCGTCAGGCCCACGAGCAGGACCGTCGGGGTGAGCTGGCCCGCCCGGAACGGCCCGGTCTCGTTCGTCGTGTTCGCTCCGCTCGCGACGAGGATGGCGGCGAAGTAGGTGGCCCCCGCCGTCCCGATGAGGACGGCGCCCCACACGTAGCGGCTCTTCCAGAAGTCGACGCGGGCCTCGGGCGCGCGCATCGAGCGCGCCCACAAGACGAGGAAGTATCCGATCACCGCGAGCTGCGCCCACGCGATCGAGAGGATCGACGTCGCGGCGCCGGTGGTGTCGCGGCTCGCGGTATCAGTCATGAGGAGGACGACGACGAGCTGCACGCTCGCCGCAAGGTGCAGGAGGCCCGTGGGCGAGTTGATGCGGCGGCGCACCCAGAGCATCGGCAGCGCGAGGGCGACGGCGCCGGGCCGGGGATCGGTGTTCGACGCGCGGGCGGCGTCGGCCTGCCGGGTGCGGAAGCGCACGTTGGTCACGAAGGCGAGGAGCGCGATGAGGGCGACGGCGGCGATCGGCGCGAGCGAGAGGGTCGCGAGGCGCTGACCCCGGGTGAGTTCGCGCAGCCCGTCGAACTGGGGCGGGAGGGCGTTGCAGATCTTCCACACGTTGGGCACACCGGTCGGCTCGAAGCACTGGACGGCGATGAAGTCGAACGCGACCGTGCTCACGGCGGAGACGAGCAGGAGCGTCAGCAGCAGCCCGTACAGGCGGACGACTCCCCCGCCCGGCCCGGTGCGGAGCCCATCCTCGCGACTCGGATCCGTGCGGAACGAACGCGCCCAGTACGCGGCGTTCGCGAGGCCGAACGGCGCGATGAGGAACCAGCCGAGGTTGTAGAGGACGCGGCCGATCTTGCCGAGGAACGTCGTGCTGCGGTCGAAGCGGTCGAGGTTGCCCCAGCAGTACGCCTCGAGGCGGGTCGCGGCGTCCGGCTCTGGGGTCTTGACCGTGTAGAAGCCGGCGAGGGAATCGCCGAGGAGGACGCCGTCGTCGCGCACCAAGGTGACGTCATCCGCCGTCGTACACAGCATGTCCTGGGGCGGGACGTTCTTGACGCCATGGACGCGCAGCTCAAGGACCTCGAGGGGCGTGGCGCTGGACCCTGCGCCGAGTGCGGTGGGCATGGCAGTCTCCGGTCGGACGACCCCAGCACGTGATCGATCGTACGACCTGGGTCGGGACGTGTCCACGAAAGCTGGGGCGGCGGTACCCTTCGGCCATGACCCTTGAGCGGTGGAGGCGGCTGACCGAGTGGCCGACCCTCGCGGCGGCACTCGTGTTCCTCGGAGCGTATTCCGTGCAGGTCATCGCCAATCTGCGCGATGAAGAGGGGATGTGGGCCGAGGCCCTCGTCTGGGTCGCGTGGGGCGTGTTCGTCCTGGACTACGGGGGCCAGCTCGTCCTCGCTCCCCAGCGCGGCCGGTGGTTCGCGCGGAACCTGCACGAGCTCGCGATTCTCGCGCTTCCCGCGCTGCGGCCGCTCCGCCTACTGCGGCTCGTGACGTTCCTCCGCGTCGTGCACAACAAGGCGGGCTCCGCCCTGCGGGGGCGGCTGCTCCTCTACGTGGTCGGTTCGGCGGCGATGATCATCTACTGCGGGGCGCTCGCAGCCGAAGACGTCGAGCAGAACGAGCCGGGCGCGAACATCCGCTCGTTCGGGGACGCAATCTGGTGGGCGCTCGAGACCATCACGACGGTCGGCTACGGCGACCGCTATCCAGTGACCATCGCGGGCCGCTTCGTCGCAGCGGGGCTCATGATGGCGGGCATCGCGGTGCTCGGCGTCGTGACCGCGTCCATTGCCGCGTGGCTCGTCGAGAGCGTGTCCGCGCAGACCGCCGCCGAGGTCGAGGCCGAGGTCGCGGAGGTCGAGGCTGAGGTCGAGGCGATCGACGAGTCCCTCGAGGCGAAGGTCGAGGCGCTGACCGAACAGGTCGCGCGGCTCGCGGCGGCGCTCGAGGAGCGGCAGCGCAACTCCGAACCCGCATAGCCGGCCTTTCCCCGCATAACAGGCGCTGGGCAGCACCGATCATGCGGTTCTGGGCCTGCTCTGCGCAGCGGCTTATTCGGCCAGATACGAATCCACGGCCTGCTCGAGGGTTGGTCTGGCCGCGTCCCAGCCCTCGACCGGCGCGGCCACGATGAGCACGCTCCCGCCGCGCTTGCCCTCGACGAAGCACGCGATCTCGCGGTACTCGTGCGTGCGATCGCGGCTTCGATAGGTGTCCTCGACGCACGAGCCCATGCCGCCGCGGAAGGCCATCCCCGTCCGGCTCGCCCCTCGTGCAGCCGGCTCCCCGTTCTCGTCCTGGAGATGGTCGAGGCGGAAATCGGGCCACGTCGCGAGGGCTTCGTCGCCCTGCTCGGGCGTCGCGTTGAAGTACGCCACGAGCTCCCCGCCCGGCGATCTCGTCTCAGCGGTGACGCTTCCGGGATCGCTCTCGGCGGGCGCCGCCTCGGGCGGAGTGGACAGCTGGGCCGTTCCGTCCGGAAGCTCCGCAACGTTCCAGCCGGCCGGGGCGGGGCCCGCCCGGAACCAGGCAAAGGCAGGCGCGGGGGACGTCGTCGCGGGCGTCTCGGCGTGGCCCGCGGGGCCGCCGCACCCCGCGAGGAGGAGGACGGCAGCCCCGAACAAGGCGGCCAGTGACCCTGCGGGCGCCCTACTTGTTGCCATCGCCGTCGTCCGGCCCGCCGCGGTCGTCGGCGTCGTGGTCACCCCCGCCCGGGTGGAGCGGGGGCGGGATCACGGGCCGCGGTGCGGGGGCGGGAGGCGGCATGACCGGCGGTGGCGTTTCCGTCGGAGGCGCGGGCGACGGCGTGACCGTCGGCGTGGGCGTTGGCGTCGGCGTCATCGTGGGCGACGGCGTGACCGTGACCGACGGGCTCGTGCTCGGGGCGGGCGCTGCCGGGGATGGGGCGGTGCACCCTCCCGCCGCGAGGGCCGCGGCGCATGCCGCGACGGCCAGCAGGGATCGAAGAGTGTTCATGGTGCCCTCCACAGGGCCCGGCGGAAAGTCGAGACCTTGCCCCCTAAGACGACGCCGGCGTGACCGGGGTTCACCCTGGCCGCAGACCCTTGCGCAAAGCCACCCCTACTCACCTAAAAATGTCACGCACGAACCGGCCAATAGAGCGTGACAATCTGCGAAGACGACGCCCCGCCGCCGCCCTGCGGACACTCTCCGCTGATTGTTGACCCGGTCTGATCGCACAACCGTCCCGGAGCGACATGACCGTCCCGAAAACCGCGGCGCGAGGGACGGCTATGTCACCAACCGACGGTCATGTCACTAAGGGACGGTCAAGCGGCGCCCTCACCCCACCGGCTTCGGCTGCGTGAGTCGCCAGTAGTTGCCGGACGGGTCGCGGAACGCGGCGTCGACCCCGTAGAAGCGCTCGTGCGGTTCCTCGGTGAACTCGACCCCGCGCGAGGCGAGCTCCGCGTAGGTCGCGCGGCAGTCGTCCGTCTTGAGGGCGCCGAGGCCGTAGTACCCGCGCGCGATGGCCTCGCGCATGTGCTCCGCCGAAGCCTCATCCATGAGCGGCGCGCCTGGCTCGACGAGCATCATCGGGGTCGGCGGCTCGCCCGGGATCGTGACGACGAGCCAGCGGAAGCCATCCATGACGGTGTCCATCGCGACGTCGAACCCGAGCTTCTCGACGTAGAACGTCTTCGCCTCGTCGAGGTCGAGAACCCGCAGGCACATGAGCGCGACGCCGTTGATCATGACTGGTCTCCCCTTCAGCAGGACCGATGCCGGAATGCCCAAACACATGGTCGCGACTATCCTGCGACGGTTCCCGCGTGGGAGGCGAGGCCCGCGACGAACTCGTGCACCGCCGTCGTGAGCATCTCTGGGTCGACGTCGTGGGTCTGGCCGTCGAGGATCGCGAAGCGCGCGCCGGGGATCGCGTCGGCCGCCGCGCGTGGGCCGGCCTGGAGGAAGGCGGGGCTCGCGCCGCCCCCGAGGACGAGCGTCGGCGTCGCGATCCGGGCGAAGAGCTCGGTGGGGATCACGCTGCCGGCGAGCGCGGCGTTGTCGTACGCGAGCGTCGGGGCGATGCGCACCGCCCCGGGCCAGTAGGGCGACTGCCGCATGCCCGCGATCGCCTCGTCCGGCATGCCGACGTAGCGGAGGAAGAGCTCGAACGCGCCGTCGCGTTCGCCGGCCTCGAGGCGCGCGGTGAGCGCGTCGGTGTAGTCGCGCGCCCGGGCGAGGCCCGCGTCGTCGACCGCGAAGGGCGGCTCCCACATGATCAGCGCCCGCGTTGGAAGCTTCGCGGCGGCCCGCGCCGCAAGCGCGGCGCCCGAGGAGAAGCCGACGACGACGGCGCCGCCCGGGCTTCCCGTCGTCCCGGCCGCGTTGGCCACGTCGAGCAGGGCGGCGATGTCCTCGATTTCGCGGTCGACGGCGAAGGGCTGGGTATCGGTGCTGTCGCCGCGGCCGCGTCGGTCGTAGTTGTAGACGGTGAAGTGGCGCGCGAGTGCCTCCGCGTGGCGCGCGCTGCCCTGGCGGTCGCTCGTCGCGCCCGCGACGAGGATGAGCGGGGTTCCGGCGCCGAGCCGGTCGAAGGCGATGGTCGTGCCGTCTGCGGACGTTGTGGTTTCCATGCGTTCCACGCTAGGCGCGTGCGGCGGGCGGCGCTTCTCGAAAACTGCTCTTCTCGCCGCCGCCCGCCCGCACTGCCCGCCGAGCGCCGTCGAGCCGTCGAGCCGTCGAGCCCTCGAGCGAAGCCGCACGAGATCGCGCCGGTTGACAAATGTGATCTCCTCACGAGGCGCAATGTTCCCAATTGATGAACTAACGTGAGACTATGTGGACCGCAAAACATCAGGATCCATCGTGGCCTCGCGGCATGAGAGTCGTCGTGTTACACAATAACCCGGAACTTCTTAGACTCCTCTACGTGAGGGATGCCTGGGCGCTGGAATGCGCGAAGACCTTGCCACGGCTTACTCCGACGCCGCGCCGGGTTCAAGTTCCGAATCCGATTCGGATCCAAACCTGCGATGCATGGTGGCAGCGTTGGGACGAGATTCTCTCCTGGCTATCGGAGTTTCAGACGCAGACGCTGGACCCCAGGACGGGGCAAGCCACCTCACCGATGTCGGCGCCACTGCCAATTTGGCAGGATGTCGTTAGGGGCCCACACTTTCCGGAAAGTGATTTCGATCAGTGGCTGGGATCCCTCGAACAACGGGCGGGAAGCCAGGTGAACGAGGCCCCCGAATCCAAGAGTCACGCCGCAGTCCGGCAGGCCTGGGAACACGGACTCACAATGATCATAGTTCTCCCTTATGAGGACCCCTATTCAAGTACGGACAAACCTGGAATTCTCGAGATCGACCAAGTCACTTACGAGGACATCAACCGATTTGAGAGCGCACTGAGATCCTTCCGCCCCGCCGGATAGGACTTGCACCCGAAGATTCGCGCAACCGCCCCAATTCAGCGCACATGGGTCAACGCGCCAAGAGCCTTGGTGGGACAAAGCCCCACCAAGGCTCTTGGATTGCTACTAACCGAAGAAGTCGATGGGTGCGTTCGAATAGCAAACGCCCCCGTTGCTCAGGATGACGTGAGCGGTGAAGGGAACCACCGCGTAACCAGGCCCAACCACTGTCGCTCCCCCAGTACCCGACCATGTGGAAGGAGTAGAACCACCCTGGAAGTAGATGGTGTTCGAAGTGATGGCCCCAACACCGTTGACGTACCACGAACGATCAATCACGGTGCCGTAGACGCTGTAGCCCGTGCTTACGCCAAGCCAGTCGCCCGAGTACTTTTTCGCCGACACGAACGAAGATCCACAATTTCCTTCGGCCGAGCCAAACGGCTTGATTTCCCGGCCAGTTGATCTGGCGTCTTTTGCGGCAGCGGCTTCGGCATTGGACTGAACCGCCTTTGCCTCAGCGGTGACGGGAATCGACATTTCCTCCCCGCTTGCACTGGTTTCAATTCGGAAACCATGAGCTTCCGCCACGGTACGATCAAAGGACTTGATGGTCATCGGAGCGACAACAGCGTCTTTCGGCTTCGCCGACGAGCTCCCTGCTGCCGCCTGCGCCCCTGCAACGGGACTGACCAACAGAAAGACGAGTGCAAAAAATCCAGACAGTACTCTTCTCAACATTGCGGACCCCCAATTTGTCCAGCGTGCGAGAATCCACCCCGAGGGATTGGATACCGCAGCCTTGCTGGCTGCGATGACAAGACCGCCCCCCAGTCAGCTCCGCGTGTCAAGACCGGACGTACATCTGCGGAAGGCCCAGTCGCGAATTCATCAGCAAATCACCTAGGATCCCCGGGCGCAATATTCGCACTGAACAGTGAGCAAATGTGACGGAGTTGGGGTGGGCGGCCCGTCGGTGTCGCCATTCTTGCTGCAAGAAGAATACGTGCTTGCGCCAGCGCCACGATTGGCTCAGGTCAGCCGTTCGGGTACGCGGCCTTGATCGCCTTCTCGCGCCACATCCCGAACTGGGCGAACATGTCGTGGATGAGGTACAGGTCGCGGCGGCGCGTCCAGGGCTGACCCGAAAGCGGGTCGTAGGTTCCGGGCATGTCGATGCCTTCGGGCGCGAAGGCGGTCATGCCGCGGCCCCGGGTGGTAAGGACACAGCGCTTGACGTGGTCCCGGAAACCGACGACCCCCGCCGTGCCGGACGTTCCGCCGCGGAACGAGACGACCTGTGCCGCGACCCCGTCGGTGCTCAGGTACACGATGGTGCCGTCTGGCTTGATCACGGGCTCAATCGACGTCACGCCGTCCATCGAGTACTTGGACTTGAGGAAGCGGGCAATCTCCCACTGCGCGAAGACGGGGATGTCGCGGGTTGCGCGGACCTTCGCGATCGTATCCGCGAGCGCCTCGTTCACAGGCCCCGGCTCGTACATGACGCGCGACGGGTCGCCGCCGCCCGCCGGCGCACGGTTCCCGAAGGAGTACGCCACGATGTAGTCGAGGCTCGCGATCGGCGCGACCGGCGGGTGCCAGTCGAAGCCGATGTCCTCGATGGCGGGCTCGACGACGGCGGCCGTCTCCGGGTCGTTCAGCTCGCGGGAGAGGGCCTTGAGCATGATCTCCTGCAGGGCGCGGCCCTGGTCATCGGAATCGGCAGCGTGGGCCGGGGCCGCGGCGAGGAGGGGCATCGATGCCGCGGCGACGGCGGCGGTCGAAACGAAGAAGCGGCGGTCCATGGGAGGCCTTTCGGGCTGGGGAATGTCGTTCCCTCGGACCGTACGGGCGCGGAATGAACAACCGTCGAACTCGAGGCGAGCGCTGCGTGCCGTCACGGGGTGGGGCGGGAGAACATCTGGACGACGCAGGACGGGAGCGTCGCGAGGTCGTCCCCGCGCGGCCGGTCGCGGTAGCTCGTGGGGCTCTCGCCCACGAAGCGGCGGAACTGCGTGCTGAACGAACCGAGGCTCGTGAACCCGACGGCGAGGCAGACTTCCGTGACAGGGTACTCGGTGTCGCGGAGAAGCTGCATGGCCCGCTCCATGCGACGGCTCACGAGGTAGCGATGAGGCGTCTCGCCGAAACGCTTGCGGAATTCGCGGATGAAATGCGCCTCAGTGACGTAGGCGCTGCGCGCGAGGACCCTCGTGTCGAGCGGCTCGGCGTAGCCGCGGTCGATGAGGTCGCGGACGCGGAGGAGGTGGCGCGAGAGCGGGACGCGGGCTGCGGGCATGGCGCCTCCTCTCGGCCGAGACTTCTGCTCCACAAATCATGAGCGAAAGTGGCAGTTGAGTGCTATGTTTTCCGCCAATGGGGGTGCGAGGGGTGCCCCCGACCGTTCGCTAGGGGGCATCGGATGAGCGACAACTATCAGCCGGGCTATGGCCAGCCACAGGGCACCACTCCACCGCCGGCGGCACCGTGGCCGCCATCGACCGTTCCGCTGACGCTGGCCCTCAGCGAGCCGGACGCCAAGCGGTCGCGCCGATGGCGCACCGTCATCGGCGTCGCCCTCATCCTGTCCGGCGCAGCCGCCGGTGGTCTCGCGGCGCTCCAGCTGCTCAACGTTGGCGGCCTCGGCGACGACGATCCCCTTGTCGCCATGGCGGACGCCGGGTACGACATCGTCCTCGGCGTCGTCCTGATCGGATTCGGCGTGTGGAATCTCGTGGCCCGGCGGACGCTCCAGAGCGGGCCGCTCATCGCGGCCGCGATCGTCTCGGGGATCCAAATCGTGGTGGGCGCCTTCAACCTGATCGACCTTGCCGTGTCCTCTGGCCGTTTCCCGCCGCTCGGCGGGATCATCCTTCAGATCGTGATCCTGCGGCAAGCGATCACGCTGCTGCGGCTCAAGAGGAGAGCGATCACTGTGCCTGCGAGGACCCTCTAGCGTCATGGCGGCCCAAACGAATGGCCTCACGAAAATCGGCCCTCGTGCGGCGTTGTCAGCCGCTTTTCAGTTGGGGCGGTTCATAGGCCAGACCCCGGTTGAGAAACTCGGGGTTGTCGCCGCATTCGCTCCCACTTTGATTCCCACCACAGCAGCGGGCCTCCTCGTTAAAGCAGATCGAGTGGTCCTGCTCAGGGGAACAGATCGACAACTCCCCGCCACGGCCCTGCTTTCAACGGTTCTGATATATGCGATATTCTCCATCCCGATTTTCGTTGGAATCGCCTTTGATCCAAGTGGGGTTACAGGCGGTGGCGCCATCGGATACGGAATCGTGCTTCTCCTGTTATTCGTTTATCTGTCGATCCTTCTGTACGCGAAGCGAGTGATCAGGCGTCGTCACCCCGAGGTTCCGCAGGCGATAACGCGCAGCCTGTCCCGGCGCGTGCAGAAGAAGCACGGGGTCCGGCGCGTTCTCTTCATCGACACGGTGGCGTTCCCTGACGACGTCCGCGACGACGAATTGCGGGATGCCTTCAGTCTCGCCCTTCCGCCGTCGGAACCCGGATGGGGCGTCGCCTCGCTGGCCGGAACCGAGCAAGAGGTCAGAGTATTGGAAGGACTAGGTTTCGAGCGCGACAAGCCCGGCTCAAGCCTCATGTGCCGGGCGGCCTAGCGAGAGACGCCTCGGGAGGACAAGGAGCGGGCACCATGGGGTCGAGAATCATGCGGTTCGCGATCGGCGTCTTCCTGCTCCTGATCGGCGCCTTCGCCGCGGTCATCGCGGTGATCAGTCTCGGAGTCCGCGTGGCCCGCGACCAGCCCATCGACGCGCTCTTCCTGACCCAGTTCCTGCTGTACGCGGTGGTCGGCCTCGCGTACCTGACGTTCGGCGTGTGGAACCTCCTCACATTCGCGACCATGCGCAAGGCTCCCCTCGTGGCCGCGCTCGTCGAGGCCGTCGTCGGGCTCCTCTTCGGGGCGTTCTACGTCGCCAACCTGCACGGCGCCGCGCAGCTCACCCAGGGTCTGGGCATTGGGATCAACCTCGCGATCATCGCCCTCGCTTGGGTCCTGCTGCGGAGAAAAGAGCCCGCCGACGAGTGACGGCACATGTGCGTGGAGCGTTACGGTCAAAACCACGTTTTGCCCGTAACGTCCCGCAGAAACGTCACGCCCTCGACGCACTTTCGCGCGTGACATTCCTGCGAGCGCACGCGCCCCGCGTCACCCGCGGCGCGACGCGCCCAGCCCGTCCCGCACCGAAGGCCACGACTTGAGGACCCTGAGCAAATCCTCATGGGTTTCGGCGGCGAGTGCGCTCTCGTAGGACTCGCCCAGCACCTCGTCGATCGCGACCCGCCGCCCGAGGCGCGCGCTCCTCATCGCGGCCTCGACCATCGCGAGGCTCACGACGTTCGAGTGCACACGACCCATGGGCTCGGCCCCCGTTCGCAGCGCGGCGACGAATTCGCGCAGGGACCCGGCGGTTTCCGTGCCGGGGTCGGGCACAGACGAGAGGGCGGGCAAGGACCCGGAGCCGGGCGCGGAGTCCGGATCACCCGCGACTGAAGGGCCGACGACGGCGGAGCCCACCCCCGCGGTCCCGTCGCCATGAGCCGGGCTGGCCCCCGAATCAGGCACGTCCGCCGTCGGCTCATGCTCCCCATCCCAGAGCACCGTGCCTCGCTCGCCCGAGATCCGCCACGAGCCGTTCCACGAGGTCTCGAATCCCGGACTCGCCCAGCTCCCCGTGAACGCGAAGCGCGCCCCGCCCTCGAACTCGAAGACGGCCGACGCCGCCGCGTTCCCCGCGAACCAGCTCCACGCGGGGTTGTATTCTTCGCAGATCACGGAGACGGGATCGGCGTCGAGCAGGAAGCGCGCGGCGTCGAATTGGTGGATCGCCATGTCGAGCAGGAGCGGGCTCTCCATGACCTCGCGGAATCCCCCGAATCGAGGCGCCTTGAAGAATTCAACGGAGAGGGCCCCGATCCGCCCGAGTGCCTGGGCCTGCCGCTTCGCGAGGAAGAGATTGCGGAAATAGCGGCGCGACTGGCTCACCATGAATAGCTGCCCCGTGAGCTCAGCGCACGCCGCGAGCGAGAGGCCCTCCGCGACCGTCGAGGCGACCGGCTTCTCGCCCAGCACCGGGTAGCCGGCGAGGAGCGCCGCCGTCGTCACGGGGTGGTGGGCGGCGGGAATCGTGACGTTGATGATGGCGTGCGTGTTCGTCCGGCGGGCCAGCTCGACGGCGTCGGGACCGGTCGGCAGCCCGGGGTGACCGGCGTCGTCGGCCGCCTGGTCAGCGACATGGACGGCGAGGTCGGCGATTCCGGCGAGTTCGACGTCGTCGTTCGCCGCGATGGTGCGCAGCCACGTGCGGCCCATCGGCCCCGCGCCGACGACGACGACGCGCAGCCGCCCGCCGTCGTCGGGCAGGGTCGCGAACCCGGCGCTCATGCGCTGGCTCCCGCGGGCGTGATGTCTGGCGCGGCGGACTCCGCGAAATCCGGGGTTACGGCCCTATGGGCCTCGGCGATATCGGGTGCCGCGTGCGAATAGTCCACACCGTGGAAGAACTCGCCCGTCTCGTACCGCAGGAGCGTCGGGTACGCCCGCTCGGGCCGGTCCGTGAGAGCCCATTCGACGCCGTTCGCGATCACGCGGCGGACGTCGGGGTGGTGGTAGACGGGGTAGTCCTGGTCGCCGGGGCTGAAGAAGAAGATCTTGCCGTGGCCGCGGCGGAACGTGCAGCCCGAGCGGAACACCTCTCCCCCGCTGAACGAGCTCACGAACACGAGCTCGTCGGGCGCGGGGATGTCGAAGAACTCGCCGTACATTTCCTGGGCCGGGATGTCGATGGGATGCGGGATGCCGCGGGCGATCGGGTGCGTCGGGTCGACGGTCCACACGAGTTCGCGGTCCTGCTCGCTGCGCCAGCGCAGGGTGCACGTGGTGCCCATGAGCTTCTGGAAGATCTTGGACCAGTGGCCCGAATGCAGCACCACGAGGCCCATGCCGGAAAGGATGTGCCGGTGGACGCGCTCGACGACGTCGTCGCTCACCTCGCCGTGGGCCATGTGGCCCCACCAGGTCAGGACGTCGGTCTCGGCGAGGACGTCCTCGGTGAGGCCGTGCTCGGGCTCGTCGAGGGTCGCGGTGCGCACGATCGCGCGGTCGCCGAGATTCTCGCGGATGCCGTCGGCGATGGTGTTGTGCATGCCATCGGGGTAGATGCGGGCGACATTCTCGTCGCGCCTTTCGTGACGATATTCGCCCCAGACGGTGACGCGGAGGGGTGGTGTCATTGGGCTTTCTCCTATTTCTGAGGTGAGGTCATTTCACGGCGCCGGACGCGGTGCCGGCGGCGACGAATTTCTGGGCGACGAGCAAGAGGACGACGGCAGGCAGCGAGGCGAGCACCGCCGTCGCCATCACGGAACTCCAGTCGGTGACGTACGAGCCGATGTATTGGTAAAGGCCGAGGGTGACGGGTCGGACGGCGTCGGTCGTGGTGAGGGTGAGGGCGAAGAGGAAGTCGCTCCACGCGAAGAGGAACGTGAAGAGGCCCGCCGTGATGAGCGCGTTCCGGCTCACGGGGAGCACGATCGACCAGAACACTCGCACGTGCCCGGCCCCGTCGACGCGCGCGGCCTCGATAATGGACGACTGCATGGACCCCATTAACGCCCGGATGATGAGGATCGCGAACGGAATTCCGTGGGACGAATCCGCGAGAATGAGCCCGCCGATCGTGTTTAGCAGGCCCAGGTCGTTGTACGCGGTGTAGAGCGCATTGGCGACGACGATCCCCGGGATCATCTGGCTGATGAGGATTCCGAACAGCACGATATTCGTGCCCCGAACCTTGAAGTGGCTCAGCGCGTACGCCGCGGGGGCCGCGATCGCGAGGCTGACCACGACACTCCCGACCGCCACGATGAGGCTCGTGCCGAGGTTTTGGCCCTGCTGGGTTAATGCCGTCGCGTAGCCCGAGAAGTCGGGGTGGATCGGGAACCACGTGGCCTGGATCGTGGTGCCGTTGGGCTGGAGCGATGCGTTCACCATCCAGTAGACGGGGAACAGCATGATCGCGAGGAACAGAATGCCGAGGGCGGTGTTCGGGAGGCCGGAGGGCCTTCCGACGGGAACCCTTTCGGTGACGGGCTTCCTCGGGCGGAGTCTTCCCGCCGTGGGTGTCCCCTCGCGAATCGAAACGGTAGACATGTCCCCTCCTTTCAGTCTTCGACGCCGCGTCGGCTGGCCCGCAGATAAATCAGGGCGAACACGAGCGAAATGAGCACGAGGATATTGCCGAGCGCCGAGCCCTCGCCGAAGCGGAATTCCTGGAAGGAGAGCGCGTACGATTCGGTCGCGATGGTCTGGCTCGAATTGGCCGGCCCTCCCCCGGTCAGGGCGAGGATGATGTCGAGCACCTTGAGCGTGTACACGACTCCGAGGACCAGGACCACGTTCACGACCGGCCGCAGCAGGGGCCACGTAACGTGTCGGAACGCGCGCCAGCCGGTCGCGCCGTCGAGCGCCGCGGCCTCGTAGAGCTCGTCCGGGATGTCCTGGAGCCCGCCATACAGGATCGTGACGTTGAACGGAATCCCGATCCAGACGTTCACGCCGACCACGGCGACGAGCGCGAGGGACGTGCTCGTGAGCCACGGGACGCCGTTCGGCACAAGGTGGAGCGCCTCGAGGAACTGGTTGAGCGCGCCGGAGTCCTTGTCGAGGATCCACTTCCACACGGCGCCGGACGCGATGAGCGGCAGCAGCCACGGGAGCAGGAGCAGAGAGCGCAGGAGCCCGCTCAGCGGAAACCGCTTCCGGAAGAACACCGCGAGCGCGAGGCCGATCACGAACTGCCCCGCGATCGAACCCGCCGTGAACAGCGCCGTGTTGAGCGCCGCCGTCGTAAATATCGAGGAGCCGAGCACCTTAGCGTAGTTCGCGAAGCCGACCCACGGGGCCTCGCCCGTGTAGAAGGTCGCGGTGCCGTAGTCCTGGAAGCTCACCACGAGGTTCTTGACCACGGGGTAGCCGAAGAACAGGATCAGGTACGCGACCGCCGGGACGAGGAACGCCCACTGGTAGACGCTCTCCCGGCGCCGCCTCCCACCACGTGGCCGCGCTTGCTCAGCCGACGCCTCGCCGCGGCCCGGCCCGCGGGAGGCGGGCGCCGTCGTCGTTCGCTGGGCCGCTGCTATCTCAGCCGCGGCCAGCTCACCCATTGCCCGGCTCATCCGTTGTTTTGGGCCTGCTGGAGCGCGTCGCTCGGGCTCGCCTTGCCGGTGAGCGCGGTCTGGATCGCGGTGTAGATCTTGGTCGCGGCCTTGGGCCAGTCGGCGCCGAGCTCGCCCGTGCGGGCGCGGGCGGTCTTGATGAGATCGGTGAAGACGGCGAGCTTGGGGTTGTCGGCGGCGAACTGGGCGGCGAGCGTCGTCTTCGACGGGACGGTGTTGCGCTGCTTGGCCATGGAGAGCTGCAGCTCGTCGCTGTTCATGCAGCCGACGATCTCGGCGGCCTTGGCCTGCTTCGCCTTGTTGCCCGTCTGCGGGACGGTCCACGTCTCGCCGCCGAGGGGCGCGACCTCGGTGTCGGAGGCTTGCTTCACGGGGATCCGGACGATGCCGTAGTTGAGGCCCTGCACCTTGTCGAGGGTCGGGAGCTGCCACGGGCCGTTGACCATCATCGCGGCCTTGCCGGCGACAAACTGGTCCTTGACGTCGGCCTGCTTCCAGTTGAGGACGCCCGACGACGCCGACCCGGACTTCACGAGGTCCGTCCAGAGCTGGAGGGCCTCGGCGGTCTGGGAGGTCGCGATGTTCTTCTCGTCGCCGCCGTTGCTCCACATGAACGGGAGGAACTGCCACGAGCCCTCGTAGGTGGCGTTGGCGTCGAAGGCGATGCCGTACTGGCCGCCCGAGGTGAGCTTTGCGGCCGCGGCCTTGAGCTCGTCCCACGTGGTGGGCGGCTGGACGCCGGCCTTCGCGAGGAGGTCCTTGTTGAAGAAGAGGGCAATCGTGTTGACCGTCGGGGCCAGGCCGTAGACCTTGCCGTTGTATGTGCCGGCCTGGAGCACCCCCGGCGCGAAGCCGTCGGTGCTGACGTTGAAGTCGCTCAGCGGGGCGAGCGCGCCGGTCGCGGCGATCTGCTGGACGTCGGGGTTGTCGAGCATGAGGACGTCCGGGAGCGTCTTCGACGACGCCTGCTGGAGGACCTTCTGGATGAGCGACGAGCCCGGGACCGTCTGGCGGTCGAGCGTGACGCCCGCCTTCGCGGCGCACTTGGTGAGGGCGTCGCCGATGAAGGACTTGTCCGGCTCGTTGTTGTAGTAGTCGAGGACCGAGATGGTCTTCACGTCCGCGTTCGACGTCGCGCTCGTGCTGCCGCCGCAGCCCGTCAGGACGGCGGGGACCGCAAGGGCCGCGAGGGCGAGGCCGGTGCGGGCGATGCCTGCGCGGGCGATGAGGGAGGTTCGCTTCATTGGGTTCTCCTGTTTTGGATTGTCGATGCGTATCGACGATGCGCATCGATTGGTGCTGTTTTTGCTGGGGGTGGGGCTTGGGGGTGGGGCTGTCAGCGCTGGGGGCGCAGACGGATGGTGCTCTTCCGGCGTTTGAGGACTGGCCGGATGAGCTCCAGGGCCTCGTGGGCCCTGGACGTGGTGTCGGTGAGGTCGCGGACGATGCGGTGGACGGCCCGGCGCGAGACTTCGTCGGGCTCGAAGCCGATGGTGGTCAGCGGAATGCGCTGCCGTTCGGCGATGCGGTCGGAGCAATTGACGACGACGGACGCGTCCTCCCCGAGGACGAGGCCCAGGTTGTGGAGAGCCTCGACGAGGAGATCCTGGTTAGCGGCTTCGGGGGCAATGAAGGCCGGGATGCCGTTGGTCTCCTTGAGCGCCTTGGTGACGGCCTTCTCCATGCCGGCGATGGTGACGCGGCCGGGGACCTTGATGACCTTGGTGCCCGTCGCGGCCGCGGCCTTGTCGACGCCGCGGTGAAACCGCTTGACATAGTTGACGTGACGACGGACGACGGCGTCCTGCCAGTCCACGAGCGTCACGGTCTCGTGGCCCAACTGTGCTAGT
This sequence comes from Sinomonas sp. ASV322, assembly GCF_030908245.1. GTDB lineage: Bacteria > Actinomycetota > Actinomycetes > Actinomycetales > Micrococcaceae > Sinomonas. The sequence continues at coordinate 19,709 of NZ_JAVFJJ010000020.1, forward strand.
TCCTCGACGCACATGGCTCCGGCGAGCTCGAAGTCGGCGTCGATGCACTCGAGGCCCTTCGAGTCTTCTGGGATGCCGATGAGGACGCTCGGGACGGGGAGTTTGCGGATGACGGGGACGCGAGCGTCGTCGCCCTCGACCTGCATAATGATGAGCCCGTCGACGAGTTGCTGGCCCACGACTCTCTCGAGGCCCTGCGGGCCCTCGTCGTCGGTGACGAGGAGGATGTCGTAGTCGCTCTGGCGGGCCGTGGCGGCGATGACGGAGATGAACTCCATGATCGAGCCCATGTGGAGGTCCGGCACGAACGGGATCGCGAGGCCGATGACCTGGCTGCGCCGGCTCGCGAGCGCTCGGGCGCCGGCGTTCGGCTGGAACGCGAGCTGCGCCATGGCGTCCTCGACACGCTTACGAGTCTTCTCGGAGATGGGTCGCCTGCCGCTCATGACATACGAGACGGTGCTCTGCGAGACGCCCGCGAGGCGGGCCACGTCCTTGCTGGTCGGCATCGGTCACCTCCTCGTGCTCGTCGAACCGTATCGTCGATGCGTATCGAGGATGAGTATGGCATGGGTCACATCGGTGGGGCAAGGGTCTCAATCAGCAGGACGAACATGGCCGACTCAAGCTCGGGTTCGGGACATTGGAATGGGGTGTCTCGGGTCATCGGAATGGCGCTCGCCATACGAGCCCGCGGTCGTGAACGAGCCAGTTTCCGACAAAAGACAGTGATGGCCGGGGGAACAGAAGCGTCGAAACCAGCTGACATGGCATCGACCTCCAACGGTGAAGATCTCCGACAGTCTCCGTTTAGGCGACGCTCAGGGGCTGGGGCAACCCAGCTGCCAACGGGAACACGCCTACGTGGTGGCCGGCCGGGTTGACCTTGGACCGACCACCACGATCCCTTCGAATTCAGCGAGTCAGGGAAGCTTCATCAAGAGGCGTGTAGCTGAACTTGACCTTAGCCTCTCCCTTCGCAATCTTGTCCCTGAGGCCCTTGATCTCGGCCCCATTTAGCTTCTGCTCCGTTCGGAGCTTGTCCTTTGCGTCCATCGGGGGAGCGCCGGCCTCAGAGCTCGGAGTCGCGCCCTTCAGAAGCTCCTCTGACTCTGTGAGCGGCGACTGGAGTGCCATTTGTACGGGTTGTCCTTCCCCGGGTAGAGGATGCTGTACGTCACCCAGTCTGGACACTTCCACGCACCGCCCGGATTCTGGCAGTAGGCCGTACGCATGCCCATCAAGCCACCGACCGGCCATCCGTACCATGTGTCGTAGGTACGCCCATCGTGAATCCCGATGAGCTCCCTGCTGTCCTTCACGCTGCACTTCCCGCTCGAACAATCGATCAAGTAGGCATACCCACGGAGTGCGTAGTTCCCATTCGCTTGCTTCGACCAATTCGGCGACTGCATGAGCTTGGCCATCGCTGCAACTGACCATATGTTGTGTTTGTTCCAGGCCTTATCGACGCCAAATCCCTGATCTGTGGACCCGTCCCAGAAGCCTCTGTGAAGAGGGATTGGCCCGAGCGTCGCATGATTAGCCGTGGCCAATACCTGCGATGTCGGATACCCGGGAGGCGGTAGGGCTGCCGTGGCGGCACTGCCGGTTCCAACCAGGAGGAGTAGTGCTAGTAGGATTGAGGCAACACTTCTGATTCTTCTCACACAAAGCCCCCATCTTTTGATGTATATGAATTATTTTGGCAAGAATAGGAATGGAGCCCGGACCATGAACGACGCCGAGATCGTGATTCGAGCCATGTTGCAGACGTTGGCGAATTGGCAGGATCACGACGTCCTGATCCATGAGGCATGGACGGACTCCCCCAATAGCGCTTGCGTCGTGTTCGAACATAGCAGGGCCGATTACGGACCCATTGGGTACCGAGTTGCGTTTCCTCCGCACGCGGTCGACGAGAACCCATGCTCGACAGGGGAAGCATGGGCGCTCGAGCTCATCGAACCGCTCGGCGCGCTGGCCGAGAATCCACGTCGAGACAGTCTCGGCATTGCTTGGGTTGCAGGCACAATCCCCGGAATGCCGCCGCCGATTCCTCCAACGTGGCGCCCGAAGAACTAAGGGTCCCTCATCATCTCCCAGCCGACATTCGCGCATCAAGACGATGCCCGATTGCACCTTCGTCAGCTGCCGCAATATAGTCGGGCCTTTCGGTCCAATTGTCGCTGATCGTCTATAGGTCGAGCTCGCCTGTCGCTCCCAGCTGGCACTGGAGCCAAGAATCCGTGACCCAATCCCGAATTCGGAAGGCAGCGATTCATCTAGCCCAACCGGGCGGCGGTGGCGGCACACGGCACATCACACTCGAGACGGCCTCCGGCTCTCCAGGGCACTCGGCCTCAGCGAATGCTATTGGATCAATATCCAAGCCGACTACGACCTCGAGCTTGAACACGAAACTCACCAAGACGCGATCGACCGCGTAGAGAGACTCGTAGACCAAGTTTCATCTTTTGGGCGTCGCGGGACTCGTCGGCCCACGCGGCAGATCGCAGCGACGGGTTAGCAGCGCCGTCGACCGCTTCACCGCCGCGGACGACGGCGGGCTGCGACCTTACCGCCCCTTCAGGTCCATCGCCTCGAGCATCGCCGTGAGCCTGGCGACCTGTTCGTTCAGCGAACGGATCTGCTGCTCGAGAGGCTCATCAAGGGCCTCAATGGCGTCCAGCGCGCGTTCTGTAGTTCTAGCTGCCGTCTCGGCGGAGACGTTTTCCACCAGCCACGACGCAATCGAGGCGGTGACGACGCCGAGCACGGCAATCCCGGCAACCATGAGGCCAGCGGCCGCGAAGCGTCCGATCGTGGTGACAGGGTAGTGATCGCCGTACCCGACGGTGGTGATGGTCGTGAGTGCCCACCACATCGCATCTCCGAAATTCTTGATGTTGGCGCCCGGCTCATTCTGCTCAGCGTCCAATACCGCCAGGGCGCCGCAATAGATCAGCATCGCGGCCGATCCGAGCACGTACATCAGCAGCTTTCCTCGTAGCGCATTCCCCGCGCGGCTGTGAACGACCTTCAGGAGAGTGACGAGCCGCAGTAGACGCAGAGGTCGCAGCGCGGGAAGGGCGAGAATGGGAAGCTCATAGAGGTTACGTACGAACCACCGTCCGCGGCTCGGCGCCAGCCAGAGACGCACCACATAGTCCACGAGGAATATCGCCCACGCGACCCAGACCAACTCATCGGCCCAGATCCCTTCATTGTCTGGCAGGTCGGCGATGACTTGGACCGAGTAAGCCCCCAAGAACAGAAGTGCCGCACCGATCATCGGCCATTCTGAAACCTTCTGCCAGCGTTCAAGCGTCATGGAGGAACGCTATCGAAGAAGAGGGATTGCCAGCATTTCCGCTGGATTCCGAGACGCTGAACCGGTCGGGGCGCCGTCGAACCTTGTCAGCTGGCGGGATCGTACATGAACGCACGGACCTCTTGTGCGCACCGGCAGGCAACCGCCATCTTCGCGGCCCATTCCAATGCCGCCTCGTGGGAGGGCAACTCGAGTATGGTGTACCCGCCTTCGAGCTGCTTCGTCTGCGGGTACGTGCCCTCGGTCACCGTGCCATCCCCGTCGACCAGGACGGGCGGAATACTTTCGTCGATTCCACCGCCGAACACCCAGACGCCGGCGTCCTTCGCCTCCGCCGCCACCGCGTGCGCCGCATCCGAAACTGCCTGCAGATCCTCGGCGGGAAAGTCCATGGCGCCGCTCGGGAACGAGATCAGGTATTTCGTCATTGCGTCGACTCCTTCTCCCCGCGTCATGGACCCCACCCATGGTTGCCGACGCGGCGCGCCGTTCACAAGGTTCGGGCCCACGGCAAACGTGCGGGATACGCCGGCGTCACCGTCGACTGGCAGCTAGACGTCAACTGACGTTCGGGTGCCCCAACGTCCGATGGCGTCACCAGCCTCCGCGCGTTGGCGCGCGTCCTTTCCGGGCGCGTCCTAGCGAGACAGACCGGCTAGGGCGACAAGACGCCGCCGTGCGCGTTTCACTGGCCGCTCAACTCTGAGAGCGCTTCCCTGCCGAGCGGGTCGGCGGGTCGCTGAGATTCGGCTCGCGATGGCGAACTGCGGATTCCTGGTTGTGCAGGATGGTGAGCGCGGCGGCAGCCGCGGCTGTCTGATCCTGATCGCGGATCGCGGAGAGAAGCTCTTCGTGGTCGCAGAGCAGGGTGCCGCTGCCCGGCGCGAAGCAGTCGGTCAGCTCGACCGTAGAGCTGATCACCTCCGAGATGCCCCTGTACATGTCGCGCAGGATCCGGTTGTGCGACGCGTCGGCCACGCCCACGTGGTAATCGAGATCGGCCTGAACGAACGCCGTTTCGTCGCCCCGGTCGGCCGCTTGCCGGCGTAGCTGCAGGATATCGGCGAGCCGGTCGAGGTCGGTCGAGGTGCGGCGGGCCGCGGCCGCCCTGGCGACGGCGATGTCCAGCCCGCGGCGCGCCTCGATCACGTCCATCACTTCGGCTGCGCCAAGCTGGCGGCGCAACGCCGCATCCGACTCGTCAGCCGCGATGACGAAGGTGCCAGCACCCTGTCGGGAGGCCAGCAGCCCCACGTGTACCAACGCTCGGGTGGCCTCTCGCACAGGTGCCCGGCTCATGCCCAGCTCCTCGGCCAGCTTGGCCTCGGCGGGTAGCCTGTGCCCGATCGGCCAGCTGCCCGAACCGATCTGCTCGCGGAGCTGGTCGATTGCCTGGTCGACGAGCGACTTGCGGGAGACTGAACGCATTGATCCCTCCAGCACACCAATAGCGCCGTTATTGGTTGCCTTCAGCGGATTCGCGACGGACCACCGGCGTGTGCGAACGACGTTGTCGACACGGCACCGACGCCACTCTAGCCATCTGACTGATGACCTGACAACCGTTGACACCCGAGTCAACAGGTCATAAGGTCCCCAGACATCAGGTCATATAGTCATCAGACCTCTCATGGGTAGCAAGCTAGTCCGTTCTTGGTCTCAAGGAGGAGACGCGAGTGGCGCACAATCCAGAGGCAGTTCAGCTAGTGGCGGCAACGTTGGAGCACGAGTCGGACACGTCCGCGCTCGGCCGGTTGGTCGCCGATGGCCGACTACGGCCGGACGAGATCTGCGCGGTCACCGGCAAGACGGAGGGCAACAGCCCTGGTGAGAGCAGCCGGGCGGCCGCCATCGCGGCCGTCCGCGGATTTCTCGCCGAACACGGCGGGTTGTCGGACGAGCGGATCGGGGCCATCCCGATGGTGTTCTCCAGCGGCGGCGTAGGGATCTTGGCACCTCACGTGACCATCTACACCAAGCGACCGTGGACGGGACCAGTCGACCGCGAGCCGAGGCTGACCGTCGGTACGGCCAAGTCAGTGCGGATCATGCCGGAGTGGGTCGGGCATGCCGAGATGATCGAGGCCGTGGCGGATGCGGTGCGGGCCGCCGCTCGAGACGCCAACATTGAACCGGCACAGGCCGAGTACGTCCTCACCAAGAGCCGTGGTCTGCAGGCAGAGGACATCGAGGAGGCCCGGACCAGAGGAATAGAGCTCTCGCCGTTCCCCAAGGGCCTTGCGACACCGAAGACGAGCGGGACGACGGCTCTCGGGGTCGCGGCGGCGGTCGACGGTCTCGCCATCCCGCCCGACGAGGAGATCGGGACCAATCTGAACCTGTGGACCGGCAAGGTCTCCTCCTCGGCAGGTCGCGAGGACCCCGAGGCCCAGGTCATCCTTCTGGGCAACTCCACCCGGGCCGGCGGCCACCTTCGCGTCGGCCACGCCGTGATGAACGACGTGCTGGACATCTCCTCATTCATCCGGGCGGCGGAAGCGGCCGGTCTCGCAGACGTCTGCCTCACGCTCACCCCCGAGCAGCGCAGACGGATCGTGTCGGTCTACGTCAAGATCGGCACTCCGGTCGATGCCCGCCTCCGCGGGCGTCGGCAGGTCCACCAGGAGCAAAACCCGGGCTACATGAACGAGTTGAAGGCGGCGGTGGCTGGGATGTTCTCGGCCGTCCTGCAGGACACCGTTCTCTACATCTCGTCGGGGGCCGTGCACCAGGGTCCGGCCGGTGGCGGCACGGTGGCAGTGATCGTAGATCACTCGCCGGACCTCTGAGCCTTTCTTGATGCACCGCAGTTGATCCGACGCCTTACCCAAGAGGCGAGCGGAAATCGGTCGCGCACCGGAACTCCCCATGGTCCACAGGATCCGGGCGGTCGAGACCGTGCACCACCTTGTCACCCGAAAACCTCCGATCGAGGGGATACACATGGAACTGCGCAATTCTGAACTGGCACGCCGCACCTTCGTCCGCGGCGCCGCGGCGTTCGCGTCCCTGGCCGCACTGGGCGGTGCGGCCGCCTGCACCAGTGACAACAGCAGGGGCACCTCCACGGCGATCACCAAGGGTCCCGGCCCGGGTGGGTACAAGATCGATCTGGGCGGCTATCAGGGCCCAGAGCTCACCACCGAGCAAATCACCCTGAAGTTCTTGCGGCAGAGCTACAGCGACGCGATGAATGCCCGCTTCGTCGAGCTGTACGCACAGTTTAACAAGGCCTACCCCAACATCAAGATCGCAGAAGAACTCATTCCGTACGGCAACCTGCCGCAGAAGATCCAGATCTACACCCAGTCCGGCGACGCACCAGACATCATGATGTCGCGTCTCGACTTCACGACCTACATGGCGCGGTCCGGGACAGCCCTGGACCTCACCGGCTATTTCAGCGACAAGTACCTATCGGATCTCTTCAAGCCCATCCGAGACGCCGCCTCGCTCGACGGGAAGATGTTCCTGATGCCCTGGGAGGGCTACGTCCCGGTGATCCTGTACAACCGCGACATCTTCAAGAAGGCGGGCGTGGCGACGCCCCCGCAGATCACGGACATCGACCACGGCTGGACGGCCGACCAGATGATCGAGACGATGATCGAGCTGACCCACAACCTGCGCAAAAAAGGTGACACCGCGACTTGGGCGCTAGAGTCCTCGATCCTCGGCAACGGCGGTCCGGGGTCGAACTACACCCAATGCGAGAGCATCTGGATCCGGAGCATGGGCAGCCGAAACGCAGCCAGGGGCTCGTCGCTGCACAACACCTGGCAGGGTGTCAGCGACGACGGGCTGTCCGTCACCGGGTACATCAACACGCCCGAAGCGATCGCCGGTATGCGCAACTACCAGCGCCTTTTCACCGAGGGCCTGACCCCGAAGTCCGCCATCCCGGCACAGTTCCAAGGCCAGCAGGCCGCCATGAGCATGAACTCCACCCGGCAGATCCTGCAGCGAGATCAGCCGGGCGGCAAGGCGCCGTTCGACGTCGGCATGACCCTGGATCCCACCGGGAACATGCTGTTCGGCTGCAACAGCGGCGACGCCCCGTTCGTCTGGGCCAAGACCAAACACCCGAACGAGGCCGCTGCGCTGCTAGGGTTCCTGTGCTCGGACGCGAACCAGCCCACGTACTTCCGTACTCGAGGCGCGTTCATCACCCGCCGGTCGCTGGCCGACAACATGGAGGAGTACCACACGCCGGACGGGCAGCTCTCGATGAAGATCGCGGACAACTGTGACGGCGCCCCGCGCACCGTCGGCTGGAGCGAGTACTACTCGGCAATGAACCCAGCGGTGAAGAATATCGCGTTGGGTGCCGACCCTGAGAAGACCCTGAACGAGACCGCAAAGGCGATCGACGATCAGTTGAAGAAGTTCAAGTCATGACGTCTGCAGTCACAACCACCGGAGAAGCTCGCTCCGGGGCTGCACCCGCGACGAAACGGCGGCGCCCTATCCGCCGCGGGCCGACAGCCAAGAAGGAGCAGCGAAGTGCTGTCCGCCGCGGGCCGGCACCGTGGCTCATGATTGCTCCCGCCGTCGTCGGCATCATGGTCTTCCAGTACTACCCGGTGCTGGTCGCGGTGGTACACAGCATGCAACGGTTCGATCCGTTCACCCACGCTCCAATCGAGTTCGCCGGGCTGGACAACTACATCCGGATGTTCACCGGCGCGGACTTCCAGACGTCGTTGTGGAACACCCTGCTGTATGTCGTGATCTCCCTGTTGATCGAGATCCCGCTGAGCCTAGGGCTGGCCGTCCTGATCGATCGGAAACTGCCGGGAACGAGGTTCGTGAGGATCGCGGTGATCGCGACCTTGGCGGCCTCGGAGACGGTCGCGGCGATCGTATGGGCGCAGATGTACAGCCCGGATCAGGGTTTATTGAACGGCATTCTCGGCGTCTTCGGGCTTCCGCCCCAGTCCTTCCTGAGCAGTTCGGGGCAGTCACTGATCTCCGTGGTCGTCATGTCCAGCTGGAAGAACATCGGCATTCCGACGCTGATCTTCCTGACCGGGCTGCAGGCTATCCCGCGGGACTACTACGAAGCGGCCGCGATCGACGGCGCGGGCAATTTCCGGCAATTCACCAAGATCACGGTTCCGCTGTTGCGGGGCAGCAGCGTGGTGGTGCTGTTCATGTCGACCCTTGCCGCGACCCGCATCTTCGTCCCGATCGTGCTGATGACCCAGGGCGGGCCGAACGGCGCCACGAGCAACTTGGTCTACTACTCCTACGAGCAGGCCTTCCAGTACAACTCAGCCGGAACGGCCTCCGCTGCAGCGATCTTCATGCTGGCGTTCCTCGGGGTGATCATCGCGATCCAGTTCAAAGTGTTGGGAGCAAAGGATGAGTAGAGCAACGGTCGATTCCCCCGGTCGCCCGGTGGCACGGCGCTCCACACGGTTCGCCGCTTGGACCGTCGCGATGGTGATTGCCGGGATGGTATTCGCCTTCCCGATCCTGTGGTTGACCTCGACCTCGTTCAAGTCGACCACGGCGTTCCTGTCCGAGGCCTTTCCGCTGAGCTGGAAGTCGTTCCTGCCGAGCGAACCGACGCTCGCGAATTTCCTCAGCATCTTCGAGAATTTCCATTTCGAACGGAATCTGCTGAACACCGCGATCGTGTCCGGCGGCCAAATCCTGGGATCGATGGCCGTCTGCAGCCTCGCCGGCTACGCCTTCGCAGTCCGGGACTTCCGGTTCAAGAGGATGTTGTTCGCGTTGTGCATGGTGCCGGCGTTCCTACCAGCCGAGGCCCTCATCGTGCCGCTGTACGACGTGGTCAAGAGCCTTGGTCTGGTCTCGACCTACTGGGGGCTGTTCCTGCCCTTCGTGTGCAATCCCTTCGGCATCCTGCTGATGCGGCAGGCTTTCAAGGAGGTGCCGAGCTCGATCTTCGACGCTGCCCAGATCGACGGGGCATCGGAGGCGCGGACGTTCCTGCTCATCGGCCTGCCCAACGTCAAGCCGGCGTTGGCGACACTTGCCCTGCTCCAATTCATCTGGTCATGGAGCTCGTTCTTCTGGCCGTTGGTCGCGATGCAGGACCCGGCCAAGCAAGTCGCCCAAGTCGGCATGGCGAACTTTGCCACCGCTGCGAACACCCCGCTTTACGGCGAGATGTTCGCAGCTGCAACGGTCCTCACGGTGCCCGTGGTGCTCTTGTCAATCATGCTGCAGCGCTACTACGTCAACGGCATGATGAGTTCCAGCGTCAAGTAGGCGCTGCCCACCTACCGCAAATCCCCGTCGTCGATCTCCCCCAACGCCTCGAACGACTGCGCGATCCGCATGACGCTGCGCTTTCCCTTCGAGCCGAGGTACTCGAGCGCGGCGTCGGTGATCTGGGTCGCGGCGCTCATCGCAGCGGCGTAGCTGTCGAAGGCACCCACGCCGTCGATCGGGCAATCCACCCACATGTCCGCATACTGCGCGTAACGGCGCGCAGTCGAGTCGGCGATGAGGATAATCGTCGCGCCGGTCGTGGGCAGGAGCCGCATGATGTCGCCGAACGCCGAAACGCGGCGGCGGAAGCCGACGACCATGACGACGTCGCCCTCACCCACGTGTGCGAATTCCTCGCCGAGCGACTGGCCCGGCTGGGGAGCGAGGACGACGCGCGGGCGCACCTGGGCGAGCGACTCCCGCAGGCGCATGGCCACCGGATAGCTGCTCCGCATGCCGACCATCAGGACCGTGCCAGCAGTACAGAGAGCCTCGCTCATCCGCTCAAGCAATTCGCCGTGAAGCTGCTCGCTGACCCGCCGGATGTTGTCGAGCTCGACGCGGAAGCGCTCGCTCTCGTCGACGGGAGAGGGCGCCGCCCCAAGCGGGACGCCGCCGCCGCGCAGCGCGCGCACGTGATTCTTGACCTCGGCGAAGTCCTGGAATCCGAGCGACGAGAAGAGCCGGCTGACCGTCGCCGCGGACGTCCCGCTCAGCTGGGCGAGCTCGGCCACGCTGTACGTCGCGATGTCCCCCAAGTGGTCCAGGACGGTATCGGCCACGCGCTGCGCACGCGGCGGCAAGGTCGGATAGATGGCGTCGATCCGGTCGTAGATCGGCCCCCGGTCGGCCTCGACCGCTGCATTCTCCATTGCCTTCATCTCCCTGCTGGCCCCTGTGCCGAAAACGATAGCCCAGCCCGACGGCGGCATCCGTGATCTCGGCCGAAGGGGGTTGCGCGATCCGAACAGCCCTGCGAGACTGTTGAAACAATTCTTCCATGCACTTCACAGATGAAAGAAACCATTCATCTGCCGGAGGGACGGCACGGCGACGAAGCCAGCCGCCACTCCGACCACACCACCCGGCGTGAATGACACCCCAGGAGAAGCGATGTCCCAGCCCGCCTCCGCAGTCACCTCGACCATCGAGGAGCGGAACAGAACTTTCCGACGAATCGCCCTGCGCATCCTCCCGTTCGCCACGATCGTGTACGTCATCGCGTGGATCGACCGAGTCAATGTCGGCTTCGCCAAGCTCACGATGCTCAACGACTTGGGCTGGAACGAGGCCATCTACGGCGCAGGCGCGGGGATCTTCTTCCTCGGCTATTTCCTGTTCGAGGTCCCCAGCAACCTGCTCCTCCAGAAGATCGGAGCCCCCAAGACGATCATGCGCATCGCCCTCGGCTGGGGCATCGTCTCCGTGCTCATGGCGTTCTGCACGCAGCCGTGGCACTTCTACACACTGCGCTTCCTCCAGGGAGCCTTCGAAGCCGGCCTCCATCCGGGCCTCATCCTGTACCTCACGTTTTGGCTCCCGGCCCATCGCCGATCGCAGGCCATCGCCGTCTTCATGTCCGCGTCGCCGATCGCCCTCCTCGTGGGAAGCCCGCTCGCGGCCTACATCATGACAGGCACCAAGGGCCTTCTGGGCGCGCACGACTGGCAATGGCTCTTCCTGATCGAAGGCTTCCCCTCGATCATCCTCGGCATCGTCGCGGTCTTCGTCATGACGGCCACGCCGGCCGTCGCGAAATGGCTGAGCCCCGCTGAAAAGGCGCACGTTGCCTACGAGCTCGACGCCGAGGCCGCCACCCAAGGCGGACGGCAGCACAAGTTCGGCGCGGCCCTCCGAACCCCAACGGTCTGGGTCCTCATCCTGACCCTCTTCTGCATCATCACGGGCAACGCGACGCTCTCCTTCTACGGCCCGAGCCTTGTGACGGCCGCGGGCATCAAGGACATCACCGCGGTCGGCTGGATCATGTCGGGCATCTTCCTCTTCGGCTGGGGCGGCATGATGCTCAACGGCTGGCTCTCCGGCCGCCGTCGTGATTCTCGGTGGCACACGGCGTGCGCCGCGGGCCTCGGGGCGCTCGGCCTCATCCTCGCGGCCGTCGCCCAGCAGGCCGGAAGCTCCGTCGGCGTCATCCTCGCCCTCGCCCTCTCAGCCGCAGGAACGATGGGATCGATTCCCGTGTTCTGGAGCCTCCCGCCGCGCTTCATGTCCGGGACGGCCCTCGCCGCGGGACTCGCCCTCATCAATTCGATCGCGAACCTCGCCGGCTATTTCGCGCCGCAATTCCTCGGCGCCGTCAAGGACGCCACGGGCGTCTACTCGATCGGCCTCTACGTGATCGCCGCCGTCGAATTCGTGGCCGTCGCGCTCGTCCTGCTGTTCATCCGGAAGGAACCCGCCCCCACCGAGGCAGTTCCGATCACCGACGCCAGCCCCGCTCTGTAAACCCTCTGAGCCGCCGGGCGACGTCGTCGTCGTCCGGTCCGCGCCGAAGCGGCAGCCGCACTCTGCCGCCCCGGTGCGACCCCACCATTTCGGAAGGATTCGAGATGTCAGAAACAACCTTGCCCAAATCGGGCGACGACCCTCGCACCACACCGACAACCGCCAACAGCTCCCGCACGGCCGCGCTCCTCGCCGCGGCGATGGACCGGATCGGCGTGACCCGCTGCCACAAGGTGGTCCTCTTCCTCGTGACGTTCGGCGCGTTCTTCGATGTCATTGAGCAGAACACCGTCGGCATGGCCGGCCCCGCGCTCACTGCGCAATGGGGCATTTCGTCGGCCCAAGTCGGCCTCCTCGCCTCGGCCACGTTCGGCGCAATGTATCTCGGCGCCGTCGCGGGCGGCTGGATGGCGGACCGCTGGGGACGCAAGACGATGTTCTCCTTCAACCTCGCCGTCTACAGCCTGGGCGGCCTCATCTGCGCCTTCGCGGCCAACTACGCAATGATGGTGGCCGGCCGCATCGTCGTCGGCCTCGGGCTGGGAGGCGAATTCGTTGTCGGGCTCGCCCTGCTCGCCGAGCTCACCTCGACGAAGTTCCGCGGCACGGCTGTCTCGCTCCTTCAGGTCGGGGCGGGCGGGCTCGGCAACCCGGCAGCGAACCTTTTCGGGTTCCTCGTCATCGGCGTGCTCGGCCCCATACTCCCCCTCGTCCTCGGCGGGCCTGACACGGCGTGGCGTTGGCTTTACATCTTCCTTGCTCTCCCCGCACTGCTCGTCCTCTACCTCCGCCGCCACTTCCCGGAGACCCCGCGCTTCCTGGTCATGCGCGGCCGCATCGCGGAGGCCAACAAGACCCTGAGCGTGCTCGCGTCGGGACGCATGAACCCGCGTGGAGTCACCGTGACGGAGTACTTGCCCGACGACGCGAGCTTCGACGGCGCCGAGAACTCACGCTGGACGGACATCCTCCGCGGGCGCCTCGGCCGGAACTCGGCCGTCCTCGCGACCTGCACATCGATGCTGTTCGGCGCCCAGTTCGTGATGCTCACGTTCTGGCCGATCATCCTCATCAGCCGTGGCTACGAGGTGGTCACGAGCCTCGTCTTCACGATGGTGATCGACCTCGGAGCACTCCTCGGCGCGAGCGCCGCGTCCTTCTTCAACACCAAATTCAAGCGCCGCCCGACGGTCGCTGCCGGCGCGGTGCTTTCGGCGGCAGCGGCCCTTGTTCTGGCCTTCGGCGGCAACGACGTCGCCACGATCCTGATCGTCGGCTTCCTCTTCGAATTCTTCTCGTGGTGGACCAACACGGCCATCTCCGCATGGGCCCCCGAACTGTACCCGACGCGGGTCCGGGCCTTCGGCATCGGCGCCGTCTCCAACCTCGGCCTCATCGGCGGGGCCATCCTCCCCCCGGTCGCGGGCGCGCTCCTGGGCTCGCTCGGCTCGTCCGCCCTCCTCGGGCTCGTCGGAGTCATGTGCCTCCTCGTCCTCGTGGCCGTTCCCTTCGGCCCCGAGACGTTCGGCCGGTCCCTCGAAGAGATCCACGGCGAAGCCTGAATCAGAGAAAGGAAACCGAATGCGCATCGGCGTTGACGGCAAGAAGATCCCCGAGGCAACGAAGCGAGGCCCGATCGGCAGCCTCGAACACGCCCACGAGCTCGGGCTGGGTGGAATGTTCTTCCGCACGGTCCTTGAAATGAGCCCCGATTTGGATGTGGGTGAGCTCGCCGCGATCCGGCGACGAGCCGACGAACTCGGAATGTACCTCGAAACGGGGCTTGGGAAGGTCAATCCCTTCGCGATCCCCGAGGCGCCCGAGCTTCGGGCAGCGGGCGACGGCGACACTCTCCTGGGCTTCCGGCGCATGATGGAGGCGTGTGCGGCCATCGATTGCCGCGAACTGTGGGCGTCAACGGCGTATTACAAGCCGATGTTCCCGGGGAAGCTCGCGGGGGACCGGTTCCGCACCGACGTCACGTGGCCCGAGCAGCTCGTGGCCACCGAGCGGTTCCTCCAGCGCCTCGCCCCCATCGCCCGCGACCTCGGCATCCACATCAACCTTGAGACGCACGAGGAGATCACGTCGTTCGAACTAGTCCGCCTCGTCGAGGCGGTCGGCCCGGACGTCGTCGGCATCGTCTACGACACCGCCAATCCCCTGCACCGCCTCGAGCATCCCGTGAGGACGGCCGAACGCGTGGCGCCGTATGTGCGCCAGACCCATATGAAAGACGCCCATCTCGCGCACGGTGAGGGCGGCCTCTATTACCAATTGCGCCCGTGCGGAACGGGTGTCGTGGATTTCGCCGAAGTCCTGGCCGTCATTGCCAGAGCGAACCCGGACGTCAATCTGACCATCGAAAACGACGAATCGCAGGACGACCGTCCGCGGCCCGCCGAGAAGTGGCTCATCGAGGTCTACGACAAGGATTTCCTCGCCGCCCACCCCGACCTTACCGTCGAGGAATTCGCGGAATACCTCGACTTGATCCGGAGCTATGAGGCCAGAATTGCCGGCGGCGACGTGCCCAGCCTTGACGACTATGCGGCCCAGCCGTTCGGGTACCGCGAGACGGTGGACTCGATCCTCGCGAGCGCGGACCTCCTGCGCACCGTGTGCGCCGAGCTGAGCCTTCCGCTTGAGGCATAGGCCAGGTCTTGAACACACCGAAGTACGAAAGGAGGTTGATCGAGTGCGCCCGCTCCTCCTGATCAACCCGAACACGAGCGAATCGACCACCTTGGAAATGCTCAGCGTGGCCCGCGCATCGGCCCCTCCCCTTCAAGAGGTGGTAGGCCTGACCGCTGCGCACGGCGCTGCGCTGATCGACGACGAAGCAAAGCTGGAGACGAGCGCTGAAGCCGTGGTCGACGTCGTCCGTTCCGTCGATCTCGCGGGCTATCGCGGAGTCATCGTCTCGGCGTTCGGCGACCCGGGCCTCGAGGCGCTGCGCCTCCTCTCCCCCGTCCCTGTGACCGGGATCGCGGAAGCAGGGATCATCGAAGCGGCGCGCGATGGCCGCCGGTTCTCGATCGTCACGACGACGCCGAAGCTTGCCTCCGCCATCAACAAGAAGGTGATCCAGTGCGGCTTCGGGCACCTCTACGCGGGGCTCAGGCTCACGGAGGGGCCGGCCGAGGAAGTCATGAAAGACCCTGACCTTCTCGAGGCGAGCCTCGCTCGCGCGTGCGAGGACGCCGTCTCCCAGGACGCGACCGAGGCGATCGTCATCGGGGGCGGGCCCCTCGCCGTCTCGGCTGCCTCATTGCGCTGGCGCTTCCCGGTGCCCATCATCGAGCCAGTACCAGCCGCCGTGCGCCTTGCGCTGACGAGAGCGGACGACGGCGACCTCCCGCGCGCGTCGTAGCGGAAAGCACCGCCATGGCTCGCCTCCGAGACGAATACCTTCCGAAACGAAATAAGGAGATACCAGCAGTGACTATCGCGAGCGAAACCCTTCCAAGCGAGGCCTTGGAGCTTCCGCGCGAGACCTTCTCCCACCGGTCCATGGATCTCCCGGACGAACTGATCCGGGGCACGAGCGACCTCCACATCCACAGCGGACCGTGGCTGCAGTCCTGCCCCGGCCGGCTCGACCCCTTCCAGATCGCCGAGCAGGCGAGGGACGCGGGGATGAGGGCGCTCGTGTTCTACGACCACACGCTTGGCATCAGCAGCGGCACGGCGCAGCTCGCGAGCCGCCAAGTTCCCGGCATCGAGATCTTCGGCGGAATCATCCTCACGAGCGTCCTGGGCGGCATGAATCCGCGCGCGGTAAAGACAGCACTGAATTACGGCTCCGGGGCGAAATTCGTGCATTTCGGCGCGCACTGCACGCATTACATGGTGAGCAACGAGGGCAGCTTCGTCGACGGCAAGCCAGTGCGCTTTGTGGACCAGTACCCGAAGTTCGCGAGGGACGAGCTGCCTCGGTCTATCCGGATCCCGCTCGACGGTTCGGTTCCCGAAGAGCTCGCGGAGATCCTCACGCTCATCGCCGAGCGCCCCCACGTCCACCTCAATACGGGCCATGTCTCGGTCGAGGAGGCCATCCGGCTCGCCGATCTCGCTCTCGACTTCGGTATCGAGAAGATCGTTGTGGCTCACCCGTGCCGCGCCCGCATGACGACCGAGCAGCAGAAATCGCTGGCCCAGAAGGGCGTCCTGCTCGAGGGCGCCGTCTCCGACTGGATGTTCCACCGCGGCCTCCGCCGGACCAACTACTACGTCGAGCGGGAGCTGGCCGACGAGATCGCCGGCATCGCGAGCACGCCCGAACTCGCCGGCGGCGTCGTTCCGTGGGCTCGGCAGATCCGCGAGATCGGCATCGAGCACTTCGTGCTCGGGACTGACTACGGGATCCGCTCTGGGCCCACTCCGCTTGAGGGGATGCGCACCCTTATCAGTACGCTGCTGGACCTCGAATTCACATCTGAGGAAATCCACACCCTGACTGTTTCCAACGCGGATCGGCTGCTGGGCCTCGACTGACCTTTTGGTCGGGTGCCGCGGGCTCGACCCGCGGCACCTCGCCTTACCATCCGCCGCGCGTCGGCGTGTGTCCTTTGCGGGCATCGTCGGGCATTGCCATTTCGGCTCGCAGGCCGAGGAGTCGGATCGGACGGCCAGGTTCTATTGCGGCCGCGAGGTCCAAGGCCCGCGCGAGGATATCGTCCTGATCGAATGTCTCGGGGATCTTCCGCGCGTGGGTCTTGGTGAGGAACGGCGCATAGCGAACCTTGAGGGTCAGCCCGATCACCGGCCGTCCGTCCGCCACCACGTCCTCGAGGACATGCGCCGTCAGCTCCCTCACGGCGCCGTCCACCTGGGAAGGCTCGGTCAGGTCGCGCTGGAAGGTGGTCTCCCGGCTATGCCCGCGGGCAA
This sequence comes from Sinomonas sp. ASV322, assembly GCF_030908245.1. Taxonomy (GTDB): domain Bacteria; phylum Actinomycetota; class Actinomycetes; order Actinomycetales; family Micrococcaceae; genus Sinomonas. The sequence continues at coordinate 36,642 of NZ_JAVFJJ010000020.1, forward strand.
CCCACGGGGTGTCATCCACAACGCTGGCGCCGTCCCCGCGCCCGAGCTCCGCGTACCACGGGCCCATCTTGGGGCCGAACTCCGGGACCAGGTCTTGGGGGTCAGACGCGGCGAGCTCGGCGACAGTGTTGATGCCGAGCTTGGTCAGCCGGGCCGACACTCTGGCTCCGACGCCCCACAGGTCCTTGGTGGGCCGACCTCCCATGACGTCGAGCCAGTTCTCAGCAGTGAGCCGGAAGACCCCGGCCGGCTTGCCGAAACCGGTGGCGACCTTGGCCCGGACCAGGGTGTCGCCAATGCCCACGCTGCAATGCAGCTGTGTCCGTTCCAGGACAGCGGCCTGCACCTGCCGGGCGTACGCCTCCGGATCCTCCGTCTCAACGCCAACAAAGGCCTCATCCCAGCCCAGCACCTGCACCGTGGCGCCGGGCTGCGCGCGAAGGGTGGCCATCACCTCTTCAGACGCTACGAGGTACGCCTCGTGATCGACGGGCAGGATCACGGCGTCGGGCACTTTCCGGGCCGCAATTCGCAGGGGCATTCCGGAACCAACGCCGAACGCCCTGGCTTCGTAGGACGCGGTCGACACCACGGCCCGTTCCGTTGGGTCGCCCCTCCCGCCGACGATGATCGGCTTGCCCGCAAGCTCCGGCCGCCTCAGCACCTCGACCGCTGCGATGAACTGGTCGAGATCGACGTGCAGCACCCATCGGGTTCGGCTCACGCCACCAGTGTGCCCTAAACGTGTCTGGCAGGCATCGACTCACCACCGAGCTTAGCTGTGGAGGCTGCAGCCCCTGACCCCTCCGAGGCCAAAAATCGAGCTGCTCGGCTCATTGATTGCACTCGGCAGATACGATACGACGCCCGACGTGGGGTGCCGATCGAGCTGCTTGGGGAGCCGCGAGCCGAAGAAGGGGCCGGGAGCAATTCGCTCTCGCGAACCACTCTCGGCACCCGTCATCCGAGGCTAGGACTCGGACCGCTTGGCCCGGGCGGCTGCGTCGTGGATAACCCACCGCCTGACAAGGATCGTGTCAATGATTGCCTCGAGTATAACAATTGACCAGAAGACCCAAATTTGCACCACTGCCCAAATCGTGCCGACTAGCAAAGATATTAGAATCACCGCTGTCGCATACCCATAAATCCGTCGCGGCCATGTTGCGTTTCTCGCCTCCGCATATTCTCGGAGTACGTGGAGGATCTTCACGTCAGGCTCCCACCGTCCTAACTGCAGTAGCCGCCAGTGTAACGGAAGGCCATGGCACCAATAGGGGCAGGAGCCAGCTGAATGCATTCACGGTTCGCGTTCGCGATGATCGCTTGGATCGCAATCTGGCCGGAGGACAGACCGCACATCGCGTACGTAACGGGCATCCAGGACGTGAACTTGGCACAGACCTTCAGAACTCCGATCCAAGTTGTCGATGTCATCGTCTCAAACCTGTTCAGCTTCACCACAGGGAAGAACCCGAGCCAGCCAAACTGTGGATCTGCCACGATCGGATAGGAGCCGCCACTCGAAGTCGAGACAGTCTGCGTCAGGCGGTTACCCTTCACTGTGAAGTTGGTCGAGACGTCGCGTCCGGTCGCATCCCGCGCCCACGGCACGTCAACGTAATTGCGGGCATCTCCGTTCGAATCAGACACGAGGACAGCACCGCTCGATCCGACCGCCAGCTGAGCAGGCTTCCCGTCGATCGTGATGTCGAAGGAAACGAATGCGCTGCTGATCTTGACTCTATGACCGCGAATCCAGCTGGCGCGGTGTCTGGCTTCTCGGCAAACACCACCATTAGGCCCTCAGATAGCTTGATCTCCGAAGACGATAGGTCCTTGATTGAGGATTTCTTCGCCTTCTTCTGGCCAGTTGATACAGGCAGAACGGTCATCGTTCCGCTCTCAGGCCCACTAATGGTCATCGAGCCATCCTGCGCATACTTGACTTGCTGAGACTTGTCTTTCGCACGCGTCGACGTGCTGAGGCGCTCAGCACCTTGGAACGGCGACGACTTCTCAACCTGCTCAGTCGGACTCAAACCAGAGTTTCGGCCCTCGTTCGCCTCAGCCGGCGCAATCGCGCTGATGGCTAGGAACGCAACCGCCGCGAACGACGTCGCCAGCCTTACAAATCGCTTGGACATGTTTCCCCCATTCCTACGATCGTTCGCTCCTAGGAGCGACCCCGAGGAGTGCTCCCCCTCGCGTGAAGCTCATCCAAACAGTCAGGCCAGACGTTGTCAAACAGTAGGTAACGAATAAAGAAGCAATGTTAGGCAATTCTTAGGCGGATTTTAGGCACCGCTCCTGGCCTGCGCACCGTCGCTAGCTTCTCCCGCTTCCTCGAGCCTCAAGCACAGCTGTGAGCCTTGCCACCTGCTCGCTGAGAGAACGAATCTGATCCTCGAGCGGCTCCTCGAAGCCCTCGATGACCGCGCCCACCTGTTTGGACGTCCTTGCCGCAGTCTCCGCGGACACACTCTCCACGAGCCACGAGGCGATCGACGCCGTCATCACGCCGAGCACGGCGATGCCCGCCACCATCAGGCCAGCGGCGAAGCGCCCGACTGCTGACCGGGATCGGACGCGTCGCTTCCCCGGTCCCCCGATTGCACGGGAGACAATCGACCCATGGGCGGAACGATGTATGGAGCGCATGGTCCTGACGGTCGAGCAGCGACGCGGCGACAACGCTCGCTCGCTGCGGCCGAAGACTTCGGCTTGTTCGCGGCACGCGTGTCTTCGTTGGGGATTCGTCAAGGATCGGTGGAGGGACCGTCATCGTCCCGTCGCGGCAAGACGGTAGTGACCCGGTTCGTCCGGGTAGGCGGTAGTGCCGGGGGCAGCGGGGCCTCGGAGTGTCTGGTAACGCTGAAGCCGCCAACCGCCGCTGGGCTGACCCCCGTGCAAATACTCGAATCTCTCGCGACGGAGATGTCAGCCTTTGCACAACGTGCACTGGGAGCCGAGGACTTTTCTATCGCGCGGGTGCTTGCGCATGCAGCCGGGGAACCCGCCTCCCTCCGGATTGACGGGAGCCCGCGGGAGGGCTGGTCACTCCGAGCCGGACATATCAGCGGCGTCGCGTGTCGCCACGCCGATCGGATAGTGATGTGGCTGGGTGTGGAAAGCGCGCCACCCCGGCTGATAGACACCGAAGATTTGGCCGATGCGCTCCGTAGAATATCGCCGTCGAGAGTGGTCGACTAACGCCGACTATGACGACGTCGTCCTCGCCGACGTGCGCGAGCTCCTCGCCGAGCGCTTGGCCTTATCTCACCCCTGCAGACTTAGCTGCCACGACACCCCGAACCGGTCGTTGACCCACCCGAACTTGGCGCCGAAGCCGTAGCTTCCCAACGGCATGAGTTCCGTTCCCTGCTCGGCGAGGGCCGCGTAGAGGCGGTCGATCTCGGCCTCGTCCTGGCACTGGACGAAGAGCGAGACCGACGGGGTGAAGGTGAAGTCGTGCGCGACGGGGCTGTCGATGCACATATATCGCTGGCCAGCGAGCGAGAACGATGCGTGCTGCACGGTCCCCTCCCTGCCCGGACCATCCGGGCCGTAGAGGCTCACGGTGATGATCTCGGCGTCGTCGAAGAGCGAAGTGTAGAAGGTCATTGCTTCCTCGGCGTTGCCTTCGAACATCAGGAATGTCGTGATCTTCTGCGGGGTTTCGATCTCCATGCCACGTACTCCTCAGGGGTGCGATTGACGGTGGACACGTCGCTATCGTAGAACGCCCGTGCCGACGGGAGGCCGGAGCGCCTGCGCCCACACCGGCGACCGGAGCCAGCAAGCAGGCGATGATGGAACCATGAGCGACGACACGGAAATGGTTCGACGCGGCATAGGGATCCTCACGGCGACCCTGAATTGGGAACCGGATGATCCGGCGGCAACTCAAATGTTCAAGGAATCCTTGAAGGCACTCGTGCGGGTCGATGAGAGCGTATCTGTCTCATTCGCGGGCGGAAATCCCGAACAGGCTGCCGTGCTCCGAGAGGTTCTCCCCCAGGTGGTCGCACGAGTCATCGAAGCACTCGCCCCTGACTACACGCGCCTGCTTCTGGGGATGGCCGCCGGGTTCAAGACCGTTGCAGACTCGTACCGGCGCGACGTTCCAGACGCCAACATCGAAGGTCTGCTCCAGAACGCCGCCCTGCATTTGGCAGAGGAGTAGCCGGCAGGCGCTCTCAACTACGCCAGACCTCCCGGTCTTCCGCCCGGAGCGGAGCGAAGAACTTCCCCGTCTGCCCGCGCCGGACGGAACCTTCGCCGACCACGCGTGGCGCGATCGCCCAATGGCAGGAATGGCGGTAGTCGAGCTCTTCGTCGTCGTCGGCTTTCCATTCCTCGAGCTGTTGGCGGGCGCTGCCCTCGTCGGGATGGAGCGACGTGTGGATGACCCCGTTCTTCTGGTCCGAGATCACCAGGGTCCAGAGCATGGCCGATGTCTTGTCCCGCGCGAGCCTCGCGCGGATATCGACAAGCCCTCCCGGGGTGCAACCGAGGCGGTCGACGACGGCGACCGTTGCGTCTGCGATGCCCAGTCGGATCAGGCGAGCGGCAATCTGATCCTCGCGCATCTCGAGCTGCTCTGCCAGCGCGGGCATCGCCGGCTCGCGAGCCTCCCAGGCTGTTTGGAGAAGGGCGTCCGCCGTTTCGTCCCACCAGGGAAGCCCCCTGCCCTTGTGAGTGAGCCGGGCTCGTTCCATCCATTCGGTCTCCGACTCGGCGTCGATGAATTCCCGGAAGACGTCGAAACCCCCCTTGCGGACTGAACGTGAATCGTCACCCATGCCGGTGGCGTAGAGGAGCCGGAGCCTTGAGGCGATGGCAGACGGGCTGCGGCCAACGAGCGAGGCGACCTCTTCGTCTACGAGACCGAGCCTGAATCCTTCGTAGATGCGTTGGTAGTCCACGGACTCCCACATGAGACTGTGCCTCGTCTCGTTCGGCGTCATAGTTCCCCCAAGAAGTCGTATCGAAGGCAGCTCTCACACATGCGCGAGCGTTCTGTCCGGAAGGCGGCGCCACGCACGTGCCATGCTGTCCCGGAATGTCAATTCGGCACAGAAGTCACGGTTCTTGAAAATCGGTTCGAGTTCCGCGCGCGAAACTGCCTTAGGCATCTCGGGAATCCCCTTGTGGGGCTTCACAAAATAGAGCCCAGGCGGTACCACTTTGAGGGTCACATTGATCGCATCGATGTCGATTCCGCCCTGCGTCACCGAATGCGAGCGCGTCACAGCGACGTCATAGATGGGGCCATTGGAAACGTTGGCGATTGCGACGCCCCACGGTCCGTCGCTCCCGAGACGTCGGGCTGGCCAGGTCGAGACCTGATGAGCCTGCGCCCGCGACAGCTCCTGGCGCCTCTCCTCATCCCGAACGCGTTCGACGTTCAGCTGCTGCTCTGCCGCCTCCGCGGCCTTCTTGGCGTGCGCCGTGGAGAGAGCCACGTAGAACAGCGCGATCGCGGTCGCAACGCTTCCGATCGCCGTCGCAACGCTTCCGAGGCCCTGCAATATGTCAACCCAATTCATGACATTCCCCCTGATATTCCTGACTTTGGTTGCGCGAGCACTATGGCCCGACCTCGCGTCACAATGCAAGTCAATGACGGCGCATACAGCTCCATTCGCGACAAATTGATCGTCGAATTCGGCACGATTGTCAAGCACGGACGTGAGCAGTCGTGACAAAGGCGACCTGCACTGGGCCCTATTTGCACTGCCCCTTGGCGTCAAGTCCTCTCGCGAGGCCTCGTTCCAAGACGGCCAGCGTCGGTTCGCACGTGGCGCCCGCGGTGACGCTCATGACTCGAGCCCGCCCCCGCCGTCGTCCGCTCCTGACCCTCCGGCCCGCGCAACGGGACCTCGCGCAGGGTCAGAACAAGGACGAAGGCGACGGCGATGATCGGGATCGCGTAGACGAACATCCCGGTCAGCGCGTTCGAGAACGCGATCTCGAACCCCTGCCGTAGCGCCGCGGGCAGGCGCGAGACCAGCGCCGGGGTGATCGAATCCGTGCTCGGCAGACGGGACGCAACCCCCGCAGGGAGGTGCTGGGCGAGCTGGTCGGTGAGCCGGCTCGTGAAGATCGAGCCGAAGATCGACACCCCGAGGGAGCCGCCCACCAGCCGGCCCAGGGTCACCGTCGACGTCGCCGTCCCGACGTCCGGGATCGCCGCCGCGTTCTGGGCGATGACTACCATCACCTGCATCGTGAGCCCGATCCCGAGCCCGAGCACCACCATGTACAACCCCGACGTGAGCCGGTCCGTGTCCACGCCCATCGTCGAGAGCAGGTAGAACGCCGCCCCCACCACGAGCGCGCCCACAATCGGCGACCATTTGTAATGCCCCGTCCGGCTGATGATCTGCCCCGAGACTCCCGCGGACACGATGAGCCCGGCCATCATCGGCACGAGCAGCAGCCCCGAATTCGCCGCACTCGCCCCGGACACGATCTGCAGGAACAGCGGCAAGAACGCTATCCCGCCGAACATCGCAAAGCCGATGATGAAGCTCACGGAAGCGGCGACGTCGAACGCCGGCAGCCGGAACAGCCGCAGCGGGATGATCGGCACGGCGGCGGCCCGCTCGGCGAAGACGAAGCCGACGAGGAGCAGAACCCCAGCCGCCCCGAGGACGTAGATGGTCGGCGAGTCCCAGGCGACGGTCCTGCCGCCCCACGTCGTCAGGAGCACGATGCAGGTCAGGGCCGCGCCGAGCAGGACGGCGCCGAGGAAGTCGATCCGCCGCTCCCCTCCGCGGCGGGGCACCTTGAGCACCTTGCCGACGACGGCGAGTGCCACCGCGCCGATCGGTAGGTTGATGTAGAAGATCCATCGCCAGGAGACGTAGTCGGTCAGGTAGCCGCCGATGAGCGGCCCGGCGACCGACGCGAGGCCGAACACGGCACCCATGTAGCCCTGGTATCGGCCGCGTTCGCGGGGCGTCACGATGTCCGCGATCGTCGCCTGCGCGCCGACCATGAGCCCGCCGCCGCCCACGCCCTGCAAGGCCCGGAACGCGATGAGCTGCCCCATGCTCTGGGAGATCCCCGACGCCGCCGAGCCGATGAGGAAGATGACAATCGCGATGAGGAACAGCGGCTTGCGTCCGTAGAGGTCGCCGAGCTTGCCGTACAGCGGCATCACGACCGACGACGCAAGGATGTACGCCGTCACGACCCACGAGAGTTCTTGGAGCCCGTTGAGCTCGCCGACGATCGTCGGCAGGGCCGTGGCCACGATCGTCTGGTCCATCGCTGCGAGGAGCATCCCGAGCATGAGCCCCGACATCGCCGTGAGGACCTGACGGTAAGTGCGCGGCGCGGGAACGGAAGCGTCGAAAGCGGCTGACATGACCTCGACCTCCAAACGGTGAGGATCTCCGTCTCTCCGTTCAGGCTACGCCCGGGGGCCGGGGGATCCGAGCCCGGAGCCCCAATTCGGAATCGCTATCGGTTCCCCAAGTCATCCGCGACCTGGCGCAGGTCTTGGACCCATCCGGACGAGCGGTTGGCGGTCGGCGATGCAGCCTCAAAGTTCAGGAGTGCATCCGCGATGGAGTCGAGGGCGATCGAGAGGTTTGCCTTCACTGCGCTGTAGCCTTCCTCGGACCGCGGATCGGCGGATTCAACGGCCAGAAGCTCCGCTCCGGCCCTCAAGATCAGCGAGGCTTCGAATTCATTCACGCCTGGCCTCCTTGGGGGGTGCGTCGCGGGAGCTCGCCTTCCGAGCCGCGGCATAGGCCGTGGTGATCGCTGGGCCTGTGGCCTGGAAGACGGTGGCGCCGCCGGGCATGACCATATAGGCGAGAAATTCCTCGTCGAAAGTGACGATCCCTTTGGCGACGGCATCGAGTTTTGCCCGAATCAGCACGGCCAGCTGCCACCAGTTCTTGCGCGCCGCCTCTTGCATGGTCTTGGATTCGTGGCCGGTGCTGTGCGGCTGCAGCGGATCGTATTCCGGTTCCAGCCGAGAATCAGCCGATCCGGGCTGCGACAGAACCAGACGAAACTGGCGGTCGCCGGCGGAGAAGGCAATCGCGGCCTTGCCCTGTTCTGAAGCGAGACGGAATCCCGAGGCCCCGGATTCGACAAGCATCTCCTGGATTTCCGCCTGGAGTGCGGAGCAGCTCATGGAAGCGCCCCGCACATAGTTGCTTCTCATAGCTCAGAGTACGCCTGGCGCGGTCAAGCGGGCGCTCGGCGCCGAGTCGCCAGATGGTCCGCTGTGCCCGCCGGCCAAAGGCAGCTCCGGCCTCCAGCGCATCCGGTTCGGCACCGCGCTGACGTGCGGACTGCTCGATCGATGCTCTGGGCCGGGCTCCTCTGGGGAGGGTGACGCCGTGACCTGAGCCAGGCCATCATGCGCGCCGGTATCGGGCGGTGATGGGGCACTCGAAGGGATCGCGCGCCGCGAGTCCGACCCTGTTCAGGTAGCCGACGACGATGCCATAGGAGCGCCAGATGCTCGTTTCCGTGTACGGGACGTCTAGCCTTGCGCACTGCTCGCGCACGATCCCGCGGGTTCTCGCCAGATGGGGTCGGGGCATGCTCGGGAAAAGGTGATGCTCGATCTGGTAGTTCAGGCCACCCATGAGCCACGTGGCCCACCAGCCGCCCGAGATGTTCCGGGACGTGCGCACCTGCTTGGAGAAGAAGTCGAGCTTCGCGTCCCGGGCGATCACGGGCATGCCCTTGTGATTCGGGGCGAAGGTGGCACCCATGTAGAGGCCGAACACTCCGAGCTGGACCCCGAGGAACGCAAACCCCATTCCGGGCGGGAGCAGCAGGAAGAGCGGAAGAAGGACGACGGCGAAGCGCAGCGCGAGCAGGCTCAGCTCAGCCCAGCGGCCCTTGACAGGTCCACGCGAGAACAGATGGCGGAAGCTGAGGTAGTGCAGGTTGAGGCCCTCGAGGGTCAGCAGTGGGAAGAACAGCCATCCTTGGCGGCGGGTGATCACGGCACGGATGCCTCTGGCCTTTGCTGCGTCTTCTTCGAGGAAGGAGATCGTGTCGATTTCGATGTCTGGGTCGCGGCCGACTCTGTTCGGGTTCGCGTGGTGGCGGCTGTGCTTGGAGTCCCACCACGAGTAGCTCATTCCCGCGGCGGCGCCGAGAAACCGCGCAAGGAGGTCGTTCGCGGGCCCCGTTGTGAGGATCTGCCGATGCCCGGCCTCATGCGCCATGAAGGCCACCTGGGTGAACAGGATGCCGAGGGCTGCGGCGATCAGAAGTTGGAACCAACTGTGCCCAAGCAGGATCGATCCGGCGACGCAGCCGGCGAGCCCCGCCACGAGGACACCGCCGACGAGCGCGTAGAACCATGGGGTCCGGCGCAGCAGGCCCTTCTCGCGGATCGTCTGGGACAGCTGGAGGTACGCCTTGGTCAGGGGAGGGAACGTCTCCTCGCCCGCGTAGACCTGACGGCCGGGAGTGATTGGGAGTGCGGGGCTGGACAGCGTCGTGATCAGAGCACCGTTTTCAGAATAGGCGCCCAGGGCGCGGTCGGGGGGCGGCGGTGTCCGTGCGGGCAGGTGGCAGGACGCGACCTGCCCGCACGGCTCTATGAATCAGAGAGGACGAATGTTCGCCGCTTGCGGGCCCTTGGGGCCGCGCTCGGCGTCGTACTCGACCTTCTGGCCATCTTCGAGGGAACGGTAGCCCTGCGTCGCGATCGCGCTGTAGTGGGCGAAAACGTCGGGAGTGCCGTCGCTGGGCTCGATGAACCCGAAGCCCTTCTCGGAGTTGAACCATTTGACGGTGCCAGTGGCCATGTCGTTTTCCTTCTGGTGGGGTGGGCCGCTGAACGACCGCGGTGAACCGTGCCGACGGCGCCGGCGCGGACAGGAGTGGGGTGGATGAGCGAGCTGAGTGTGCGGGGGCGTCCTCGATGAGAGGGCCGGGGCGGGCTCTGAGAGCCGCTGTGCAAGAGACATGGCGTGGCCTTGGGCTGTGACGCCCCTTCAGCTACAGAACCTTGCATTATGCAGCGGCGACCGCCGGAGGTCTCGAGGTAGACAGCTGCAGAGAATATGCGAGGCATTCGAATCGTTTGCCTCAGCCGGACGACCATCTGGGCAGTCCGCGTTCGTTCAACTCTACACGATCCGGCCAAAGGGCTACGCCGGAGGGTTGGGTGGGAGCCTCGTCTTCCAGATCCCCACTGCCGTCGAACGCGGCCGACATTGCCTCGACCTCCGAACGGCGAGGAACCCAGTCTCTCCGTTCAGGCTACGCCAGGAGCTGCCGTGGGGAACCCACATCCGGGTTGGGCGGGAGGCTTGCAAGGGGCGGACGGCGGGCGGCACCACGCTGGCCGTGAAGCGTTAGTTCCTGCCTGAACTGGACGGATCCAACGCCTGATTCTTCGGCCCCCTACGGAATTCACTAACTACGTAGCAAATTGCGGGAACAGGGAGAAGAGATGTGAGAATTATGGCCAACAGCATCCGCTTCCGACCTTGAACCCATAATCTCACACCGAGGAGAATCACTGACACTGAAGCGGCACCCCTGAATATCCGCAAATTCAGGGACAGATTATCGGACGGCGGGAGACCCTCCGTGATGAACTTCCGCACCATCTCAGCGTAATCCGGAATCACGAAGATGAGTGAGACTAGGTAGCCCACCAGCGACGACGCAATCAACCACAGCCATATGCGGCTCTTTGATTTCTGAGCCGCGTCTGACAGCATTGCTGTCAGCCAAACCTTCAAGCGAATCAAAAGCAAGGCTGTTTCCTTACACGCGAGAGACGTTGGTCTCAATGATGGCGGCTATAGTTAGCAGAACAATCGCGACCAGGTTTGTCAGCAGGAATGCTGACAGAGAACCCAATGGATGGGCGCCACCGAGGCTCCCTTGCCTGAATTCGCGCCTAAGCTGACTGACACCTGCTGCCGCCAGAAGGTACGCCGCAATCTCCGGTGCAAAATGAGGCGCAATGCCGGACAGAATGCTGGACCATACACCTTCGCGCGCAGCGGATCCAACCGCCAGACCTACCGATAGCCCATTGATCGTCACGACAGCGCCGGTCCAATACACTCCTGCAATGACCCCGACGTCCAGGATTGCCAAGACAATCAGGTTGTGAACCAATAATGAATCGAATTGGATATCATTCGTAGGATTAATGGGCTCCCGCATCGTGAGCGCAACGACCCCCGACGATACTGCGGCGCCCATGTACAGAAGCGCGAACCTTGCTGACGATTTAGCGAGCCCACGGATCCTGGACAGCTGGCGGTCCAGAGCTAGTTGGCTGCAGCAGCGCTTGGGCCAAATTCCTGAATGTAGAAGGCAACAAGATCAAGGAGCCAGGAGTCGCGGGGCAAAATCCAGGAGACCCTGCCCCAAAACAGGATCATCGCAACGAGCCACGCAGCAAACGACTGGCTCATGCCAAAGCGCGCGGCAAGGTTATGGGTAGCGGCATTTGAAAGCGTGGTCATGACGAAAACGCATGGGATCGCCAGCACGGCGACCGCGCGAATGTATCGGTCACCCACCCAAGACATACCGGGTGACTTCACAGCTTCCCCCTTCAAGGAGGGCTCGGGTGAGGAGATTGGTGCGAGTGCCATGAGGCCTCCTTGTTCTAGTTCCCCGTTGATAGCTGATTCGGCTCTTCAAGCAGCTAAGCGTGCATGCGCAATCGCGACCGACCAAACATGCAGAGCCTCGCAGTCGGCGCCGACCTACGGTCCCGATGGTTCGCTTGGCCCGCAAGACGCCGCCTGTTCCTTCATCGAAGCGACGATCTGTCGAGCTGTCAAGCATCGCTTGGTGACATTTGAACTAAAGTTAGGCATTTCTTAGGCACGTTGCCCCTACTCGCCCGGAATGACGGGCATCTGAGCGAGCAAAGTTAGGCACCATCCGTCGGACCGCGCTGCCCGGACACCCGAGTGGCGGGACAGCCCGGCGTAGCCTTGCGCGCGGGCATCTCATCCGACACGGGCATTCGGTGAAGTGGGGCTGGTATGGTCGACCTGTGATTGCGCGTCTGTTCGTGTATCCGCCGGCTCTGGGGAGAGCCGGCGTGATGTAGCGCGCCACTTTTTCGCTCGAGCCAGAGCCTCAGGCGGGGATCCTTCGGATCCTCGCCTTTCTTGTTCCCTACGGGAGGTCCTGGCCCAACGCAAGTGTCCTCCCGAAGCCCACCTTGAAAGGACGTTGTCGGGATGACAGATGTGGATGCAGTACTTGCGCCAATGTGGCGCACGATCGACCGAGTTGTCGGGGAAGGAGATCTCCGGAAGATGTTGGCCTCGGGTCGGCAGCTTCGGATCAAGTACGGGGTCGACTGCACCGCCCCAGACCTTCATTTGGGCCACGCGGTGAATCTGTGGCTCATGCGGCATCTGCAAGACCATGGGCACCGGGTCCTGTTCCTGCTCGGGGATCTGACAACACGAGTCGGCGACCCGACGGGCAAGAGCCAGACTAGGCCAGTGCTCTCTCCAGAGGAGATCGAGGCGAACGCGGCCGCTTTCCTCGGGCAGGTTGGCCTTGTGCTGAATACGAACCCGTCCGTGTTCGAAGTACGTCGGAACTCGGAATGGTACGACCGGATGTCGGTCGCGGAGATGCTGAGCCTTTTCAGCATGACCACTCATGCGCAGCTGATGGAGCGGGACATGTTCCGCCAGCGGGAGGCCGAGGGACGCGAGATCGCCTTCCACGAACTCGCCTACCCCGTACTGCAGGGCTACGACAGCGTCGCTCTGGAAAGTGATCTGACAATCGTGGGGTCCGATCAGCTCTTCAACGAGCTCATGGGCCGCACTCTCCAGCAGCGCCACGGCAGGGACGGTCAGGTCGTTGTCACGACACGCATCACCCCAGGGCTCGACGGCGGGCCGAAACAGTCGAAGTCGCTCGGGAACTACGTTGCCCTGACCGACTCGCCCGGGGAGAAGTTCGGCAAGATCATGAGTCTGCCCGACCATCTCGTCAGCGAATGGGCACAAGCGTACTCAGAGTTGTCTGACGACGCGGTCGAGGCGCTCAAGGAGGCAGCAACAGCTGGCGGCGCCGCTGCCCGTGACGCGAAACTCGACCTTGCCGAAGCGATAGTGTGGCGCTACCACGGAAACGGTGAGGCACGCCTCCAGCGCGATTCGTTTCTTGCCGTGTTCTCGGACCGGGCAGTTCCCACGGACATCCCGGAACTCGCCATCCCACAGCATCCGCTCACCGTCTTGGAGCTGGTGGCGCTGGCCCAGCCAGCTCTGAGCATCACCGCTGCCCGGCGGCTCGTCGCGGAGGGCGCAGTCCGGCTCGACGGGGACCGGCTTTCTGACCCCCAAGACGCCATCAACCCCACCTCTGGAGCAGTCCTGCGTATCGGAAAGCGATACTGGCTACGCCTGGTCCGGGGATAGCCGAGTATCCCTCACCGGCTGTCAGGTGAGGGATACCCTTCTTCGTCGGCCGGACTCGCAGGTCAACCTCGGCAACCTCAGCGCCGGGCTTCGAGGACCATCATCTTCCGGCCTTGCCAAACCCGCGATTCCCGAACGCCGGCCGCACGGATGCGGGTGCTGGCCAGCTGACCGATTCAGGCGTAGAAGCCTGAAACAACCCGCTCAATGAGAGTCCGCGACGCGAGCGGATCAGATCCGGAACGGGGTGCAGTGTTCAGAGCCTCCCTCAAAGCGATGAGGAAGGAATCGGGCGAGTCCCAACCGTCAGGGATGCGGAGGAACCATCGACACTGGCGGGGTCGAGGAGGCATCCCAGCGTCAACGAGAACCTCGTCGATGGAGTCGTCAATGATCTTCTGATCTCGCTCGCCGCGTCGCTCCTCGTAGACCTCAACAAATTCACCCCGTTGGGTTGTAACTCGCACGAGACGTCCTTGTTCGACGCCTGGTGCGCGACGCAGATTTCGCGCACCTGCCGCCCAGGCGATGAGAGCGTCCCACGCGGTCTCTTCAAGTTGGACCCAGTGCCCATCTGGTTCGGCAATCTCCACGTCATCCCACATCGCCTGCCTCCTCCGCCACGGGCCGGACGGGCCAACCGGGGAGCGGCCGGCCCATGGACACGCTCCGATCATGGAAGGCAATAGTTGTCCGATTCAAAACAGCTGAGCCACGCCCTTTCGTTCCGGCCACCTATGACCGCCGCCCTCGCAGAACGCGAACCGTGGAATATAACAAGAGAGCTTCCCACAGGCCCAGCAATGCCCAGGCAGGCCAAGACCAGGCAGGTAATTCCCCCTTGATGACCAGGCCCGCCGCCACGAGTATGAGCGCGCACTGCTGAACGATAAGGACAACCGGACGATCGGTGCGCCTGCTCTGAGCCATCACATTCCTCCTAGGGACAGCTGACAACCACGCCGTAAGCCGACGCAAGAACACCAATGCCGTGCCGCGCCCAGCCAATTGCACCAACCAGTAGGATCGCAGTGGCCGCCACGATCGCGAGCAATCGCTTGCACATGATTCCATCCCCCTCCGGATGCGTTGGGTGTCCTGACTAACCGAATCCAGTACGGCAGGTCAACACTTAGACGCTTCGGAGGGCAGATGGCAGAAAATTAGGTGGTGGCGTCCGCAGATTTACGTGGTCCCTCCCCTTGAAACTCAGTGGTCGAGCCCGGATATAATGCGTCCGCCTCAGCGCGTACGGAAGCCGATATCTCCGTATCCAGCTCGCTCTCGTGACATTCGTACGTACAGAGCGACATCGAATGTGTCCTCACGGTGGGCATAAATTTGACTCCCCCCGATCCTTCCATAAGGGAAGAGATTCAGCACGCGCCGCATCAGTGGCGGCATTCACAGCCCAAGCGTGTTAGCCTGCGAATACGCACACCGGGGGGAGCATGAAATGGACGGCCTACCAGCGGCATTAATCGTGATCGCGTTCGTGGGATGGTGCGCTTTACTCGTCAAAGCCACGACCGACATCATGAGCACACAGCAAAGCCAATAAGCTAAGGTGGCGTGGGCCATCATTGTCTGGGCTATGCCACTTGTAGGGCTGATCGCCTGGGCATACTTACGCAGACGTCCAAAGAAATGACCTTTGACCCAGCGGCACCGCCCCCCGGTCAGCGGTCGATGCCCACCGAGCCAGGCTCCGCCGTCATCCGCCTCTCCTCGACGCTGCCCTCACCCCGTGGAACCATGAGGCCATGAGACCGGGTACAGCACTCGGCACCGCGATCATCGCCGCCGCTCTGCTCCTTGCGTCGTGCGGCAACGGCACCCCGGGCGGCGGCGGCACCGGGGCGTCGGGAGGCGGCAGTGCGACGGCGACCTCGGCGACAGTCAGCGCGGGGACGATCAGGCCCGGCACCGCTCCGCCCTCCCCGCCGCCATCGAGCACGACGACGCCGCTCCCCACCGCGACGAGCACGCCGCCGCTCGAGCCGCCGTCGGGCGCCGGAGCCTACGGCTACGTCACCGCGGGGCCGACGTGTCCGGTCGAACGGCCGGACCAGCCCTGTCCCCCACGGCCGGTCTCGGCGGCCATCGACGCCCGCGATTCGAACGGCACCACCGTGGCGTCAACCCACAGCGACTCCTTCGGCAGATACACGCTCGGCCTCTCCCCCGGGAGCTACGTACTCGTCGTCGTCACCTCGAACGGATGGCCCCGCTGCCCCGAAACCCGAGTGGCGGTGCAGCCCGGCGTAGCCGTGCGCGCGGATATCTCGTGCGACACGGGCATTCGGTGAAGCTAGCAGGACCCCCACGCAGCTCCGGAGCCATAGACCACAGAACCCCGAAGCTTTGAGGAGACGCCGTGTACCTGGCCCCGCAGTCCCGCTACTTCCAGAGCCCTCACCGCCGGGACAAAGCGATCTCCGACTCGACCCGGGTCAGCTTCTCCGGGTTGCGCACGTAGTAGGCGCCCGTGACTCTGCCCTGCTCGACTCGGACCGTGAGGACGCCGTCGAGCTCGCCGTTGAGGCGGAACACGAGCGCCGGGCTGCCGTTGACCGTGGTCGGCTCGGTGGTGACCGTAGCCCGGGTCTTGGCGAAGCCGCCGACGAGCATGCGCACGACCTTGTCGGCCCCGACGATGGGCCGTCGCGCCGCCTGCCGCAGCCCGCCGCCGTCGCCCATGTACACGACGTCGGGAGCAAGCACGTCAAGGAGTCTCCGAAGGTCACCGGTCTCGACGGCGTGCTGCATCGACGCAAGGGCCGCTCTCGTCTCGCGAGCTGAGACCGCTTGGCGGGGCCGTCGGGCATCCACGTGCGCACGGGCGCGGTGGGCGATCTGGCGGACGGCCGCCGGGCTCTTGTCGACGGCGGCAGCGATCTCGTCATAGCCAGTGTCGAACACCTCGCGCAGCACGAACACGGCGCGCTCAGTCGGCGACAGCGTCTCAAGGACCACCATCAGGGCCGTCGACAGACTGTCGGCCAGCTCGACATCCTCGGCCACATCCGGGGAGGTGAGCATCGGCTCCGGAAGCCACGGACCCACGTAGGTCTCCTTGCGCCGGGTCAGGGTGCGCAGGCGATTGAGTGCCTGGCGCGTGGTGATCCGGACGAGGTAGGCGCGCTCGTCGCGCACCTCGCCGAGGTCGACGCCGACCCACCGAAGCCACGTCTCCTGGAGGACGTCCTCGGCGTCGGCCGCCGAGCCGAGCATCTCGTAGGCGACAGTGAAGAGCAGGTTGCGGTGGGACACGAAGGCCTCTGTCGAGGCGTCCATCGCGGAGCCGCTCACCGGCGTGCTTCCCTCAGCGTTTGTCATCGCCGCCCAACTTAGCCTGCCCGTCCGGAGACCACCAGCCCGGCTGCCCGCTGGGCCGCAACGCGCTCGACGCGCCTGGAATCCTTCACGATCCACGAATGCGAGCCGGGCTTGTGCGCCTCCTTCGCGAGCTGATCGATTGGGCTCGCACACGCAGCCTCCTTGAGGACTGCGCCGGGCCGCCCCGGCACGTGGAGCCTGATCGCCGTATCATCGAACCGTGCCAGCTGGAAGACGCCGGCGCTACGTCCAAGGCTCACGCACATCGCGGCGATCCCTCGGGTGAACTCCGCTGGGCTCTCACCGGCGATTCGGGACAGGACCGTGTCCGCGGCGTGCGATCCGAGCGGCAATGCGGCCTGACAGCTCATCCTCAACGGCATGCCCGACGGCGACGCGGCGTCGCCCGTGGCCACGATGCGCTCGTCGTCGACGCTCGTGAGGGTCTCGTCGGCAAGAAGACGGCCGACGACGTCGACGCTCAGGCCGCTGCGTGCCGCGAGGTCAGAGGCGGCGAAGCCCGCGGCCCAGATCGTCACCGCGCTCGCGAGCTCCCGCCCGTCGGCCAGACGGACGGCCTCGGCCGTCACTTCGACAACCTTCGCGCCCGGGCCGTCGAGGACCCGCACCCCCAGCCTTGCGAGGGCCTTGGCCACCGAGCGCCGACCGCTGGGATGCAGATATGGACCCAGCTGCCCGCCGCACACGAGGGTAACGGCACGGCCGCGTTCGCCGAGTTCGGCGGCCATTTCGATGCCGAGCGGGCCTCCGCCCACCACCGTAATTGGCGCCGCGGCAGGCAAAGAGTCGACGACGGCGCGCAACTCGCGTGCGTCCTCGAGGCTGGCCATCGTGCGGGCGAATTCGGCCGCCCCGGGCACGCGGGCAGCGGCTTTGTCGCTTCCGACGGCGTAGACGAGGTAGTCGTAGGAGATGGTGCCGCCCGACGCCAGCTCGAGAGCGCACTCGGCCGCGTCGATCCTCGTCACGGTGTCGATGACGAGCCGGACGCTTTCGGCGAGGACCTCGCGGAAGTCGCGGACGGCGTCGTGCGTGCGCCCGACCAGCTGGTGGAGGCGGACCCTCTCGACGAACTCCGGGCGCGGATTGACCAGAGTTACGGCCACGTCAGCGCGCTGCGTCAGGCGGTTCGCCGCCATCACGCCGGAATACCCGCCGCCGATCAGGACGACGTTGATGCTCTCAGTCACGGTGTCTCCTTTGGGTTTCAGGTCCCGCGTTGAGCGGATTCCGACCACAAGACACCAGTCAATCGATGGTTGTGACAAATCCTCCTCGGTGCCCCGCTCGCGCCTTGATCGATGACGGCGTGTCAGACTGCTCTCGTGAAGGGCGTTCGAATCGCGACCGCTTGTCTGATGGCTCTGGCCCCAACCGGATGCTCCGAGGCCGTGCCCACGTCAATCGAGCCGAGGCCTTGGCCGTCCGCGACTCTCACCGCGGCCCAAGGACCGGCCTCACTGTCCCCGCTACACCTATGCAACGCACGCGTCCCGGCCCCCAACACGACAAAGCGGTCGGACCTTCCAGACGCCCCCGCGGGGGCCGATCTGCTCTGGTTCCCCGGAGTCAATGCCGGGACCTCGAACGGGCTTCAGCCCTGCGGAACACTGCACACCCACATCAGCAGTGATCAAGCCCGCGCGCTGGTCGCCGGGATCAAGGCACTCCCCGGCCCCGCCCAAGGAGGGGTTAACTGCCCGGCCGACGACGGCGCCTTTGTTCAGCTCGGGTTCCCGACCCTGTGAGGAGACATCAGCTTCCGCCTGGCGCTACACGGATGTGCATTCGACGTTCCACGCGACATCGGTGACCTCGGACCGTGGCCCACCGACATGGGCCCAGAACCCCGCCTGTGACATCTCACCTCTAAATGAGGACATCACAAGCATGAACACCCGGCAGGGTTCCCAACCCGATTACGGCCTGAGCCACGCGCTGCAACCACGTGCCCGAAAGATCAATCAATGGTCGTAGGGCTTCCCGGGTTCTCGGGTTCTCGGCCAATGCTCCTTCGAAGTCCGCTCGCGACTGGAGAACACAGAAGTGGTTTCCGCCGGGATCGGCCATCATTGTCCAGCCTTCTTGACCGGTCTGCCCAATATCGACCAGAGAAGCCCCGAGCTCGAGCGCACGATCGACGCAGGCGCGCTGGTCTTCGGGGCGGAGGTCGAGATGGATCGCACTGTCGGCGGGCGGCAGCACAGAGGGCTGGATGAGCAGCGCCGGACCGTAGTCCCCGACGAGCATCACAGAATCGCTGCGGTTCGGGGCGACGCGGTAACCAAGCAAATCACGCCAGAACCGTGCAACTTCTTTTGGACGATCGGTCTTGAGCGTGACCGTCGCAATGCTGACCTCGACCATAGAACCAATTCTTCCGGAGGCCTGAAAGAGAACGCCAACATACATGGCGCTCACGGCTGAGGAATCAGGTCCTCGAGAACCAGAACATCCTCGCGTTGGCGGTCGATCAAGACGTGGCACCCGCTTTCGAGGAGTACATCGGTGCGTATACGGCTTGGGGAACCCAGATGTTCGGCGTCTTCGACCAGGGCGTGAACACCATGCTCACCGCCATCACGACCCAGGAAGCTACCGACCAGCCCCACCTTTACAAGAACGCGATTGGCGTCACCGTGGCCGACGCGACGGAAGAGCTTTCCCTTGCCAATACCGCGAAAGCCGGGGCTGACCAGGACGCCGCCTATTGCACCCAGTCAGCGAACGGCTTGCAGTCACAGCTCGACGCCCTGAGAGCCGATGCAACCAAGTTCAACCTCGGGGCCGTGCCCGGCACGATCGGGGAAATCGCAACCGTCGTCGGAGCGGTAATCGCCGCCATCCCGTTGGGTGAGTGCCCTCGCCGGGGCCGCCGTGCCTCAGCCAGACCATGAGGTGCGCCCCCGCGCCGGAACAAGGAACGGCGCGGGGCGCTCGCCCAGCATGCCACGAGTCGCTGACAAATCATCTCGACCTAGAGATCCGACCTCGGCCGCTGCCGAGTTGAGGCCGCAAGCAGCTCGGCCGAGCATTGCCCAGTTACTCGATGAGCCGTTCCGGGGCGCCTGTTCGATAGCATTGCCGGCACGTGCCCAATCCGTGCCATGATTGTCAGGTTTCACTCTTCTATTGGCCCGTTGAGGGTCACCACGTACCGATCATCGCCACTTATCTCGTCGGCGGCAATCGATCCTAGATCGAGGTAGTCCACCGAGATCCAGTACGTGCCCGGGGCGACCTCGATCGTGCCCCCGCTGGCGCCGTTGTCCGACACTCCGGAAACAACCAGCGTTCCGGAGGGAACGGCGAGAACGCCGCGCGATGTTCGATCCGACCGTCCCAGCAGTGGTTCGCCGCCACCGAGCCTTATGACGACGGGGACGTGGAAGGCCCGCATAGTGCCCACTGCTATGTAGCCGTCCCCTTGGACGAACATCTCCTCAATGGTCTCTGGGGTCCACTTCTCGTAGAGGTCCCCCCAGTCGGCGAGAGAGTCGAAGACGAGGAACTGTTTGAAATCCGTGTCGACATTGAACTCGAACTCCACCGTGGCCATCGACCTCACCTTATTCATGGCGTCGGTCTGCCAAAACCGCGTTGAGGATCCCCCAGGGTGCGCCGTCTATGTCGTGAAACTCCTCGTGTTCGAGCCGCGCATAGCGCTCATCCGTCATCCACGGCGGCCGCTCGGTGGCAATCTGCAGCTCCGGGTACAGTGCGAGGATCTCCTCGGCGGATCTTGCAAAGATGATCCCCCACAAGCCACCCATGCCGTAGTCGTAGGCAACAAGGAACGATTTCTTGCTATCGGCCATGGCCCTCCACTCTCAGAATCTTACGAATTGAAGTCCGCCGACATCGATCGGGAACTGTGTGGTCACCTCCGTGCCCCCGCCAGGCTGGCCGTAGAGGGGCTGGACCGTCGATGGCGTCGATGGGCATTGAACACGACAGGCAGGAATCTCAAAGTACCCGTCCGGAGTCCTGTTCAACGCAAGTTTCGCTTGTGCCTCGGCTCCAGTTGCAAACTTGTCCGGAGTAAGCCAGATTTTGCCCGACGACAGGCCCGGCAAGATCTCTCCGCCCTTGGAGATCGCGTCAGCAGCCTCCTGCGTGGTGTAGTGCCGGAGCGCGGAGGCCGCTCCCGTTTCGAGAGCTCCGGCAGCTTTCCCGCCGACACCGAATTTCCCGAATGCGAAGACCATCGCCCCGCTGACGATTGCCTGGTCGCATGCTCCGTGACCCGATAGGCATGAGCTGGTCTGGTCGCTGGTTGCGACTTCGACTGCCGAGGCCGCGAAGGAGAGCCCGCCGAGGATGGGAGCGGCTTCGATGCAGACCACGGCGACGGTGCCGGCGACGGTGGAGATGCCGTTGGCGAGGCTGTTGACCATCTTTCGCCAGTCGTATTCGCTGAGCCCGCTCGGGTCGATGAATGCCAAGGGATTCCCGGCGGCGTAGGTGTAGCCGCGGCCGGGGACGCCGGCGGGGTCGGGTATGAGGAATCGGCCGTCCACGGGGCTGTAGTCGCGGGCCCCCATTCTGTAGAGGGGCGTGGTGAGGTAGGAGCCGGCGAACTGGAGCGGGTTCTGCGGCGGGTTCTTTCCCGAAGCTGTTGAGGACCGGGCGTCGCCGTAGGGGTTGTAGCTGTAGCCGAGGACGAGGGCCCCTGTGGGATCGGTGACTCCCCTGACCGAGCCGAGGGCGTCGGTGAGGTAGCTGTAGGCGTTGCTTCCGGTCGTCATGCTGACCAGGCCGATGCCGTAGTCGTACTTCCGGACCGTGGTGTTCTTGTTGCCCTGCTGTTCGAGGGCGAGTTTGCCGTTGATCGGGTCGTAGGTGCTGGTGGTGGTTGTGGTGCCTGCGGTGGTTCCAGTGCGGTGGCTGTCGCCGTCGTAGGCGTAGCTGGTGGTGGCTGTTCCTGTGGTGACGGAGGTGAGCTGGCTGGCGGCGTTCCAGTTGTAGCTGGACGTGCCGTCACTGGTGGTGTTGCCGTCGGCGTCGTACTGGTATGCAGCGGTTCCCTTGAGCCCTGACCTTCCGGTGACGCGCCCCGCGGTGTCGTAGGTGTAGTTGGTGGTCCCGGCGGGCTGGACTACTGAGGCGATGTTGCCGTCGCCGTCGTAGCTGTACCTGAAATTGGCGTTGGCAGCGGTCGAGGAGCAGGTGCTTGCCGCGTAGCAGGCAGCCTGGAGTCGGCTCAGCGGGCTGTAGGCGTAACTGTCGGTGGTGCCGTCGATGTTGGCGATCTGGGTGGGGTTGCCGAGTTCGTCCAGCGTGTACTGGCTCTTGGTGAGGACCGTGGTGCTCTTCTGCGACTGCACGGACATCGGGCGCCGTGCGGCGTCGATCTGGAGGGTGCTGGTGACCCCGCCTTGCAGGCTTGTGGTGACCGTGCCTGTCGTGGGGTCGTAGGCGTAGGCGGCGAGGGTGGTGGTGCCAGAGGTGACGGCGGTGAGCCGGCCGTCCTTGTCGTAGGCGTACTGGGTGGGGGTGCTTCCGTCGGGGAGTTGCCTCGAGATCGGCTCCCCTGCTTCGTCGTACGCGTACTTGTACGTGTTCGAGACGTTGACGAATATGACCGAGGCGAGCTGGTTGATGGCGTTGTACGTGTAATAGCTCGTGCCGCGGCCGTCGGTCATGGTGTACCGGTTGCCGTTTTGGTCGTAGGTGAAGCTGACCGGGGGCGTGGCGTCGCTGTAGGCGAGCTTGGAGACGAGGCCCTTGGGCGTGCGGGTCATGGTGACGGACCGGCCGCTGGGTGCGGTGGCCTTGGAGATCCGGCCGGCGGCGTCGTGGTCGTAGGTCCAGGTTCCGGTGCCCGTGGAGGAGATCGTGTTGACGGCGTTGTTGCTGGTGTAGGTGTACGTCGTGACGACCCCGGCCGGGGATGTGGCGGTGGCGACGTTGCCGTCGACGTCGTAGGTGTATTTCTGCGGCCCGACGCTCGGGTCGGGGCCTTGGACGGACCGTGGCCTGGTGGTGGTCCCGGAGGTGTAGGCGGTGGTTCCGCCCTTGGCATCGACGAGGTGGTCGATGCGTCCGGTGGGGTCGTAGAACGTTGCCGTGGTGTGGCCGAGCGGGTCCTTGGTGCTGGTGACCCGGTCCAGGTTGTCCCAGGTCATGGTCGTGCGGTAGGTGTCGGGGTTGGCTCCGGTGACGTTGCCGCGTGGCTCGACGGTAGAGGTGGCCCTTCCCGCGGCGTCGACGGTGTCGGTGGTGATCTGCCCGCCGGGGCTGGTGACCGAGACGAGGTCGCCCTGCGTTGTGTAGCCGTACTGGGTGGTTCGGCTGAGGGCGTCGGTCGCCGATTTGAGGGTGCCGTCCGCGTTGTAGGTGTACTGCATCGCAGTGACGGTGCCAGGGGCGCAGGTGATGCTCGCCCGGGTCACCGTGGCGAGGTTGCCGTACGAGTCGTAAGTGTAGGTGGTCTTGTTCCCGCTGAAGTCGACGAACTGGGTGAGGTCGTTTCGTCCGTTGTACGTGTATTGCTCGCTGTAGTTGTCGGAGCCCGCCCGCGAGGTCAGGTTCCCGGCGCTGTCATAGCTGAAGTAGGTGGAGTTCTTGAGCGGGTCGGTGTAGCTGGTCAGCGTGGCGTTTCCGTCCCAGGCGAACTGCGAGACGTTGCCGTCCGCGTCCGTCTGCGAGTAGAGGTACCCGCCGCTGTAGGTGTGCGTGATGGTCTTCCCGCGCGGGTCCGTCACCGTCGCCGTGCCGGTCCCGGTGTCAGCTCCCGTCTGGGTCCAGCCGAAGGTGGTGGTGTTCCCATCGGGGTCCAGCTGCTTTGTGACACGGTGGGACGTGGGGTCGTAGGTGAGGCGGATTGGATAGTTCAGGTTGGGGTCCTGCACCGAGGCGAGCAGGCCGTTCGCGTCGTAGGCGTGGGTGGTCTTGAATCCGGCGGCGTCCGTGACTGTCTGGAGCCGCCCCGACGTGTCGTACAGGTAGGCCACGGTCCGCCCGTCGGAGCCGGTGAGCCCGCTGACGAGCCCGGCCGTGTTGTAGGCGAGGGTGATGGTCCGGCCCGATGCGAAGGCGGAGGAGAGCTTGCCAGCGCTCCAGTTCAGGGTTGTGCCTTGGCCGTTGCGCTCGAGGACGCTGGTGAGAAGCCCGTTCGCGTCGAAGGTGTCGACGGTTTGGTCCTTGAATGTCAGGGTCCATCCGCCGCCCGATGCCGCGGCGAGAACGGAGTGGATCCCGATGGGCGCGGAGTAGGTGGTGCCGGACTTGGTGAACACCTGTATTGACCCGCTCGGGTCGTGGTAGGTGACGTTTCCTGTTGTCGCGTCGACGGTGAGGGCCGCGTCGTACGAGTCGGACCAGCCGGGCCCGAAGCGGTTCGAGCGGGATGCGTCGGACGAGTAGCTGCGGGCGAAGGCCAGTCCGCCGCCTCTGGCGGCGTAGCCGAGGTCGGCCCGGTCGGGGTGGTAGGTGAAGGCGCCTGTCAGCGAGTCGACGGGGTCGCCGGCTGTGGCATGGTTGGGGTGTCCCGCGGCATCGGTCGGGTAGACGACTGCGCAGATGAAGAACTGTCGGCCCTGCAAGAGGTTCATGGATCCGGCGTTGCCATTGCAGATGTAGCCGATAGGGCCGGCGTACTGGATGCTCTCGAAGGTCCTGTCCAGATACGGCGATCCGGTCGCGGCGGCCGGCGCCGCAGTGCTCGAAGTGCCCGCGCCTTCGCCCTTGCCCTGGGGCCCGGTCACCTTCGGGATCACCGTCTTGGGCGGAAGAGGGGCCGGCGGGTCAATGGCTGCGGCAACGTGAGTCTCGGCGCTGCGACCAGGGGGCGATGCCTGGGCCGTCAGTGCCACACCCGCAACTGATATGGAGTAGTCCGCTGTCAAGTGGGCATGGCGAGGCGCCGCCGGGAGGGAGTCCTGGCGGCGCCTCTGTGCTTCGCGTGGCGGGCGCCGGCGAGCGTGTCGTTGGGCGACGCGCGGTCAGGCTGATATGCGCGGGTTGGCTACCGCAGGGCGGTGGTTCGGCTGGAGTCGGTCCGCGTGTCTAGGAGCGAACGTTGGCCCCAGGAGGGGGTCTGTTCATAGTTGCGCCGCGGGTGGCTCCACGCGCTGCCGCCGGCACCTTGCGCCGTGGCGAAGCGGCCTTCGGGAGTCAGTCGTCGTCCATGACTGCCAGGGACCAGCACCAGCCGGCCAGCTCGCGGGCGACGGCGACGTTGGCCACGGTCGGGCGCTTGCGCCGCTCGAGGAACCGCACCCACCGGGCGTGCAGGCGCTGGTTGCCCTCGTCGCCGCGGGCCCGTGCCGCGGCCGGGGCGAGCTCCCACCGGTCCCGAAGGGTCTTCCCGACCGCGTAGCGGGCACGGTGGTGCCAGGCGGCCTCGACCAGGAGGCGGCGGACGTGGGCGTTGCCGGTCTTGGTGATCGGCCCCTGCGCCCGGGACGCGCCCGAGGAATGCTCGGACGGGGTCAGCCCGACGAAGGAGCCGATGGTGGCCCCGGTGAACCGGTGCCAGTCTCCGATCTCTACCGCGAGGGCGAACCCGGTCAGCGTGCTGACCCCGCGCAGGCAGCCCAGGCGGTGTACGGCCGGGGCGAACTCGCTGCCCGCAGCGAGCTCCTCGATCGCGCGGTCGAGCCGGTCGCGGCGGGCTTTGACCGTCAGCACGGCCTCGTAGTCGGAGTCGAACGCCATCCGGGTCGCCCTCGAGCCCAGCGCCGGGGCCGCGTCCCTGCGCAGCCACGTGTCATGGGCCCCGGTCCAGGCATCGCCTCCGTCGTAGACGATCCCGTGCCGCAGCAGCAGCTTCGAGAGCCGGTGCCGGGCCCGCATCAGGTCCCCGCGGCAGTCCTCCCGCGCCCGCACCAGGTCACGCGCGGACTCCTGCTCCACGGTCGGGACCGCCACCGGGGTGACCTCGTCCAGGCGCAGCAGCCTCGCCAGGTGCACCGCGTCCCGGGCATCGGTCTTCACCCGGTCCCCCGACGGGCGCTGGAGCCGGGACGGGGCCGCAACCACGCACCTGACCCCCCGTGAGGTCAAGGCCCGCCAAAGCCCGAACCCCGTCGGGCCGGCCTCATAGACCACGGCGACCGGGCCTGGCAAGCAGGCCAGCCATGACCTGATCGCCTGCTCCGACGGGGCAAGCCTGGCCTGCACCAGCTCGCCGGTCACGCCGTCGATCGCCGCCGCGGCAACCGAACGGGCGTGCACATCCAGCCCAACACTCGTACGCTCAATGAACACCGGGGCCTCCCACGCATGTCGGATAGGCCGGGCAGGGGACTCTGC
>NZ_JAVFJJ010000021.1:0-578 GCF_030908245.1 Sinomonas sp. ASV322
CGAGCGGCCCCTCCGGCGCGCGGACGACGGCGGGTGCGCACCCGCCGTCGTCCGCTCGCCGTTTTTCGTCCAGGGGTCACCTCCCGTGGGTGCGGTGCCATCCAAGGGTCACCTCCCGCGGGTGCGGTGCCATCCAAGGGTCACCTCCCGTGGGTGCGGTGCCATCCAAGGGTCACCTCCCGTGGGTGCGGTGCCATCCAAGGGTCACCTCCCGTGGGTGCGGTGCCATCCAAGGGTCACCTCCCGTGGGTCGTGCCGCGGTGTGACCCGCGGGAGGTGACCCCCGAACGGTGGGGGACCCGCGGGAGGTGACCCCTGAACGGTGGGGGACCCGCGGGAGGTGACCCCTGAACGGTGGGGGACCCGCGGGAGGTGACCCCTGGATGGGGGGGGGACCCGCGGGAGGTGACCCCTGGATGGGGGGGGACCCGCGGGTGGTGACCCTGAACGGTGGGGGACCCGCGGGTGGTGACCCCTGAACGGTGGGGGACCCGCGGGAGGTGACCCCTGAACGCGGTGGGGGACCCGCGGGTGGTGACCCCTGAACGGTGGGGGACCCGCGGGTGGTGACCCCTGAA
>NZ_JAVFJJ010000021.1:588-59342 GCF_030908245.1 Sinomonas sp. ASV322
CGGTGGGGGACCCGCGGGTGGTGACCCCTGAACGGTGGGGGACCCGCGGGTGGTGACCCCTGAACGGTGGGGGACCCGCGGGAGGTGACCCCTGAACGAGGAGGTGACGGCGCACGGGGCGGGGACCCTCTGGTAGGATGGACGGCGAACCTTGGCGAGGGACTGCGCCGCTCCGTGGGCTGATGCTCATGGGACGCGCAGAGCCGTGATCGACTGGGTCTGAGACTCCTTCTGCGGCGCACTTGCGGCGCTCGAGGTGTGCGGGCCGGTTGTGGGCCGCCCTCGCGCCAGGCCACACAAGACCATGAAGGAGCATTGTTATGAGCGAGAAGCTCGCCGTCCAGAAGCGCACCGAGTTCGGCAAGGGCTATGCCCGCCGCGCCCGCGCCGCCGGCAAGATCCCCGCAGTCATCTACGGCCACGGTGCCGAGCCGCTGCACGTCAACCTCCCGGGCCGCGAGACGACGCTCGCCGTGCGCGTCGCGAACGCCCTCCTGACGCTTGACGTCGAGGGCACGGAGCACCTCGCGCTCGTCAAGGACATCCAGCGCGACCCGGTCCGCCAGATCATCGAGCACATCGACCTCCTCACGGTCCGTCGTGGCGAGAAGGTCCAGGTTGACGTCCCCGTGCACCTCGCCGGCGAGGCCGCTCCGGGTACCGTCGTGAACCAGGAGGCCGTGACCGTGACGGTGGAGGCCGAGGCGACCCACCTCCCGTCCGCGCTCGAGGTGAGCATCGAGGGCCGCGAGGCGGGCCAGCACGTCCACGCGTCCGACGTCGAGCTCCCGAAGAACGTCGTCCTCGTGACCGAGGCCGAGACGATCGTCGTCAACATCTCCGAGGCCGTCGCTGCGGCGGAGGAGACCGCGGCCGAGGGCGCCGAGGCGTCTGCCGAGGCGGCGGAGTAAGCAGGTAGTAGCCTGCTGGCAGAACCTCAGGCGGCCCGTCCCCGGTGGGGCGGGCCGCCTTCTGCGTTGCGTTCGCCGTCCCGTGCGGTCGGCGTCCGCATTTCACCCCGCCCTTACCCGCCCATACACGTCCCCAAGGAGCATCGACCCTGATGGCAGAGACCTGGCTCATCGTCGGCCTCGGCAACCCCGGCCCGAAGTACAGCGGGAACCGGCACAACGTGGGCCAGATGGTCCTCGATGAGCTCGCCGGCCGGATCGGCGGGTCCTTCTCGTCGCACCGCTCGCGCGCCATGGTGCTCGAGGGGCGCTTCGGCATCGGCGGGCCGCGCGTCGTCCTCGCGAAGCCCGTCACGTACATGAACGAATCCGGCGGGCCGGTCTCCGGCGCGGCGAAGTTCTTCGGGATCGTGCCGGATCACGTCGTCGTCATTCACGACGAGCTCGACGTCCCGTTCGACGCCGTGCGGCTCAAGCTGGGCGGGGGAGAGGGCGGGCACAACGGCCTCCGGGACATCACGAAGGCGCTCGGCACGAAGGACTACTACCGCGTGCGGGTCGGCGTCGGCCGCCCACCGGGACGCATGGACGCCGCCGACCACGTGCTCCGCGACTTCTCCACCGCCGAGCGCAAGGACCTTCCGTTCGTCCTCTCGGAGGCCGCCGACGCCGTCGAACTCCTCGTGCGGGACGGCCTCCTGACCGCCCAGCAGAAGCACCACCCCGCCAAGGCCTGAGCTCCCCTCGCGTCCTCGGCGTCACAAATGTGACCCAATTCGTCCCTCAAGTGGGTCATATCCGCCTCACGTGGAACGGATTTGGCGACAGACCCTGCCGGAGTGTCCCGGAGAAGGGGTATCTTGTGCACACTGCATGCGCGGAGGCCATATGGGGAGGGGCTATGCGGTGGACTAGTGGTGTCTCCGAGCGCCGTCAGACCGGCGCTCGGTCATTCTCTGCTGACCGGGTCCAGTGGGCCCGGAATGTCCGCACCGACGAACTCCGTACCGCACAGGACGCGCTCCGGGACTCCCACAGCTACGGCGTCGTGATCACGGGCGAGCGGGACATCGGCAAAGGCGCGTTCCAGACGGCGCTCGTCCGCTCGCTCGCCCCGGACATCTACGCACAGACCCTGCGCAGCACGATGGTGGGCACCGAGACGCCGTACGGTGCGCTCGCCCCGCTCCTGGCCCGCCTCCCCGACGAGGACCTCGAAAGTCCCAGCGCAACGATGCGCGGGATCATGGAGACCCTGCGCGAAGACGCGGACGGCCGTCCGGCCGTCATCGCCCTCGAAACACCCGGCGGGCTCGACGAGCTGAGCACGGCGACGCTCGTCAACCTCATGATGACCGGCACGGCGAAGGTCATCGTCGTCGCCAACCGCACGAGCGACCTCCCTGAGGACTTCCACTGGATGCTCACGGAACAGCGCATCCGCGAGATCCAGCTCGATCTCGTACCCTCGGAGAAGACCGAGGACGTGCTTCGGGAAGCCCTTGGTGGAATCGTGCCGAGGACCGTTGCCCAGATGCTCCACGCGATGGCCCACGGCAACCCCGAGATCCTCTATCGGATCGTGGGGGACTTCCTCCTCTCCGAGCAGCTGCGCTCGACCGATGGGGTCTGGACCCTCGCCGACGACGCCGAGTCGGCCCGCAGCCGCGAGATCGACGACGTCGTCCGCACCCGCGTCGAGCGCGAGCCTCCCGAGGTGCAGACGGGAATCGAGGCGCTCGCGTGCGCCCGCAGGCTTCCCCTCGATCGACTCACGGCGGTCTTCGGCGTCTCGACGGTCGCCGCGATGGACGAATCCGGCCTCATCCAGGTCGAGGACGCAGACCGACACTCGGTTTCGCTCGCGGACCCGGTCATGGCCGACGTGGTCCGCGGGTGGCTGAGCATTCCGCGACGGCGCGAGCTGCGCGCGCTCGTGATCGGCCCCGAGGAGCCCCCGCTCGCGACGCTCGGCGTCGTCGAGCTCCTCGGCTACGCGGCCTGGACACGCGAATGCCAGACCGTGCTCCCGGCGGCCCACGCGATCGCCGCGGCCATCGCGGCGCTCAAGCTCAACGACCCGCGCTTCGCGCTCGACTGCCTCGAGGGTCTCCCGCACGTGTGCGCGCTGTGGGCTACCGTGCAGCGGCTCCGCGCCAACGCGCACCTCTCCCTCGGCCTCCCCATCCAGGCGCATGCCTTCCTCGAGCAGGTCTCCGAGGATGAGCTCGCCGCGCTTTCGCCCGTGGACTTTGCCGCGTTTGTCGAGTCCCTCGCCGCCGTCAAGCGCTCGACGCCGGGGCGGAGCGCCGAAGTGCCCGCGCTCATTGTCGAATCGCGCACGCGGCTCCTCGTGACCTCGGGCCTGAGCGACGTGGACGACGACGAGGTCCGGCACGCGATGGCGATGCTCGAGCTTGTCGAGTTCACCGACGCCGCAGCGAGGGGCGATTTCGCGCCGATCCTCGAACGCCTCGAGCTCGCCGCGGCCGGCGCTCCGGGCTGGGACGATGAGCTCCGCCTGAGGGCCGCGTGCCTCCTCATGCAGGCCCAAGTCATGCTCGGGCGCGAGGACGAGGCGCTCGCGACGCTCCACCGGGTCTCGAGCGAGCTCGGCGGCCCCGCCGGGACCGCACGCGTGCGGCACGAGTTCGCGGACCGGGCGTTCGACGTGCTCCTCTACAACGGGCATTGGCGCCAGTGCCTCGCGCTCGTCCGCTCGGCCGGCCACACGACCGTCCCGAGCCTGCGCATCGAAGGCGCCAAGTATGAGCTCGCGGCCGGAGTTGCCCTCGTCTACGCGGGCCGCGGCTCCGAGGCCCTTTCGCTGCTCCTTGCGGCGATCGTCCAGCTCGAACAGGGCCGCGGCCGCCCGTACCTGGGCTGCGCGTACGCCGCGGCGGCGTTTGCGTTCGCCCAACAGGGGGACGCCGCGGCGGCGCGCACCTATCTCGACAAGGTCGAAGGCTGGGTGTGG
Source organism: Sinomonas sp. ASV322 (assembly GCF_030908245.1). GTDB lineage: Bacteria > Actinomycetota > Actinomycetes > Actinomycetales > Micrococcaceae > Sinomonas. The sequence continues at coordinate 4,477 of NZ_JAVFJJ010000021.1, forward strand.
CCCTGCAGCTATTCGGTCGCCGCGTCGATGGAGTTCTGCGCCGACATGGCCCGCCGATGGATCGGCGAGCGTGGCGCCGCAGCGCGCCTCGTGGAGGCCGCGCGCGAGGACATCCGAGCGGGCCGGTGGACGATGGCCGGCATCAAGCTCGTCGGTGCCACGGTGGACGCGGGCCTCGACGAGCTCGCGCTCCTCGAGGAGGTGTGCGAACACCGCCAAGGGGCCCTCGCAGAACTCGGGCGGAGGCTCGCGCGCGGAACCCGCCTGCGCAGCCTTCCGGACCTCGTCGCCGCTTCCGATCTGTCCGCGGGGCTCGAACTCGACACGCTCGAGTCGCGCTGCACCGCCGTCGCCCTCGACATTGCCCGGGACACGGGCGACGTCCGCTCCGCGCGCATCCTGCAGGCGAGGCTCGACCGGCTCACGGGCCTGGTCGAGGTGCTCCCGGTGGTGCCCCAAAGCCTCGGTCCGCTGCTCACCGCGAGGGAGCGCGAGGTCGCAGTCCTCGCGGCGCGCGGCGAGTCGAACCGAACGATTGCCGAGGAGATGGGGCTTTCTGTGCGAACGGTCGAAGGCCATCTGTACCAGGTGTTCTCGAAGCTGGGGATCACGTCCCGCGCCGAGCTCGGCGGACTCCTGTGATGGCCCGAGGGCCGCAGGGCGCGCTCCTCATCGGGCGCGAGCGCGAGACCGCCCGGTGCGCGGCCATGCTGCGCAGTCGCGTACCCGCGGTCCTGCTCCTCGGGGAGACAGGCGTGGGGAAGTCGGCCCTCGTCGCGGCCGTCCGCGAGGAGCTCTCCGACTACGCCGAGACGTTCGAGATCCACGGAAGCCCGTCGCTCCAGCGCGTGCCCTACGGCGTGCTCGCCCCGTTCCTGGGCGGCCTGCCGACCCAGCAGGCCGGCTCGCGGATCGCCGTTCTTAGGGCGTTCTGGCGCCGGGTCGAGGAGCTCAGGAATGAGAGCGAGGGCAGCCTCATCCTCGTGATCGACGACGCCCACTCGATCGACGCGCTGAGTGCCGAGGTCATCGCGGAGCTCGTCGGCGCGGGCTGGGCCCAGGCCCTCGTGACGTCCCCGGACGGCGCCCTGCTCCCGCCCCCGCTCATGCAGCTGTGGATCGATGGAGGTGCCGAACGCCTCGACCTCGAGCCGTTCACGGAGGCCGAGGCGACGAGCTTCCTCGAGGCCACGTTGGGCAGCCGGGTCCTGCCGTCCACGGCGCGGCGTCTCTGGCGCGACTCCCAAGGCAATCCCCTGCTCCTGCGCTGCCTCATGGACGAGGCGAGGCGTGCGGGGGCCCTCATCGAGCAGCGCGGCACGTGGGTCCTCGCATCCGAGCTCGAGCGGCGTGGAGACGGCCTCGTGGGGCTCGTCCGCGACCAGCTCCAGCGACTCTCGTCCGAGGAGCGCGAGGCGCTCATGCTCGTCGCAGTCGCGCAGCCCGCCGCGCTAGGCCTCGTCGAGGGGCAGTTCGGGGCCGACGTCGTGCGCAGCCTCGTCGCGAAGCGCCTCGTGCAGCCTCCCACGGGAGCGGACGGCTCGCTGCGGCTGCGGCACGTCGTGTACGGGGACGCGATCTATCAGCTCATTCCGCTGAGCCGCTCGCTCTGGCTCCAGCAGCTCGCGACGGAGCATCGCGCGCGCCAGCTCGCGACGGCGGACGGCCTCCTGTGCGCCGTCTCGTGGGCGCTCGGCTGCGGACTCCAGCTCGATGACACGACCTATCTCCGAGCCGCCCAGCTCGCGGCTCGGCTCGGGGAGAATTCACTAGCCCTCCGGGCCGTCGACGAGGTCCGCTCGCCCGAGCACGCGGCCGACGCGCGGCTCGTCCGCGGCCTCGTCGCCTACAGCAGGAACCACCACGCCGACGCCGTCGAGCTCCTTGAGCCCACCCGCGAGCTCGACGCCGAAGGGGTCCTCGCCTCAGGCCTCCTGTGGCTCTACAGCCGAGACACCCTCGGGCATCCGCACGACGAGATCGCGCGAGACATCCGACGCCTCGCGGCCGAGGGCGGCGGCGGCCCCTGGGATCTCCTGCGCCTCGTGTACCTCTCCCTCACGGGTGACTACGCGGGCCTCGAAGTGGGCCTCGCCGCGTGGCGCGGGGCCGAGGCGACCGAGCGCTCGGCGGTGGAGCGCGGGGTGGCCGCGGCGCTCGAGGCCGAGGTCCTTGCCTGCCGCGGGCTCCTCCTCGAGAGCATGACCGACGCGGCGCGCGCGATCGAGCTGCTCGCCCCGACCGAGTTCACGGGGTGCCTCTCCGAGTTCGCCGCCCTCCGGTATGTGTATGCGGGCGTGACGGCCGGGCAGTGGGACGCCGTCGAGTCCATTCCGGTGCGCTTCGCCGCCCCGCCGCTCGAAGAGGCGTCGTTCCAGTTCACGGCGACGCTCCAGTGCGCGCGGGGGCTCGCGCTTTTGCGGCAGGGCCGATTCGGGCCGGCCCTCGCGATCCTCGAGCCGACGCTCGAGGAGCTCCGCGTGAGCGATGCCCAGCACGTTTTCCGCCTCTGCGCGGCGGCCGCAGCCTACTGCGCCGCAAAGCTCGGCGATTGGGGCCAGGCCGCCGACTTCCTCGAGGACTCGAGGAACCGGGGGCGGGTCTCGGCGTCGATCGTCCGCCCCATCGCGGAGCTCTTCGAGGCCGCCGCCACGTGCGCGATCGAGCCCGATGAGCATTCGATGGCCGTGTTCGAGACGATCATCGACGCCGCGACCCGCGGGGCCCGGCGCGATGTGTGCCTCCAGGCGCTCTTCCTGTGGTTCGAGGCCGGCCAGCGGGACCGGCTCGACGAGCTCCTCGGGGTCGCGTGGCCCATGGAGGGGGAGTGGGCCGAGGCGGCCGTCCTCCTCGGGGCCGCGTTCGCCGAGGGCAGCGCGGACTCCCTCCGCTCGGCAGCCGATGCACTCCGCAGCGCGCTCTACCCCCGGCTCGCGCGAGAGTGCTACGCCGAGGCGTTCGCGCTGCTCGAGAACACCCCGGCCCGCAACGAGGCGCGGGCCGTATGGGAGGGGCAGCGGGCGTGCGAGGCGGAGCTCGGGGAAACCGAGGTGCAGCCCCAGCCGTCCGCGTCCGCGGGCGAGCTCACACGCCGTGAGCGTCAGATCGTCGCGCTCGCGATCAGCGGCCTGAGCGACCGCGACATTGCGGACCGCCTGACCGTCTCGGTCCGCACGGTCGAGGGCCATCTCTACCGCGCCTATTCGAAGCTCGGGGTGAGCAGCAGGGAGCAGCTTTCCTCCGCCGTCGGGCTCGCTCCTGAGAATGAGTACACCGCGCCGCGCAGCAAGTAGTGGCCGACCGGGGCGCCAACCGCAATCACGTAGTCTCCACTCATGTTCTCGGGCCCCGCGCGTGGGATCGTTAAGGGCAGAGCCGGCAGTGCAGCCGGCACTCGGCGCAGGCCCCGAGGGTGGCCTTCCAAGGACTGAGCCGGCGACGACGGAACCTCCCCGAGACCAAGGTTCCTCCCCCAGCCGTCGCCGGCTCTTCTTGGTGCCCGGGGACTTCGCGACTCCTTCCTCGCTGTCGCTCAGCGATACGGCGCTGTTTGCCTTGTCCCGGATCCGAGCCTCGGACCCGGGGACGTGACAGGCCCACCCGCAGTCGTGGGAGAATGGATTCCGGCATAAAGCCGTTACGTAATTCCCAGACTGTGAGAAGGAGCCCGCCACCGTGGCCCTCGTCAGCATTCCGGCGACCCTCCGCCTGCCCGCGGGCGCAGAAATCGACGACGCCGAGGCCGAGCGCATCCGCCACGACTTCCCGGCGCTCAGCCAGGAGGTCAACGGGCACCCGCTCGTCTACCTCGACTCGGGCGCGACGTCGCAGAAGCCCCGCAGCGTGCTCGAGGCCGAGCAGGACTTCTACGAGACGCGGAATGCCGCCGTGCACCGCGGTGCCCACGAGCTCGCGGTGCGGGCGACGGACGCCTACGAGGACGCCCGGGCGAACGTCGCGGCCTTCGTCGGCGCCGAGCCCGAGGAGCTCGTCTGGACGTCCAACGCGACGGAGGCCCTCAACCTCGTCGCGTACGCGCTCTCGAACGCGAGCGTCTGGGCCGCACGAGGCCGCGGCGGCGACGAGGTGCGGCGCTTCGCCCTCGGCCCGGGCGACGAGATCGTCGTGACCGAGCTCGAACACCACGCCAACCTCATCCCGTGGCAGGAGCTCGCTTTCCGCACGGGCGCGGCCCTTCGCCACATTCCGATCGACGACGACGGCCGGCTCGACCTCGCGGAGGCGGCCCGCATCATCGGCCCCCGCACGCGCGTCGTCGCGTTCTCGCACGCCTCGAACGTGCTCGGCAGTGTGAGCCCGGTCGAGGAGCTCGTGGCGCTCGCACGCCGCGCGGACGCCCTCGTGGTCCTCGACGCATGCCAGTCCGCGCCCCACATGCCGGTCGACGTCAAGGCCCTCGACGTCGATTTCGCAGCCTTCTCCGGGCACAAGATGCTCGCCCCGACGGGAATCGGCGCCCTCTACGGGCGCGCCGAGCTGCTCGACGCGCTCCCGCCGTTCCTGGTGGGCGGATCCATGATCACGACCGTCACGATGGAGCGCGCCGAATACCTCCCGGCGCCCCAACGGTTCGAGGCCGGGACCCAGCGAATCTCCCAGGCCGTCGCGCTCTCCGCCGCGGTCGACTACCTCCGCGAGACCGGGATGGCGCGGATTGCGGCGCGCGAGGCCGTGCTCGGCGCGCGCCTCGCCGAAGGCATCGCCGCGGTCGACGGCGTGCGGCTCCTCGGGCCTGCGCCCGGCGAGGAGTGGTACGGGCACGCGCGCTTCGGGCTCGCGGCGTTCGACGTGGACGGCGTGCACGCGCACGACGTCGGCCAGTACCTCGACAGCCTCGGCATCGCCGTGCGCGTGGGCCACCACTGCGCCCAGCCGCTCCACCGTCGCCTCGGCCTCACGGCGTCGACGCGGGCGAGCGCGTACCTCTACACGACCGAGGCCGACGTGGACGCATTCCTCGCGGGCCTCGCCGAGGTGCGCCGCTACTTCGGGGCGAGCGCAAGGGCCGCCCGATGAGCCTTGACTCCCTCTACCAGCAGGTCATCCTCGAGCACTCGAAGGAGCGCCACGGAAGCGGCTTCGAGGCCCGGCCCGCGGATGCCGAGAGCCCGGCCCACGGCGAATCCCATCAGCTCAACCCGGTGTGCGGCGACGAGGTCACGGTCCGGGTCGAGGCCCGAGACGGGACGATCGCGAGCCTGCGCTGGGAGGGGCACGGCTGCTCCATCTCGATGGCCTCGGCGTCGGTTCTGCACGATCTCGCCGAGGGGACGACGGCGGAAGAGTTCCACGAGCTCGTCGACGCGTTCCGGGACATGGTGCGCTCGCGCGGGAAGGTCCTCGGCGACCCCGACGTCCTGGGAGACGCGGCGGCGTTCGAGGGTGTCTCGCGGTATGTCGCGCGCGTCAAGTGCGCGATGATCGCGTGGGTCGCGGCCGAGGATGCGGCGCGCCAGGCTGGCGTCTGACTCGCAGTTCGGCGGACGTCGCCGCGGCGTTCGAGGGCCTCCGTAGGGCCTTGCTAGGGGAAATCTCCTCCCGCCGGGAGGTCCCGATAGTAGGACTCACGGTTCCCTGTTGCGCAGGACCCACTTCGGCGTACGCTATGCCTGAACTCGGGCGGCGTGTCGCAGCCGCCACCGGGGGGAGGCATGACATGCTGAGGGATTCTGCCGTCTCGGTGCTGCCGCGACGGACCGTCAAGCCGTCGCCTGAATCAGCCGAACGGCAGGCGGATCGCCTCCGCTGGGCAATGCTCGTCCGTCAGGGCGAACTCGACGCGGCAGTCCAGGCCCTCACGGATCGCCACTCTCTCGGCACGGTCGTCACGGGCCCTCCCGGCGTCGGGAAGTCCTTTCTCGCGAGTGCCGTCCTGAATTCGCTCGGCTCCGAGATCTACCCGCTGCGCCTGCGCACCTCGACGACCGGACCGACGTCGGACTATGCGTGCCTCGGCGCGCTCCTCGCGCGCCTGCCCAAGGGGGCGTCGTCGTCGCCCACGGGCCTCATGCTCGCCGTCGAACGCATGCTGCGCGAAGACTCCGGGGGGCATCCCGCGGTGCTCGTCGTCGAATTCTCGGGGGTCCTCGACGAGGGAAGCATCGGCGTCCTCCTCCATCTGCTCCTGAGCGGCACGGCCAAGCTCCTCGCGGTCGCCCAGCGCGCGACGGACCTTCCTGCCGACTTCCTGCGGCTCGTCCGGCGGAGCCGGCTCGCGGAGGTGCCGCTCCGGGGGATTGGGATTCCCGAGACCCGGCTCCTCGTCTCGACCCTCGTCGAGGGGCGCGTCGCGTCCTCGGCGGTGGGGGAGCTGCACCACGCGTGCGGCGGGAACCCCTCCGCGGTGCAGGGCATCGTGCGCCGCGAGCGGGCGACGGGCAATCTCCACCGGCGGGGCGGGGTGTGGACGCTCGACGGCGCGGTCGAACCGGAGCAGGGAAGCGGCACGGACGAGATCATCCGTGCCCGGTGGGCCCGCGAGCCGCAGGACGTCCGCGAGGTCATCGAGCACCTCGCCGTGGCCCGGCGGGTCCCTATCGCGGGACTCGCCGGGCTTTTCGGTTCCGAGGTGCTCGTCGACATGGAGGACCGCGCACTGATCGCCGTCGACGCGAGCGAGCACCGCTGCGCGTACCTGCGCGAGCCGCGCATGGCCGAGCTCGTGCGCGAGCGGCTCGGGCCCGATCGGCACCGCGAGCTCGCGTCGCTCACGTCGCTTGGCGGGGCCGCCGAGGAGTCCGGGCTCGACCGCGAAGACCTCGTCTCCTACGTCGAGTGGACGCTCGGGGTCGGCGGCACCGCGAACGCGGACCTCGTCGTCCACGCCGCGCGCGCCGCGATCGCCCTGTTCGAGCCGCGCCGCGCCCTCGACCTGCTCGACCGCGCGGGCGAGCACGACGGGCACGCCGTCGTCGAGGCCGCATTCCAGCGCGCGGCCGCGCTCTCGCTCCTCGAACGGCGCGACGAGGCCCTCACGGTGCTCGATTCGGTGCCTCGCGCCCGGCTCGACGAGCTCGGCCCCGCGGACCTAGCCCGGCACGCGGCCGCGAAGTCCGAGCTCCTCGCGTGGCTCCCGGAGCGGGGCGAGGCCCGCGAACCGCTCCACGTCGCGTGGGACTCGCTCGCTCTCCGCGAGGAGGCCGACGCCTCCGAGCTCCGCGGCGCTGCCGAGGTCCTCGACCTCGCCGAGTACCGCATGCACGCGTTCCGGGGCGACTTCGCCCCCGTCCTCGACGCCCTCGAGGCCGCGTCCCGCCGGACGGGCTCGAGCGAGGAATTCCGGCGCGAGGCCTCGCTCCTGCTCGCCCAGGCCTGGGCCGCGTGCGGGCGCGAGGCGGATGCGGCGGCCCTCATGTCCGCCTTCGGCTTCGGTCCCATGGGCCTGGCATCGGCCCAGCACCCGGACGACGACGCCTACCTCACCGCGGCGTTCTTCGTGTGGATCGCCAACGGAGATTGGAAGCGCTGCGTCGACCTCTTCGAGGGCTACGTGGACCGGGGCGGCCGGCGGCTGAGCCTGCGCGGCGGGATCGCCGAGCTCTTCCTCGCGATGGCCTACGTCATGGCCGGCCGGGGCGGGTCCGCGCTCGAGCCCGCCCTCAACGCCGTCGCCCAGCTCGAGGAATTCCCGGCAAGGAACGCTCTCCGTGCGGCCTACGCGACGACGGCCTTCGCCTACGCGCAGGTCGGCGACTCGGGCGAGGCCTCGACCTTCCTCGAACGTGCGGCCGGCTGCGAGGCCCTCGCGCCATGGCTCTTTGCGTTCATCTCGGAGTTCTGCGAAGGCATGGCGCGTCGCTGGCTCGGCGAGCCCGGCGCCGCCGAGCTGCTCCTCGGCCGTGCCGAGGAAGACGAGGCCGCGGGCCGCATGTCCGCGGCCGGCATCAGGGTTTTCGGGGCGAGCATCCCGGGCACCGATCGCGAGTTCCTGTGGATCGAGCGGCTCGGGCACCGGCGCCAGGGACCGCTCGCGCACCTCATGGCCGCGGTCGCGGCGGCGTCGCGGCGCAAGGACGCCGAGGCGCTTCTCGACGCGGCCGAGTTCGCCTACGAGATGGAGCTCGACGCGGTCGAAGCCCGCTGCGCGGCCCTTGCCCTCGATTTCGCGCGCGACCGCGGCGAATCTGCCGCCGCCGGCCGGGCACAGACGCGGCTCGACCGGCTCACTCGGATCCTGCCGACGCTCCCGCTCGTGCCCCAGGTCCCGGCACCCGTCCTCACCGAGCGTGAGCGGCAGATCGCGGTCATGGCGGCCTCGGGCGCATCGAACCGCGACATCGCCGACGCCGTGGGCGTCTCGGTGCGAACGGTCGAGGGGCACCTGTACCAGGTGTTCATGAAACTCGGGGTCTCCTCGCGGAGCGGGCTCGACGGGCTGGTCTGACGGTGCTGGGGAGCATGGGGGTGACGTTGGCGGAGAAGGCGGGGATCCAGTCCCTCGTCGAGACGACGCGGCGGGACATCGCGGCCGCCGCAACCGACGCGCTGCGCCGGGAGGGTGCCGGCGCCGTCCTCGTCGTGGGGGAGGGCGGCTCGGGCAAGACCCACGTCCTCGACGCCGTCGTGGGCTCGCTCGGGAACGACGTCGAGGTGCTCGAGATCAGCACGGGCCGGAGCCTGCGGTCCGTCATGTACGCGGCCCTCATCGAATGCCTCCCGAAGCTCGCTCCCGAAGAGGTCCAGGACCGCATCGGCGTCCTGCGCGCGCTGTGGGCTGAGCTGCACCGCCGCTCGGGCGAGGCCGAGCGGCCGATCGTCCTCGTCGTCGACGACGCGCAGGATCTCGACGACGGCTCGGCGGGCCTCATCGCGGAGGCGGTCGCGTCGTCGTGGGTCAGGCTCCTCGCAGCGGCGACGACGCGGGGCGGGCTCCCGCGGGACTTCCTCGACATGTGGCACGACGGGATCGCCGAACGCGTCGAGCTCGCGCCCCTCGGCCTCGCCGAGAGCAAGGCCGCGGCCCAAGAACACCTCGGGGGAAGCCTCTCGGTCACGGCTGCTGGGGTGCTGCACGGCCTCAGCGGCGGCAATCCGCTCCACCTCCTCTCACTCATCGACGAATCGGTCGCGGCCGGGACTCTCGTGCGCAAGCGCGGCATCTGGCTCCTCACGGGCGCGTTCTCGAGCAGCGGCGACGCCCTCGCCGAGTCCGTGCGCAGCAGCATGGAGGCCCTCGCCCCCCCCGAGCGGGACCTGCTCATCCTCGTCGCCCTCACCGAGCCCCTCCCGCGCTCCGCCGCACGCGTGCTCGCGGACCGCGAGATCCTCGACCGGCTGACGGACCTCGGCTGGTTCGTCGAGGGTGCCGACGGGCTGTGCATCCGGCATGCGCTCGAAGCGGACGCCGTGCGTCGCATGACGTCGGCGACCCGGCGGCTGCATCTCTACCGGCGCGCGCTCGCGCTCGGCGGCGACGAGCTCCGGCAGCCGGCCAACGAGCTGCGCCTCCTCGAACTCGCCCTCGACACGGGCGCGACCCTCCCCGCCGCGGAACTCGTCCGCGGCGCGGCCGCCGCGGTGCGCAGCTTCCGGAATGAGCTCGGCCTCCGCGCGGCGTCGCTCGTGGACCGGGCGGCGGAGCGGTCGCTCGCGCGCGGCATCGTCGCCCGCGCCCACCTCAACCTCGGCGACCCGTCGGCGGCCCTCTCCGCCGTCTCCTCGGGCCCGGCCGTGGCGTCCGACGTGCAGGATGTGCTCGCGGGAACCCTCGTCAAGTTCACGGCGCGGCTCGCCCTCGGGGAGCTCTCACAGGTCGAGGACGACGTCGCGGATCTCGAGAAGGCCGCCGCCGGCGTGGACCGGCGCACGGGATCCGGCGGCGTCCCGTACGGCCCGGGCGCGAGGGACGCCGTCCTGCGCAGGGCCCGGCTCATCCGTGCCCTCGCCGCCGCCGAACGCGCGGACTTCGTCGCGGTCAGTGCGGCGCTCGACCAGGACGGGAAGCTCCCGCACGCGATCGCGGCCCCCGCGATCGAGCGGAACCTCTGGCTCGTGCTCGACTCCGCCGTGCAATGCGCCGCGGGGCATTTCGATGCCTCGGCCCGCACCGCGGGGCTCGCGCTCTCCGACCCGGACCTCGACGACGAACACTTCCCGTTCGAGGAGCGCGGGCTCGTGCGGTATCTCGTCGCGTCGCTCCTGGCGGGGGACTGGTCGAGCGTCGACGGCGTCCTCACGGCCTATCCGAATACCCACCTGCGCTCGATCGTCGTCTTTGGGCCCGGCCTCTATTGCGCGAGGGCGTTCGCGCTCGTACGGCAGGGCCGGGAGCCCGAGGCCGAGTCCATCCTGCGCGACGTCGTCGAGAACCTCGAGCTCGCGGACCCGCTCCAGCTCCTCGGCGTCGCCTCCGCGATCGCGGCGCGTGCCGCGGCGGGGGCCGGAAACGCGACAGCGGCCCGCCAGCATCTCGCGCGGGCCGAGGCGACGGCGGGGCTCGGGAGCGCCGACCTGCGTGACCTCGCCGCGATGCATCGTGCCGGGGCCCTCGAGCTGGTCGAACCGGGCGCCGGGCTTCCCGCCCTCGAGGCGATCGCCGAGGAAAATCGTGCCGCGGGCCGTCCCGGCTGGGAGCTCGTAGCGCGCATCCTCGCGTTCGAGCTGGGGGCCGCTGACGCGAACGGCCGCGGCGCCGACCTCGCGGGCTCGGCGGAAGGGCCGTGGGCGGGCGCGTGGGGGGCGTGGGCCCGCGCGGAGGCCACCGACAACGCCGAGGGCTACCTCGCGGCCGGAGAGCTCTTCCATGGGCTCGGGATGTTCCGGCGGGCTAGGGCCGCGTACGCGCGGGCAGCCGGCTGCTTCGACCTGGACGGCGACCGGGCGGCGGCCCGGCACGCGGGCGCCCTGGCACGCACGTGCGAGGGCCTGCCCGGATCCGGCGAGGCCGGCGAGAAGGAAGAGGCGATCCTCTCCTCCCTGCGACTCAGCCGGCGCGAGCAGGACGTCGTGGACCTCGCCGTCGAAGGCCTGAGCGACCGCCAGATCGCCGACGAGCTCCACCTCTCGGTGCGTACCGTCGAGGGCCACCTCCACCGCAGCTACGCGAAGCTCGGAATCCGCAGCCGCGACGAGCTCCGGGACGCCGTCGACGAGTGATCCGCGAGTGATCCGGCCCTGAGTGGCCGTGTGCGCTTCACCTGCCCCTGACGAGGGAAGACACCGTCCCGGCGAGTAGTGCCGGTGCCCCCGAAAAGCCGACTGCGCAGTGTACGCGTGGTACTTGGTGGCCTGCTTGCGTACTCGCCAAGGGTTCGCCCCCGTAGAGGCCGAGAAAGCTCGGGTACCGACTACTGGTGATTTGCCGTTCCGCGAGGTCTGTACTGGTTGGCGGGAGGGACCGGCAATCACGCGGGTCCCGAATGGGGAATCCGAGGAGCTGTCATGTCGGTCGGCACGCAGCAGCAGGTAACGCATTCGATCTCGTCATGGGCGCCGCGCCTCTGGTCTGCCGTGGGGCTCGGGAACTCCGCGGCGCGCATCGCCCGCTCCGCCAAGGCCCAGGCGTGGCCCAGGCGCTACGCCGTCTACCTGTGGGGTGCCGACACGACCGTCGTCCTCGCCGCGGCGACGGCAGGCCTCGTCTTCGGCGACGCAAGGCCGCAGACCGCGGGGGCACTCGCCGTCGTCGTCGGGCTCTGGCCCCTCGTGCTCGGCCTGTACGGCACCCGGGAGGTTTCGGTCCTCGGCATCGGCGCCGAGGAGTACCGCCGGGTGGTCGCCGCGTCGTTCCAGTTCTTCGCGGTCCTCGCGATCGCGGTGCTTCTCCTCGGGGACTCGCTCCCGGCGCTCTCCGTCGTCAACTGGCTTCCCGCGCGCGTCGCCGTCGTCGTCTTCGGCAGCGGCCTCGTCGGGCTCCTCGCGCTCCGCTGGGGCAGCCGCCGCTGGCTGAACCGCCAGCGGCACATCGGGCTCTACCTGACCCCCGCCGTCGTCGTCGGAGAGGCCGACGACGTGCGGTACGTCGTGCGCCGCATCGCCGCGAGCGAAGGCGCCCCCTACAACGTGCTCGGCGCGATCCTCCCGGGCGGGCGCCGCGGGCAGTCGCTCACCGTCGACGGCAACCGGCTTCCCGTGCTGAGCTCGACGGACGACGTCGTCCGGACGGTCGCGCTCAAGAAGGCCGCCGCGGTGATCATCGCCGGGCCGGTCCCGGGCGGGAACAAGTACGTTCGCGAACTCGGCTGGAACCTCGAGCAGCACGACGCCGAGCTCGTCCTAGCGTCCTCTCTCACGAACGTCGCGGGGCCGCGCATCCACTGGCGGCCCGTCCAGGGCCTCCCGCTCATGGAGGTCGACCTCCCGCACTACACGGGCGCGAAGCACGTCGTGAAGCGCGCGATGGACCTCGTGCTCGCCGGGGCCGCCCTCGCGGTCCTCGCCCCCCTGCTCGCGGCCCTCGCGCTCATCGTGCACTTCGACTCCCCGGGACCGATCCTGTTCCGGCAGGAGCGCATCGGCAAGGACGGGCTGCCGTTCGCGATGCTCAAGTTCCGCTCGATGGTCAAGGACGCCGAGAAGAAGCTCGACGCGCTGGCCTCCGACAACGAGGGCGCGGGAGTGCTGTTCAAGGTCAAGGACGATCCCCGGGTGACCCGCTGCGGAAAGTGGATGCGGAAGTACTCGCTCGACGAGCTGCCCCAGTTCGTCAACGTCCTCAAGGGCCAGATGAGCCTCGTCGGGCCGCGGCCGCCGCTCGCACGGGAGGTCGGCGAATACGAGCGCTTCACGCGCCGCCGGATGCTCATCAAGCCCGGGATCACGGGCCTGTGGCAGATCAGCGGCCGCTCGGACCTCGACTGGGACGACTCGGTCCGCCTCGACCTCTACTACGTCGAGAACTGGTCGATCATGGGCGACCTCATGATCCTGTGGCGCACGTTCCGCGCCGTCATCGCCCCGGTCGGGGCCTACTGATCCGGCCGCTGCACAGTGTCGCAGACCGCATCGCACCTGCCGAGAGGAGAGGCTATGCCAGACCCGCATTCGCTCATCCCATTCCGGGGATCGGGCGCCGGGAGCCCGGGGAGCCGAATCCCCGGCGCTCCGCTTGGCGTCGCCGTCGTCGGGGCCGGCTACTGGGGGCCTAACCTCGCGCGGAACTTCCATCGCTCCGAGGAATGGGACCTGAGGGCGGTCTGCGACCTCGACCTCGACCGCGCCGCGGCGCTCGCGGGCCTCTACGGCGCGCGGGCCTTCGGCTCGCTCGACGAGGCGCTCGACACGGTCGACGTCGACGCCGTCGCCATCGCGACGCCCGCGAGGACGCACCACGGTGTGGCGCTCACGGCCCTCGGGGCCGGCAAGCACGTGCTCGTCGAGAAGCCCCTCGCCGACCGCTGGGACAAGGGCGCGGACATGGTGCGGATCGCCGGCGAGCGCGGGCTCGTGCTCATGGCGGACCACACGTACTGCTACACGCCGGCCGTGCAGAAGATGCGGGAGCTGCTCCTCGGGGGCGAGCTCGGCGACATCCTGTACGTGGACTCGGTGCGGATCAACCTCGGGCTTGTCCAGCCGGACGTGGACGTCTTCTGGGACCTCGCCCCGCACGACCTCTCGATCCTCGACTTCATCCTGCCCGATGGGCTGACCCCGGAGGCGGTCTCGGCGCACGGCGCCGACCCGCTCGGAACGGGGCACGATTGCGTGGGCCACCTCTCCTTTGATCTGCCCGATGGAGCGATGGCCCACATCCACGTCAACTGGCTGAGCCCGACGAAGATCCGGCAGATGGTCGTCGGCGGCACGCGGCGCACGCTCGTGTGGGACGACCTCAATCCGCAGCAGCGGCTCAGCGTGTACGACCGCGGCGTCCAGCTTCCGAAGCACGGGAACCACAGTTCGCGCAACGGGACAGACCGGCGCGACGCCGCCATCTCGTACCGCCTGGGCGACACGTGGTCGCCTGCCCTGCCGGAACGCGAGGCCCTCGGACAGATGGTGGCCGAGTTCGCGGCATCCATCACGGCGGGCCGGCCATCGGCGACGAGCGGGACCTCGGCCCTCAGGGTCCTCGGCGTGCTCGAGGCCACGAGCCGCAGCCTCCAAGCGGGAGGCGCACAGGCATCGATCGAGCTCGAGGGGAGTTCGCTCTCGGGTGAGCTCAGGCAGGAGGCGGGAGCGTGACAGTCTTGGCGGGAGCCCATGTGCTCGTGACCGGCGGGGCCGGGACGATCGGCTCGACGATCGTGGACCAGCTCCTCGACGCGGGCGTCGACCATGTCGACGTGCTCGACAATCTCACGCGAGGACGCCTCGCGAACCTCGACCACGCGCTCGCGACGGGCCGCGTGCGCCTCATCGAGGCAGATCTGCGCAACCGGGACGCCGTCCACGACGCGACCGTCGGGAAGGACCTCGTGTTCCACCAGGCGGCCATCCGCATCACGCAGTGCGCGGAGGAGCCGCGGCTCGCGCTCGAAGTCCTCGTCGACGGGACGTTCACCGTGCTCGAGGCCGCGAGCCAGCACGCCGTCGACAAGGTCGTCCTGGCCTCGAGTGCGTCCGTCTACGGCGCCGCGGACGAGTTCCCGACCCGGGAGATCCATCACCACCACAACAACGACACGCTCTATGGCGCCGCCAAGAGCTTCAACGAGGGCCTCGCCCGCAGCTACCGGGCGATGTACGGGCTCGACTACGTGGCGCTGCGGTACTTCAACGTCTACGGGCCGCGCATGGACGTGCACGGCCTCTACACCGAAGTCCTCGTCCGCTGGATGGAGCGCATCGCGGACGGGCGGCCGCCGCTCGTGTACGGCAACGGCGAGCAGACGATGGACTTCGTCTACACGACCGACGTCGCGCGGGCCAACATCTACGCGGCCGAGTCCGCGGTGCGCGAGGGCGTCTACAACGTCGCGAGCGGAACCGAGACGAGCCTGCTGGCTCTCGCCGTCGCACTCCTCGCGGCGATGGACTCGAACCTCTCGGTCGAATTCGGCCCCGAGCGGAAGGTCAACGCGGTCACGCGCCGGCTCGCCGACACTGCTGCGGCCTCGCGAGACCTCGGCTTCCGGGCCCAGATGCCGCTCGACGAGGGGCTCAGACGTCTCGTCGCGTGGTGGAGGCCGCTGCGCGAAGAGATCGCCGCCGCGCGGGTGGTGGCGGCGTCATGACGGCCGAGGCCACGCGCCCCACCGGCCCGGGAACTGCGGGCCCCGAAGCGCACGAGACAACTCGCATCAACGTCATGAAGCCGTGGGTCGGGCTCGAGGAGTCCGCCGCGGTCGCGGACGTCATCGCGTCCGGCTGGCTTGCCCAGGGGCCGCGCGTCGCGGAGTTCGAGGCGGCGTTCGCGAAGGCCCACGGCGTGACGAACGGCGTCGCGGCATCGAGCTGCACCGCCGCGCTGCACCTCGCCCTGCTCGTCGTGGGGATCGAGCCGGGGGACGAGGTCGTCGTGCCGTCGCTCTCGTTCATCGCGACCGCCAACGCCCCGCGCTACGTGGACGCCGAGCCCGTCTTCGCGGACGTCGACCCCGTCACCGGCAACCTCACCGCGGAAACGATCGCCGCCGTGCTCGGGCCGCGCACGCGAGCCGTCGTCGTCGTCGACCAAGGCGGCCTCCCCGTGGACCTCGGGCCGATCGCCGAGCTGTGCGAAGATCGCGGGATCGCGATCATCGAGGACGCGGCGTGCGCCGTCGGCTCGCGCTACCGCGGGCACCCCGTCGGCGTGGGCGCGGACGTCGCGGCGTGGTCCTTCCACCCGCGCAAGCTCCTCACGACGGGCGAGGGCGGCATGCTCACGACCGACCGCCTCGCGTGGGCCCAGCGTGCGCGGCGCCTGCGGCAGCACGCGGCGAGCGTCTCGGCGTCGGAGCGGCACGAGGCGGCGCTCCGCGCTTCCGTGCGGGAGCAGTACACGGAACTCGGCTTCAACTTCCGCATGACTGACATCCAGGCGGCGATCGGGCTCGTGCAGCTGCGCCGCCTCCCGGCGATGGTCGCCCAGCGCAGGGCGCTCGCCGCGCTCTATCGCGAGGCGCTCGACGGCGTCCCCGGGCTTCGGCTCGTCGAGGACCCGGCGGAGGGCGAATCGAACTTCCAGTCGTTCTGGGCCGAGGTCGGCGACGAATTCCCCCTGAGCCGCGACGGCCTCCTCGACGCGCTCGCGGAGGAGGGCATCTCGGCCCGGCCCGGCATCATGGCCGCCCACTTGGAACCCGCGTTCGCGGACGTCCCCCTCCGCGTCCCGCTTCCCGCGACGGAAAGGCTCACGTCCCGAACCCTCATCCTGCCGCTGTACCACGAGCTCGGCGAGAGCGGCGTCCTGCGCATCTGTGACGCGCTTCGACGTGCGCAGTCAGGGGAGCCGAGGTGACCGAGCTCCTCATCGTCGCTGCGAGTGGCCTGGCCCGTGAGGTCATGGCCCTCGTGCGCGGGGGTGACGACTTCGACCTCCTGGGCATCCTCGACGACGATCCGGTCCGCGTCGGGAGCCTCCTCGACGGCGCACACGTCCTCGGCCCGCTTGCCGAGGTCCGCAAGCATCCCAACGCGCGGCTCGTCGTGTGCGTCGGGAGCGGGGCAATCCGCGCCGACATCGTGCGGCGCCTCGCCGCGCTCGGGCTCCCGCCGGGCCGTTTCGCGACGATCATCCACCCGAGCGCGATCATCCCCGAGGGGTGCTCGGTGGGCGAGGGGAGCATCCTGCTCGCGAACGTCGTCATGACGGCGGCCGTCACGCTCGGGCGGCACGTCGTCGTCATGCCCGGGGTGACTCTCACGCACGGCGACTTCGTGGACGACTACGCGACGTTCGGCGCGGGCGTCGCGGTCGGCGGCTCCGTCGTCGTCGGTCGGGCCGCCTACCTCGGCATGAACAGCAGCATCCGGCAGCGCACGCGCGTGGGCGCGCGCGCCGTCGTCGGCATGGGCGCGGCCGTTGTCTCGGACGTGCCCGAAGGGCAGACATGGGTCGGTGTCCCCGCCCGACCCATGTCTGGTGTCGTGGCGGGGCCGACGCGAGGGGTGGAACCGTGACTACGGAGGCGCAGGCAGGAAGAGTGCTCAGGGTCCCGTTCGTGGACCTCGCGGCGCAGCAGCGCGAGGTGAGCGCCGACGTCGTCCCCGAGGTCGTGCGCGCCCTCGACACCGGTGCGTTCATCGGCGGACCCCACGTGACCGCGTTCGAGGACGAGTACGCCGAGTTCGTGGGGGTCCGCGCCTGCATCGGGGTGGCCAACGGCACGGATGCGCTCGAGCTCGCCCTGCGCGCCGTCGGTGTGGGGCCCGGCGGCGAGGTGATCCTGCCGGCCAACACGTTTGTCGCGACCGCCGAAGCAGTGGTGCGCGCGGGGGCACGCCCCGTGCTCGTCGACGTCGATCCGGAGACGCTGCTCATCGACGCGAGCCTGGTGGGCCGGGCGGTGGGGCCTAGGACTCAGGCCATCGTCCCGGTCCACCTGTTCGGCCAGACGGCACCCGTCGAGGCCCTCGTGCCGCTCGCCGCCCGCCGTGGCCTCGCCGTCGTCGAGGACGCGGCGCAGGCCCAGGGGGCTCGCCGCTACGGCCGCCACGCCGGCTCGCTCGGGCATATCGCCGCGACGAGCTTCTACCCCGGGAAGAACCTCGGCGCGGCCGGGGACGCCGGGGCCGTCACGACCAACGACCTGATCCTCGCCGACATGGTGCGCCTCTTGGCCGCGCATGGCAGCGCGGTCAAGTACGTGCACGAGATCGTGGGCTTCAACTCGCGCCTCGACGCCGTCCAGGCGATCGTCCTGCGCGCCAAACTGCGCCGGCTCGCCGAATGGAACGCACGACGGCGTGCGGCGGCACGGCTCTACGAGGAGCTTCTCGAGGGGGTCGCCGGGGTCCGCACGCCGCACAGCCAGCCCGGCAACGAGGACGTGTGGCACCTCTACGCGATCCGCGCCGAGGAGCGCGACCGGGTCCAGAGCGCACTCGCCGCGGCCGGGATCGCGACCGGCATCCACTACCCGACGCCCGTGCACCTCACGGACGCGTTCTCCTACCTCGACCACCGCCCGGGCGATTTCCCGGTCGCCGAGGAGGCCGCTTCACAGCTGCTTTCGCTGCCCATGTTCCCCCACATCACGCCCGAGCAGCAGCGGCTCGTCGCCGAGGTGGTGCGGGGATGCTGAGGCTGGGGGCGACGCCGTTGCAGGGCCGGCCACGCGTATCGGTCGTGGTGCCGTGCTACAACTACGGCCGCTTCCTTCCCGAAGCCGTCGGGAGCGCACTCGACCAGCCCGGCGTCGACGTCGACGTGATCATCGTCGACGACGCGTCGACGGACGGCAGCGCCGAGGTCGCGGAGGCCCTCGCGGCCGCCGACAGCCGCGTGACCCTCGTCCGCCACGAGAGGAACCGAGGGCACATCGCGACGTACAACGACGGGCTGTCGCGGGTCAGCGGCGACCTCGCGGTGCTGCTCTCGGCCGACGACGTCCTGGCCGCCGGCTCCCTCGCCCGCTCTGCGGCCCTGTTCGAGGCCCGTCCCGACGTCGGCCTCGTCTACGGATACGCGCCGTCGTTCGACTCGGAGAGTCCGCCCACCGCGCGGCGCGACGCCGGGATCACCTGGAGCGTGTGGAGCGGCGCGGAATGGACGCGGCGCGTGTGCGAGCGCGGGACCAATCTCATCGTCAACCCGGAAGCGGTCGTGCGCCGCCCGGTCCTCGAGTCCATCGGCGGATACGACCCTGCGCAGCCGCACGCCGCGGACATGCATTTCTGGCTCAGGGCCGCCGCGCTCGGGGGAGTCGGGCGGGTCAACGGCGCGGCCCAGGCCCACTACCGGGTCCACGGCGGCAACATGCACCTCGGAGCCTTCGAGGGTCAGTACCGGGACGCCCTCGAGCGGCGCATCGTCTTCGACTCGCTCCTCCGCGACGGGCTGCTGTCGCGACGGGCCCACGGAACCGCGCTCACCTCCGTGGCCCGCGAATCCCTGAGGGCCGCCCGCAGGGGCCTCGCCGAGGGGTCCGCCGCAGGGCGCGAGCGTGCCGCGGACTTCGAGGCGCTCGCCCTCGACTGCGATCCGGGAATCAGATGGGGCCCCCGGTGGGCGCTGTACAAGGCGCTCGGCGGTGCCCGCGCCCGGGGCCCGCTCTCCCGGGCTGAGGCCTTCGTCGACAGGGTCCGGTGGTCCGTCGCGTGGCGCCGCTGGAGGAGGTATGGGACGTGAGCGCCCTCGTCCACCGCGTCCGGCGCGGCCTTGCCTGGAGTTCGGCGTCGAACCTGCTCTTGCGAGTGGGGAGCCTCGCCGTCGGCATCGTGCTCGCCCGCCTGCTGGCTCCGGACCAGTTCGGCGTGTACGCCGTCGCGCTGACCGTCCAGTCGATCCTCATGACGCTCGCCGACCCCGGGCTCACGGCGCTCCTCATCAGGTCTGAGGAGCACGCGCGGCTTGCTCCCACGACGGCGACGATCGGGATGCTCTGCGGCGCGGGCCTTGCCGCGATCATGGCCGCCGCGTCCCCCCTCATCGCGTCGGTGATGGGGGCGCCCTCCGCGGCGCCGATCATCGCGCTCCTGTCCCTCACGCTCGCGCTGGCGGGGGCGGGCGTCGTGCCGCTCGCGACGCTCCAGCGCTCGTTCGCCCAGCAGAAGGTCTTCGCCGCCTCGGCGGCCGATTTCGCGGTGAGCACGGCGGCGACGTTGCTACTTGTGCTGGGCGGCGCTGGGCCGATCGCCCTTGCGGTGGGCCGGGTGCTCGGCCAGACGGTCAGCACCTCGCTGCAATTCGTGCTCGCGAAGGAGCGCCCGGCGTTCGGATGGGACCGCCGGCAGCTCGGACTGCTCGTCTCCTTCGGCGCCCCCCTCGCGGGCGCGAACCTCGTCTCGTGGATCGTGATCAACCTCGACAACGTCGTGATTGCCCGCATGCTCGGCCCCACGGCCCTGGGCTTCTACGTCCTCGCGTTCAACATCGCGAGCTGGCCCATGAACGCGCTCGGCCAGGCGGTGCGAGCGGTCGCCCTGCCGGGGTTCGCGCAGAGCGAGGACGCTCCCCGGGCCCTTCGGGAGGCGGTCGCCCTGACGTGGGCGGGTGCGGCCGGTGCGGGAGCGCTCCTCGCGGCCCTCGCGGTGCCGCTCATCGCCGTCGTGTACGGGGACGTCTGGCTCCCGGCCGCGCCCGTGCTGGCCGCCCTCGCGGTGTTCGGGGCGATGCGCGCGGTGTTCGACCTGTTCGCGGGCTACCTCATGGCCCGAGGCCGCTCGGGGAGCGTTCTCGCGGTGCAGGTCGTGTGGGGCGTCGTCCTTGTTCCGGCCCTCGTCGTCGGAATCCGGCTCTCGGGCGTTGCGGGCGCCGGGTGGGCCCACGTGATCGTCGGAGCCGCTGTTCTCGGGGCCTACGGGGTGGTGCTGCGCGGGGCCCGCGTGGGCCAGATGCTGGGCACGAGCGTCTACCCGAGCTTGGTAGGGCTGGCCGCGGGCGCGGCCGCGTTCGGGGCGTCGGCTGTGCTTCCCGGATCCATCGCCCGCCTTGTGGGCGGCGGCGCGGCTGGCCTGATCGTGCTCGGCGCCGCGCTGTGGCCCTGGGCCGCCTCGCGCCTTCGGACGGGCGCCGCGCTGTCCCCGGCGAAACGGGAAGAGCCGCTAGTTGAGGAGAAGCCGTGAGCCGTGCCGAGCGCACTGTCCGAGTCAAGCCGCGCGAGACGGCGGGCGTCGCGGGATCGGAGACCGTGAGCGTCGTCATCCCGTGCTACAACTACGGCCGGTTCCTCGGAGAAGCGGTGGGCAGCGCCCTGTCCCAGCGTTCGGCAGACGTCCGCGTGATTGTCGTGGACGACAGGTCGACCGACGACAGTCTGGCCGTCGCGACTGCGATCGCCGACCGGGATCCACGGGTGACCGTCATCGCGAACGAGCGCAACTCGGGCATGGTGGAGACGTTCAACCGCGGGCTCCGCGCCGCCGCGGGAGACTTCCTCGTCCGGCTCGACGCCGATGACCTGCTGACTCCCGGTGCCCTCGAGCGGGCCCTCGCCGTGTTCCGTGCCTACCCCTCCGTCGGCCTCGTGTACGGCCATCCGCTGCATTTCGAGGGGACCCGGCTCCCGGAGCCCCGGACGGCGGCCACGGCGTGGACCGTGTGGCCGGGCCGCCGCTGGCTCGCCGATCGCTGTGCCTCCGGGGTGAACGTCATCACCTCCCCGGAAGTGGTCATGCGCATGTCCACGGTCCGCGAGGCCGGCCCCCAGATGCCTCTCAAGCACACGCCCGACATGGAAATGTGGCTCAGGCTCGCGGCCTTTGCCGACGTCGCCTATATCCAGGGGGCAGATCAGGCGTGGCATCGGGAGCACGCGGCGAGCATGTCGGCGACGGAGGTCGACGACGTCGTCGACCTTGTGGAACGCGGCGAGGCCTTCGAGGTCCTGTTCTCCGGCCCCGTGGGGCGCCTGCCGGAGGCGGAGGAACTGCACGCGGCAGCGCTCACAGCGTTGGCGCGCGAGGCCCTCATGCGCGCGGCTCGGGAATACGACCGAGGACGCGGAAACTCGCCCGCGGCGGCCGAGTTCATTCGGCTTGCAGGGCAGTTCATCCCGGATACGGCCCGCGTTTCCGGCTGGCGCAGGCTCCAGCGCCGGATCAGGCGAGGTTCGAGGTTCCCGCAGAGGAGCCTCCAATCTCTTGGCGCGCGCCTAGCCCGGCGCACGGCGAGCGAGCTCAAATGGCGCCGCTGGCGGCGCGAAGGGGTCTTCTGACGGTTTCGACAGAGAAAGGAATGACCATGACGGGCTGGGGGATTTTGCGTCGCCTGGTGGCGGAGTGGCGCGAGGGCGGATCGGGCGGCCTTCGTGCGAGCGGCACGCGTTGGCTTCGGCGAAAGCTCGGCTCGGAGGGGGAGGATCTTCACCTCAGGACCGGGGACTTCGCGACGGCGCCCGAGCCATGGCGGCTGCGGGCGCGCGATGGGTCGCGGCCGCTGAGCGTCACGTGGCTTGTGACGCCTCCCGGACCGGGCTCGGGAGGGCACACGACCATCTTCCGCATGGTCCGTGCGCTCGAAGACGCCGGGCATGCGTGTCGACTCGCCGTCTATGACGGCCGAGGTCGGCCCGCGTCCCTCTACGCGGAGACCATTCGCCAGTGGTGGCCCGCCGTGCGGGCACCCGTCGTCGACGTCGACGCCGGCACCGAGGGGACCGACGTCTTTGTCGCGACCGCCTGGCAGACGGCCCACGTCCTCGCCAACGTGACGGCCGACGGGGCACGCCTCTACTTCGCGCAGGACTACGAGCCGTGGTTCTACGCCCAGGGTGCGGTCTCCGAACTGGCCGATCGGACGTACGGTTTCGGCTTCGAGACGTTCACCGTCGGGCAGGCCATCGCGGACGAGCTGTCGCGTCGGCACGGCGTCGAGCCGACCGTCATTCCCTACGGCTGCGACCACGAGGTCTACGGCGTCGACGAGAGCGCCGGCCGCGACAGCGTCGTCTTCTACTCGCGGCCCGGTGTCGCGCGGCGGGGCTTCGAGATCGCCCTTCCCGCGCTCGAGCGTTTCCACGGCCTCAGGCCCGACGTCGAGATCCACGTCGTCGGCCCGCTTCCGCGCGCCGGGTTTCCCGCCGTCGTCCACAGCACGGTGACCCCGGCGGAACTCAACCGCCTCTACCAGCGCTGCGCGGCGGGCCTCGCGCTCTCGTACACCAACGTGTCGCTGCTCCCGTTCGAACTGCTCGCCTCGGGCGTCGTGCCCGTCATGAACGACTGGGCCCCGGCGCGGACCGACCTCGACGATCCGAGCATCGTCTGGGCCGCCTCCGATCCGGAGTCCCTCGCCCAAGGGCTCTGCAGGGCGCTCGAGGTCCAGGCCGCCCGCGGGCCGAAGGCCGTTGCGGCCGGCGTCGCGGACAGGACCTGGAGCGAGAGCGGCCGGGTCTTCGTGAGCGCGGTCGAACGGTCCTGTTCGCGGCCCGCCGCGGTGTCGGCCAGGACGGAAGGAGGCCTGTCATGACGCTCAAGTCCTTCGTCGCCATGCTCCGCCGCTTCATCTGGCTCGTGGTCATCGGCGTCGTCCTTGCGGGAGGCGCCGGCGCGGCGGGGTTCCTCGTGTCCCCCAAGGGCTACGAGATGACGGCGCGATTCCTCCTGCTCTCCCCGCTGCGCAACGCCGAAGGACAGGTGGGGAACCCCTTCCTCGATCTCGGCAATGGCGTCGCGAGCCTCGCCGAAGTGGTTTCCACCTCGCTCACCGACGACGCGACCGTGCTGAACTACCGGGACAAATACCCCGGCCTCGAGTACGCCGTCGCGCGCGACGTCGGCACCAACGCGCCCGTCATCATCGTCAAGGTGGACGCCTCGAAGGAGGCGGAGGCCAAAGCCGCGCTCGAGGACCTGTCCGAGGCCGTCCCCGGCAAGATCTCCGACCTCCAGAAGGGCGCGGGGGCCCCGCAGAACCTGTGGGTGACCTCGACGACGCTCACGCGCGACACCCGGGCCAAGCCCATCTACACCGTTCCGCTCCGGACGGGGATCAGCGCCGGCGCGGGAGTCCTCCTGGTCGACCTGCTCATCGTCGCGCTCCTCGAGCGCCGCAGGGCACGGCGCGCGGCCACCGCGAGCGCGGGGGCTCCCGCCGCGGTGCCCACGAGCGCCGCGACCGGGTCCGGCACAGTCGTCGTGACACCGGTCGACGGCGACACCGCCCGCGGTCGACGTCTCAGGTCCGCGTCGCGGGAGCCGGCCCGCGCCTCGACCGGGACAGAGGACACGTCGGGAAGCCAGCCTGAGCCGGTGTCCTTGGGGAGGATCCGCTAGTGGTCACCGTGGTCGGGGTCGACCCGCGGCAGGGCGGGCGGAAAGCTGTCGACGGACCAGCCGTCGGCACGCGCCCCCATCTGCGAGTCTCCCTCGACCCGCTGCCGGTCCTCCGGCTGTATCTCGTCGCGCTGATCTTCTCCCCGCCGGTGTACGTCGTCGGGCCGCTGGGAGCCGCCGGCACTCCGGCCGGCATCATCGGCGTCGTCATGCTCGTGCTGTGGTTCGTCGGGCGCCTCACGAAGGCGACGTCGATTCAGAGGCCGACCGCCCTCCATTGGGCTGTCGCGGGATTCGTCGTCGCGTGCCTCCTGAGCTTCGTTGCCGCCATGGATCGGCCCGCCTCGGCTGCGGAGGTGATGGGAGCCGACCGCGGCCTCATCGCCGTGGCGTCCTGGGCGGGCGTCATCCTGTTCACCGCCGACTGCGTCCGCGTCCGCGAGCGGTTCGACGCGCTGCTCCGCTTCACCGTCCTGCTGGGGGCGTGCCTCGGCGCGATGGCGATCATCCAGTTCTTCACGCACATCGACTTCATCCACCTGCTGCACCTCCCCGGCCTCACGCAGAACACCGACGTCGGCGGCCTGTACCAGAGGTCGGGGTATGTTCGCGTCACCGCCACCGCGGAGCACTCGATCGAGCTGGCCACGGTGCTCGGCCTCGTGCTGCCGCTCGCGTTCTATCGGGTCTCGACGAAGCCGCGCCGGTATCTCGCCGCGTGGACTCAGCTGCTCCTGATCCTGGGTGCCTTTCCCCTCACGGTTTCCCGCAGCGGGACGATTGCGCTCTTCCTCGGCGTCGTCTACGGGCTCATCGTCCTCGGGCCGAGACAGCGGATCGTCGTATTGCTGGCCGGAGCGCTCGGCGCCGTCGTGTTCCGCAACGCGCTCCCCGGCCTGCTGGGGACGATCGTCAACCTGTTCGCCGCCGCAGGGCAGGACACGTCCGTCTCGGCGCGCCAGCTCGACTATTCGGTCGCGTGGGACTATTTCACCAAGTCCCCCATCACGGGGCGCGGGCTCTTCACGTTCATCCCGTCGATGTACCGAACGTTCGACAATCAGTATCTGGGGACCCTGGTCGAGATGGGCGCGGTGGGCGCCGCCGCGCTCATCGCGCTCGTGTTCGTGCCCGTCGCCGCGTGTTTCGCACTCCGGCGTGAGAGCGAGTTTCCGTGGCAATGCAGGGCCGCGGTCGGCGCCTCGCTCGCCATCGGGGGAGTCCTCCTGTTCACGTTCGATGCGATGGCCTTTCCCATGGCGATGGGGATGCTGACCCTCGTCCTCGGCCTCTCTCGCGGCGTGTGGCCTGTCCGAGCCGTCGACGGGGACAACGGGGACAGGGAAGGCCCCGAGCCCCGCTTCCCGTGGGATGGCTCCAGATCGCCGCGGGCCATGCTCGCGTCGCCTCTCACGGTGGTCCTCGCCGCCGCGGTGGTGACGTTCACGGTGGGCGCGGCGTCGGCGTTCCGGGCCAGGGAGGTCTACCAGGCGGTCGGCTCGTTTGTCGTGCGTGTCCCGGACGTGGCCGTGCACAACGTGTACCACGAGCGCAACGACACCTACGGGGTGTCCTATCTGCTGTCCCTCGCGATGCAGAGCCAGGACCAGAAGGACGCGCTCGCGGACGTCGGTGTGGCCGATTACACGATCGCCGTCGGCACGGGGAGCCTCGAGCACGGCACGGACGTTCGCGGCTACGGCGACACGATGCGCTATCGGGTCGTCTCGCCCGATCCCAACCGGGTCGAGCAGGACGCCCGCGAGGTGCTGGCCGCGTCGGTGTCCCGACTGTACAACCTCCAGACGGACGGCCAGCCGACGCAGCCGAGCCCCCTCGTCGTCGTCGGCGACGCGACCGCGCCGACGGTCGCGCCGCTCCCCGTGCACCGGGCGCCGGCACTGGCCGGCGTCGCCCTTCTTTCCGCGCTCGTGCTGCAGCTCGGGCTCGTGCTGGCAGGGATTCGGCGAAGAGGGCTGCGGCCATGGCGAGCGAGATAACGGAGCCGCAGGGGACGGTCGACGGCGTCGCGGCGCGGCCGCGCGTCGAGTGGCTCGACGGCGTCCGGGGTGCCGCCGCCTTCTACGTCGTCCTCCACCACACGTGGCTCCTCTCGTTCCGAGGCTTCCCCGACAACGCCGGACCAGGCTGGACGGGGTGGATGACCTACGGCCACCTCGCCGTGGCCGTGTTCATCGTCGTCTCGGGGTTCTCGCTCTCGCTCGCGCCGGTGGCCCGCGGGTACAGGCTCAAGGAAGGGACTCTGGGATTCATCCGACGCAGGTTCTGGCGCATCGTGCCGCCCTTCTGGGCCGCGCTCGCGCTCGCCTCCATCCTCGTCTGGGCGGGGCTCATCCCCACGCCGAGCGGCGAGCCCCTCGCGTGGCGGGACGTCCTCGTCCACGCACTCATCCTGCACGACACGATCGGGAACGTGAGCCCCAACGGGGTGTTCTGGTCGATCGCCGTCGAATGGCACATCTACTTCCTGTTCCCCCTCATCCTCCTCGCGGCCCGGCGGTGGGGAAGCGCCGTCGCGGGCACGCTCGTCGCCGGCGCCGTGCTCGCGCAGCACCTCGCGGCCCCCTTCGTGCCCCTCGCGGCGTTCTTCGACCGCTTCACCCCGCAGTTCCTCGCCCTGTTCGTGGCCGGCGTGTTCGCCGTCGCGCTCGCACGCGACAGCCGGGCGTCCCGCTGGGCCGGCATCGCGGGCGCCCTCGGCTGGGCCGCCTTCCCTGTCCTGGCGGCCTCGGTGGGCGCCCGGGCCGTCGTCGCCAACTTCTTCTGGGTGGACCTCTGGATCGGACTGTGCACCGCGGGACTGTTCGCCGCCATGGCGGCGGGGCACCTCCGACCGCTTCGCTGGGTCTTGGCCTCACGCCCCCTGAGGTCGCTCGGAACCTTCGCGTTCAGCCTCTACCTCGTCCATGCTCCGATGCTCGAGCTCGTCCGAGGCGTGGGGGAGAGCGTGTGGGGCTTCGATCACGCCCAGACTTTTGCGTTCCTGCTCGTCGTGGGCGTTCCCGTCGCCGTGGCCGCGAGCTTCGGCTTCTACGTGGTGTTCGAGAAGGTCTTCGTCACGGCACGGAGCCTCTCCGCGGTCATCGACGCGGTCCGGCCCTCGCGGAGGCAGCCTGAGGCCGCGTGAGCGCGGGCACGGGAACGGATCAGGACGCCTTCCCCGTGTAGCAGGCCAAGGACGTGGGCGGCGCGTTCACGTGCAGGCTCCCCTGCTCGAACGCGGCCGAGGGTCCGGGCGTCGCCCCGCCCGCGTCCGGCGCGCCCACGGGGCTTTCCACCGTGCTGTTGAGCCCGCCCGACCACGGGGCGCTTACCGTCACCGTGGCCGGGCCGCCGGCCTGCGACCCGAGCACGAGGACCGAGACCTTTCCCGATGCAGGGTCCGCAAAGACGGATGCACCGTCCGCGCCGGCCCCCGAGACAGCGGCCTGGATTCGGATGGATCCCGGGGTGACGCATTGCGCGAGCACGGCCAGGACGCCGAACGTCCACCGCGGCGAGTACGTCCCCGCAGACGGGTCGTAGCTGAGGGCGCCCCAATAGCCCATGCTCCCGTGGTGCTCGTAGTACCCGTCCCACGCGTCGTAGAACTCGAGCCCGCTCGCCCCCTGGTCCAGCAGCTTCTGGGCTTGAACGGCCGACGCGCGGGCCGTGCTGGCGTCGTTGGGGTTCGGCGCACCATTGTCGCAGCCGGGGCAGGGCCCCGAGAATTCCGTGACCACGACCGGCTTGTTGATCCCCGCCGCGGCGAGCCTCTTGGGCGCGCCGGCGAGATCGCCGCTGTACGTGTGCACGCCCCACGCGGCGAGGCGGCCCGTGACCACGGGATCGTTGGCGAGCGCGGGCAGGTACTGGTCGAGGCCCTTCGACGGGTCGGCGGTGTCTGGCGCGACGAGCCGGATGTCGCTGATCCCTAGGGAGTCGAGCCGCTCGAGGAGCTTGTGCGTGAGCCGGACGTACTGGTCCGGCGGTACCTGGGGGCCTTCGATGCCGTTCCAGTCCACCTCGTTCATGGGGGCCACGAGCTTGAAGTCCAGCTTTTCGACGTTCCGCCCGTAGGCGATCATCGTCGCCATGGTCCGGACCCAGTAGTCCTCCTTGTCGGGGAGGATCCGTGATCCGCCCATCCATGGGGGAACCCCGCCCATGACGTTGAGGATCACTGTCTGGCCCGGCGAGGCCGAGATGTAGCGGATCGTGTTCCAGAGGTCGGCCATCTTGCCGGTGCTGTAGATCTTGCCGTACGCGTTCCAGTCGACGTCGGTGGGCGAGCCGGGAAGCTGGGTCCGTTCCCAGTCGCCGCGATCGATGATCACGCGCCAGACGAGCGGTCCCAGCCCCGTGTAGCGGTCGATCGCGGGCTTGAGCTGCCCATCCTTCCAGCTGTGGACGTTGGCATTGACCCCGATGCCGGAGATCGTCTGGTACTGGGTCACACCGCCGAGCTGCAGGCGGGACCCCGAGCCCGACTTGGAAGGGCTGGGGCCCAAGGCGCCCGCCCCCTCGCTCACGGTGGGGGACGGGGAACCCGTGGGGCTCTGGGGGATCTCCTGGCAGCTGCCCAGAGAGAGCAGCAAGCCGACCGTCAGGATCACGGCGCTCGCCGCGCGGGCGGGCGTCGCGCGGCGCGCAGTCACGGTGTCGTGAATACGAGGTCGACCCAGTAGTTCGTTGCGTTGTAGCTGCTTGTCGGGAAGCCTGACGACGTCCCGTACCGGTAGACCCCGTTGAGATGGCTCGACGTGCTCTGGAGGCCGTGGAGCGGCGGCGCGTCGGCCGACGACGTGAAGTAGCTGCCGTTTGCCGAGTAGTTGCCGCTCGGTGCGTAGTACGAGACGACGTACGTCGTGTTGGCCGAGATCGCCACAGGGCTCGAGAGCGTCGCCGTCTGCCATCCGCTCGCGGTCTCGCCGCTGAACGTCACCGTCGCGAGGAGGGTGCCGCTCGCGCTCCACAGGTTCCCGACATGGGTCCCCGTGTTCTGGGAGCCCTTGTAGAACTTGATGCCCGTGACGGATCCGGAGACGTCGGCCGTGAACTGCATGCCGAGCTCGACCCCGTTCGGATCGTTGACCGTCACCGTGGCTGGCACCGCCGAGGACCCGAAGACGCTGCACGGGCACGAGTACCCAGAGCCGCCGGTGGTGAAGCTCCAGCTGTAGGAGGACGGCATCGCCTGGCCGGTTGCACTCTTCACGCCGGACACGGTGGCCGTGTACGTCGTGTTGCCCGAGAGCGACACGGTCGGCGTGAACGTGTACGTCCCGGTTGCGGAGAGCGACCCGGTGGACCCGAGCACGGGCAGGATGCCTGCCGCGAGCGAGAACGACGCCGACGACGTGTCGATGGCCTGGTCGAACGTCGCCGATACCGTCGTGGTGACGGGGACGCCGGTCGCGCCCTGGCCGGGTGCGGTGCTCAGGACCGCGGGCGCCGCGGGCGCTCCGGGGTTGAAGACCGCATCGACCCAGTAGTTGGTCGCGTTGTACGAGCTGCTCGGGAACGCCGACGCCGCGCCGTACGCGTACACGCCGTTCCCGCCGAACGACCCGTTCGCAACGCCCACGATCGGCGCGGATCCCTGCTGCGAGGAGAAGCCGTTGCCCGTGTACGAGTAGTTGCCGTTCGGAGCGTAGTACGAGATGACGTACGTGGTGTTGGCCGTGACCGAAACAGGCGTCGAGAAGTAGGCCTGCTGCCAGCCGGAGGCCGACTCGTTGACGAACGTCACGGTCGCGAGCTTCGTTCCGCCCGACGACCACAGGTTGCCCACGTGGGTTCCCGTGTTGCCGGAGCCCTTGTAGAACCGGACGCCGGTGATCTGCCCGCTCGTGGTCGTCTGGAGCTTCATGCCCAGCTCGACGCCGTTCGGGTCGTTTCCGTTGACGGTGGCGGGCGTCGAGTTCGCGGGGAACACGCTGCACGGGCACGCGTACGACGGCACGGTCGTGAAGCTCCAGCTGTACGGGGACATCGTCTGGCCCGTCGAGTTGGTGGCTCCGCTCACCGTCGCGGTGTACTGCGTGTTGTGGTCCAGGGGCGACGTCGGCGTGAACGTCGCCGTCGTCGTCGCGCTCGAGTAGGAGACAGACCCGGCCATGCTGACCCCGCCCGGGTTCTTGAGCACGAACTGGATGGACGAGGCGGTGACGTCCTGGCTGAACGTCGCGCTCACGACCGAGGAGACGGAAACCCCCGTCGCGCCGGGTGAGGGATTGGTTGAGGAGACGTTCGGGGCGGGCGGCGCGGTCGCGGTCGTGAACGACCACGAGTACGGGCTCGCCATGGTCTGGCCGGTCGAGTTGGCCGCCCCGCTCACGGTCGCCGTGTAGGACGTGTTGTAGGCAAGGGCGGACGACGGCGTGAACGTCGCCACGGTGCCCGAGCTGTCAAGCGACGTTGTGCCCGACACGGCGACGTTGGCCGAGGTCTTGAGCGTGAACGTCACCGAGGAGGCCGTGACGGCCTGGTTGAACGTCGCACTCGGCGCCACCGAGACGGCGACGCCCGTCGCGTTCGAGGCAGGGCTCGTCGAGGTGACCGCCGGCGCGGGCGGCGCCGCCGCGGTCGTGAACGACCACGAGTACGGACTCGACATGGCTTGTCCGGTTGCATTGGTCGCTCCGCTGACCGTCGCCGTGTAGGTCGTGCTGTAGGCAAGGGCGGACGACGGCGTGAACGTCACCACGGTGTTCGCGCTGTTGAACGATGCGGCGCCGCTCACGCTGGTCCCTGCCCCGTTCTTGAGCGTGAACGTCACCGAGGAGGGCGTGACGGCCTGGTTGAACGTCGCGCTCGGGGCGGCGGTGACAGCGACCCCCGTTGCGCCCGAAGCCGGCGTCGTCGTGGTCACTGCCGGGACCGGGTTCGCGGACGGCGAGAAGACCGGATCGACCCAGTAGTACTCGGCGTCGTAGATCTGGTTCGGGAAGGCCGAGCTTGCGTTGTAGACGTAGAAGCCGTTCGGCGCCCCGGGTACGCTGCGCGTGAAGTGCAGCGGGACCGAGTCCACCGAGCCGGAGCCTGCCGGCGGCGGCGACGGATTGTTGTAGAAGTACGCGCTTGTCTGGGTGTAGTGGCCCTTGGGAGCGAAGTACGAGATGACATACTTCGTGCCCGCCGTAATCGTCACGGGCTGAGAGAACGTGGCGGTCTGCCAGCCCGATCCGGTCTCGCCCGTGAACGTCACGCTGGCAAGATTGGTGCCCGACGCGGTCCACAGGTTGCCGATGTGCGTTCCCGTGTTCGTGCTCGCCTTGTAGAATCGCAGGCCCGTGATCGTTCCTGCGACGTCGGAGTAGAACTGGGCCCCGACCTCGACCGAGTTGGTGTCTCCCGCGTCTGCGACGGCGGGCTTCGTGTTGGTCCCGAAGATCGAGCAGGGGCACGTGACGGACACCGAGTTCCCCGAGCCGGGGGTCTCGATGTTCCCGCTGTCGTCCACCGCACGGGACTTGATCGTCGTGGAGGGGTTGCCGTGCGCAATCCACGAGTAGGTCCAGCTCGTGGTGCCCGTCGCCGGGTGCCAGGTCGTGCCGCCGTCGGTCGACACCTCGACGCCCGCGACGACGCCGCCTCCGGTGTCGGCGGCGGTGCCCTGAACCGTGACCGCCGCGCCGTCCGCCACGGTGGATCCCGTGGCGGGCGAGGTGATCGCGGAGGTCGGGGCCGCCGTGTCGGTCGAAGCCGTCGCGGCGACGAGGCCCGAGATCAGCGTGACGGGCTGGACGCCCATGTCGGCGAACAGGTTGACAGTGGCCTGTTGCATCGTCGGGTCAGCGGCCTTGCCGGTCGTGAAGCCATCGAGGCCCCAGGACCATTGGACGGTGCCTGCACCGAAGACGAGGGCGCCGCTCTTGGCCCGATACTCGGTCAGGCTGTGAGTTGCGCTCTGTCCGTCGGCAGTGGAACTGCCATAGTCCGTGAAGACCTGGGCGTTCGTATTTGTGGTCGACGAGAGGTCGAAGAGGCCCGCGGGGCGGAAGCCGTTGTCCGCGTCGAGGTCCCATTCATAGCCGAGAGTCCCGAGCCCGGCTCCGAGCGTGACGGTCTGGCTGCCCGTGAGATTCGCGACGGGAGTGTTCCGCCACAACCGGAGCTTGGCGTATTGCGCGGGCACCGTGATGTCCGTGGTTCCCGAGTTCACGTTGAAGAACTGCCCGCTCAGGGAGTTCTGCGGGTTTCCGCCGCCGTTTGCGGTCCCGAAGCGTGGGTCGGCGTACGTGCCGGTCCACGTGACGGGGTCGGTCGGCGCGTTGAAGTGGGTGTCCTTGTAGCAGACCAACGTGCGTCCCGCCGTCGTCGGCCCGGCCTGGCTGTTCTCCCACCGCGTGCGCCAGAAGACCTCGTTGCCCGTGAACATCGCGATGTTGACGCCCTTGTCCCTCGCCGCCTCGATGTTGGCGCGCTGGTCATAGGAGACGTATTCGTCGTGTCCCGCGGTGAGGAAGATCTTGTGGTTCGTCAGGAGCGAGCCACGCGTCGCCGCGTCGACGCCCGCCATATAGCTCACGTCGTAGCCGTTGGCCTCGAGGAAGCGGATCATCGGCATCTCGGCGTAGGTGATCCAGCTCCGGCCGGCGTCGTCCAGCGCGGTGTGGAACGGCCGGTTGTAGGAGACCTTGAAGGCGCCCTTGTACGCCAGCGGAGAGCCCGGCGGGCACGCGACGGTGCACGAGTACAGGCTATTGCCCCCGTAGGTGTTGTAGGCCTGCCAGGTCTCGTCCGACGTCTGCATCACCATCGCGGTCTTGGCCGCGTCGTTGCGGACGACAAACGGGATCCAGCTGCTGCCTCCCGTGTCCTCGCGCACGAGGTGCGCGATGTACAGGCCGGAGACCGCGGTCGTGGGGATGGTCCACGAGGCCGATACGGCCCAGTTGCCGCAGTCGATGAGGCCCGTGTCGGAGAATGTCTGGCATGCGGGCTGGTTCTGGGGAAGCGCCGCGCTCGGCTTGAGGCTGGCCGCGATCTTGCGGGCCCCGTTCCCCTGGTAGTAGCCGAGCCGGAGGATGTCGAAGTGGTAGTTCTTCGCGTTCGTGCTGACCTTGAAGGACACGGTGTCGCCCAGATTCGCGCTGATCTGGGTCGCGTACCCCTGGATGGTCGAATCGCCCGCGCCGGAGACGAGCCAGTCGCTCTGCGGGTCGCCGGCCTGCGTGTTCTCGCACGCGACGGCGCTGACCACTGGGGCAGCACAGGGATCCGCCGCTGCCTGAGCAGTCAGCGGCGCGGCAATCGGTTCCGCCGCGACGAGAACTGCCGCGACGAGGAGCGCCGGGGACCACATCGCGACGAGACGTCGCGCGGCGCGGTGCACGGAGCGGAGGCGTGATCGGGTTGCTGGTTGCTGGCCCACGGTGACTCCTCGTCAGGACCTGGTGGAGCTCTCGGACAGGGATGACCCCGCGTCGGCGGGGTGTTGGGGCTCGCGTGGCCTTCTCAGCCGCAGCCACAGCGATGCGAGCACAGCGCCGATGAGGGCGCCGGTCGTATTGGTGATCACGTCCCGGACGTTGCCGGAACGGTCGGTCAGCATGATCCACTGGACGATCTCGATGAATGTCGAGAGCGCACAGCACGCCGCGACGGCCAGCCAGCGCCAGCCGCGCGGGAGGAGCAGCGCGACGAGGAGGCCGACTGGCACGAAGACCGCGACGTTCGCGGCCGCCCCAATGGCCCCGGCATGCAGCCACGACGGCAGATGAACGCCCTTGAGGCTCGGCCCCACCGGCGCGAACACGAGGACCGAGAGGGCCACTCCATAGAGCCCGAGGGCCCCCACCACGGTCTTCCGTCTCATCGCCGGCTGCTTTCGTCGCGTTCCCAGAGATGACCGTGGGCGCTGTGCGCCCGTCCCGGCTGACGTCGGCCGGCCAGCGCGAACGACGCGTAGACGGCGGCGTCGAGCGCCGACAGCGGGCCCCGCACCGAGGCGGCGAGCCCCGCGAGGGTCCGCATCGGTGCTGTGCCGGGGCCCGCCGGGCCTCGTAGGGCGGCGCGTGAGGCCGCGCCCGCCCCAGCGCCGGGGGAGGAGCCGACGGCGGATGTCGCCGCGCCGGGGGAGGAGCCGACGGCGGATGTCGCCGCGCCGACGGCGGACCCCGCGGCGCCCGCGGAAGCTGGCGCCCGGTAGACCCGATGCAGGGTATGGACGAGGGACGAGGCCGTGCGCGGAGGGCGCACGACGACCGGCTCGCCACCGAGCAGGATCCTGTGCCCGGGGGAGAAGACCGTGTCGACGTAGAAGTCGTCCGCGGCGTCCTCCGGGAATACGCCGAGGAGCCGGTGCCCCTCCTCGGTCATGGCATAGCAGCCCGCGCCCCACAGCGCGGCCCGGTTCGAGGGGATCCGCACGCGCGCGCGGTAGTACGCAGCGACGAGCGGATCGCAGCCTGACGTGTCATAGCGGAAGTCGGGCCGCCCGGCAAGGAAACGCCCCCGGCCGAGCTCCTCGAGGATCGCCGCGACTGCGGCGGGCGGGATCTCGATGTCAGCATCGAGGTAGACGCGCGGCCAGCGGGTCGCGACGGCGTCCGCGGCGTTGAGGGCCCGCGCCTTGCCGGGCTCGGGCAGCTCGAGGACGCGCACGCCGGGAAAGCGCGCGGCGATCTCCGCCGTCCGATCCGTGCAGGCGTTGCACGCGACGATCACCTCGACTCGCCCGCTCTCGAGCGCGGGCCGGAGCCCCTCGAGCGTGCGGGCGATGACGTCGGCCTCGTTGTGCGCGGGGATCACGATGCTTCCCTCGGGATGCATTGCTCCCTCGGGATGCGTCGCTCCCTTGGCAAGCGCGCCCGGGACGGCCTCGCCGTCGGACGCGCCGAAGGGGGACCCGCCGAAGGGGGACCCGCCGTCGTCGTCTGCAGGATGCGTCGCGTGCCCGCTCGCGTGCGGCAGCGCATCCCAGCGGCCGGGGCGCATGAGCACGGCGAGCGCGTGACGATGCTCGGCGTCGCGCACCCGGATTGCCTCGCGGGCGACGACGGCGGCCGACGCGAGCGCCGCAGGCGCCCCCGGGTGGTGCTTGCGCATGTAGCGGATCTTGTTGACGGCCATGAGGGCCGCGAGATCGTGCGAGGATCCGCTTCCCGCGCCCGAGTGCATGACCTTCGCGGCGGGCTCGAACCACACGTCGTAACCGCGCTCGCGGAGGGCGCGGCAGTAGTCGGTTTCCTCCGAGTACATGAAGAAGCGCTCGTCCCAGGGCCCAGCGTCGCGGGCGGCCTCGGCGGAGACCATGAGCGCCGCGCCCGTCGCCCAGTCCACGGTGTGCGCGTGGGCGTAGCTTTCGGCGTCGTAGTCGGTCTCGGCGATCCATTGCGGGCGCCGGGGGAGGTGGGCGCCGAAGAGCGCGTCGCCCCACGCGCGCACGGCGCTCGGCTCGCGTCGGAGCGAGGGGAAGCGGGCGCCGTCGTCCGTCAGCATGAGCGGCACGACGGCCCCGGCCCCGCTCGCGCGGAGCCTCGCGAGCATCGCGTCGACCGCGCCGGGCAGAAGCTGGGTGTCGGGGTTGAGGATGAGGAATGCCTCGGCGGCTCCCGCCGCCGCGGTGGCCGCGTTGATGGCTCCCGCGTAGCCCAAGTTGCCTCCCGTGCGGAACGCGACGACGTCGGGGTACGCCGCGAGGGCGTCGAGTGTGTGCCGGTCGGGAGAGTTGTCCGCGACGACGACGCGGAGCCGCACGCTGCGCGCGGCCTCGCGCAGCGACGCGAGGAGAGGGCCGATCGCGTCCGCGCTGTTGTAGGTCGCGACGAGGACGGCGACGTCGACGGGCTCACCCGATTCCGCGAAGCCGCCCTCCGCGGCATCCGGCCGGGGGGCTGAGGGGGAGAGCCCGCGCCCGGCCGGATGGGCCATGCGTGCCGAGGCGCGTGCGGCCGCGGCCCGCGCCGCCGCCGAGAGCGCGACGTCGCCCCGGCTCGACGAGGCGCTGTACCGGCGAAGCCGCACGTACGCCTCGGGCCCCTGCACAAGGTACCGCTCGGAGAGCCGCGCAGGCTCGAGCGCGAGCCGCCAGGCCCATTCGAGCCCGTGGCCTGAAACCCACGCGGGTGCCCGCTGGATCCGCTCGGCGAGGAAGTCGACGACGGCGCCGAACGCCAAGAGCACGCGCGCGCCCGTGCGGCGGCCGTGCTCGGCGATCCAGAGCTCCTGCCGCGGCTTGCCGAGCCCGACGACGAGGACGTCGGTGCTCGCCGCCGCGATGGAGCCGGCGACGACGGCGGACATCGCGGGGTCCTCGAGCTCGCCCCGGCTCGGCGACCAGAAGCCCGCGACCCTCAGCTGGGGGCGGCGTTCGGCGAGGCGGCCGCGGAGGAGCACCTGGGCGTCGGGGCTCCCGCCGAGGAATCCGATGCTCAGCCCGTCCGCCTCCGCGCGGTCGAGGATCGGGCCGATGAGGTCGCTCCCCGCGAGGCGGGGCCAGGGCCGCCCCGTGACGCGCTGGGCCTGGACGGCGAGGGGAGCGCCGTCGAGCAGCGTGAGCCACTCGACGCCGTCGGCCATTCTGAGCGAGCGCTCCCAGCGGCCGCCCGCACCGAAGTGGTACACGTGGTCGAGGTTCGCGGAGACGACGGCGAGCGGCGCCGTGCGCTCGCGGCAGCCTCCGAGGACGGCGTCGACGGCGTCCTCGGCGGCGAGCAGCGTGACGTCGGTCCCGCCGAGTGTTACGTGTGCTGGAAACTCCGCTCGCGGAAGAGCCTCTGCGCTCATGAGTCCGCCCTCTCGAGCCGACCGTCGCGTTCGACGTATCGAGTGCCCGTCGCCGGGCACAGCCAGGTGCGGTCGGTGTGCGGAACCTGGGAGCTGCCGTCCTCCTTGAGCCGGTGGCCCGACTCGCCGACCCACCCGATCTGCCGCGCCGGGACGCCCGCTACGAGTGCGTAGTCCGGGACGTCCCTGACGACGACGGCGCCCGCGGCGACCGTTGCCCACGCGCCGATGCGCACGGGAGCCACGCACACAGCCCTCGCGCCGATCGAAGCCCCGGTACCCACCGAGACGCCGACGGCGTCCCAGTCTTCGGCGGCCTTGAGCGAGCCGTCCGGGTTGACGGCCCGGGGGTTCAGATCGTTCGTGAACACCACGCCGGGGCCGATGAAGACGCCGTCCTCGACCACAGCCGGCTCATAGACGAGGGCGTAGTTCTGGATTTTGCAGCGGTTCCCGATCCTGGCACCTGGCCCGATGTACACGCCTCGGCCCACAACGCATTCGCGCCCCACTCGGGCCCCCGACCGGACGTGCGCGAAGTGCCACACGACCGTTCCGTCGCCGACCACCGCTCCGTCCTCGATCTCCGCGGACGCGTGGTTCCGGATCATGAGCACCCCTCCAGTCCCCGGCTCTGGCACAGATCTGGCCTGTGCCGCACTTCCACGGTCGGAACTGGCCCCTCGAGTGGACAAGATGTCTCGGCCGAATCGGGGATCTACGAGGCTGGATTCGGGTGGTCCGGTCGCGCCCGAGGATCGGCCCCGCGTAGGGGCCAAGTAGCGGGCAAGTAGTCGGCAGAGGGTGCCGCGGGGCCGTTGCGTACCCAACCGTTGCGCCGTCACCTCGCGCGGGTGCGGGGGCGTTGCGCCGTCACCTCGTGCGGGTGCGGGTGCCCGCGTAGCCGCCCGGGCCGCCCACGAGGTGCCGCGCCGCTCCTTGCGACTACTTGAGTACCCGCCGTCGTCCTTTGCGCGTACTCGCCCGCGGGACCGCGGCAGGGCCGAACTGAAAGCCGGGTACCGACTACTGGTGACCGGCTCGGATCCGGCCGCTGTACTGGATATGTGAAGTTCGGTATTCAGCCGGATTCGTCGGGCCGAGAGAATTTTCTGGGAATTCCCTCGACCGGAAATGTCCGCGGTCAAGCAATTTGGCCGCGGCGCATCGATAAGGGGAGTCGAGGTGCATCATGCGGTGGGCAGTCGGGCAGCGCGGGAGCCGGAGAGCATTCAGAATGCTCACCTTCGGTTTCGCCGCTGTGCTCGCTGCGACCGCCGTCGCGCATCAGCTGGGGTTGGATGCGCACGAGCAGCTCCGGGCCGAAGCGGCGCAGCAGCTGGCCGTCTCGGTCCCGGAGCCCTCGACCGCTGTTCCCTCGACGTCGGGGCCCACGGCGCCCATG
Organism: Sinomonas sp. ASV322; assembly: GCF_030908245.1. Lineage (GTDB taxonomy): Bacteria > Actinomycetota > Actinomycetes > Actinomycetales > Micrococcaceae > Sinomonas. The sequence continues at coordinate 42,380 of NZ_JAVFJJ010000021.1, forward strand.
CCCTCGGCGCCAGGGTCTCCGGCGTCGAGCATTGGCGCCGGCCCGTCGTCGTCCTTGTCGGCGGTGCATCGCGCGGTGGCCGCCATGCCGCCCACGAAGTTTGCGTGGCCCGCAGCGGGACTCTCGGTCGACGTCGTCCCCGCAGAGTGGAGCCCGGATCAGCTTGTCGATCCGATCCTCGACTCGAACAACTTCGACCCGGTGGCCCACTGGCTCGAGGGTACTGGGCAAGGCGGGGTGGTGCGTCCCGTCGTGCTTGCGGCGCACTCGTGCCATGCCGCCGTGGCGCTGTGCACGGACGCAACGTTCCCCTTCAACCGCCTCAGCTACTCGGGCTGGGCGCTTGGCCAGCCGGCATCGCTCACCGATGCCGCGGGCCGCGTGATTTCCTGCTCGCTCGACAGTCGAAGAATCGTCGACAAAACACAGGAATTCTCCTTCCCGAACGATCCGTGCCTCGTCGTCGCATTCTCGTGCAATTACGAGAACCCGGACGCGCAGATTGTACTTCTGACCTTCCACTGCGGTCAGTGCACTTGATATTCGACACCCGGGCGCATTTGCCCGGAACTTGAGTTTGAAAGGAGGCGAGCAGCATGAAGCCGATGTCCCTGTTCTCGGCCAAATACGCGAGCGGCCTGTTCGCGGCCGGGGCCATGGCGCTCGTGGCCGCCGGGGTTGCGACGAGTCCTGCGCTCGCCGCCCCGGGGGCTGCCGAGGCCAAATCCATCCCCGTCTGCCACCGCACGGACTCCGCGTCCAACCCCTGGGTTCTCATCATGACGGCGAAAGACTCGGTCGTGAGCTCGCGCCCGCGATACGCAAACGACGTCTTCCCGCCGTTCGCCTATACCGACGAGGACGGCACGGTGACCGACATCCCGGGCCAGAACTGGGACTCGGCCGGCATGGCGCTCTACGCTCACGGCTGCTCTGCACCCCAGGCAAGCCCCTCGCCGAGCCCCACCACGACGCCCGTCACGCCCCCGACGTCGAGTGCGCCCGCGAGCGTGCCGGTCCCGAGTGATCCGGCCCCCTCGTCGTCGGCTCCCGCGCCGAGCTCGCCGGTCCCGAGCGTGCCGCCCACTGTGCCGGTTCCGAGCGTGCCGGTCCCGGGTGTCCCGGTCCCGAGTACTCCGCAGTCGTCAGCGCCGGTCCCGAGCGTGCCGGCTCCGAGCTCTCCGCCGTCGTCCGCGCCGGTCCCGAGCGTGCCGGCTCCGAGCGTGCCGGTCCCGAGCGCGCCGGTCCCGGGTGATCCGGCCCCCTCGTCGTCGGCTCCCGCGCCGAGTTCGTCGGCGCCGAGCGTCCCGCCCACGGTGCCAGCCCCGAGCGTGCCGGCTCCGAGCGTGCCGGCTCCGAGTACTCCGCCGTCGTCCGCGCCAGCCCCGAGCAGCCCGGCCCCGAGCACTCCGTCTGACCCGCCGTCGAGCCCTGCGGCCAGCTCTACGGCGCCGACCGAGGCCGCCCCGCTTCCCGATCCGTCGTCCCCGCCGTCGGATCCCGGGAAGTCCCCGACGGCGGCGACACCTGCGGTACTGCCCGGCGTAGGTGCCCCGCCGTCGACGGATCCCCCGCGTGCCGCCGACCCGGCGCCATCGTCGAGCGCTCCGGCCGACCCGCCGTCGTCCGATCCGGCCATCACGGGGGCCGCACCTGCGGCATCGGCCCAGTCTGTCCAGGCGCAGCAGGCCGCGGGTGGCGAGGGCCTCGTGAGCCTCCGGGCCCAGACGGCCGCCAGCGCTCCCGCGCCAGACGCTACCGTCTCGAACCTCTTCTTCGCCTCGGGCGCCCTGCTCCTCCTCGGCGCGTTCGGCCCGGGCATGAGGAACCGCCGCCGCGGGCGCCACGTATAGCGACTGGGGGGACTGCCGCCTCGGCGCTGGGCGCCGGGGCGGCGGCGCGCCGAGTCAGCTCACGATTCGAAGGCGTCCGGCACGCCGTCGCCATCCGCGTCGACGCTCTCTGCCTTCTCGACCCGCCGGTAGTGCCGATTCCGCGCGCGAAGGACGACGGCGGCGAGCGCTGCCGCTGCCAGGGAACCGGCGAGGACGGCGACCGTCGCGTGCTCGTCATGGGGCGACCCGGCGCCGAAGCCGAGCCCGGCCACGAGGAGTGAGACGGTGAAGCCGACGCCCGCGAGGAGAGAGAGGCCGAACACGTCGATCCACGCGATGTCCGGATCGAGATCGGCGTGCCGGGACTTCGTCACGAGCCACGTTGCGCCGAAGACGCCGATCGCCTTCCCGAGCACGAGCCCCACGACGATGCCCACCGCGACGGAGTCTGCGAGAGCGTTCAGCAGGCCGCCGGGTCCGCCCACGGCGACGCCCGCCGAGAAGAAGGCGAAGACAGGGACTGCGACGCCGGCCGAAAGCGGCCTGAACCGGTGTTCGAACTCTTCGGCCAGACCTGGGCCGGAGTCGGATCCCCCGCCCGCCCGGGGAAGCACAGGAATGGCGAAGCCCAGCAGAACGCCGGCGACCGTCGCGTGGATTCCCGACGCGTGCACGAGCGCCCACGTCGCGACCGCGAGCGGAGCAAGCACGTACCACGCGTGGACGCGCCGCTGCACGAGCCACGTGAAGGCCGCGAGCGGGACGAGGGCGAGGCCGAGGGCCGCGAAGTTGAGGCCGTCGCTGTAGAAGAGGGCGATGATGACGATCGCGAGGAGATCGTCGACGACGGCGAGAGTGAGGAGGAAGGCGCGCAGGGCCGCCGGGAGGTGGGTGCTGATGACGGCCAGGACGGCGAGGGCGAACGCGATGTCCGTCGCGGTCGGCACGGCCCAGCCTCTGAGCGCATCGCCGCCAGCGCCGAGGTTCACGAGCGTGAACAGGATGGCGGGCACCGCGACGCCGCCGCATGCGGCGACGACCGGCACGATCGCGGTCGCGGGCCGTCGGAGGTCCCCTGCCACGAGTTCGCGCTTGAGCTCAAGGCCCGCGACGAAGAAGAAGATCGCGAGGAGCCCGTCACCGGCCCACTCGCCGAGCGTGAGGTCAAGGTGCCAGGGCTCGTACCCGAGCCGCAGCTCTCGCAGCGCGAAATAGCCGGACGACCACGGCGAATTTGCCCACACGAGAGCCGCGATCGCGGCCGCGAGGAGCAGTGCGCCGCCCACGGTTTCGCGGCGGAGGATCTCGGCGATGCGCCGGTACTCGGGGTAGCTGCCGCGCGCGAGGCTCCCGAGCCGGCGGGCGGGCGATTGACGCGGAACGGGGGAGTGCGCGGGACCGGGCATCGTGGCTCCTCGTGTCTGGGGGTCGATCGAACGACGCCGACCAGACTTCCCGGCACACCTTTCCTTCATTTTACCGTTGCGGGCATGACCGTCCCGAAGCCGCACAACCGTCCCCCGCGTGGGGGCAGAGGGGACGGTTGTGTCATCGAGGGACGGTCATGCGGGAGGCACCTAGGCGAACAGCGTCCGCACTCCCACGATCGCGACGGCAACGCCGAGCGTCACCGAGATCGTCACGAGGAACATGTGCACGGTGAGGAACCGGGTCGCTCGGCCGGATTCGTCCTTCGCCCGCGGGTCCTTCATGACACGGCGAAGGAACTGCGGCCACACGACGACGCTCCACACTCCCGCGACAATGAGGAGCCACGAGAGCGCTGCAGGAAGCTGCATCAGACGATCTCGCCCGCGAGCCACGCGGCCGCCTGCGTGGCCTCGAGGTTGAGGGCCTTGCCGACCATCGGCTCGGCGGCCTCGGCGATCTTGCCGCCGAGGAACGGGACGGAGCTCGACACGGTGCCCGTGAGCTCAATCCGCGTGGTCCCGCCGTCGGCCGCGAGGCGCTGGACGGCCGCGACGTCGACGGGGGCACCCGCGACCTTGACCGTGATGTCCGCCTGGCGCGAGCCATCCGCGTCGGGCGCCGTCCACGTCTCGAACTGCGTGACGTTGAGGTACTCGCCCACGAACTTCTTCGCGATCTCGGGGAGGCGCCCCGTGGGGACCTGGCGGACGACCGTCGCCTTGAACGCACCGGCGACATCGCCGTCGACCGTGAACGATTCGAGCTTTCCGCCCACGAGTTCGCTCACGTGGCGCTGGAACGCCTCGTCCGCGAAGACGGCGGCGACCTGGTCGACGGGGTAGTTGAGGGTGGTGTTTGCTTCGAGCGCCATGGAGTCCTTCCAATCTGGACTGGTGGGGAGGGTGGCCCCCACCATCCTAGAGGCCCGATGTGACCGCCCCGCCGTCCATGACGTCGCCGCAGCGGCCAGACAGGCCGGCTGGCGGTGGCGGTGGGGACCGGCATCGCGCCATGCTACCGGGGCCTACGCCGGGGCGACGCGCTAGGCTAGGTGCATCCCCCGGACTCTCGCGAGCTGCCGGGTTTCTGTGCTGCCCTGGAGGAATCACGTGTCTGTGGACGTGCTACGACCCGCATCGCTCGAGGGGCTCCGCCGCGCGGTGGCCGAAGACCCCACCGTCGCTCGGCTCCGCGACTACGCGTCCAAGCCCGCCGCGCGCCGCAGCCAGGACCTCCAGGTGGCGGCGCCTGCGGGCATGCGGCCCGTCATCGTCGCCGAGATCCTCGAATGCGTCCCGGACGAGGGCGCAGTCGTCCTCGCCGTGACCGCGACCGGACGCGAGGCCGAGGACCTCGTCGACGCACTCGGCGCGTACCTTCCGGCCGATTCCGTGGCACTCTTCCCGAGCTGGGAGACCCTCCCGCACGAGCGTCTTTCGCCACGTTCCGACACGGTCGGCCGCCGCCTCGCCGTCCTGCGCCGCCTCGCCCACCCCGGGACGGCGGGCAGTGAGCTCCGCGTCGTCGTCGCGCCCATTCGGGCCGTGCTCCAGCCGCTCGTCGCGGGCCTCGGCGACCTCGCACCGGTCTCCCTCGCCGTCGGGCAGGAACGCTCGTTCGACGACGTCGTGCGCTCGCTCGCCGCGGCCGCCTATGCGCGCGTCGACATGGTGACCCACCGCGGCGAGTTCGCCGTGCGCGGCGGGATCATCGACGTCTTCCCGCCGACCGAGGACCACCCCGTGCGCGTCGAGTTCTTCGGCGACGAGGTCGAGCAGATGCGCTGGTTCGCGGTCGCCGACCAGCGCTCGCTCACGGGCCCGCACGTCCACCACCCGGGCGCGCTCTTCGCGCCGCCGTGCCGCGAACTGCTCATCACGCCGTCCGTCATGAGCCGGGCCGCGAAACTCAAGGGCTCGCTCCCCGCGGCCGAGGACATGCTCGAGAAGATCGCGGGCGGCATCGCGGTCGAGGGCATGGAGTCCTTGGCGCCGCTCCTCGTCGACGCAATGGTGCCATTCGTCGACGAGCTTCCCGGGGGCTCGGTCGCGCTCGTCCTCGAGCCAGAGAAGGTGCGAACCCGCGCGCACGACCTCGCCGCGACCAACGACGAATTCCTCGCCGCCGCGTGGGCCACCGCGTCCGACGGCGGGGCGGCGCCTTTGGATCTGAGCGTCGCGGCGGGCGCTGGCTCCGGCCAGGATACAGCTGCGCACGCGGGTCGCCTTGAGGACGCGAGCTTCGCCTCCCTCGCGGACACCCGGGCAGCCGCGCTCACGCGGTCCGTCTCGTGGTGGTCCGTGACGTCGCTCGGCGTCGACGAGGAGACCGTCCTCGACATCGACACGCTCTCGATCGCGGCGCGCGAGCCGCGTGGGTACCACGGCGACGTCGGCGAGATGATGCAGTTCATCGGCTCGCGGGTCGCCGACCAGTGGCGCATCGTCGTCGCGACGGACGGCCCCGGGCCCGCGCAGCGCCTCGCCGAGCTGTTCCACGACGCCGATATTCCGTGCACGCGGCTCGAAGGCCTCGAGGGCGAGCCCGAGGCGGGCATCATCGAGATCACGACGGCGACCGCCGGCAAGGGCTTCGTCCTCGACGGCCTCAAGCTCGGCCTGCTGACGGAGGCGGACCTCCTCGGCCGGGCGAGCGCCTCGGGGACCCGCGACATGCGCAAGATGCCCTCGCGCCGCCGCAACGCCGTCGACCCCCTCCAGCTCCACGCGGGCGACTTCGTGGTGCACGAGCAGCATGGGATTGGGAAGTTCGTCGAGCTCGTGCAGCGGCGGGCCGGGGGCGCCGGGACCGACGCGATGCGCGAGTACCTCGTCCTCGAATACGCGTCCTCCAAGCGCGGCGCGCCCGGCGACCGCCTCTTCGTGCCCACCGACCAGCTCGACCAGGTGACCCGCTACGTGGGCGGGGACACGCCGTCGCTCTCGAAGATGGGCGGCGCGGACTGGGCGGCGACGAAGTCGAAGGCCAAGAAGGCTGTCAAGGAGATCGCGGGCGAGCTCATCCGCCTCTACTCCGCCCGGATGGCCTCGCGAGGCCACGCGTTCGGGCCGGACACCCCGTGGCAGCGCGAGCTCGAGGAGGCGTTTCCGTACATTGAGACGCCGGACCAGCTCACGACCATCAACGAGGTCAAGGCGGACATGGAGCGCGAGGTGCCCATGGACCGCCTCGTCTCGGGCGACGTCGGCTATGGCAAGACCGAGATCGCCGTCCGCGCCGCGTTCAAGGCCGTCCAGGACGGCAAGCAGGTAGCGGTCCTCGTCCCGACGACGCTTCTCGCGCAGCAGCACTTCGAGACGTTCTCGGAGCGCTTCTCGGGCTTCCCCGTGCGCGTGCAGGCCCTGAGCCGCTTCCAGACGGGGTCGGAGGCGAAGGAGGCCGTCGACGGCCTCAAGAGCGGCGCGGTCGACGTCGTCATCGGGACGCATCGGCTCCTTTCGAAGGAGGTCGAGTTCAAGGACCTCGGGCTCGTGATCGTGGACGAGGAGCAGCGCTTCGGCGTCGAGCACAAGGAGGCGCTCAAGAAGATGCGCACGAACGTGGACGTCCTCGCGATGTCCGCGACGCCGATCCCGCGCACGCTCGAGATGTCACTCACCGGCATCCGCGAGACGTCGACCCTCGCGACCCCGCCCGAGGAGCGCCACCCTGTGCTCACCTACGTGGGCCCGTACACGGACAAGCAGGTCTCGGCCGCGATCCGGCGCGAGCTCATGCGCGAGGGCCAGGTCTTCTTCGTCCACAACCGCGTTTCGTCGATCGAGAAGACGGCGGCCGCGATCCGCGAGCTCGTGCCCGAGGCGCGCGTCGAGGTTGCGCACGGTCAGATGTCGGAGCACCGCCTCGAGCAGATCATCGTGGACTTCTGGGAGAAGCGCTTCGACGTGCTCGTGTGCACGACGATCATCGAGACCGGCCTCGACATCTCGAACGCGAACACTCTCATCATCGACCGCTCGGATTCGTACGGTCTCTCGCAGCTCCACCAGCTCCGCGGGCGCGTGGGCCGCGGCCGCGAGCGGGCCTACGCGTACTTCCTCTACCCGTCCGAGAAGCCGCTCGGCGAGGTCGCGCTCGAGCGCCTCAAGGCCGTTGCGGCGCACAACGAGCTCGGCGCGGGCATGCAGCTCGCCATGAAGGACCTCGAGATCCGCGGCGCGGGCAACCTGCTCGGCGGCGAGCAGTCCGGGCACATCGCGGGGGTCGGGTTCGACCTCTACATCCGGCTCGTCGGGGAGGCCGTCGCGGACTTCCGGGGCGAGGCCGAGGAGAAGGCCGCGGAGATGAAGATCGAGCTCCCGGTCAACGCTCACCTCCCGCACGATTACGTCCCGGGGGAGCGGCTCAGGCTCGAGGCCTACCGCAAGCTCGCAGCCGCGAACGACGACGGCGCGATCGCCGAGGTCGTGGACGAGCTCACCGACCGCTACGGCGAGCCGCCCGCGCCCGTGGCGAACCTTGCCGCCGTCGCCCGCTTCCGTGTGCGGGCCCGCGCGGCCGGGCTGACCGACGTCGCGCTTCAGGGGAACATGGTGAGGTTCGCGCCAGCGGACCTGCCCGAGTCGAAGGTCATGCGGCTCACGCGCATGTACAAGGGGGCGCAGTACAAGGCCGCGCTCAACGCGGTGCTCATCCCGAAGCCGAAGTCGGCACCGATTGGCGGCCGGGATCTGCAGGACAAGGAGATCCTCGACTGGGCCGACCAGGTGGTGACGGCCATCTTCACCGACTGACCCCGACGCTCCCGTCGGAAACTCACCACGATCAAAGCCGACGACGGCGCGACTCGCCGACGTCTGGCGGCGCCACGCCGTCGGACGCGGAGAGAAACTGGTGAGATTCCGACACCCGCGAGAGGCGGCGGGTTGGTCAGGCGCCGAACAGCTCGCGCAGGCCCCGCGCCGCGAAGCCCGCGACGGCGGCCGCCCGGTCGGCCACGCCGTGCACGCCCACGGGTTCGACCGACCCGAGGAGCGCGGCGACGTCGCCGAGGCCCATCGAGACATCAATCGCGATGCGTCCGCCGATCTCGAGCCGCGCATGCCGCGCGTCGTGCCACCCGTCGAGCGCGCCGTCGTCGAACGTCCGCGTGAGCCGGAAATCTGCCCACTCGCCGTCGACTCGGACACGGCCGCGGTAGGAGATCCGCTCGCCGCTGGACTCGACGGCGCCGTCGGCGAGGAAGACACGGGACCCGAACGGCGCGAAGTCGATGTAGCCCGTGACCTCCGGCGTCTGCACGCCGTCGTGCGTCGGCACCACGAGGGTGACCCGGAGCGAGAGCGGCTGCCCCTCGGCCGAGCCGTGGAGCGCTTCGTTGAAGCGGACGCCGGGGACACGGTCGATCATCGCGGTGCAGGACTCATCGTGCGCGACGCCACCGGGATTCAGGGTGCCGAGGTACGCGCGGGCGTCCCGGTATCCCATGCCGATCAGGGCGTCCGCATCGATGCGGCCGACGTAGAACTCGGGGTCGAGCGGAAGCGGATGCTCGGGCCGGATGACGTGCAGCACGAACTCGCGCCCCGCCGCGGCGGCCTCGGCGAAGTCGGCGAGAAGGGCGCCCATCGCGCTCATCTCGATCATGTGCACGTACGCCTCGAACAGCCCGTCGCCCCACGAGGGCGAGTTGCCGATGCACCACACGAGCCACACCTCGTCGGCGCCGCGGCGCAGCGCCTCCCGCACGTTCGCGTCGCGCATCCAGACGGCGTCGGTCCAGACCTGCCCGTCCCGTTCGAGCGGAGTGACGAAGAGGGCGAGGGACATGCCGGCGGCCATGAGTTCGGCGTCGATGTGCTGAGCGTCGATCGCGTGGGCGACCTTGTGTGTGAATTCGGCGACGTTGAACGTGCCTTCGACCGCGCCGGGGAGGCCAGCGCGCCGTCGAATCTCGTCGGCGTCGATCCCGAGCGCCGGGAAGACCTTCCGCAGGATGCCGTCGGCGTCGCCGAGCGCCGGGAGGGCGCCGGGACCCTTGAGATAGTCGCCGATCGGAAGCGCCGAGCTGAAGTCCTTGACGTCCAGACGCGACCATCGGCTGCACATCTCGTCGGGGGTGACCCCCGAGAGGAGCATCCCGGTGCCGAGGATTCCGCCCGACGATCCGTCGATGTGGTCGAACTCGATGCCTTCCTCGGCGAGCGCGCGCACGACGCCGGCCTGCCACGCGACGCGCATCCCGCCTCCCGCAAGCACGAGCGAGCGCTTCACGGCCGGAGCCTCCGCACACGCGGGAGCTTCCTCAGGTAGACGAAGCACAGGATCCCGGTGACGAAGTCGAACGAGGCGACGGCCAGGGCGAGCGGCGCGAAGGCAGCGGTTGCGACGCCGATGCCGACGGCGGCCGCGGCACCGACCTTCTGGAGGCCGCACCACAGGAGCACCGGGCGGGACGCCGTCGACGTCGCGAGCGTGTGCAGGAGCAGCCCGCCCACGACGACCATGAACATGCCGATCGTCCCGAAGAGCTGCCGCTCGACGAGCCCGGGGGTGACGCCGAGGAAGCGGAGGACGACGTCGCCGAGCGGGATCTGCGCGGCACCGGAGACTATCGTGACGACGGCGATGGCCGCGAGGAGCGCGCGCAGAGGATCTGCCGAGGCCCACGCGAGGAGGCCGCGCCCGTTGCGGTCGGGCGCGATCCGCCCGAGGTCCGCGGCGCTCACGCGAAGGACCCCAGGAGGTGCCCACGCACCACGAGGATCCACACCATCGATAGCCACGTGATCGTCGAGACGTAGAAGCGGATGTCGTTGAGCATCATCCAGCGGATGAGCATGCTCCGGAGCTCGTTGTCGTCCGCGAAGTCGCCGCTGCGGATCTTGATGTTGATGGGGATGATGAGCCCCTGGCCCACGATCGTGAGCGCGATGATGCCCGCCTCGCAGATGAAGGCCGGGATGATGCGCGTCGTGCCCCATTCGGCCCAGATCATGACGGCGCCGGCGATGAACATGATGGGCACGACGACGGTGAAGAACGCGGTGGCCCGCTTGGTCGGGACGCCGAAGTGCATGTCGACGTTGCTGCGGTCGAGCGAGCGCCACGTGGGGTAGAGGAACCACTTGAGCACCCACATGGTGCCGACGTACATCGTGGCCCCGAATAGGAAGTAGAGCTCGTCGAGCAGGAGCAGCCAGTTCATGATGCCTGCCCTCCGACGGTGAGGCGGTCCGCCGCGGTGAGCGAGCGGTCGGGCGGTGCGAGCCACTTCTGGCTCTTGCCGAGGCCCACGACGCTCTCGAGGCCTTCGCCGCCGTCGAGCGACGCGAGGGCCGCGTGGCTCTCTGCCGTGAGGAACCATGCCTCGAAGTGGTCGTCGAGCACGCCGTGCGTCTGCGGGAGCCACGCCGTGAAGAGCGGACTGCTCCCGACGCCGAGGGTCTTGAAGGGCGCGACCCGGGGCGAGTCGCCGAAGACAATCCGTCCCTTGGCCTTGCGCCCGAAGGCAACGTCGGCGACGGCCTCGAAATAGATGTCCGACTTCCAGAGCATTCCTCGGAACGCGCAATAGTTGGAGGCCGCCATCTTGAGGGGCAGCCCCATGGGCTCGGGCTTTTCGATCTCGACGTAGCAGCCGAGTTTTCCGTCGAGATCGTATTGGGCCGAGACGGTGGTCTCGTCGATGACGAAGTCAAGGTTGGCCTGATGCTTCGGCATGCCCCAGATGCCCTTCCCGCCCTTGACGGAGATCTCGGTGCTCACGGGGAGGTCGACGACGAACTGTCCCATTCCCATGCTCTTCTGGAAAACGAACGGCAAGAGCGGCGGGCGCGGCTTGAGTCCGTGGGTGACGGCGATCGCGAGCGAGTATTCGATGTATTTCCCGATGTTCGTCGATTCGTAGTTGACGATCGTGACCATGAGGATCCCCTTTCCTCCGATGGTCAGCGGGTGGAGCTCCTTTCCGGGCAGGAGCGCCGCGGCGGCCCTCGCGTTGACGGGGAACGCCGCCATGAGGACGGGGGAGTGATGCGAATTCACGGGCATGACGAATTCGATCGTGTCCGCCGAGGCGTATTGGCCGCGGAGCTCGTTCTGGCGTTCGGGGAGCGTCGATGGCATGAGCTTGACGAGCGGAGTGAGGAGCCGTGCGAGGGAATTCATGAGTTCAACTCCTTGACGATGATCGGGAAGGTGTCCTGCCAGGCATTGGCCCCGAAGAAGACATCGAGATGCCCGTAGCCGGGAATGAGGTGGAGCGTGTCCCGGCCGGGCCGGTGGCGTCCGAGGAATTCGTAGGTGCGTTCCTGGCTTTCCGGGAGGAAACACAGGTTGTCGAGTCCCGCGAGGAGGGCGAAGCGCGCGTCGGTCCGGGGCGCCTGGGCCCCGAAGTCATCGGGGAGCTCGGGGTGGTGTCCGACCGTCACGAGGCTCCCCGCCCTGATGCAGCGGGCCATTTCGGTGAAGAAGCTCAGCGGCACTTCGGCGAATTCGCCCTGGATCCACGAATGGGTCGCCTCGTCGAGATTCTCGTGCCGCCAGAGCGCCGGCCGCCCGCTCCCGTACGTGAAGCTCACGAGCTTGCACACCGTGTTGTCGCATTCGTGGTGGCTCGCCTTGACGATCGCGCGCACCACCCGGCTGAAATACCCCTCCGAGCGGATTCCCCACGCGGGGGAGATGAACGGGCTGAAATGCTGCACAAGCGGGGCGAGGCGTTCGATTTTGAATCGCGAGAAGCCCGGAACCACGGGATGCAGCGAAACGGCGTTCGAGACGATCGTGTCGACGCGCGGGAGCAGGCCTGCCGCCGCAGACATCGCGAATGAGGTGGACCCCTGGCAGTGGATCACCGCCTTGAGCGTCTCGGCGCCGGTCTCGTCGAGGACGCGGTCGACGGCGGCCGGGTGGTCGTAGACGGCGGCGTCGGCGAGGGTCCACGCAACCGGGGCGAGGTCGATCGACGCGCGCCAGTTGAGCATCCACACGTCCCACCCGTCCTCGAGGAGGACGTCGACGAGGGTGGTCGCGACCGGCGGCCGGAACAGCTCGGCGCGGACCCCTGCGCCGTGGACGAGCAGGACGGGCCCCTTCGACGGCGCGATCGGGGACGTCACGTGGACGAGGCTGAGGGGGCGGCCGTCTCGTGCCCTGAACGGGATGATGGTGGTCACATGGTCGGCGCGGGTGATGTCCATGGCTTCGCTCCTTCCGTGGTCATGGGTCAGCGTTTCGGCGGAGCCGGCTGGGACAGCCGGATCAGCTCGGCGTGGAGAGCGCGCGGCGGGCGCCCGGGCCGTACACGGTCCAGAGCTGGCCGAGGAAGAAGCGTCCGAACGTCGCGAGCGCTTCGGGCCCCGCGGGGCCGGCCGTGCGGAACGTCGTGAGCTGCTTCGCGAAGTCCGGGGGCCGGATATGCAGGATGCCGGCGCCGACGACTTCGGGCTGCTCGCCCGGCGTCGTCTCCGTCCCGTCCGCGGGAGGCGGGACGTGGCCGTGGAGGAAGGTCGCGTACAGGGTGCTTGTGTCCCGCCACAGGTTGAGCACGCCGTCCTCGCGGACGAGCTTGTGGCCCGTGAACGTGAGCTTCGTTCCGCCCGGGTCACGGACCCAGAGGCGGTACAGCATGCGCCGTGCGGGCCGCCCGCCGAAGGAGCCGTCGTCGACGAACAGGTTGAACCATCCCCGTTCCACGGGGAGGCGCCCGCCGTACTGGTCTGCCACGAGATAGCCGGTCGCGACGCCGGCGTGGCTCGGGTCCGCGACGAACTCCTCGATGTCCGGGGCGGTGATCGTGAGCTCGAACATGACACTCTTGCCCTGCTCGCGCCCTAGGCTGCTGCCCACGGCCGGGTCTGTGGCCTCGGGGCTGAACCAGCCGTGCATCTGCTCGGTGAACGCCACGGACGTCGCCCCGGCAGGGGCGGCCGCCCGCCTTTCGGCGCGATGGCGGTCCGCGGCGTCGAGGGGCGCGCCTGGGCGTTCGCGGCGGGCGCCGAGGCCTTTGGTCGCGTCCGGCGCGAGGGACCGTGGCCCCAACGGGACCGCGGCGGGCTCGCTGGGGGCGGGCGCGTCGGCCGGGTTTGCCGCGCCATGGGCGGACGACGGCGCCGCCTCGCCCGCCGTCGTCGTCGGCGCCGGTGTGGCCGACGCGGCCGGGGACGACGCCGCCGTCGTGGGGGACGCGGATGTGGCCGACGCGGATGTGGCCGACGCGGCCGACGCGGCCGACGCGGCCGACGACGCCGACGAGAGCAGGCGCTCGCACGCCCGCTCGGCGAACGCCGCGATGGTGAGCGACGGATTTGCCCCGACGGGCCCGGGCATGGCAGCTCCGTCCACGACGTAGAGGCCCGGGTAGCCGAAGACCTCGCCGTAGGGGTCGCACACGCCGGACGAGGGGTTGTCCCCGGCCGGGGCGCCGCCGATGGGGTGAACCGTGATGACGCGCTTGGCCCACCAGAGCGGGTTGTCGACGAATCGCCCGTCGAGCTGGCCCGCGATGTCCTCCATCGTTCCGCGGACCCGCGCGAAGTACTTCTCGGACGTCGCGATGGTCCAGTCGATCTCGAGCTTTCCCTCGGCGAGGCCCATCACGCCGTCGGGAACGTCGCGTCCCATGCCGAGCAGCGGGAGCGAGCTGGCCGAGAGGTGCCCGTCGCCGAGAGCGGCGGCGAGGTCGGACGAGATATTCGACCGCCGCGCCTCGAAGACGCGGTCCTTGAGGAGCTGCAGCGCGACCTTCGCGGTCCGCTCGGCCGTGCTGGTGAGGTCGGCGGTCTCGATGAGCCAGTTCATGAAGGCCGGGTATCCCGCGTCCTCGACGTAGTAGCCGCGGCCCGTCCCGCCGTCGACCGTGTCCGGGACGCGGATCGCTGTCGTGATGACGGGGCCGTCGCTCCCGTACAGCGTCCGGACGCCCGGCTTTTCCCCGTCTGGGCTCGGCGTCTTCGCGTCGAGGATGAAGGTGAGGAGGTCCCCGTTGCCACTGAAGCGGGTGCCGAGCGTCGAGCTGAGCCCAGGCAGGGAGCCGCGGTTTCGGAGCAGGAGGAAGTTCGTGCCGAACGTCCCGGCGCCGAGCACGAGGCGGCGGCAGCGGATGATCCGCTCAGCGAGCAGCCCGCCCGGGCCCTCGGGATCGTGAACGACGTACCGCACCTCATACCCGCCCGGCACGGGGCGGATCCCGCGCACATCGTGGAGCGTGCGCAGATCGGCCCCGGCGTATTTGGCCGCGGACAGATAGGTGTGGTCGAGGGTGTTCTTGGCGCCAGAGTTGCAGCCGAGGTCGCATTCTCCGCACAGCGTGCACGTGGTGCGGACCGCGTCCGGGCCGTGGACGCTTCCGTAGGGCGCCGGCGGAAGCGGGACGTTGGTGCGGGGTGTGCCCCCTGGGGTGGGGGAGAACGTGACGGCGATCGGCGGCCGCTGGATGTTGAGCCCGAGCGTGGCCGCGGACGCCTCCATCGCGTTCGTCTTGGGGGTGTTCTGGTAGGGGTACCGGACCGGGGTGAGCATCTGCTCGGCCCGATCGTAGTAGGGGTCGAGATCCGCCCTGGTGAAGGGCCAGTTCTCGTAGCCGCCGCCCGGGACGGGGGACTCCCGGACGAACCACTTCTCGTCCTTGCGGAGGAGGACGTTCGCGTAGATGAGCGAGCCGCCGCCGAGGCCGGCCGAGACGAGGCCTTCGAGCCCGCGGAACGTCCACGCGTCGAAGAGCCCGTACAGCTGCCGATCCGGGTCCCAGAAGTTGGCGCCCATCTGGTCCGGGTAACGGGCGAATTCCCCCGGGGCGTACGGGCGGCCCCGCTCCATGAGGACGACCGACTGCCCTGCCTCGGCAAGCCGCAGAGCCGCGACGGAGGCCCCGAATCCCGATCCGACGATGACGGCGTCCACGGACTCGTGGTGGCGTGAACTGAGTGACGAATGTGCCAGCCCTACCATGGCGTTCCTCTCGACCATGATTGAAGCAACGGGCCGTTCAGGCCGGCGAGCCCGCGCGATGACAACAAGATGGTCGCACCGAAGGACACGATTGTCCAGCGTTTGGATTTACTCAATAGGGGCGGTGGCTTAATAATCCGGTCCGCAGGGGCTTCACGCCAGAGCTGTGGCTGATGAGACGGATGTTAACGCAGAAAGGCGCACCTCTCGGAAGAGCGATGCGGGAGATCCCGCTCGCGCCCCGGAAGGTGCGCCGTGCCGCGTGAAAAGCTCTAGACGGTATGGAGTGACCACCACTTCGTGGGTGGTTGCGGGCCGGGGCCTCGCTCACGCAGATTCGTGGGTTACCGGGCAGAGTCCCCTGCCCGGCCTATCCGACATGCGTGGGAGGCCCCGGTGTTCATTGAGCGTACGAGTGTTGGGCTGGATGTGCACGCCCGTTCGGTTGCCGCGGCGGCGATCGACGGCGTGACCGGCGAGCTGGTGCAGGCCAGGCTTGCCCCGTCGGAGCAGGCGATCAGGTCATGGCTGGCCTGCTTGCCAGGCCCGGTCGCCGTGGTCTATGAGGCCGGCCCGACGGGGTTCGGGCTTTGGCGGGCCTTGACCTCACGGGGGGTCAGGTGCGTGGTTGCGGCCCCGTCCCGGCTCCAGCGCCCGTCGGGGGACCGGGTGAAGACCGATGCCCGGGACGCGGTGCACCTGGCGAGGCTGCTGCGCCTGGACGAGGTCACCCCGGTGGCGGTCCCGACCGTGGAGCAGGAGTCCGCGCGTGACCTGGTGCGGGCGCGGGAGGACTGCCGCGGGGACCTGATGCGGGCCCGGCACCGGCTCTCGAAGCTGCTGCTGCGGCACGGGATCGTCTACGACGGAGGCGATGCCTGGACCGGGGCCCATGACACGTGGCTGCGCAGGGACGCGGCCCCGGCGCTGGGCTCGAGGGCGACCCGGATGGCGTTCGACTCCGACTACGAGGCCGTGCTGACGGTCAAAGCCCGCCGCGACCGGCTCGACCGCGCGATCGAGGAGCTCGCTGCGGGCAGCGAGTTCGCCCCGGCCGTACACCGCCTGGGCTGCCTGCGCGGGGTCAGCACGCTGACCGGGTTCGCCCTCGCGGTAGAGATCGGAGACTGGCACCGGTTCACCGGGGCCACCATCGGCTCCTTCGTCGGGCTGACCCCGTCCGAGCATTCCTCGGGCGCGTCCCGGGCGCAGGGGCCGATCACCAAGACCGGCAACGCCCACGTCCGCCGCCTCCTGGTCGAGGCCGCCTGGCACCACCGTGCCCGCTACGCGGTCGGGAAGACCCTTCGGGACCGGTGGGAGCTCGCCCCGGCCGCGGCACGGGCCCGCGGCGACGAGGGCAACCAGCGCCTGCACGCCCGGTGGGTGCGGTTCCTCGAGCGGCGCAAGCGCCCGACCGTGGCCAACGTCGCCGTCGCCCGCGAGCTGGCCGGCTGGTGCTGGTCCCTGGCAGTCATGGACGACGACTGACTCCCGAAGGCCGCTTCGCCACGGCGCAAGGTGCCGGCGGCAGCGCGTGGAGCCACCCGCGGCGCAACTATGAACAGACCCCCTCCTGGGGCCAACGTTCGCTCCTAGACACGCGGACCGACTCCAGCCGAACCACCGCCCTGCGGTAGCCAACCCGCGCATATCAGCCTGACCGCGCGTCGCCCAACGACACGCTCGCCGGCGCCCGCCACGCGAAGCACAGAGGCGCCGCCAGGACTCCCTCCCGGCGGCGCCTCGCCATGCCCACTTGACAGCGGACTACTCCATATCAG